>JAHHHL010000038.1 GCA_019359375.1 Lyngbya sp. HA4199-MV5
CTTAATCTCGGCTCAGTTGCAACTAATGCTGGTTTGAGCGTTTTTATAATTGCAATTAATCCTGGTTTGAAATTGTCTTGATTGCAGGTTTGAGCGATTAGTATTGCAGGTCGCTACACATAACCAGATTGCGACAGCGCATCAGACCGCGATCGCGCGTAGTGAATCCCGCCTTGACCGCATCGAAGCCATACTAGAAGCCAACGCGCAGGCACTGGCAGCGCACGGAGAACGCTTTGATGCTGAAATTTTCAACCTGGTAAACCTGATCACTGCACAAGCAGAGTCAGTGCAGCGAGTAGAAGATTCTGTACAACGATTAGCCGATATCCTCAGCGATCGCTTCCGCAGTAACGGACACTAGACAACAGAACGATCTCACCCTCACTGCCGACGCTCCAGGCGGTGAGGGCTTTTTCTTTGTGTGATCACTGTTCGTCTTGAATGTCCAGCGCTCCGAGTCCACCGCGTCAAACGCCGTGGTATCCGGCAGAACGCCGCGTAACGCCGCGTGAATCAAGTTGTGTGCTTCGCACGTTTTGTTTGTTGGCTGTCGCTGTCAAATGGTGCCGCTGGCAGGTCTAGCAAAGCGACGGTACGGTGAGAAGCGATGGGCGAGAGCATCAGCTACCGTCGCAGCAGTCCCCAGCGTAGCGGCACCATTTGACTTGTCAAGGCTCAAGCTACCGCGAAAAAACAACCACTGAGCGGTTAGCGATCTGGTTTGTTTGTTTGCTGTCAGCCAAGCGCTACAACCACCGCGCACCGTTAGAGTGGCTGACAGCAGATCCTTAACGTTTCGCTGCTTTTAATTGGTTGTTTTTTCAGCCTTGACAACCGCGACAGCGTTTAAGCTCCGGTTGGCTCGAATGCTCAAGGTGGCGAGGGGAGAGGGCGGAGAATTAATCACCATTTGCCAGTAATTCGCCCACCAGCGCGTTGAATTGCTTCAGGACAGCCCCGCGTTGCTTCGGCGGCGTTTGCAACGCGATGCGGTTAATCGCCTCTCTAATGCGTTCTGGAGTATAGCCCTCTGCCCTCTGCCCTCTGCCCTCTGCTTTCTCCCTAAGCGCCGTCTCTACCCAGTCGCGTAGCGCAGAGTTATCCGCCGCACTCTGCCACCCCGCAGCAGCGCGTACCTGTGCATCCAGCGCCACGGGCAGACGCAGCGCGATCGCATCCCCGCGCTTCTCCGCTCCTGGTTTCTGTCCAAACTTGCCGTTAACTCTTGGTTGGTCTGCTTTCATGCCACCATTCTAACCCGTTGTTACGCGGTATTTGTGAAGTTTATGCCAGCATGAAGTTTAAATGAAGCAAAACGCTAAAACTCGTTGTTACGACGAGCTAGGAAGTAAAATAGAGAGACAGGCGCAGCAAACGCCACTACCCAGGTTTAAACAATGAAGCACCAATCAGCTTTTCCAGTCCATTTGCACGATACGCACGGCGGTCTAGAAGGTGGACTTACCAAGCGCGAGTATTTCGCAGCAAAAGCGGTTCAGGGTCTATTAGCTGGTGGGCGATGGGAATTTATCAGACCGGATAACTATTGGGAATGGCAGGGTGAGCCTCCAAAAGCGATTGCTGAGCAGGCGGTTGAAATAGCAGACGCATTGATCGCCGAGCTATCCAAATAACCTCAAACAGCACAAAGCCGCTCACCCAACCAAGAATGAAGCGGCTTCCATGCTCCAACCCCATACACATTTGATGAACCGGAGTCTTACCACCATGTTACACGTCGATCCCGCTGCTGTCAGGGATGCAGAGTTAGAAGCACAGTATTTAGAAGCGTTGGGCAATGGCGAAGTCCCCTGGACAACGCTAGACCCTGCTAAGAATCTCGCCACCCTTCGCGCCCAGGCGATGACCGTAGACCAGCGCTGGCAAGTCGGTTTTGATCACGCCTTCTACAACAAGGGTGCTCGCGGTTCGCTGAGCGACTATCCCGAATACTGGGAAGGCAGAGCGGCAGGCAGAGCAGCAAAAAAAGCAGCGGGGTTTTAAGCATGAAACTACTCACGATACGAGCAAGCTCAGTCGCTGCCATCGCCCTGCTCATCCTCCTCAGCTACACGCCACCCAACAACGGTGGACCCTCGCGCAGCGGTGGCACAGGCACACGCTACACAGCAGGGTTGCAGCAATGAGCCACATCCCCCGCGTCATTGCCGCTTACGACATCCGCAGCGGTCACTGGGTTTACTGGAATCAAGAGACTCAATGCTTTGACCTGCAAGAGTTAGCCCCTGGTTAGCTCGTCCCCATGCCCCACTCCCCTTTTAAGCACATACTCACCCACCGCGAGGAAATCACCGCATGACCACCACAACCGACGTTACAACCGCATGGGGTAAGCTCGACTACAACCCCAAGGAAGCCACCAGCACCGTTAACGGTATTGAGTACACCACCCAGCTCGACAAAAACGGCGAAAAGGTTCGCATCTACTACAAGATCGGCGGACTCTGCGATTACCTGAAAAAGGGCGATACCGTCATGATCGAGTGGGTGAAAGGTAAATGGAAGCTTGGCAAGACCCAAACGCCAGAACTGCTGGCAACGCTGGAGCAACGCAAACAAGCCGCAGCTCCCCCAGCTCCCACCGACGCACCGCCGCCCAGGACGACGGTTCGCCCCGCTAACGACAACGATGTCATTGAGATGGCAGCGATCGCGCAGAAGTTAGCCGCCATGCTACCCGACTGGCAGGAGCAGGCGATCGCCAGCCTTGCCTGCACCGTGTTTATCCAGCGCGGGAAGTAACACCCCGCGTTTGCTAAAATCCACATACCCCAAAACACCCAACCATGACAGACCAATCACGCTTTGACGAACTCGAAACCATCCGACAGCTTTTAGCGACCGTTGCCAGAGTTGCCGAACGCAATACAACCACGATCGACGGCATTCTCACCACACAACGCATGATGCAACAGGATATGCAGCTCAGCCAGTCGCGTTGGGAAACAGTACAAGCCGAAATCCGAGGCTTACAGACCGAAAACCGCCGCATCCTCGAACGCTTAGAAGGGTTGAGTAATTAGTAACACTCTCAAACCCCACCCCGACCGCGTAGCAACCGCCGCGCGGTTTTTGCGTGGCAGCGTGGCGATAACATACAGCAAAAGGATTTCCTTATTATCGGTTCGCGTTCTGGGGTGTGAGGGGTGCGATCGCTTAAAGCCTGCAAGGGCTATTTCTTATAAGGAGTTCCCCTACTGGAGCCGTAATGGCTGGTTCAGCCTACTGTCCCCCACTTACAGGAAGCGATCGCCCCTCCATCATACGCGGCGGTGGTGTCAAGCGCGGTGATGCGAACGACGAAACAAGGGGGTATGATGAGGATGCCGCCCACGCTACGGGCGCTTGCAACGACACTTCCATTTCATCTGGTCTAACAGTGCCCTGCCCTCGTGGTGGGGCACTGTTGCTTTAAAACCAAAAGCCCCCGATCCGCAGATCGAGGGTTTGGTAGCGGTTAGACCGCATTTTTAGCGCGCTGGATGAGGGCTTAACCCCCTGCTAAAAATTCTATGCAACTGTAGCGCGTTGCCCGTGCCGTACCGTCAGTTTTGTTCCCCCTTGACGCAGCACCTTCTCTGTTCCGATCGAATGATATCACACGTCGATCGCGCTGCATTGTTTTCGCGGTGATTTACCCGTGTGGGGGCGGCGATCCGCTCGTGATTCGGTGCTTAAAGTTGCTTAGGGTTGGGCAAAAAATTAGTCTACACCGCCCAACTTACCCACAATCATCTGCGCCAGTCGCGCCGCTTCCCGGTTGGGCAACTCAGCCACAATCGGCAACACATCTTCAGCGAGTCGATATTTCCGTATTTTCCCTCGTTCGCGCTCCTGTGCAATTGCCTTTAATTCTTCCAGGGTGAACGACGTAAGCGGGGCAATCTGGCTCAGCGTGTTGTCTTCTGGGTTATGCACTTCGCAGAGTTCCAGCCGTCGCAGCGTCGCGTGACTCACGCCCGTTACAGCCTCAAACTCTCTGTAGCTCTTGTGCTGTCGTGCCGCTTTAATAATTTCTGCAAGCCGAGCTAGCCCAGTCTCGGTGTAGAGCGTCTTGCTCATTTCCCGCTGTATATACATTCCCATCACTCCATAGACGCACATGATTCTGTAACGAGTCAATAATTACTTGACTCGCATCTGTTACAGCGCTACCATGACCGCAGTGTCTCGCACGCGATACAAATGGAACAAGCAATTTACAGAACCAAGAACACGTCTTTCTCAACCGACCCTGCTACGTTCCGACTGGCTAAGCAGATCGCCGCGCTGGATGATATCAGCCTGAGTGAGCTAGTCCATATTGCGTTGACCAAAGAACTGAAAGCGCGACTGGCAAAGCACAAGCAAAATCAGCAACTCATGCCGCTCCTTATGGAGCCACAAGCCACCGCCTCAGCCTCTTAACTCTGCCCAAACAAAAGCCCCGCGTCTGTGCCAACAAACGCGGGGCGGCTTTTGAATGAATACACCCCAATCATGACAAATACACCCAATGATTCTGTGTCTCCACAGGGACACAAGCAAGAGCCATACGGCTCAAATGGGGCAAAGTGCTACCCACTTACCCCAGAACTAGCTAAGGAGTTGCGACAGGCTAAGCCTGCCCTCACAGCATCAGAATGGCAGTTGTGGAGTCTACTTGTCACCCTAGACCTAGAACACTATCCAACCGCAGCCAGCTTGCAAAAAGCAGTAAAACAGGGCTGCAATTTGAAAAATTCAACTTATTTCGCAGCAGTAAGAAAGCTAAGGAAAAGAGGTTTGCTGCCTGAGTGGTTCCCTTTCAACCCGCCAGGAGAGGAAGTTTCCAATGGTTAGAAACTTTGACTCTCCTGAAGACCGAGAGCATTGGGAGCAGTTAGCCCAAGCAAAGCTAGTCAACTTGGAAGAAAAGGCGCTTAGCAGCAGCAATCGTTACTACGCGATGAAACCAGCAATAGCGTTACGTGTCATTGATGCCAAATTATCACCGACCACCTACCGTCTATGGCTCTATCTCTGCACCCTCTTCCCCTTTAGCGGCATCAACGAAATGCCCACACAAGAAGAACTAGCAGTCAGGCTCGAGTTAGCCGCCGCGCCATCCTCCGTGCAGCGGCAGAGCTTGAAAATGCAGAGCTATGGATGTTTAAGATCAAACGCTGGAAAGGGCAAAATCTAACAGGCTTTAGGGGTGACAAAAATGTCACCCCTCATGACAAAAATGTCACCCCTCATGACAAAAATGTCACCCCTCATGACAAAAATGTCACCCCATCGTTTTTAGAACCTGCACAGGAAAGCAGTTTTGAGGATCGACAATGTACCAATAACAGATCTAAAAGATCTTTAAAACAACAAAACAGAGAAGAGCCGCCCACCCACCCCGTTCAAGCGGACTCCCTTCGGTCGATTAACAGTGAGGGCTTTGGTACACGCTCAGACCTCTACAAGCAAGAGCTAGAGGCGCTTCTAGAGCTAGTCAAAGCAGCGCGGGTAAGACCAAACCAAACAATTCAGGAAACAATTCTCCAAACGCTTTGCAACGAAGGTGCCGCTGCTGGCACCAAAACTGTGGAAAACGCCATCTCGTCGTTAGAAGAGGCACGGGCTAAGGGTGTGGTGAAAAATCCGGGCGGCTTCCTGGTAGCAGCGCTACGGGCAAAATTCACGTCAAACGAAGCCAAAAAGGAGGCACGGCACAAACAGCAGGATCGCAAATCCCCACCCTTCAACGAGATTGAGATGCAGATTGATAGTTACCTGCTCAATGGGCGGCGCGATTGGGCACTCAACAAACTCCAGAGCCTCTGGGATGAAGGTCTGCACGACCCTGTAGAAGCCGTTTGCACCCTACGCTCCGATTGGCGGTTCGGCATCACAGCCAAAGGAGTAAGCGATGCAGCCGATTAACGCCGTGCTACGTGGCTTGCAGCTAGCGCTAATCGAAAGTGTTGAAGCCTATTGGTGCGAGAACAACCCCAACCCTGCATACGTGGTGCCAGCAGCGCAAATCGAGCGCATCACGCCCAGCGGCTGGATCGCCACCAAAGACGGTCAGCACCTTAACCCATTGCACCATACCCCAGAACAGCCGCGCAAGCGCCGTTACTCCCGCAAAGGTCACGCCTCTGGCTGGATCGAAGAGCGCCAGGGCAACAAGACGCGCAAGCGCCCCAGCACCAGCTACTACTACCGCTACTACAACGCGGACGGACGCAAGCAGCAGCAATACGTACAGGTGCATTTGATGGATAAAGTCTCGCAGCTCATCAACCAGTGCTGCGCCGTCGAAACCGTGTTGCAGTTCATCCACACCCACAGCCGCTACTCAGGCAAGTTACACCACACCCAGGAGCCAAAGATATGAACTACTTTTGTTGGAAAGCACCCATAGGTAGCGAATACGAGTATTTAAAGGCGTGGACAATTGATCAGTACAATGCCGACTGCAAAGCCGGAGATCCGGAGTGCTGTAAGCAAATGCACCGAAGAATGGAAACCATTTTTTTGTTGTGGTCAGATTCTGAACTCAGAAAGCAGGGAAGCAGTTTAGCGAACGAGGTTGAAGGCGTATGAATACCAAACAAACCACCGAACTCGTCACCCTCGAAACCGCCGCCGCAGCGCTCGGACGTGGATACAGCCGCTCGTCCATCCTCCGACGCATCAACAGCGGCGAATGGCGCGAGGGCATTGAGTGGATCGATGATCGACCGGGCACAAGTCGCTATCGCCTCATCAAAATCAACCTCACCGCCGTCGAAGCACGGCGGCGTAAACCAGCGGGAAAGAGGTAAGGATGGAAGAAAACTTTGACTTACACGAAATCATCCTGCCATCTGGAAGAAAAGCAACCCTGCTGTTACCTGTGCCGCTCAGTGCAGAAGATAAAACGCACCTGGTCAAAGCGGCAACAGGATTAATCGAAGTCACGATCGAAGCGTTCACGGAGCCTTTGGTGCATCGCTCCGATACACCAGCCGATCGAACACCTTTCGATAGGTAGCCTCATCAATCCAGGCGCGATAGGTTTGCTTATGCACCTCTGGCGAGTGCCCCATCAGTTGCGCCCCCAGGTCAACGCCTAAATCAAACTCAAAGCACCGCCGCGCGTAGCAGTGCCGCAAATCATACGGTCGAAACGGTAAGCCCTTCTCATTAAAAAACCCCGACACCTTCGCGCCCAGCTTCGTATTGCCAGCCGTGCCCAGCACTCGCAGCGCTGGCAGCACCCGATCGCCCAGCTCCCAGGCAATAGCCCACTCTGGATAAAGCGGATAGACAAACCGCGCCCCGGTCTTAGTATCCTCAGTGATTCGCAGCAGCGGAAAGTCTGTCAGGTCAGTATGGAACACCTCATGCAGACGCAGCCCGTAGCAAGCAATCATCCCCAGCACCCAGCGCCAGCCAGGGTTAACAATGCCATCCCTCACCGCCGCGATCGTCGCATCTGTAGGCAGCGATCGCGGGTTCACCGACCGCGCCGAATAGTTTCCGGTTAGCTCTGATAAGTTGACCTCTAACCCCGCAAGCTTTGCCAGCTTCGCCAGTGCCTGCACCGTGCGGCGGCGCGGCTGACTGTCGGGTGCAGTGGCATCGATCGCATCACGCAGAACCTGTTCTGTTAGCTGCTGATCCGAGGGCAATTTGACAAACACCCGCGCATAATTGGACTGCCACGTTTCCAGGGCTTTCAGTGACTTCGCCCGACGCTGCCAGTAATTCGCCTCTAAGCGCTCTACCCAGTAGCCCACCGTGCCGAGGTTCGTATCAGCTTCCAGCCAATCAGACCACTGAAACGAGCCATCATCCAGCGACAACGACAGCCGCCGCGCCTGCTTTTCCGCGTGCTGCAACCCCGCGACGGTAGCCTTCACGCCCAGCGCTAACTTCTGTCTGTACGGCTCACTCTGCACAGCACCAGGCTTAGGCGGCAGCGTGCCCCGGAGCCACAATGTACCACCGCGCCGCTCAATGCTGCACCGCGACTTGGAAGCCTTCAGCCGCCCATTTGCTTGACTGATCCGACCGTCGATCGCAGCCGCGCCATTCTGGGGTGTGCCCAAATTTGTAACCAAATAACTGGCTAATTCTGGCATAATCTGACATAATTAGACATCTGTGAACAGCCAAAAAATATGGCACAATTCGCAAATGGGTGGCACAGTCCTCCAAAGCCTGAAACCATTTGTCTGAAGAGCTTTCAACGTTTTTACCACATTTACCCCTCACCGCTCAGATTTCGCAAATGGGTGGCACAATTTTATTGGTTTTTGGCAGAAAAATCGCTTTTGGTGAAAAATCTCATATTCGAGCGTTCGTAAATCAGTGGCGCAAAATTTGAGATCGCTAAGAACATTACTGGAAGTAGTTTCGACGCTACTAAACTTTAAGCCTGAAGCAAGTTTCCATCAAAGTTTTGATATTCCGTAGAAATCGCTCTGTTAAAATTCTATCAAATTGACGGCACAAATTTTCGATCGCCCTAACCCTTTAAGGCTCTTGCTTTCCGCCTTTCAACTTGAGAAAAAGCTTGTGCTAAGCAGGATTGGCAAGGTTCTCCGGAGGCGATGCAGCGTGTCGCCAGTGATTTTCGGGCATCGAAAGCGCGGGCTTGGACATGTAGTAGCCGTAAGCACTGCCCTATCGATTATTGGCAATCAATCCTATGCGCCTAGTTAACAGTTCCACCTTCGAGCTACGTTGAAGATGCGACAGTAGCGCATGAGGCGCATCATATTTCTCGCTGCAATTCCCCTTGAGGTTCGTCTCGCCGTGTTGAACGACTGGAAACCCATCGCTGGCTTGGTGCTTCGCTTCATGTGTTGATGAACTTGCTCCATGCTGTTATGCAGAAACCTCACATGCCATCGTTCAGTTTCTGCTGGCAGCGTTTCATAGCTTTTTAGCATATTGACGGCGAGCAGATCAGCTGCATTCTTGTGGACATTAATCACGCGAGGTCTCTTGACAAGTTAGGATCTGAGGGCTTTACGGAAAAACCGAGTGACTGCTTTGCCACCTCGTTTCGCACTCAACCGAAAGTCCAGTGTCTTTCTGGCTGAAGCGACCGAACGATAAAGCTACTTCTAGGCTCCTTTGCTTTCGGTAGACATCTCATCGATCCTCCACGCATCGTTCGTTTCAAATACGGTCGAACCCGTTTGTCTAATGCTGGGACCTATTTAAGCACCCATCAGTTGCTCGTTGAAAGGTCTACTTCAATATCTCGTTCTAGCATCATTTCCTCCCAACTCTAGTAGGACAAGGCATAGCGGCAAGACCAGCGGACATTCAGCACCATGATAGCTGCTTGGAGATGACGCTACTGAAACAAAACCGAGTAGACATGGGAACCGATCAACGACGACAAGGCTTTCCTAAGCCTACTGTCCCGTTCACTTTCGGCGACAGAGCCGACCTTACCGCTACATACGTTAATGCATGGTGACGAAGAAGGGGGCGATAGCATTGAAGAGCGTTTATCTTGATAGAGTAGAGAAAGATATAGATACAACCAACTTGGTTTCTTGAAATGAGGGAAGAGGTTGGTACTTTCTATGTTCTAGAGTTTTCTCATCTTTGTCAGCAACGGAAGCTTTTCTAATGGACATTGTATTGCTAACTGCTTTCCTTTCCCCTTTCCTACCTTTCTTAATAAAGTTAGGTGGCAAGGCATCAGAAAAAGTTGCGGAGAAATTTGGTGAGGACGCTTGGAATAAAGCTAAAGCAGTATGGTCGAAGTTGCATCCGGAGGTGGAGGCAAAGGAAGACATGAAAGTAGCAGCAGAGCAGGTGGCTATAAAACCAGAGAGTGAAGCTCGTAAAGCTGTTTTCCAAGAGGAACTGGAGACGTTATTGAAAGACAATCCAGAACTGGCACAAGCGATCGCCAAGATTCTGCAAGAAGATGCTCCTGATGGGACTCCCGGCAATCAGATTATCCAGACTGTTACTGGCAATCAGAACCAAGTGACAGGTCAGGTGACAGGTGGCAATGTACTTGGCAACGTGCAGGGTAATGTGACACTGAATTAGGTAGGAGGCAGATTAAACGAAATGACTAATGAACGACCTGATCCCAATCAGGCTGCTACAAATTCGTCTGCTCCAGATACCGTTGATTCTTCAAAGAGTTCTCATCCTCAAGCGCCGCAAGTTGGGCAAACGGTGGAGGGCGATCGCAATCAGGCGATCGGACAAATGTCAGGCGGGACGGCGATGGGTAATGTGCAGGGAGCAGTTTTCAACATCTCAGGTAGCAGCATTACTAATCTCACTGGGGCTGGAAATATTCATTATCAAGAAGCTACCCATCAGCCAGCCATTTCAGACAAGGGCGCTAGGGTTGCTGGTGAACCTCAATTGGTCAAGACGATTCTGGTTTTGGCGGCAAACCCCAAGGGAACTCCTTCTCTGCGATTGGGGGAAGAGGTACGCGAGATTGAGGAGGGACTGAGGCGATCGCGCCATCGAGATGAGTTTAAGGTGATCTCAAAGTGGGCGGTAACTGCTAGAGACATGCAGCGGGCGTTGCTCGATTATCAGCCCCAGATTGTTCACTTCTCAGGTCATGGCGTTGGAACTGAAAATTCAGGTAACGAGCCGCTATCTGCTCGTAAATTCAGCGTCGTTTCGGATACCGATGCAGAGCCAGAAGGCTTGATGTTTGAGGATGAAACTGGGCAACCGAAGTTGGTTTCTGGAGCAGCGATCGCCAGTTTGTTTGCCTTATTTACTCACCAGGTTGAGTGTGTGGTGCTGAATGCGTGTTACTCAGAAGTCCAAGCGAAAGCAATCTCGCAACATATTGCTTGTGTCGTAGGCATGAAGCGCTCAATTGGAGATCAAGCGGCGATCGAATTTGCGATCGGCTTTTATGATGCGCTGTTAGCAGGGCGATCGGTGGAGTTTGCCTACAAGCTGGGATGCAACGCAATTCAGATGGCTGGAATTCCAGAGCATCTCACACCGATTCTCAAATGCAAATCATGACTCAGGAAAGTTGGTATTGGCAGTTGTCGTTTGTTCTGACACGACTGGCATCGGAAACCATTTTGCGCCATGAATGGTAGCTGGTGTTTTAGATACAAGATTTATCACTCGATCGTCACTGCCTTCATCGAGTCGCCAGTAGCCAATCAGACCATTGTCGTTCTCTACGTCGCTGTTCAACCGCCGTGACATGTTTGCTTTAATCTGGTCTTGAGGACGACAGACATTCCAGAGTCGGACATCTGCGATTGCGACATCGTAAAACCTTTTCTGTGACTGCGGAACATCCAGTTCCGCTTCTTGACCGCCAATCTTCAAGTTACCTGTCACACCCTTCAGTGAGCTTGTAAATAGCCCAAGGGTTTGGTTTTTGGCAGGAGTTACAATCGTCTTTGCCTGCCCCTCAATCACCAGGGAGTCTTGCACTCTACCATCAATGTAAATAGAAAGCTCCGATGAGGCGTGCTCCCAAGTGAACGCGACATGATGCCAAATCAAATCTTGAGGAAAACTATCTTTTGTGACAGCTACTGTTCTGTTTAACGCGCTTTCGCCCTGCAAAATCACTCGGATTTTACCGTTATGCCATGCAATTGAATAGCTGCACCCATTCAGATCACCTTGACTCACAAGCGAACAATTACCAAATTTGTGTTTAATCCATGCCTCGATCGTAACTGCTTCTATGATGACTAAATCGTTGTTGTTTGCACAATCAACCTGCTCCGTATTGCTACTAAATCTAAGACCGTAGGGTAAGGCTGCGAAATATAGTTGAGAAGCATTTAATCGCTTTACCCCTCGAAGAATGCCGTAATCACTTTGCTGAGACACAGAGTTGTACACGTTGTCACTCTGGCTCTCTTCAAATCTCCAATAACCAACTAACCCTGGCTCGTTGTTGCTTAATTGCCGCGTCATATTCATGGCAATATCTTGTGAACTTCGAGCGATATTCCACAAACGAACTTCAGCGATCGTGCCTGAGAGGAACTGCTCCAAGTCTGGAATCCGAGTATGAGGAGGATGGGCTAATTCTGATGTTCCTTGTTTTAGCGCTACCCCCATAAGGATTGGAGCACTGGACGGCAAATTAGAATCCCCTTCTAAGTCAACTGGACTCGGTTCGTCCATTGATTGTCCCTCACGTCCATTAACATATAGTTTGATAGTTGATCCATCCCAGGTTGCAGCAATGTGGCTGAACTCGTACTGTAGCGCAGGAATTGTGGAAACTGAAGAGTAGTATTTGGTTGATGCATCTGCCGAAACTGAAAGCACAGAAAACAAAGCCTGACCAATCGAGTTTACTCTGAGGGTAAATTCACCTGGTCTTGGATGCGCTGCGTCCAGTGTTCGGCTGATGACCATACCACCCATTATTGGATTGATCCAAGCTTCGATGGTAATAGCATTTAGCGTTTCTAAGCTTTGTAGATTACGAACGGATTGAACACTTCTGGAATTAAATTTAAAATTAGAACCAGCATTCTCAAGAAGTGTAAATAGTGTTCCATCAATTTTCCAGAGTTTAATGATACCTCCTTCAATCCCTCCATCCTTATTTAAAGTTGCTGAAGTTGCTATCGTTTGACCATCAGAGCTAAAGCTGAGGAAATCTACCCCTGCTTCCTGAATCTCCTTCGACTCTCCTGTAGCAAGATTCCAAAGCTTAACGACACTACGATCGCTAGAGGCAAGCATCTGGCTATTGGGGCTAAAGCACACCTGAACTACTACCGCTTGATGTCCTTCCAGTGCTTTTACAACTTCGCCGTCCTCAACTCTCCAAAGCTTGATTGTTTTATCGCTGCTTCCAGAAGCAATCATTTCTCCATCTGGGCTAAAGCATACAACCCTAACGAAGTCAGTGTGTCCTTCAAAAGATCTAAAATCAAGCGTATCAACCGTCCAAAGCTTGAATGCTCTTTCACCCCCACTAGCAGAAGCAATTCTCTTACTATCAGGACTCAAGCTGACTGACCGAACGAAATCTGTATGTCCTTCAAACGTTTTAAATTCGCCAGTTTCAAGATTCCAGAATTTGACCGTTTTGTCTGCACTTCCAGAGGCGAGTCTATTGCCATCAGAATTAAGGCTGAGACTCATAACTGTTCCTTGATGACCTGTCAAAAGTCTGATCAGTTGTCCGCTCTCAGCATTCCACAGCTTGATGCTGAAATCAGTCATCGCTTGTCCGCTCTCTGCATTCCACAGCTTGACACTGGAATCAGTCATCGCTTCAGCAATAATGGTTTTAGTTGGGCTAAAGCAGATTTCTGTATTGAGTGCCGTTGATTCAAAACTTCCAAGCTCTACAAAATCTTGACTCCAGAATTTAATCGTTCCTTTTTGTTGTTGAGCGCTGTGAACAACTGAAGTAGCAAAAATTCTGGAATTCAAGCTCACGTAACTGTGCTGACCATCAAACTCCAAGGCGGCTGGTAACGGCGGATAGTTTAACTGCTCAGCCGTAATCACAAAATCTTGAATGAAGTTTTTCAGTTTTGGATTTCTAAAACTTCGTCGTTTGAGATCATCAATGATGCGGCAAGTTCTAACTCCCTGATGGCACTCGATAGGAGTGCGATCTCCAGCCGGACTCTGCTTAGTAGGATCTTCAGGTTTTTTAGGGACAGCAGCATGATGGAGTGCGACCAATTCCCAGCGTGTATTAAATGCAGGACTACCTGACGAACCATAATCTGCATCTGCTTTATATCTCAAAAAGTCCTCGTAGAGTCCATTAGTAATGACTTCATTATTGTTGAGAACAATTTGTTTTTGCCTACCTTTCGGATGTTGAACAACAATTACAGAGTCGCCACGTTTTCGTCTCAATGCACGATCGCTAACCCTTTTACCAGGCTCATTGAATGCATCCTCTCCCATTAATCGACCGAGTTCTTTAATCTCTTCCTGCTCATAAATCTCAACCTCTGAAGAATTAGCATCCTGATGCCAGATGATTAGAGATTCTTCTGTGTCGATAGTGTAGCCGCGTAATTTCAAGGCATCGATCGCAACTTTACCCGCTTCCATTACTGAGAGAATCTGATCGCGGCTGCCTTCAAACTCAACCCATACCAATCCAGGAGCAACACTTTCATCATTTTCAACTAATTGAATCCAACCAAGTTCAAAGCCTGCTTGTCGAGTAAACATACCTGACTTGAGTTGCACCAATGTGTAATCGAGACCAGGATTAGAAACAAAAAGAGTCGAATCAAATTCGTAGTCAATTGATTTTTGGTTCTCACCTTGTAGGTTTTCAGCAAAGCTGAACTGAGCAACGCACTGATCCGCCGTTTCTGCATCTGGAATTACGTGATGATTTGTGAGCAGATGGCTTCCGCCGACTAAAAAACCAGTACCGATCGGAATCGGTAAGATTTTGGCAAGTTGATTTTCTGTAATATCCTGAAGTGCTTTGAGCGGAGTTTTGTCTCCTGCTTGAAATTGTTGCCGAACTGCTTCGCTAAACACTCCTTCGGCGATTTGCTGAGGAATGGAGAAGATTTCAATTACTTTGTCAGCGCTATCAAAATTGTGAGGAAAACTCCCTAGTTGCTCAATCGCTACTTCAAGATTCTTCACAAAGTCAAGGAAGCTTGAATGAGAAAAGTACCTTGCAATCCGACAAACTGATGAACTTTGCTTAACTCCAGCTTCTAGAAACGAAATTGGTACGAAATCTTCAGTATCAATGACTACACTAACTAAAGCGTGTTGCTCAGAACGCGAGCGTGCCCTGACAATTTCAACAACCTCTATAAAATTCTCAACTCGAAGAGGTTCAGTAGAGATTAGGGTGCCAATGATCGATACACCTGGAAGATTCGTTCCCGGAAAACCAGGAATATTGCCTTGCAGTTGTAGAACAGGTTGCTTTGATTGAGTGGTATACATTTTGTTAATTTAAACAGAAACAACCATGATTGCATAGTAATATTGCTAAATTACATGAAACAATATTGGTTCAGTCCGTGGATTTAATTATCAACGATTTCAAGATGCCCAGCAACCTTAAAGCTATATTATCCTAATTATCCTAGACTAATTTTTCAAAGCCATTGTACTAAGAGTTAAGAAACGCAGATTTTTTAATACTGTTTGACTTTAACCATATCTGGTAATTTTGATTCTCACTCAAGGTCTGCGGAATGAAAACGGATCAGCAGAAGTACCACAAAGCTAAGTCTATTCAGGGTAAACGATTTGGGCAGAACAGTTTAAACATAGATTTTCAAAGTAAGAGTGCGGGTCAACAGGTTTTATTTAAAAATGTTTTGGCTCTGCTAACCATTATACTGAGTGTTTTAGCGAACGTGCTTGCAGGCTACGTTGGCGGATTCATTAGCTTGTACGGCATAATTGACAATCCCGCTCGTTCACAGCTTCACATTACGTTTTTAATTGTATTAGTTGTGCTTGTAAGTGCTATTACTCAAGACATAATTAAAGTAACACTTACTCTATTTGTTAGTTTGGGTATCGTCATTGCATTGTCAATTTTATTGGGGGTTTTTGGTCTTATTCAAGGCTTTTCTGCGTTTTTAATAACGACTATAGTAGCAACAGGATTGTGTTTAGGACTAAGTGCCGCTGGTTTTCTAGCAATTCGTTTCATTATTGCTGTTGCTGATATTTTATTCATTAATTCCAATTTTCTTAAAATTGTTATTGTTGTCAGCGGTGTTTCTTCTGCAACGATTAGCTGTTTTGGGGTAATTGCTGATGTGTTAGAACGAAAGAGCTTACCATACAGCAAAATTTTGCTTACTTCACCACTGACATACTGGACAGTACTTTTGCTCGGTGCTGGATATGGAGTATTTTTAACACTGATTGCTTGGCTCGCTAACTACCTTCGAGAAACACCTTGGTCATATCCAGGACTCCAACGATTTTGGGCGCTCATAGTCGGTTCTTGGTGGGGAACTTCTTTTGCAAACCTAGATTTGAGTAATGTTAACTTTACCAATGCTAAGTTAGCAAATTCTGATTTACGGGCGCAAAAGCTTTATCGCACATGTTTTCAAGGTGTAGTTGGCTTGGAACGAGCCAGAGTAGATAATCAATACCTCGATTTGGAGTATCCCAAAGTTCAGCGATTACTCACACATGGCAGTAGCCGTGATAAAGACTTTAGAGGATTTAATTTGCGAGGCGCGTATCTTCAAGGTGCAGATATGCGTGAATTTGATTTTACAGATACCAACCTGACAGGCGCAGACCTTAAAAGTACGGACCTTAAAAGCACAGACCTACGAGGAAGTACCCTCATTCGGACCCAACTTGCAGGGGCAGATTTTCAAAGGGTTGACTTGCGTAAGAATATTCTGATTGATGCCAACCTGACAGAGGCAAACTTGCGAAATGCTGACTTACGAGACTGCATTCTCGTTCGTGCTCAAGTCGCACGGGCTGACTTTTCAGGAGCAGACTTGACTGGCATCTGCATTGAAGACTGGAGCGTTAGCAGCAAAACCAACTTTACGGAGGTTCGCTGTGATTACATCTACCGACGCTATCGGGATGGACAACCTACTGACCGCTATCCCGTCGATCGCAATTTTGAACCCGGTGAATTTGCTTCCCTGTTCCAGCAACCTGAGAATGAGTTAGAGCTTGTATTTAAGGGCGAAGAATTTGACTATACTGCCCTCAGCTTGACATTTGATAAGCTACAAACTGATAAACCAGACCTAAAACTAAAACTGCAAGGAATTGAGCAGCGGCAAGACTTATGGGTTGTGAAAGTCACAAGCGATGATCCTGCCAATGTAGAGCGCCGAATCAAAGAAATTCAAGATGCTGTTTACCAGGGATATGAAGTCACTGCGACTCGCCTGGAAAATAGCCCGCTTTTCCGTAGATTGGTTAGTGATCTTGCAAACGTCAAAAAAACGCAAGAAGAAACGAATGAAGAAGTGAAGCAGCTTGCTAAACGCATCGGCAGCAACTTCTATTTTGTGGGTGGCACGATTACAAACGTCACTGGTGCGGGTGAAATTAGGTATACAGAAGCCAGCAATCAAGTTCGTAGCCTAGTTACGGGAGATGGGCATGAAACTCAAGTGGTTAATACTCTGCTGAATCAATTGAGGTCTAGCAATGTAGCAACCACAGCCAATGAACAAACAGAATTGATCCAACTTATCATTCTCGAAGAAGCGCAGCGAGATCCACAATTCAAACAATCCCTGTTACAACAAGAACAGCAAATTTTGGCGGCGCTTCCAGAAAGTTCGATCGCTACTGCCATCCAAAACGCGATCGCCCAGCTAAACAGTGAAGGTAGTAGTGGTATTGTTTGACCTTTACTGTAAATAGCCAAAAAACATGAGCTAGAGTTTAGCGCACCTGATCGCCACAGCTATATTCGTAAATTAGTGGCGCAAATTTTCCAAATCTGGTACAGTATTACCACTCTACCCTTGCTGTCCTCTTTCCCTCCCATGTCTGACGATTGCCTCGAAACCGAACTGCCCGAATGCCCTGATGATGCGGTACTGCTCGATGAAAGTAGCTACAGCACAAACATTCATAAGTTCATCGAACAGCTTGTGCAGCAGGGGGTCGCCACGACTGAATTTCGCTCCCGTCTCATTCAATGGGTGGCTGATTCCCTAAATCAGGCAATCAAGAAAGCAAGGAAAAAAGCTGTACTAGCGCATCTTAATGTTTCTAGACGTACCTTCTACCGCTGGCTTCAAGCATACTTTCGAGGAGGAGAAGAAGCCATTCCGCCAGAAACGCCTTGCAAAAAAGGTGAACACTTGCTGACTCAATTGTGGAAGCCCTTCATCATCACAACCTGGGAGAAAGGAAGCACGAACGGAAAGATAATGAGTGCGGCAGCAGTCCATGTAAAGGTTGAGCAGGAAGCAGCCAAAAAGTGCAACACAGAAGAGTATCCTGCTTATACAACGGTACTGCGTATTGTCAAAGAGTTAATCGAGCAACGAGAAATCCAAGCAGGTAAGTGCAGTGCGGGACAAGGCACTGAACCACTCCTGAACACACGCGATGGTAAGGCTCTCAAAGCCAGCTATCCAAATAAAGTTGTACAGGTTGACCATACTAAAGTAGACGTACTTTCAAAGCTTGAAGACGGCGAACTTGTCTTGCAATTTGAGAAGGTTAAAGATGATAAGTTGCCTCCTAAAAAGGGGGCTACGCGCCTCTGGCTGTCAATTCTCAAAGATTCTTTTTCTAAATGCATACTGAGCCATCTGTTCAGTGCCAAGCAACCAGGATCCGAAGAAGTTGCCTTGTTAATCCGACGAGCCATTCTTCCGAAGTATTTTCCTGCTGACTATGATTTACGCGATGTTGCAATGCCCTATGGCTTCTTTCGTCATCTCTATACCGATGGCGGCAGAGACCTAAAGTCTCAACACGTCAAGGACATTGGCAAACATCTTGCAATAATTAGTGAAGAGCTCGGATTTACCTGCCATCTGCGTCGGCAAGTTTCGGATGGCGGTGATGTAGAGACTGTTTTTCATGGCTTGAACTGCCAGGTTTGGAGTGCTTGTCCGGGCTACACTGGCTCCAGCGTGCAGAAGCGCCCGAAGAATGCTGAATCAGAGGTGTGTCTGAGTTCGCAAGACCTGGACAAGTTGGTCGCTTGGCACCTGTACGCCGTGCACAACCATAAGAATCATCCTAAGTTTGAGACAAGAACACGCTACCGGGTTTGGTTGGACGGACTCGATGGAGAACTGCCTCCTGTAATAGAGGAACGAAAGCTGGACCTTTGCTTGATGAAAGTCGTGGATGCGAAACTGTACGACCATGGCACCGTTCGATTCATGACACGAAAATACCGGGGAGAGGTATTAAAGGGCGTTAATACAGCTTCTGTGACTCTCAGATATAACCCGGACAATATTCTTCGTCTGCTTGCTTTTGAGAAGGAAGTCAATGAGAAGACAGGAAGATTCTTAGGTTATGTCGAAATGCTTGAGGATGAGGTTGATCTTCTGAATTTGTGGATTGATGAATTAGAGCTTGACATTCGCCAAATTAACTCCAACAAACTCGCAACTGAGACGTTGCGCTTAGATGAGATCAAAGAAATTAGAAAGGCTGTAACGGCGAAAGCAAAGCAAACCAAGAAAGCTAATCGAGGCACCCGTCTGAAATATCAAGGCAAGCAGGATGGCTTAATAGACACAAAAAAAGCAGGCAAGCAAAAACAGCAAGCTCAGGAGCACACTCGTTTACGGGCAGCAGCAAAAGCTTCTAGTCACCCTGAAAACTCAAACTTCCAGGCTGAAGAAATCGATACGGCTCCAACAACGTCAACAATCATCGCAGAGTTGAAGCCGGAGCAGCCGTTGGCAGTAGCTTCTAAACCTGTCCCGGCACCATTGCCAGTCACCCCAAAGGCAACCGCTCAAACTACAGGTGCAGACAGCACTCGATCGCTCACGCAACCTGCCGAATCCGGAAACGTGATCGATATGCAGCAGCGTCTTCAAGAAAAAAATCAGGTAGAATTCTTTGAGCAGCAGCTTAAACTGGCTGAGGAACAGCGACCAAAGCTGATTGTTCCACGCCGAACCAGACGGTTTTGATGAGGTTAGATCGCGATGCTACCAGAACCACAGTCAGGGCGTATTCCCCTAAGTTACTCGTATAAACCTGCATCAGATGCAGGCAATGTGACAGAGCGAATCAAAGCACTCATCAACCGAGAGTTCTTTGCGGAGACAAACCAATTGGTGGTTCTGGAGCAGTGGCTGAGAAATCGATGTGAGGACAGGCTTAGTGGTCGAATCATCGGTCCCAGGAGATGTGGTAAATCGACGATAGCAATGGAGTGCGTCGATCGTATCAGTGGGCAAAAGGGAGCATTGCGACCGATTCCATTGCGAACACATTACACTACTTGCCTGACCTCTTTTGACTCGCGTAAATTGTTCAATCAAATTACGAAGGAGTTAGGTCGCGGTGCTCGCGGTGGAAAGCCAGAAGATTACCGTCTCAGAGCATTCAACACATTGGAATTACTCAGAGTTGAAACGCTGTTGGTTGATAATGCTCATTATATGACTGAGAAGGCGATTTGTGATTTGATTGAGCTAGCGAAGAAGTGTGGCATCTCAGTCATCTTGCTTGGTTCGACTATTCTAGACAGGAAGTTGAAAGAGCTTGATTTGTTTGACTACTTCAAACCCTACTGTGAAATCAGCAACCTTTCCGAAATTGAATTCCCAGGTCCAATCAAAACATTTGAACGAGAATTTTTGGGGTTGCCAGAGCCATTAAAGTTAATAGATGCTAAGGCTGTAACGGAGCTATTCAATGCTTCTCATGGCAACTTTGGAAGTCTAGTTGAGATTCTGATCCAGGTCATTCGACGCTCCTCAACGGTCGATGCCTTTTATTTCGATAATGAGGTGCTGAGTCAGGTCTTAAAGAAATATGGTGACCAAACAGTAGCTGAGCCGGATGATCAATAACCAACAGGTTAGTGAATGTACACCTTTAATCCCAATCACCCCTATACGATCGTCCATCCCCATGCAGGAGAAAGCATTGCCAGTTTCTTGTATCGGTTCCGGCGAGCAAAAGGCAATCGGCTTTCTTCTCCCAGTCAGTTAGGAAAAATCCTTGAAGTTGGCACTGCAATTAAACGTTGGGAAGATCTTCTTTTTGGTGGAAGAAAACCTAAGCAGAAACAAGTGGAAGCTTTGAGCAAAGTCACACAGGTTGAAGTCGATAGACTTTGGGAGATGTTTCCACCGTTAGGCGAACGATCGCAGCCAAACACCATCCGGATCTGTGCTGCCTGTTGTCTAGAAGACCCGTACCATCGAATCGCTTGGCAGCTTTACTCAACTGTGGGGTGCGAGAGTCATAGGCTCCGCCTGCTGCCACGTTGTCCGGTCTGCGAAAACCCCTTTTCGGTGATTGGATTGCTAGAAGTGCCAGCATGTAAGCGGTGTGGTATGCCGTTCAAAACGATGAAGAAAAGGCAGAAGGCTTATTGATTGGCTGTGTAGCCACTTCCATACGTCTAGAACATCGCTCTTTCCTTCAAGAAGCTTGCGGTAGTCTGATAGTTCTAATTTCTAGGGAAAGAGAGCGATCGCCTCTTTCCGTGATCACTCTGACTCAATTGCCCCTAAAGCGATTAGTGACGCCTTTTGTGCTTCTGATAAACCAGTAACACCTGTGATGTTCATGCCTTCATAAGGTCTAGGTACTCTCAATGTCTTCAAGCAACCGCCTGTCTGCACATTCCAAAACTTGATGGTTCCATCGTTACTACCACTAACTAAAACAGAACCTTCAGGGCTAAAAATAACAACCCTCACCCAATTAGTATGCCCCTCCAGATTTTCCAAACATTGACCTGTACTGGTATTCCATAATTTTATGGTGTAGTCACTGCTGCCACTGACGAGGGTTTGTCCATCCGGACTGAAAGCAACCGATCTTACCCAATTCTTGTGCCCTTGTAGGGTCTTAAGACATTGACCTGTCTTAGCATCCCATAACCTAACCGTATAGTCACTACTACCACTCGCCAAAAACTTTCCATCTGGACTAAAGGTAATCGCTCTTACTTGACTGGTATGTCCCTCCAAAGTTCTCAAACACTCACCAGTGCTAACATTCCACAGCATGAGTACTGTATTGTGACCACTACCCGCCAGAATTTGTCCATCTGGGCTGAAGGCAACCGACCTAACTTTATTGGCATAGTCTTGTAAAGTTCTTATGCACTGACCAGTACTCACATCCCAAAGCCTTACGCTGTAGTCAGCGCTGCCACTCGCCAAAAACTTTCCATCTGGGCTAAAAGCAACCGATCTTACCCAATTAGTGTGTCCTTCAAAAATTCTTAAGCATTGACCTGTGTTAACATTCCACAGTTGTACTTTACAGTCGCCGCTACCACTTGCCAAAAATTTTCCATCTGGGCTAAAAGTAACTGTGCTGATCCATCCAAAATAGCTGTGCAAAGCTCTTGTACACTGACCTTTAGCTACGTTCCATAGCCTTACTGTTGGATCTTCACCACCACTTGCAAGCGTCTGACCATCGGGACTGAAAGCAATAGCCCTGATTTGATTCGTGTATCCATGCAGGGTCCTAAGACATTGACCTGTCTTGGCATCCCATAACCTAACCGTATAGTCACCACTACCACTGGCTAAAAGCCGCCCATTTGGACTAAAAGCAACACCTCTTACCCAGCTAGTGTGCCCCTGTAGAGTTTTCAAACATTTTTCTGTTGCAAAATCCCAAATTTTAACAGTATGGTCTTTACTACCACTAACGAGGGTGTCACCACTTGGGCTAAAGACAATAGACCTTACAGAATCAACGTGGCTTTTTAAGGTCTGCAAGCATTGACCTGTTTTAGAATTCCATACCCTTAAAGTATGATCACCACTTCCACTAGCCAAGATAGAACCATGTGGGCTAAAAGCAACAGATTCTACAACATTGGTGTGACCATGAAGAATCTTGATGCATTCACCAGTCCTAATGTCCCACAGCCTTATAGTATAGTCTTTACCTTCCCCGCCACTGGCAATGATTAAACCATCAGAAGTAAAGGCTACTGATCCCACAGAGTCAGCATGACCTGTAAAGATTTGAATACACTGACCTGTATAGACATCCCACAGCCGAACAGTATGGTCTTCACCAGCACTTGCAACTGTCGAACCATCAGGGCTGAAACTGACAGCACAAACTTGGTTGTGATGTCCTTGTAAGACTTGAATGCACTCACCTGTATGTGTGTCCCATAACTTTACTGTTTGATCATCACTACAGCTAGCAACGAGCATGCCGTTCAAATTAAAATCAATGGATTGTACCCAACTTGTATGAGCTTTATAGGTTAGTATTTGTTCGCCGTCAGAAACTCTCCAAAAGCGGATTTCACCGTTAGCTCCGCCTGTGGCTAAAAGCTTTCCATCTTTACTAAAAGCAACCGAAGCAACAACTCCGAAAGTCTCAGAAAAACTAGATTTGGCGAACTTAGAATAAGCAAAATTGATTTTATTTAGATCAATCCCTTGCAAGTATGCTTGCCGAATATATAGACTGGAGAAATCATAATTATGCAAATCAACTTGTGTGGTGCGTAGTATTTTACATAAAAGATTTAGAATATTCCCACTCGTATACCCTGATCGTAATGATGACTGTGCTCTCACCACTGGGAGGATCTGACTTAGCTTGGCTTCAATTGCTATCTTGTCATCTAAGTCCCCAGTCAATCTTTCTATAAGCGGTTCAACAATAACTCGGATTTGACCATCTCTAACATAGTCTTTTGCTGTTGCTTTAAGCAGGGCGTAACTATTAAAAAAACTAAAGTTTTCAGTCTCGATTTCATTGCTAAATTGCTCTACCAGTTTGTCTGTCACATATTCCATGACGACATTCTGTAAGGTGAAAATTGATTCGCCCTGCTCAACTAAAGTTCGCCCCACTAATCCCTTCAATGCTTCCAACAGTCTTGGGCTCGTTGCAGGTGGAACAATATCCTCCTGCAATTCCTGGACGGAGACGGGTTCACGGTTGATTGCGAGCCAGTACATGACGGACTGTTCCAACTCTGACAGGCGATTGAAATGCTGGTCTAACAAATCGCGAACGCCTTCAAAGGCGATCGTTTCCTGGCTCAGAAATTCGGCAATATCGCCGTCGAAAAGTTCTTGAATCGTTGTAGCGACTAGCTTCAATGCGAGTGGATTGCCTGCACAACGGTGAATCAGTTCGTCCCGTTGGTCGTTTGTCTCTAATAAGTGCAATCCTTTGGCGCTTAGAATTGCCTGCCCATCTGCGTCCTCGACTCCCCGCAATTGGAGCGATCGCACTAGAAACGCCTCCCCCTCCATTGCCGATAACTCTCTGGGCTTCTCTCGACTGGTCACAACCAGACAGCTTTGATGGGAAGATTCGCCCACACGCTTCAGCAATTCGCCATAGCCTTCATAGCCCTCACGGTAAACGCCTGCCTGCCCTTCCTGAAGAATGGACTCTGCATTATCGAGGATGAGGAGACAGCGATGCGATCGCAGGTATGCCACCAGTTTGGTGATCCGCCCACCCAGCGATTCTGGTAAATCTGCCTCCGTTTCTTGTTGATTCGAAAGGAACTGCATCAGACTGGTCAGAATCTCCTTCAGCGGTGGCGCTTCTCGCAGCGATCGCCACACTACATAGTCAAACTCACCTTGAATTTGCTCTCCCAGTTTCGCAGCCAAGCTGGTCTTGCCGATGCCACCCATGCCCAGCAGAGCGATTAAACGGCAACGATCAGAAACAACCCATTGTTTGAGGGTTTCCAGTTCGGCGGTGCGCCCGTAGAAAATAGAAACGTCAACGGCTTCACCCCAATCAATACGAGTTTCTTTAGCAGGTCTTTTCTCGTTTGGGGGTATGGGCTTGCCGTAATCATCCTGGGTTAGCTCCAGATCGAAGGCGTTGAAGAAGCGTTCCAGCGTGCGACGGTCAACCCCTTCTTCCCCGTCCAAGACTTTGGCAACCGTGCCTGCATCCAGCTTGGTGCGATCGCTCAGTGCCTCGATCGTCAACTTCTCGCCGAAGTTATCCTCTTCCTGCCTGGCTTGGATAGCGTCTTGAAGCTTTTGCTGTCCCGTGGCAGCGAGTACAACACCGCGTTTACGTTTGGGCTGTCCTGAAGTCATAGCGATTTTCAGTGAAAGATCCGGGTTGCCGAAGTTAAAACCCGACTTTCGGGAAGATAAGCGGGTTTTTCCGATTTTAAGGGGATTCACCTGCGGATGGGTCTAAATTCTTCGATCGCTGAAAAGCGGATGGGCAGTTTGGTGAGGTTGTCCGCCTAGAAAGAGGCTTAATTTCGACGTTAACGACTGGTTTTTCCCTGGTTGCAAAAGGTTTGGGACTGCACACTGAGTGCATTAAACCGAAACAACAAGGGAGTTCCGACAATGAGTCTGATAGTCGCACCAGAAACCATTGAGTTTTTTGCTCAAGCCGCGATCGGTGAGGTTGAGCAAACCATTACCCGGAATCAACGAGGGCGAGTCAAGTTCCTGGCGACCACCTGGTTTGCCCGGTTTTACCAGTCCACTGCTCAAACGCAAGCGTTACCAGGTACGCGCGTGAAGGTGATTGGCAGAGAAGGGTTGACGCTACTTGTAGTCGCTGTTGGCGATGACATGTATCCACAACAGATGCCTGCTGCACGTTCTGAAAGCTCTCCGTTGGGTGTGTTGGGCTTGCTTCAGCAGATGGGTGCCTGGTTTGCCGCTTGACCAAGTTAGTGGAGGAAAAAGCATCATGCACAGACCAAAGCAGCATGGCTGGTTGCTGAGAGTTGCCAGCAACGTGCTCAGAACCTTTCTGCTCAGTCTCTTTGGGTTGCTTGTCGCGCTCCTGTTTGCAGTCATCGTGGAATACTTGCCACTCATCGATCTGTTGTTGAATCTACTGGAACTGTGTTTGCCGAAAGCCATCGCCCTGGTGCTCTGCATTGTCGGTGTGGCGGTGGTGCTGGAATCCATTCGGTAGACGTTTCTCAGTCGTTTACGCAATGTCTCGGCACGAGAATCACTCCCAGTCTTCCAGGCTCAGTCCCGCAACACGAGCAAACTCCTGGGTATTGTGCGTGACTAGCGTCAGGTTATTTGCAAGCGCTATCGCAGCAATTAAAACATCATGCGGTCCAATGGGTGTACCGGATGCTGCCAGTTGAAAGCGAATTTGTCCAGCAAGCAACGCTGCTTGATCATCAAGCGGTAGGCTGGAGAATTGGTTGAAAAGCCTTCCCAGAGTCGCTAGATTTTGCTCCCGCCTTGAACTTCTGTAGGCTCCATAGTAAAGTTCCGCTTTGACAACGCTACAGAGACGAATTTCTTCTGGCTGAAGCATCGCCAGTCTGCGAGGCACGGAAGCATTGCGATCGTCATTCAGCAACCGAATACAGGTATTGGTGTCCAGAAGATAGTTCACTTTAGGTTTTCTCGTACCTCATACTCTCCCTGGTCAGGGCGCACAAGTGGCTCACCTGCCCAGCTTCCGATCACTTCTTCAAAGAAACCAGGCATCCACCCCGCGCGCGCTGATGTCTCTACTTCAGGCTGAACCACAGGTTGAACAATCACCATCACTTCCAACTCAGTATTGGTAATCCCTATGGGAACTTGCAAATTGAGCATCCCATCTTCGCCAACATGAGAGCGTAACGTAACGCTTTTCATCTCTAAAGCTCCATTTTCAATGTTTCATTGTGAACTTTGCATTGACTTCCGCACTCTCTCCACCTGCTTTGGTGCTTCCATTTCACTGAACAGCCGAATCGCTTTCTGAAAGTTTTCATCACTTTCCTTAGTTTCTTGCATTGCTTGGTAAGTTAATCCAAATTGATAGTGAGCTTCAGCCAATTCAGGCTTAGCTCCAACAAATTCCAGAATTCTGATTGCTTGAGAGAGATACAGTAAAACTATTTCAAATTCTTGCGACTCCCGATGAATTTCTGCTAGCCCAGCTAGTGCCTTTGCTTTAACATGATTAAAATATGTAGTCTGTTCTGTAAACGCTATAGCTTGATGATAAACTTCAGATGCTTTTTTAAAGTCCTTTACGTTTTTGTATGCTAATCCTAAGAATATCGCTCCATAACTAAGATTCCATATGTCGAATGCCTGCGTTTGATCTGACAACAAGGAATGAGCTTTGTCAGCAAAGAATATTGCTTCGTTTTCTCTGTCAGAGCAAGAGTGAAGAAAAGCCAAAACACTCCACTCATAAAGAGGTCTGTTGTTTTCCTTGTCTTCAAGAAGCTTTTTTGTAATTCTTTCTGCTTCCTCAAGTTCCCAGAGCAGGATTTTACAAAGACTGATATTCATAAGAGAAATTTTATAAAGAATTCGCAACTTAGAGTCTGTTTTAGATTTACCTATATCTGTATCTAAACCACTTAGACAGACCTTAGCTATGTCACCTGATCTCTCACTACATTGAATAGCTTCTTTTGTATTGCCAGTTAGTAAATATGCACTAGATAGGATTCTATAAAGGTTGCTTAAGCAGTAGCTAGGCGAAATATAATTCACGATACGTTTGATTTCAAAGATCAATGTTTGCCAGACACCAAATTTGATGAGCGAACTGCCAAGGCTTTGAATTTTTTGGGATCTATTGCTATATCTTCCGAAAGCGACGACATTGCCTGCTTTTTCATAGTCACAAATATCTAAGTAGTGGAAGTAAGCCTCAAAAGCTCTTAGTGCATCTTTAGCGGTGTCAACGACCGCAATACTATTTGTCCAAAACTCTGCTGCCTTATGATTTCCTACCTCCCAATCTTCACTTACTCTCAATCGTGTAATCGATTCTTCTCTTACTGCCGGATGCAGCCAAAAAAATCCGTCTTCAAAATCACTCAGCGATCGATCCTGCAAAGATTTAATCACGCGTCGATGGCGATTCTCCGGCACATCCCATAGCAAGCAAAACAATCCGTCAATGGGCACGGTTGGTACATCCTGGTATCGATAACATCCCATCCGGCAAAGCAACTTGTAGGCATCAGGATCGAGTTGTTGTAAGCGATCGAACTGCTTTGTAACTAAATCCTCCAGATCCCGCTCGATAAATAAGTCATCTTGATTGGCCTGCCAGTAGGCTTCGACATCACCAGAGAAGTCTTCCAGGACTGCACCACTGATAATATCCATCGCCTTGGCGTTGCCACCATAGGCATTATGCAAAGCAGCAAGAGCAGGGTTCTCTATGTTGATGCTGCGACTCTGGAAAAACTGTGACCACGCTTGCACATCCAAACTTCTAAGTGAATAATGCTGCACCGTCACATCAGCTTCCCGCAAGCGTTCGCGGCTGGTGATTAATGTAATTGACTTCACCATCGGATCACTCAGCACCCGCAGCAGTTCCACATAACGACGATGAGCTTCAATGAATTTACCTGCTGAATCTAAGGCGGGTTCCAAGTTGTCAATCAAAATGCCGATACGTTCCGCTTGCAGTTTGCGCTTGAGTCGATCGAGCGACACCCAAAATTCTCGTCCCGGTTCTTCACCCAGTTGTCGCAGTTTCTCTTCCAGCAGTCCCTCGATTGAGGCAATATCCTTCGTTTCCTTCGCAATGGGAAACTCTAGAAAAGAGCCAAATGCCTGCTGGAGATACTTTCGTGCCAGTGTGGTTTTGCCAACACCGCCCCTCGCCTGAATCACAATCACCTTTGCATTATGGCTGACCAATGCGTTGAGATCGGCGATCGCCTCATCCCGTCCGACAAAATTGGGGTCAGCAATGGTAGGGATCGTTTGGCTGGCTGGAATATGGTCGCTGTCCTCCAACGTCAAACCAAACGATTCAAAACAACGGGCGATTGTGCGTTTATCAGAGCCTTTGCAATCCAGGACATTCTTCACCGTCTCTGGGTCGAGTCCAGTCAACTCTCCTAATCGCTCCAGCGTGTACTTGAAGCCTGCATGTTCCTCTACTTCATGCGATCTCATCTGCTCCCGCAACTTCTTGAGTCCACTGGCAGTCAGGACGCGCGCACGATTTCGCTTGGGTGAACTCATGGCTAAAGCAAGATTACCTGGTTAATGCTATTGTGACTGACTTTCCCGAAGTTAAGGTGAATGACCCGACTTTAAGCTTGAAACATGGTCTGACAGGTTAGAGGGCAATTGTTCAAATGCTTTCAGAGCAAGAGATTTGTGTTTGGGAGCAAAACAATTAAGTTCATCCTTAACTACCGGAGATTCCCTGGAGAGTCATCGCTAAAACTCAGAGGGTTGGTACATCCGTTCTTCCAGAAGTCTCACAGATGACTACCTCCGTTCAGAACCCCACCCTCCCACCTCAAGCTTGCTTACCATCCTCCAATCGAATCGCCCTTTCACCCAATCAAAGCGCACTGCCAGTTGCTCCTACGCCTTCCCAGTTATCGGGTGGCGATGTGGTCAACCTCATGATCGCGATCGCGGTGCTAGTGAGAGTCATCCTGGGTAAGCCCAAACAGTAATCGTCAGGTTCTATGGTTCGTTCATTAGACTGTTAACCAAGTGCGAATCACTTTGAATCAGAAACCGCTCACCCTGGCACTGTATCTACCAAAAATCCGGTCTGAACCAATCCTCCAAAACCTCTCCCCCTTCCAATGATTCAAATATCGTTGCCAGCTTGGGCATCCTTGATTTAGAGCAACCTTTTTCCAGGTCTTATACGCTTCCTCCTCCTTGACCTCCAGCCCAGTTACCGAAAGGACTGCTGATGCTGGTATGCTGCGCTCCAAGTTAGATATGCCATTGACACGCCCCTGCCACTTAGAAAACGTGGTCAAAGACGACAGAATCCACGACGGCAAGCAAAACCGCAAATGCAGCAACTGCGGTCATCAGCTCGTCCAAGACCCGTTGCTCGCAAATGCAGCAACTGCGGTCATCAGCTCGTCCAAGACCCGTTGCTATATTTTCACAACTTCGGCACCTAATTGCTACTAACTTTGGTTTAACCCCTCAACTAAGTGTTTGAGGTTCCTTCTAGGAAGCTATTCGTTAGGCAACTAGCGTGTCTATATTGCAGACACGCCGAATTGCAGACACGTTCAATTTTGTAGCGCAGTTTTGTTTTCCAAGGTGCCTGTAAATATAGGATTTTAGAGTTCTAGCTTGCGAATCTTCAACTACAATAAGTACTCATGAACCAGTTACGGTGTGTTTTCCCTATAGCGTCAATGTAGTGGAGGGCTTAGAACAATGGTTACCAAGAGCTGATCGCAAGAAATAGATAAGGTCTCTTGTACGGTTGCAATTGAATGTCGTGATTTACAAAGACTACGACCAATTTCAAATATCCATCTACTAATCGGTTAGGAAGTCTTTCGTTAGGAAGTTGGCACTTAAATCAGTTTGCGTAATGGACGCTGCAGAGTTTGGTTTGCCAAACGGTGTGTGGTTGAAGATGACGTTGAGAAGTACATAAAGATGCACTGCGAGTGTCCACCTGAGTGATCAGCTAGTAGTTAAGGGGAAATGACTACTGCTGGGCATTGGTGAGCTCGCTCAGATTGGATTTAAGGAAGCTGATACTGTCGTTGTATTTACGTGCCGACACCTATTCCATGAGCGCTTTCCTGATTCTTAAACACTTTGCAAGCCAAACAATAGCAATCCGCATACCGATTTTTTCAAACGCAGGGGTGAAGCGATGGGACGAATTTTTCTCTGGGCTGGACAAGGCAGCACCATTGATGGCGAGATTGATACAGCCTGCTTGGCGCATATACTTCACCGAAGCGCTGGAGTGCTGAAAGGGCAGGGCTTTCTAGTTTTAGAAGTGCCGGTGGGACTGAGTCTGCCCAAGGCGATCGCCTGGATTAATGTGCGGTCACAACCCGGCGATGTCGCCTTAGCGCTTGAAACCGCTACCTTCACCAGTGCGAATGTGCGCGGCACCAGCGTTTTTTATATCGCCAATAATACGGAACGGCGGACGCATGCCGAACTCCTGTTGCAAGCGCTCGCGCAACAAGTGCCCTCACTGGTCAACCGCGGCGTTCACCCTGATACGGACACAGAGACTGGCAGTTTGGCTTTCACTCGCCAAGTCAACATCCCGGCGCTGGTCTTGAGTCTCGGCTTTGTGACTAATCTTGCAGATCGAACCCTCATGCTCGAGCGCCCTATTGAATTGGCAAGCGGCATTTTCAAGGGTTTATTGCCTTGGAGTCGCCGTTTAGCCGAGCGGGGCATTGGTTTGCCCTTGCCGTCAATCCAGATCAGCATCAACGGGCAACTTTGCAGCGAGCAAGGCATCCTGGTCGAAGGCAATGTCTATGTCCCTGTCGATCTGCTGGACCAACATGCCGTTGCCATACCTCGTGCGACGACAGCAGGATGGCGTCACTATGGCGGTATCACCTACATCCGTGCGATTGAACTGCGCGAAGCTGGCGTGTTCGTTGGTTGGGATGCCGAGACAAGGACAGCACTGCTGCAGACACTCCTGTCCTTTGAGCCGGAAGCGTTGGGCGACATTATTGGTCCTGGCTACCTCCTGCCTTCGGACTATGAGGTGTTTCTCAAGCAGATTAACCCCGAAGGGTTGCAGAAGTTTCCTGAAGTGGCTCAACTCTATCAAGCAGAAGCGGCGATCGAAGGTGTCAATCCTGATGTCGCCTTTGCTCAAGCCTTGTTAGAAGCCAACTTCTTTGGCTTTAGCAGTTCATTGAAACCGGCTCAGAACAATTTCGGCGGTCTCGGCGCAACTGGTGGCAGTCGCGAATTTGCTAGCTTTCCGAGTACCCAAATTGGGGTGCGCGCCCATATTCAACACTTGAAAGCCTACGCCAATCAGGAACCGTTGGTGCAGGCAGTAGTTGATCCACGTTTTTCCTCGATCAGCCGGGGCGTGGCTCCCAGCGTGGAGCACCTCAGTTGGCGGTGGTCAGCCGAGGCTGAGTATGGTGCCAAGATTCTCGCGCTGCTCAGGCGCTTGTACGGGTCTGCGGGTTTATTGTAGTGATGAGCAATTCTGTTACTTAAAGCTTTTTCCTTTTCTTCTACTCCAATTTGTTAAGGCTCAGAAACTGCTTCTGTGGGTTCACACCAACACACAAAAGCTCTTGCATAAGGATCGCTTTCTGGTACTGTAAGCCGCATTTCTGAGACAGGGAAGTAAGGCACAACTTGACGCATCGTCCAAAATTTGGGCGGGTCATAAATAATCATGTCTTCGTCCATTGGATCAACATCGCTTTTCACCTGATCACCAACTTTGGGTATACGCGCACCTGCAAGTGCCCCGACTGCTAATTCTTCTTTGTCGATCGCTACAACTTCAAGATAAAGACCGCGCTCTGCGTCAATGATGAGGTCGCTATCCCATTCGGCATCTGGTGGCACGGAGAGCCCTACTGGATGAATATAAGCTAAGTAGACGCTGTCCACTGTTTGAGCCGTCTCGGGACGATAAACTGTGATTCTGACAACGCTCCAACGCGCTTCGGCTCCCATTGAGATGACTGTACCAAGCTGAGGAGCGACAGCAGACCACTCCAAACGGTAGTCCGCTTCAGAACGTGCGAGGCAGTATTCCGGCTGGCAACAAGCATAAATAATGGGATTCATAGGCTCTAAGCACCCATAGTTAAGGGAATGCATCGAATGGCAAGCGATCAAGCCGATCGCTCTCGCAATGCTATGACAAACTTTCGCTGAAAGCTTCAAAACTTTCGCTGGTTAGCGGTCTTCTACCGACGTGATTCAATGCAGTTTCAAAGCAACTTCCACCATAAGAAAGCTACGTCTGAAGGTCAAGACAAAGGAGGCATGTTTTCCGGTGAGAAATTCAATGTAAAGATTTATAGCTTTTTCCTCTGTTCTAGCACCGCCTCAAAAATGCTCCGTTGGCTCCCAGCTGCTTCTAACATCTGCTTAATGGTGAGGGCGTAACCCAGCGTGTTCTCGTATTGAGCAGGCATGCCAGGAAAATTAAGTCCTGAACCCCAACGATCAACGGTGTCTTCCTCTAGACCAATGACTTCAGCGAGGAGTTTAACGCACTGTCTGCGGTAACCTCGTGTTTCTTCCGCTGCCGGCGTGGCGTGGAACCAGGCACGACAAAATTCTCTGGGCTTCATGCTTCTTGGCAAATCATTCGTGGTAAATGATCTACCTTTACTCCGCGTGTGAAACATTGAAGCGACTTCGGGGGTAAACTGTGGGGTTAATTTAGCACTATTTTTGACCGTAAACACCGGATACTATCCGGTATCATCAACATTGTCTTAGTTGTACTATCTGTTTAACGTTGCTGTAAGACAGGCAACGGATTACGGGTGTAGATGGTAGAGAGTGTCTGCTGGTGGTGATCTTCCATTCACTACAAAATGATCTCGGTGCAGCACTTTATTGCAGTTGCGTTTTAAGAGATTTAGTGTTCAATAGAGGTTTGAATGCTAGTAAAGAAGTACTAAAAACCAGCCTTTCAAAACTTTCAAGATTATGATTCACCAGTAGAGGTAAGCAATGACTGAAGCGCAGCTCTATGCTCTGTTGGATTCGTATGAGGAGAAGGTATCAAATAATGAAGACAGGAAGCTTTTTGTAGAAGCTGTTCGAGCTGCTAAAGCCTCTGCGCCGCGAGCGGCTTACTTTACTCTATGGATCTGTTGCGTGGAATCGTTAAAGCGTCGGTTTGGAGAACTACCAAAATGTGATCCCATAGTTGACGAATTACCTGCCGAAATTTCAGCAATGGAAGCAATTCAAGGACCATCGATCGCGGCTTTGGTTGAAAAAGCACAGCAACATGACTTGCTATTGAGTGCTGGTGCCGCGAAACTTAAGCGGATCTACTCCATGCAACAACTTTGTCGCCATGCTAGTGAAGCCTCGCCATCGTTGGCAGACTTTGTGGCTGATTCTTTTGCAGTGGTTGATTCCGTTCTATGCCGTGCTGGCATGTTGGAATGCCGTTCTACTTCTGAACAAGCACTTGTACTCAGCAGGGACATAACCTCTTTAGTTAGCACGCTCAGACAGCAGTTCACCATCATGGAATCTGTCAAGTCCAGCTAATACAGGCATTTCTGCTTTCTGTTCAGTCTTAGAATTAGGCTCATGTACATTGATCAGTTTTGGGCGATCATTGAGGCAAGTCGGCAAGCGAGTACGACCCATGAGGAGCAAGCGCTTGCCTTGCAGAGACTGCTTGAGCCATTGCCTTTGGCAGAGATTGTCGCCTTTCAGGACCATTTTTGGGATCAGCTGGGTGAAAGTGACCGCTCGGACTTATGGGATGTTGCTCACACGATTAACGGCTTCTGTTCGGATGACAGTTTCCTGTATTTCAAAGCATGGCTGATTGGGCAGGGGCGAGAGTATTTTGAGGCAGCATTACAACAGCCTGAGCGTGCTGCTGATCGTGCGAAGCGTGGCGAAATCGATAGGGAGCTTCTGATGTATGCTGCTGGGAATGTCTACGAAGCGAAGACCGGTGAGTGTATGTTTTAACCCGGTTTCCACTCCTACTGGTGCTCCTTGTAGTTTGGCTAACCTTGGGCTGCTTTGTCCGAACATTATGCAAGTGTTTTCCCCTCTAACTAAACCCCTGAGGTAAGCCACTGGTTCTACCAGTGCGACTCGCAAAGCTTTGAGCGTTCCAGCAGTAAAGTAACTCCCACGGTGGCTTGATGAGCCAGTTCCGTAGGAGAAAAGAACAATGTCGGAATTGTATCAAAGTCTGTCTCACTCCAAGTGGGACTGTAAGTACCACGTTGTGTTTGTACCCAAATATCGTCGCAAGGTGATGTTTGGCGAGATTCGTCAGTTTTTGGGACCAATTTTTCATGAATTGGCACGCCAGAAGGAATGCCGGATTATCGAAGGGCATTTGATGCCAGACCATGTGCACATGTGTATCGAGATTCCACCCAAGTATGCGGTTGCTTCTGTGATTGGGTTTCTGAAGGGCAAGAGCGCGATTGCGATTGCACGGCAGTTCAAGGGCAAGCAACAGAATTTTGTCGGCGAGCATTTCTGGGCACGGGGCTATGCCGTCTCCACGGTTGGCTTTGAGCTCGAAGCGGTGAAGCGGTACATTCGGGAGCAAGATCACGCGGATAGAGGAGGGCAATTCTAGCGACTGACCGAGTAACCCCTAGCGAGGACACCCGCCCTTGGGGCGGTCACACTCATTAAGCCACCGGCTTCGCCGGGGGTGTCTGACTCTGTTCGCTCTCAACAGCTAGATTTGGACTCACTTAAACCCCTAACTTTTCCTATAAAACATTTTGCTGTTAACAATGCAGCAGCCATACTGGGACTAACCAGTTCCTTAAAGTTGCAATGGTCGCTCCAGATGAGTTGCTGCCTATTCTTGAACGCATCCTTCCTCTAATTGAAAGAGATAGCTCCGTCTTGGAGGGTTGGAGCAAAACAGAAGACGGTCAAAAGGTTGTTCAGTTTATCCAAATTGGGAAGTACAACACTAATTTTGGTCGGGGTGAGGATATTTCTATTGGGGATGGGTTGGATAAAAAGCTGCTGGAAGAGATTCGGGACTTGCTGCGATCGCAACTTCCTCCTCCCTTGCCAAAGATTGATTGGCAGCAGGTTAGCCGATCGCTCCTCGATGAGCAAATTCAGCGCCTGACGACTAACCCACTGACTCATGCCGAGGGTATCACTTATCGCACGGAGCAGGTGTATGTGCCGCTGGGTTTGGTGGAGCGCAAGCGACAGTCTCGTCGTCGAGAAGACGTGCTGCCAGAGCACGGCTCGTTGCTCTACGAGGAGACGGAGATTACTCAGAAATTTGAGCATGAGGCATTTCTGGAACAGGTGTTGCGCCAGGGGCAAAGTCCTCGGAGTGGTGGACGCCGTATTGCTGTAATTGGGGAACCGGGAGCGGGAAAAACCACGCTATTGCAGCAGATTGTCCGCTGGGTGTCTGAAAACATTGAGGGGGCGATCGTCGTTTGGGTGTCGCTGGCAGATTTGCAGGGGCAAGAGCTGGAGGATTACCTGCTGGAGCGGTGGTTGCCAGCAGTTGTGCAACAGATAGGACAGGCAGAAGCGTCAACCCAGGTAAAGGATGCCTTTGTGGCGCAGGTTCAGCAGGGGCGAGTGTGGCTCCTGCTGGATGGGGTGGATGAAATGCAGGTGTCGTCGGGCAATCCCTTGAGTGAGATTGAGCGGCAGGCGCGGTTGGGGGGCTTGCTGTCGCAGACGCGGATTGTGTTGACCTGTCGGTTGAATCTGTGGGACGGCAATCGCCATGCGCTGGATACGTTTGACACCTATCGCACGCTGGAGTTTGACTATCCGGTGCAGGTGGAGCAGTTTGTTGGACAGTGGTTTGAGGCATTGCCAGATGCTCAAGCAGGACAGGCAGAAGGGTTGTGTGTGGCATTGAAGCAGCCAGGAAAGGACCGCATTCGAGATTTGGCGAAGAATCCGTTGCGACTGGCGCTGTTGTGTTTCAACTGGTATTTGGGGGAGGGGACACTGCCGGAGACCAAAGCAGGGCTATACGAGCAGTTTGTGGTGGATTTCTATGAGTGGAAGCGGGAGCGGTTTCCGACGACGGTTGAGCAGCGGCAGCAGTTGAATGCGGCTTTGGGTGAGTTAGCACGGGAGGCGATCAATAAGGAAGCAACTCGGTTTCGGCTGCGGCATGAGTTTGTGTGTGAGTTTTTAGGTGAGCCATATGAACCCGATTCGTTGTTTCAGTTGGCGTTGCAATTGGGGTGGCTGAACAAGGTAGGTGTGGATGCGGAGAATCCGAGGAAGGCGGTGTATGCGTTCTTCCATCCTACTTTTCAGGAATATTTTGCAGCACTGACAATCAACGAGTGGAGTTTCTTCCTCACTCATTTTCGTGATAATCCTAATCACCCAAATGCAATCTATCGAGCTTTTGAAGCAAAGTGGAAGGAAGTAATACTCTTATGGTTGGGAAAGTCTAACACACCAAAAATACTGAAGGAGCAAATCCTCTCTGAATTAATAAATTTTCAGGATAATTCTGGAGGATTTTACTCCTTCAAAGCATATTTTCTAGCAGTAGAAGGTATCAGAGAATTTCGAGAGAATTCAGAGATTGAATCTGAAAAAATTATATTGGAAATTATCAAATATGCATTTGGTTACTTTGATAAACAGCACCAAAAGTGGTGTTTCTTTCTAAAACCAGTTTGTCAGGAAGCTAGAAGAATAATACGGAATAGTTTGGAAAGACGAAAAACAGAGAGGTATCTACTTCAATTAATTGACTTTTGTTCAGAGCCAAGTGTCCGTTGGCATATTGCCAATACTTTAGACTCACTGGGCACGACTAACAGAAAGTTACAGTCAATTCTTGTAACTGGAGTTAGTTCAAAACTCAAACCGCATGTGGCTAAATCGCTTGATCAACTGACAGCACAAATCAGAGTACTTAAAGAGCATGATTTACCCTCTCAAAAAGATGAAAAGTTCTTAGTGCTTGAGAACGAGGCTGAAGAGATTCAAGGATTTGAGGATAACTTCTACGCTGGAGTAGAAGTTAGTGAGCTTATACAACAAATTCAGAATTCCGAGGATTGGTTTGTAATTGCAAAAGTTTCCGATCACCTACAGAAGACAACACAACATACCCAGTTAATTAATTTTGTTGAAAATTTCAAACCTTACTTACTGGATTTGGAAGAGCATTTACATGATGAGCTGGAAAAGACACATTTTCGATGTGAGTATATTTATGAAATTGTTTGGCGTTGTGCAGAAAATATTAACTATCCAAGTTTTTATGGTGCTTGGAATAATTAATTTTTCTGTGTGAACCTTACGAACAACTTTAGAACTTGACTCTTTGTTTTTATTACTCAATCGACTGAGTGATATTGCCCTGCTACCCTTTTTCACGTTTGCGTTTTTCGATTTCAGCGATCGGCAATAGCAATGTTTCTTCAATTTCTTCTTTAACTTTAGTAGTAATGGAAGCCTTGTTTAAGCAGCTTAATAACAATCTACTTGCACTATAATACTTCTTCAATAGCTCTTGCTGCTTCTCATTAAATTCCCAAATTTTTCCAAGATTATGATGATCAATCATCACTTCTTGTAGCTTTTTCAACCAGAGTGAATAATCTTTTTTAAGCCAATTCTCAAAAGTAGTACTTTCTAATCTTATTACTGATAATTGCTCTCTTAGCTCTTGAAGAGATCTAAGCAGGCTATGGTTTGAGCCATAAGTTTTAGATTTCTTCCGCTTCGACTTGACTACTATATCAGTCAATCCAGTTTCACAAGCAGATAAACAAATAAGATGAAAATCTGGAAGCCTTGGAGGTATCGTTTTAGAGAGTTTTGAGGTTTCATTTAATTTTAGTTCTGACACTATTTGCTCTTTAACTAGTTCTAAATCCATCTCCTGAATAGAAATGCTATCTAAGCTATTACCATGAGCAGCTAGATGAAGAGCTCTAACAGATGCAGGGTTTGGAATAGTTATACTTTTAGCCGTTAAGGAGGTCTCATAGACTATCCCAAGAAATTTTTGTAATTGTTTATCAGATGCTATTATTTTATCAATTATTAATTTCATTAATAATATAAAATTATCAGCTTTTTCTAGCATTTCAGCAACTAATAAAAATACTTCTTCATATGATTCTCTATCAACATAACTAAGCAATCTTTGTAAATGAGATGACTTGATAAATGATTTTGCAACCAAATACTCTTGAAATGTCAAGTGCGAAAATGACCAAATCTTTTGTGAGCGCTTAATCAACAACCCATGCTGTGACTCGATCGTCCTTAACACCCCCCGGCTCTCCCGCAACCCAATCCCCAAAAATTCTGCAATATAACCCTCAATCTCCGCCTGCTCAAACAGCACATATTGCTCTTGCTCAAACTTCTTCAATGCCAGATAGCTCAATAGCCCCAGCTTTCGCTCCACAGACAAATCTCGATAAATCTCATCCCGTTCAATCTCTCGCGACTTGTCCCACTGCTCCAGCAATAGCTCTAACCCCTCCTCGTAGAGCTTGGAGCGCTTTGAGTAAAATGTGTGCTTCTGTTCAAATACCGAACATGTCAAACTCAGCAAAATGGGTGTAATCGCCAATTCACGAATCGGTTTGTTCTCTTCTTGAAAAAGCTGCTCCAAAAATACTTGTGCCTTTGCCTGACCTACTCCTTGATCGGTACACACAGTCTGAAACCAATGCTCTGCAAAAGCTCTGACCTGTGGCTCATTAAAGTCCGCCACTTCCACATAATTAAACCGCTCAAACCGCGATTCCTGACTCTGAGTTCGGCAGGTCACAACCATCTGTACTTGAGGATAGGCACGGGCAAAGCGCTTGATTTGTTTGGTAATGGTTTTTCCATCTTCCCCCGTCACCTCATCCAAGCCATCCAGCAACACCAACGATCGCCCCTGATTGAGCACCAGTTGAGTTTCTGTTGCTGCTAACTGCCAGCACCGCTCTAGATACCGCTCCAGTGAATAGCCAATGTCCCGCCCATCCTCGACAAACTCCCGTAGCCTAATCAACACCGGAATCCCATGAGCTTGCAGATTTCCCGCATTGCACTCCGTTACGACTCGCTGCAAATACGTGGTTTTCCCAGAACCCGGTTTGCCCACTACCATCAGATTCGTATGCTTTGCCAACACCTCCAGGCCCGACACCCGCTGCCGCTCTCTGCCCAAACCAATGCGATCGAGACTGCGATAGCTGGGATTCTGGCTGAAGTCCTGCCATAGGTCAGCCAATTCCGATCGACGGCTACTGCTCAACTCCTCCAGAATATTCACGTCCACAAACAAGTCACCCAACGGCACCCAATGATCCACACCCCACAGCGGCATCGTGCCATGCAAGCGTTGAATGTCATCATGGAGGCGCGATCGCACCTGTTGCACGAGTTCATCGGCTGACTTTAACGGTGAGACAGTGGGTTGAGCAGCCGCTTGAAGTTCTTGAAGAAGAGACTGGATGGTGTCTCGAATGGCTTCAGCACTCGCACCTTGATAGATGCGATCGCCAATGTGAACCGCTCCCCCGGTAATTTCCCCAACAGTTGTGTTGAACTTGCCATCCTGAGAGACCCATTGCACCGTATCGCCAGCGAGGCGCAGCGATTGCCGCAGCACCTCTATGTCTTGCTCAGTGTGCTGCTTTTGGGTTATCCGCTCAAGAATGGTATTGAGTGCTTCAGGAGTCATCATGGCAGTAGCGAGAACGGACTGGAGAGCAGCAGAGACTTTAGAGCCAGCATACACCTGCCGCTATCATAACCAAGACTCTCGGCAGAGTCTTGGCTCAGTTAACACCACACTATTTTGCCTTTACGAAGCGTACAAATTTGGGAATTGCCTTAACCGATGTGTAATCTGAGGGTAAGCGCTCAGCCCATCAGGACAGGTTTAAGACGATGGCTGCTTCCAATGACCTCAGTGAACTCCTAGATCGTATTGCCAACGGTGAAGAAACCGAGGGTGATCGACAAGTACTGCGGCAATTGCTCCAGGACAAAGCCGATCAGAGTGTGGTGCAACTCGGCAAGTACACCGTGAACCTGGGTCAGGGTCGCGAGATTCAGGTGGGCGATCGCATTTATCAGGGTGTCGATGCCGACACGATCAAAACGGTGATTCAAACTGCCCTCCAACAGCCCACTGCACGATCGCCCCTGACACCTCAGGCATATCGCAATCGACAGGCATTACTCAACAAGGTCAAAAACTTCTGGGTCAAGGGTGTGCTGGAAGCTTCTTTGCATCACCAAGTCGTCATGCAACTGGGTTTAGAAGAGCGATCGCAGGTTTTGGTGACTCCCTGGTCTTTGGGTTTAGAGCCAGTGGGTGCGGCTCAACCCATTCTGCCTGAAGGTACTACTGTGATTGATCTGTTTGATCAACTGGGCACAGGACGCACTCTGCTGCTGTTGGGTGAACCGGGAGCAGGCAAAACCATCACCTTGCTCCAACTCGCGCGTGAGCTGATGATCCGTGCCGAACAAGATGTGGAAGCGCTTATTCCCGTGGTGTTTAATCTTTCGTCCTGGGGAAGCAAGACCCTCAGCATTGCCGATTGGTTGGCAGCAGAATTAAACACAAAATATCAAGTGCCCAAAACGATCGCGCAACACTGGATCAGAGAGCAACAATTGCTACTGCTGCTGGATGGGTTAGATGAAGTGCGAGCGGAACAGCGAGAGGCGTGTGTTGCTGCTCTCAATCAATTTCAGCAGACGTATGGCACCGAAATGGTCGTCTGTAGCCGCATTAAAGACTACGAAGCGCTGCCCCAACGCCTCATGGTGCAGCAGGCAATCTATGTACGATCACTACAGCCAGCCCAAATTGATCGCTATTTGAACGAGCTCAACGGGAATCTCACAGGCTTGAGGCAGTTACTTGCAAACGATGCAGCACTGCAAGAACTGGCGCGATCGCCCCTCATGCTGAATATCATGGTGTTGGCGTATGAAGGCATTCATCCGGAGGACTTCCCTCAAATGAGTGCGGAAGCTCATCGCCAACGGTTGTTTGATGTGTATATCGATCGCATGTTAAAGCGGCGTGGCGGTGATACACGTTACTCACTAACCCAAACGAGGCGATGGTTAAGCTGGTTAGCGCAACAGCTCGTTCAGTCTTCCCAAACCATTTTTTTGATTGAGTGGCTCGATCGCAGTTGGTTACAAACACCCCGACAACGCTGGCTATATACAATCCTGGTATCGCTGATTGTCGGACTTGCTTTTGGAGTCATCGTCGCCCTCAGTATGGGAGCGAAACAGCACTGGCTCGCAATCGGGCTCACAGTTTGGGCGATCTATAGTCTTGCCAACATTATTGGGACTTGGCTCACGATGGCAATTGAGCGAATGCAACCCAGTTCCCGCCAAGTGTTCCTGCAACGGTTAACAGGCAGTTTCTTGACTGGGCTTTTGACTGGTTTGCTTTTCGGTATGGTTGCTGGCGTTGCCAAGGCTCCCGAAGCGGGTTGGCTTGTGATGGTGTTAACAGTACCGATTGTAGGGGGTCTGGACTGGTGGGTTGGGGGCATCATTGGCATGAGTTTCCTCAAACCCGTCGAAGCCTTGAGATGGTCTTGGAGGAACGTCAGCAGATACCTTATCTTTGGGTTGATCGGCTCTGCTCCAATGGGTCTTATCTTAGGATTATCTGGTGCCCTGGGTCGTAATTTGATCGAAGGATTGCTCCTCGTACTGCTGGGAGGCTTGATTTTTGGACTTTTAACTGGCCTTCGTGCGGGTGCTGAAGTTGAAACTCGCACGACCCCAAATCAGGGCATTTGGCGCTCTGCCAAAACATCCGCTAATGTTGCAATTATGGTCTCACTAGGATTTTCTTTCGTGTTTTACCTGCTCAGTCAGTGGTTAACCGTTTCTCTGAACTGGGGCATATTTTATGGACTCTTTGTGGGGCTACTGATGGGAGGAACAGCTTGCATCGTTCACATTAGTCTCCGAGCCGTATTTTATGTGAGCCACAATATACCCTGGAACTATGCGCATTTTCTGGATTATGCGGTCGATCGCATCTTCCTTCAGAAAGTGGGTGGTGGCTACATCTTCATCCATCGTCTGCTGATGGAGCATTTTGCTGCAATGTCGGCTGGGGAACAGCGGTGAGGTGCGATCGTGTTGCACTGTGTTTCTCCCAAGATGAGACGCGATCGCCAGTGAGTGAAAACAGTTCGGTAAAGCAGTTTCGGCAATGGCTTAGAACGTTTTGATGAGATGGGATGAGGGCGATCGCCCTGCCATGAAATGCTGGATACATCAGGCGACGAGCCATGCGGTGCGCTTCACCCTCCATGAACAGCAGCCCGTTGCCAAAGAGCGACTTTAAGAAAAACCAGCCCAACGTGGTGGAAACATGGTCTGCCTGTTCCAGCAGCACAAATGGTTGGCTTCAGGACCAACTAGAAACGCAAACTTCTGTCCCAGAATCCGGGTTTTGAAGACAGACCCATACCGCTGAAAATGTTGCCAGTAGTACAGCTCTTCATCCCCAAAAATGGACAGGGTCTCGCCCAGAAAGGGCAACCCATAGCGACCGGGCATCTCTTCAGGAGCTTTGAGCTTTGGCGGCGATTGGTGGAGCGGCACGGTCATAGCAGCACCTTCAGACGTGGCTCAAATTACCATAGTGTGATTCAAGAATTGCATCATGAAGAGATGCTTAAAGTTACTTTTGTTGTCATGACTCAATTTCAAGCCTGCGCGTCTTCCTTCAAAAAGTGAGTGTTGGTCAGATCTTTATCTATTGTCTGCTAATAGAGCATTTCAGCACAATATGCTATTAGCGAAGGAAGAAACGGAAAACTACTGGTTTAAAAAAATGTGGAGACAATCTTTGCCATTTGAGTCTTTGCTGAATTTTCAATAACCTTTATTGAATTCAGTGAACAGACATCCAAAAACCACATAAACCCTTTCAAGCGATCTCTTATTCAATACACCAACGTTCTTCAATAGCGCTAATGCATTTACCAAATCTCGCTATCTCCTTAGAATCCACAAAATCTATACTAATTCGTAGATATTATATTTCCGATCACTAATCTCTGCTTTTTATAGTTAGCTGTTTTTCCAAAGCAAAAGGTTCTTCCGGATCCAGGGTGAAGATCGTATAATAGGGCACTTTTAGCTGGGTGTAGTACCAATGGATATTCATCTTGATACCTTGCTTAAGTTACCTAATGCTACGGTTGAAAGCTGTGTTCAGCAAGATCATGAAGCTTACCTGAAACTACGGTTACTCAATGAGGACGCGAGTTGTCCGCAGTGCGAGCAATTGAGTTCAGAATTGCATCAAAACCGTCCGATTTTACTGCGAGATTTATCGATTTTTGGTCAAGCGACGTATCTAAAAGTTCCACGTCGCCAGTTTTATTGCCATAATTGTCAATGTTACTTTACTGAATCCCTCTCTTTTATGAATGAAGGGCGGCAGTATACGCGACGCTATGAGGAGCATATTTATCAGCAAGTCCAACTGTCAAGCATGGAGCAAGTCAGTCGAGTCGAGCGCTTAAGTTTTGACCGCATTCAAGGGATATTCAAGTATCAGTACGCTCAGAAAAAACTTCCGGGTGGTCAGGAGTTAAACGGATTGGGATTGATGAAATCAGCAAACGGAAAGGGCACCAAAACTTTGTCACAGTTATCGGAGACATTGAGGCTGGAAAATTAATTGAAGTGATTGATAGCCATCAACAGGAAGACATCATTGCAACATTGGAGCAGCAGCCATTAGAGACCAGAGCATAGGTGGAGGAGGTGAGTGTTGATATGTGGGGTGGTTTCCCAAAAGTAGTAGAGAAAATGTTTCCGAATGCGGTGGTTGTCATTGACCGTTTCCATGTGATGAAAGCGGTGAATGAAGAGTTAAATAAAATTCGTAGACAAGCGGGTGTATTGGATCGGGGTAGCAAGTTCATTCTATTGAAGAATGGTCAAGATTTAACGCCAGAAGAACAGGTCAAATTAGACCAACTGCTGGAACAGTCAAAGCGATTAGCAAAAGCTTATCAATGGAAAGAAGAGTTTCGAGCTATTTATGAGCAGCCCTTGACAGTTGAGGAGGGCAAGCATCAAATTCAGCAATGGCTGGGGAAAGCACGAACTATTTACAGTGAAGCCATCACAACGATTCGCAAGCATCTAGATGGAATTAGTAACTACTTTCGAAATCGCACCACGAGTGGAGCAATGGAGGGAATTAATAACCGCATTAAGTTGATTAAACGACAAGCTTATGGCTTTATAAATTTTGACAACTTTCGAGAAAGGCTATTAGCTTGCTTCTCTGATTAGAAATAATTATCACCTTGCTGACGGGAGAGCCAGCAAAATTAATTTGGTTTTGCTACTCAATGAAAGCAACAGGTCAAAATTTGATTTGACTGGAATGTATTACTCCAATATTTCCACAATAGTCAGTATAGTACCATTCACCATTAGAGTTGAATATGTTTATACTAGAAATTTTTTGGATTTTACATAAGATTGCCCCATTTGGCGAAACCCTAATATTAGAAGGAGGATCAAATACCACAGCGACTCTTGCATTTGGTCCGCTTTCCCCCACCTGTGAAGGCGGAAGCGGTTCATTAGTACTTTCATTGGTACTTATTTGCTCACTAATTTCTGCTAGCCTTTGAGCAGATTCTTTAGTTATATTTCCATTTGAAACTTGCTCTTTTAATTTTTCAAGTTCTTTCTGAAGTTTGGTATTAGTTGTTTTCGCCTGGTTTTCCCTTTTCGATGCATTCTCGAACCTTAGTTTTTCATCATTTGCTTGTTTTAAGGCTTGCAAAGCGACTGCTCGTTGTTCTTTTGCATAATTCTCTGCTTTTTCTGCTCTATCTTTTTGATATACTGCCCAGAGGCTTAATATACCGATTGATACTGCTATTGCAGTAGAAATGAATGCAATTTGTTTACGTAATCTTAGCTTACTTTCAAGCCTTTGCTTTTCCTCTTCTAACCTTAGATTCTCCTGAATCTGTCTTCTCTCTACATCTAGCCTATCTTTTTCTGCTGTTTCGCTGCACTTTATAAACTCTTCTTCCAGGTCGTTTAAGTCATTGAATTGCAGAGCTTGTTCTAGCTGCGTCCCTCGAAGTAGTAAATCCGGTTCTCTATTCTGCGCTAACCAATGCTCCACCATACTTGTTAGACGAAGACGTTGTCGTAGTGAGCTACGTTCGTCTTCCAACCAATCTACTAATTGAGGCCAATTCCTAATCAAAGCTTCGTGAGCAACTTCAACTTGAGCATCACCAAGAGAATCACCCTCTGTAAGTCGAACTAACCGAGCATAAATTAGCTTGTTTAAGACGCGATCTACTCGATCGCGTGCTTCCCCCGAAAGATACAACTTCTCCCGAGGTATCCGGTTGCTAGTTACTTCCAAGCCTTCACTAGGTCGTATCATTCGTAACAGAATTCGTTTAACCGTAAATTGTTCCTCTGGAATCAGGCTGCTATAAAACGCATCCGCGCTCTTAGCCAGTGCTAGACGTCCTCCCCCTAACCGTCGATACGATTCCCAAGTCAAACGGTTGTGTTCCCGGTTATCCCAAAGCTTTAGTAAGGTGAATTGCAGTAGGGGTAGGGCAGCAGGTTCGCCCAAGACATCACTTAATAGAGCCTCAACCAAACCCTCCTCAAACTTAAGACCCACCATTTCTGCTGGCTTCTCTATGGTCTCTCGTAGCTCGCCAGCATCTAGAGCTGTCATCCGAATATGATATTGCTCAAACAGCGGAAGCAAATCCGGTGTGCGGACAAACTGACTCTCGAAGTCCGTTCGCATGGTCAAAATCAAGATGTTCCGGGCATCAGGGGTTTGAACAAAGTGCAGCAAATTTTTTATCACCGCCTGCCGAGCTTCATCATCATGGCAGAGAGTAAATACCTCCTCAAACTGGTCGATGATTAGTACAACGGGTTGATGATCCCGTTGTCTAGTCAGTTGCATTAGGTGATTCGAATCTTGCTTAAATGCTGAAGTCTGTTGAGGAATCCATTCTGTTGTAGGTACATTAGCTGGCTTCACTCGTCGAGCTAAAGCAGTCAGTGGATCTGAACTGGGAACTAATGGAGCGTAGTAGAACCAGTCTTGGCTACCTGCTACCATGCCAGTTAGGAGGCGAGGTAACAAGCCACCTAATACAACGGAGGACTTACCACTACCCGAAGAGCCAACCACAATAAGCAGACGGTTGATCTCTAAATGTTTTAGCAGTTTGTCAACCAGCCTTTGTCGGCCAAAGAAGAGATTTTGATTTTTTTCTCGGAAGGCTTCTAGACCGATGTAAGGGCAGAGATCATTGTTCAGGTCTGGGGCGAGAGAAGGATCGAAATCAATCAGGGTCGCATCTGGTGGTTCTTGCCCTGCACGATATAGTAGTGAGCTCCAGTAATCTAGTAGACTCTGAGCTGCCCAGCGATCCTCCTCAATGTCTAATAGCGCACCCGTTGATTGCCCTTTATGAATCAACTGCTCAATCTCAACCAGAACCTCGGGCTCATTACCCCGTTCACGGTGCAACTTGAGCAACTCACTGTGAGCAACTCGTAATGACGCCAAGGATGGAAAGCGATCGCCATCCGCTTTTGAACTCAGAGTAGTTGCGCCATTACTCATTCGACCATCCTCAAAACTGACGTTAAAGGTTCACCGACCTCTCGCAATTCTCCACACAATCGAAGTAGGGTGGTATCAACTTGATAGAAGCGATCGCCAGCGCGTCTACGATACATACGAAAAAATCGTTTGATTTTAGAAGGATTTTGAGCGTTGAGCGCTGCATCCAAATGCTGACTATCTTGCTGAAAAGAGCTTGTCCACTGATCTCCAACGAAGTTAAACAAAACTCCTGTTCGTTCCTTGAGATCGGGCCAGGACATCTCTAGCTCAACCAAGTCCTTTTCCAGATTGGCTTCAATGCGCCGCAGCTCTAAATCCAGCTCTTGCCAAAAGTCATGTCCGATGACTAACGCAGCCAATCGTTCATTTAATGTCGCAAAAACCTCAACGCCTACCTGAAATTGATTGATCTTCTCCTTATCCAGGTTTGACCCGGTTAGCCTCTCCCAAATAGATTCCATAGCATTCACTAGCGCTGGAAGACGTAGAGTCCGAGCTGCTGAGTTGAGATTAGTGTTGATGCGAGAGGGTTGGATCGCCAGAACACGATTCAACAGCCAAATCGTTCTTTGGAGCCGCCTTGTTTCTAATTCCTCAATCGCCCCATGCAATTCTTCCTGAGCACGTTCCAGGTCTTTCAGCCACAACACCTCGTTGGTAGCGATTGTCTCTCGTCCCGCCACCTCCTGGACTTCTCTCAGAATTTTTTGCAGCGTTAATTCATGGTCTGTCAAGATTTCTAGGGCTGTCTCGTCATCTGGAAACCGCTTCGCTTCCTGCACAATGCCGTTGTAGCACTGGAACTCGAGTGTATGGAGTAGGTCATGTAGCTCTTTATAATTAGCAATGATGTTGATTTGCTCACAGGCCGCCTGGAAATCGACCCGGAAGGCAGTCACGGCTGTTCGTGCTTCAGGGTACTGCATAAGCTCAGCTAGAGCATTCAGGCCCAAGCCAACAGGATCGCCATATTCTCGTTGCGGTAGGCGCAGTTCCTCCCGAACAATGCGCTTGATGGTCTCAGGGTCTGCTTGGTACACATCGCCAATATGCACACCCTGTCCCTGACCAATATTCACCCCAAACTTGCCCGATTGCTGTACAGACTGGGCAATAGGATGGGGTTCCTGAGAAGCCGTGATTGGTTCAGGAACGCTTGAAGCTTGGGCAGAGTTAGGGGCGGGTTCTTCTGTAGGCATAGAGAGGACTTTTGGGAATTGCGATCTCCTCTATTGCATATTCAACATCAAAAGATGAAATTCCGCTTGCTTTCTAGCCTCAACTTGTTACCTCGGCGACCAGTTAGGCAAAGACTATACAGCATTATTAAGCTCTGCTTCAACACATAAAAAATAATTATCTCGACTAAAATAGTTCTTTTGTACTATATACTCGTAGTGCAAAGTCAATTCTCTGCCCATGGTGCGTCTATCTCAGTGCTTTTCGTACTGATGTATGAACAACTGATTTGAATGATTCATCTAGACGTAACTTGATGGCGAGGCTAAAACATGGCTATTTTCGATTGGTTTAAGAATGACCTGGAAAGCATCGAAGCTCAGGGCTGTAAAGTAGATCCAGCAATCTCAAAGGTGACTAGAGACCATAATAGTCAGGCAAATGAGGCAGACCGCCTATTTAAGGAAAAACAAGCTCGCGCCAGGGAAGAGCGTAAGTCGAGAAGAAACCAGTAACTTTTCAGCTTTCCTGTGTTCAGCAATATAGAATCCTCAGATGTTTGCAGAAGCTATTGGCAGTGAGCAAGTGTCTGGGGTTTTGTTTTTTAAAGTAGTTAATTGTCCTGATTCTCCTTAGCAGAAATGTATAGCTAAGTGACCACTGACAATTAAAGAATCCTGTCTTATGGCTCCTAACGATCAATTTGAGCGAGATGTAGAGAGTTTGGTAAGTCAGGGGTGCAGTTTGGATCAAGCTATGGAGCTTGCAATGCAAAATTATGCTCATCTAGCTCTTCAAGCTGATGAGTTGTTGAAAATCCGACAGCGAATCGCCAGAAAAATGCGTCATTAGTCATATTAGAAGGGCTAGCAAGAATAAAGTGGTAGTCTCTTTACAAGATAATTTACATAGTCGTGTATCTGTTTCCTCACTTCTGTAGGCAAATGGGAAGGAATAATTGTCTCTTGAAAGAAGGAGAAGGCAAACTCATGAGTTCTTTGATCAAAAATCAAAGGAATATCAAATGAGTCCAAGATGCTATATCTTCCCCAAATTAGACAATGGCTAATTCGCTCCAAAAGCTGCTCAATGGAAAAGTAAAAGTCATCAATCATATCTACTGAAGCAGCTTTCTGAACACTTGGGCATTGGGATAACGCGTATTTCCCCATACTTTTTGCAAAGTCGGTAATATTAAGGTTAAGCCAATCAGCTCCTTGCTTCCCATACTCTAAGTTAGTTTCAAATTTTCTGAGCAACTGAAGCTGCTTTTCAAGACAATCTGTTTGGCAATTTACATCATCCCTATGTAAATGAGGCTCTGCCAGCTCATGCTTAGATTTTAGCTTTAGAGTTCTTATTTTTTCCGTGAGCGCCAAGACGGACTGTTCAAGAAGCTTTCCAGCTATAATCTCAATTTCTTTCAATTCTCGGCTAGAACTACTTATAGCTTGAATCTTTCGTCTTAAAAGATTAAATTCATCTGTTGGTATTTTCGACAACTGTTTAAACTGCTGGATTTCCTCAAGAACCGCTAATTTTGAATTGATAAAATCTATATCCTGAACCTCTAAGGTTATTTTTCCTAGATGACCACTTTCCACGGCAGTCGAAATTGAAGAAAGGCTAGCCGTCTCTGATTGCTTAAATATTTCTAGGATATCTCGAATGTCTTCCACACTCCATCCTTGGTAACCACTATTAACGTAGTTGTTATTTCCAGTCAAAATGTTAGATTCAGCCGCATTACCCGCAATCGCTACGGCTTGTTGTCCTGCTGCAAGCGTTACTTGCCCAGATTGAATAGCCGCCGCCAAAGCTTGAATATCTGTTGGCGCTGGGATTCCGCTTTTGACTCGATCAATGATTTCCTGAAGTATCTCGGACATTGCTCACTCCCTTACTTCTTTTCAGGCTCTTCAAACGTTGGTTCTGGCTCCGTGAAACCTTGCCAGAGATAATCGGTCAGCGCTCGACCTGATGCCTGTTCCTCCGTAGGAGTCTTGGGTAGCTTCCAGCGTAAGGTCTTGTAGAGTGCGGTGCGATGCAAATCAAAGGCGGACTCAACCAAATCACCGTAAATGGCAGCCGCATTCAGTAACCAGCGATATGCCAGGAACGCGGAAAGTAGCCCGATCGGGATCGCCCACCAACTCCAAACCGTCCACACCTCAAATAGGATACTCCACACTAAAACACGCGCCATTGTGTTGAGTCTGGCTCGCGCTTCGGTCAACTCTGTTTTCACCTCAGTTGGTAAGAGCAGCCACAGCCGAGGGAAACAAATGACCGATTCCAACCCATACTTCTCCAGGGGACGGCGCTCTGCGGCTCGCAGAATGTTACCCAACTGGGTAGGCATCAGTCGATCGCTCTGTGTCGGGGTTTGTTTCAATTGCCAGTCCAGTTGCACGTACTCGTCGGCTTCTTCCGGTGTGAGGTTCTCGATGCCCATGTTTGCCAAGGCTTGAAAGCGCTTCTCTGCCTTTTCAGCTTTGAGCTTCTGACCCTTGATTAGTCGCCGTCGTAAAGGTTGCAGCCAGCGGGGCCAATAACCCTCTAGCAAGCGTAGGACGGGTAGTTCAAACTGCTGCACGGCGATCGCGGAAGTAGCAATCACCAGCAAGGCTGCAATTAAGGTAGTTAAGGGCTGTACCAGCGTTTTCTGGTTCAGCCACTGCTCCAAGGTGTTCCAGTTCGCTTGGGAGTGGAGCGCCCAGGACAAGAGGCCGCCAAACCAAAAGACAAAGGCAGGCGTCAAGACCTTGGCCACCCACTCTTTGGCGATGGTATCCCCCAGGCTCTCCAAAAATTTTGGCAGCATAGCAACCCTTAGGAACGGTGAACGGGCACAAGCGCGACCTGATGGATGGAGCATTGGGGAATGGCTTGCCCCACCGAACGACGCACCCAGGAAATGTCGCAATCCGGTTCGGGACAGACATACTTGGTAGCTGCCAGCGGTTGTGTCTGTCCTGGTAAGGGCTCAAATCCCTTCGCTGTGCGGGTCTGTTCTTCCTCCGCTTCTTCCTCTCCAAAAGCCTCTGGTGTGCCAGAACCGTAGGTATCGCCAACTCGCAGTCCACGGATGGAGCCTGCGTTGAGGTTGTACTTGCCTCGCTGCACCACATTCCCGCTACCCACCACATTGCCATCACCCGTCACCAAGTTACTACCACTGACATCCCCACCCACGGCAATGCTGCGTTCCCCTGCTGCCGTTGTTACTCTGGAGCCAGCAGCGGCAGGCGGGGCTTTAACCGCATCCCATGCGCCTTCGGGTAAGCCTTTGCCACCTTGCAGCAGGGCAATTTCAAAATCTTCTGTCTTGAAATCACACTGTGGGTCTTGATCGGCTTGCCACTCGGCACGGGCACTGGCTGGCACTGTTTCACCCAAGTGATTCATCAAATGGGAGACCTTGACAGTCGTCTCCCCAGCCTTATTGGCTGCCCCACGTAAGGCTTCAATCAGATGATCCGTAAAGATGCTCAGCGTCTGGTCTTGGCGAATCCAGGATTTCTGGGTGCCAGCACAGGAGGTAAAAACAGCCCAGCCCTTACGCTGGGTGAGCGGATCAAATAAGCCTTTACTGGGAGCGAGAGCCACGAAACCCGTTGGCAGGTCTAACGCCAGCCCAGCCTCTTTAGACGCTGCCATCCCTTCGGCATGGCAACTGTCAATCATGACGAGCAACCGTGCGGCTGGAATTTGTTGCAGTGCTTCAGTAAAGTCTGTGGCGGCAAGGGCTGACCCAGGCAGGTTAAACGGCTTGATGTCGTGTTGCACGAGGTAGTAGCGGTTTTGCGTTTGATCCAGCCAGCCATGACCAGAGTAGTAAACAACGACGGTTGCCTGAGGATCGGAGGCTGCTTGCTGTTGTAGCCATTGCAGCCCGTCCAGAATGCTTTGACGAGTGGCGTTGCTGTCCGTCAGAGTGCGGATGTTGGTTTCTGGATAACCACAGAGGGCTGGATGAACCAGAATCGCTTGCAACGCCTTCACATCTTTGACAGTGACTGGAAGCGACCAGTCTGTCCAGGCAGACTGACCGACACCAATGAGGAGGGCATACCCATGGGTAAAGGTAGCGGTTTGCATCATGGCTTCATCTGGCGAGAGAAATCTACCTTCAAGATAGCCGCTCTCAACCTGTCTGTCTTGGGAAGCAAAGATTTTTCCTCCAAGACTACGGTATTCGTTGCAGAAAGGTTATGGTATTGGAAATTTGCCCCTGGTCACACTAGCAGCAACATTAGCAATGGTTGACTCCGCAGGCTTAAAAGCCCTTTTGAATCGCCTTGAGACAGGAAAGCGTCTTAGCAAGCAAGACTTACAAATTTTGGTAACAGCCGTGCGATCGCAGCAGGTGACGATTGCAACAGGAGATCGCGCGGTTGCCATTGGTGGCAGTGCAGATGGTGCAGCAATTGTGACGGGCGATCGTAACGTTGTCATTACCGGAGCCGACGCAGAAGCTATTCGCGAATTGGCAGGAACACGTCCGCGTAATGAAAGGCTGCTATTGCAAGCAGTCAAGGAAGAAGTTTCTTCACGATTAAAGCAATCGTTGCATAATCAGGTTTTCATTCAGCTGGGGATGGAAGCGCAGCCAGAATTGGTGCTGTCTCCTTTGGAAGTAGATATCAAGATTGGACGTAGACCTCCAGAAGCGATTTTGGAATCGATGAGCATTGGGGATGTATTTGATAAACCCGAGATTGCTGGAAAGCTACTAATTTTGGGGAATCCAGGTGCAGGAAAAACTACAACAATGTTAGAGCTATCAAAGGTATTGTGTGAAAGAGCAGAGCAGCAGATAGACTTTCCGATTCCAGTATTGATGAACTTGTCATCTTGGAGAGATGACCAACAATCCATGCGAGATTGGTTGGTAGCAGAACTGGACTCAAAGTATGGAGTACGGAATGATATTGGCGAAAAATGGGTGGCAGATCGGATCATGTTGCCGATTTTGGATGGGTTAGATGAGTTGGAACCGGTGCGGCAAGCACCTTGTGTGCAGAAGATTAACGAGTGGGTACAAGGTGAAGCCCGCCCACAATACTGTGTGGTGTGCAGCAGGTTAAAAGAGTATGAATACTACAAAAGTAAAAGCTCTCTGAAACTTAATGGAGCAGTCTATTTAAAGGAACTTAGCAATGAACAAATTCAAGGCTATTTAGAAACTGTAAAATGTGCAGAGTTATGGCAGCTCTTGTCAGGCAACTTGGATTTGCTAAATCTCATTCGCACCCCATTTATATTAAGTGTTGCGGTTCTTACCTATCCTCAAAGTCAAGGTCAAGAGTGGCAGAAGTTACAGGGAGCAGATGATCAACTGCGTTACTTGCTAGACGCTTATGTCGCAAGAATGCTGAATTGTAGGTCGGATGAGCAATTCAAAGGTTTTCCTTATACATCAGAACAAACTCAACAGTGGTTAATATGGCTTTCTCAAAAAATTGAAGACGATTTTTTGGTTGATGAAATTCAGCCTTCTTTGTTAACGAGTTACCAACTCAAGAGCTATAGACTGATTAGCGTGTTGCTTTGTGGGTTAACTGGTGCCTTGTTTATTGGGCTGATTCCCAGACTGATGTTTGTTAATAATCCAATTATTAATTTAGGACCATTTTTTGGGTTGCTTTGTGGGCTGTTTTTTGGGCAACGCCTTGTGCAGAATAAAACTCAAGACTTGATTCTGAGCGGCATCCGGAAATCAGCATTAAAGATAAAGGTGATAATGTTACTAGTAATAATTATTTGGAGTCTTTTAGGGCTAGTCAGCGGATTGATTTTTGAACCATTTTTTGGAATTATTTCAGCGATAATTATTGCGGTGTTCTCCACATGGTTATCCAGGTTAAAAAGAGAAGAAATTGAAATAAGAGTTCACTCTAATCAAGGCATCAGAAGCTCATTAGCAACCACAATTCTTATGGCCATTCTTTCAGTAGTACTTGCGGTTGCAGCACGAATGCTGCTTCCTCTATTACCTAATTATACTTTTTTGATAATCACTATTCCTACTATAAGCTCGCTTAGCCTATTTATGGCTGGAGGTCAAGAATGCATTCAACACTTCTCGCTTCGGCTTGTTCTCCGCGACAAAGGCTCTATTCCTTGTAACTATACTCGTTTCCTCGATTACTGTACGGATCGCCTCCTACTTCAACGGATTGGTGGTCGCTACCGCTTTATTCATCGGTTGTTACAGGAACATTTTGCAGCAATGCTATTGGAGAAAGAGTAAAGCTGCGATCGCTAATCTGAACTTTACTTTTTTCGCTTTTCGATTTCGGCGATCGGTAATAGTAGTGCCTCCTCAATTTGCTCTCTGGTTTCGTCACTACTTGAAGAACTAACATTCAAACAATCAACCAATAGCTTGTTGACATTGTAATACTTACGGAATTTTTCTTGGTCTTTATTTTCAAATTCCCAGTCATGAACCCAACTTTCATATCCTTGGATAGCATCATAAAGCTCATCCTGCCAAGATTCTAATCGGGCAAAATAATCGTTATCGGCTCTCTCATCGAGATCTCCTAAATCAAGTTGATTAATTGATCTCAGTTCTTGGCATATGTGGATATCAAAAATAAGAGAACGAGCAATAGCAAAACATACATTTCTTCGCTCGTACTCAGCTAGAGCTCTATCTGAAGATCTGTAGCAGTCATCAGGGTCACACCCAAGCGAAAAAGACACGCTATCACGAAGATCATTTGCAACACTTAGACTGTCATCAAGTCTCAGACTAAGGCTTTCAGAAAAATCATCATCAAAATCTGAAAAATAGAAAGCTCTAACAACTGAGGGCCTATAGGCACTTTCTATAGCTTGGGTATCTTCATAGACCCAAGACAAGAAAGCCTGAAACCTATCTTGATGTAGAAAAAAGTCAATCTCTTGCTTTATTTTACAAAGTAATTCATCCGCGAACTCTGCCATTTCGCTTGTCATCAGAAAAACTTCGTGCCAATGCGATGTCCATAGATACTCAATAAGATTTTGCCAATCGGTTCGATCACAAAACCACTTTGCTGCCAAGTACTCTTGAAACGTCAGATGTGAAAACGACCAAATCCCTTGCGCTCGTTTAATTAATAAGCCATGTTGCTGTGAGAGCGCCTCCAATACAGCTTGACTTTCCTCAATCGAAACCTGCAAATGCTCTGCAATGTAGCCGCAAAGCTCCGACTCCTCATACAGCACAAAATTTTCCGCTTGCTCAAACTTGCGAACCGCGACATAACTCAGCAACCGCTTTCGTTCCTCGGTGGTTAATTGATGACAGCGATCGCACCCCGAATCGCGACTGATGCCCCGTCCTTCATCCCACTGCTGCAACAGCAAATCCAACCCGTCTCGATACAAGTCCGATCGCTTTTGCGGCAAGCCCTTCATGTCATCGAAAATCCAACAGGTTAAACTCAGCAACACCGGAGTCACTGCCAGTTCAGCCGTTTGAGGACTTTCTCGCAGCTTTTCCATGAATTGGTTTTTCAACGCCATTCCTTGCTCCGATGTTCCTGCCATCGTCGTAAACCAATGCAACGCAAAGCACTCCACCTGCTCTGGCTTAAAATCCGCCACCTCCACTGCCTGAAACTGCTCCGGGATGTACTCCGTCGTCTGAGTGCGACAGGTGAGAATAAAACGATTTTTGTCATACCGCTTTGCAAACTTTCGCAGTTCACGCTGCACCGTCTGCCGCAACGAGCTCGGCACCTCATCTAACCCATCCAACAAAAGCAACACCCGCCCTTGCTTCAGAATCTGCTCTGTCTGCGCCTCCTGCTCCAGTCCAAATTCCCCATGAAGGTATTGAAACAGATTAAAAGCTGCCTCATCGACATCTCGCAATTCCAGCAGCACCGGGATGTAGTCACTCAGAAACTCGCCCCTGGCACAGCTAACCGCTAAATAGCGCAAAAACGTACTCTTGCCTGACCCTGGCTTGCCCAACACCATTAACCGGGGAAAGTCCTCACTCGCTGCGATCGCTAATCCTGGCGATCGCTCCCCTCGTTTACCCAAACCGAAGCGATCAAACTGCTCCCGCGCATCCTGCCCCTCCAACAGCCCTGGAATCGTTGCACGAAAATTCCGCACCTCCAGCACATAAACATCCACATACAGCTGATCCACCGCTAATTGCCGTTTGTTCAACAACTGAATCTGGCTGAATAGATTGAGAATTTTGGTTGAAGCCCGCGATCGCACCTGCTGAAGCAGTGCATCCAAAGGGATCGCTGCTGTTGGCGTTACGCCCAAGCGTTGGGTTAGGAGCGTTTGAATCGCGATCGCAGCCTCCCCTTCAAGCACAATCGTGCTGTCGATAATGTTGTAGCTGCCAGGGACAATCAGCGAATTCACAACATCGCCACCCACCCCAACTGCACCCTTGTCTGATGCCCAAGTGAACTGCCCCGTCTGAATGGCAGTAGCGATCGCCATCAGATCGGCTTCATCTCGGCTTCCTGCTAAGACACGCTGAACGGCTGCTTGAAGGTATTCTGACATCGATCCAGTCCAACGACTTTTTACTAAGGCACCAAGACTTGCTGAATCACAGTGCGTAACGGTTGCCAGACAACTTCGCCTCTAAAGTTTTCCCAAAAACTCGATGCCTTGTTGTAGTAAAGCAGCCGCTGTTGACTCAGTTCGTATACCACAGGAATCTCATACCACAGCAAGTCTACTCGGTGCCCAAAGGGGTTGGTTGTCTGAATTTCCAACAGCCACTGTTTCCTCGACCTGATCGACCAGAGCGACTGCAAAGCAGAAATGCGTCGGCATCCGAAAGTTATAAAGCGCCTGACCTGCTGCCGCTGGGTTGGCTCGTGCCCTTGCCCACTGTGAAGACTCATTAGAGAACGGTTTCAAAACATTCAGGTTGATAAAAGCAAACTCAGAAAACAGAAAGAATGCCTCTCCGCGCATCCCTAACCCTGGCTCAAAATCAACCATTCTGGCAATGTAGTTGAAGCTTCTCCCCTTGTAGACTTCATCTTTGAGGATTTCTGGACTCCCCAAACGCTCCAATCGTTGCAGCACGACTTCAAGATAGCGATCGCACTCCTGGCGATTTTGGCATCTTTTCGGCTGCACATATTGACCCTGCTTCGGTTGCCACTGTTGCAAGATGCGCTCAAGGGCGATCGCGGCTTCCTCTGCCAAAAAGATGACGTGATTGTTGTCTCCAGTCACAATGACAGAATTTGAGACATTGCCGCCAATGGCGATCGAACGATCTCCTGTTGCTAATATGACATCTCCTGCTCGAAGTGCAGCTGTGATCGCCTGCAAATCTGCCTCATCCCTGCTACCAGCAACGACTCGTTGGATAATCTCTTGCATCTTCTCAGTCATAGCTCAATTCCCTAAAACCGAGTCTGATGAACAAAGCTTCCAGAGCCGAAAACTCTTTTCAAATCATCCCTTAACCAGGAATACGCTAGCGCTGTAGCGGGGCTATGGTCAAAGAAATGTTTTTCTGATAAATGATTACCACGGGGAAGGTATCTAATCCACACGGCAGTCTCTGGTCTTAGGGAGCTAAATTGCCGTAAAGCAGTTTCCATCCGCGCATTCTCGCTTTCATAAATGTGGTCTTCGCTGATATTAATCTCAACTTCGTTAGGCTGCCCTTTAGGAAGTGCTTCCAGGAACCAGTAGAAGTCTGGAGGATCTGTACCAGTGAAACCTTGGCGAAGCGTGGGTGAAACATTGCCGACAAGTCGAGCAGGGAGCATTGCAGCAATTTTCAAACCCTGCTGTAGTGATTGAAACCAGGTTTTGATCATCTGTTGATAAAGGTCAAGTGCCGCTTTGTAAACCTCTCGAATACGTACACTTAATTGTTGAGGGCTATACAACTCCCACAAGCGTTGCCCCTGAGGTAAATCTGGACCAAGCCAAGGATAACAAAGCTCCGGTATATCCAAACCCTGAAGCCGGGTGATTTCCTGACGAAGATGTTTGAGGTAATACTCTTGTTGATAATCGCTACCAGAGCCAATGTCATGAAGCACGACCCGACAATTCTGAGCAGCTTTATCCTTGATATAGGTAAGCGGTGCTTCCAACTCAACTAAAGGAATTTTGTTTAATCCCCACCATTTCTGATTTTTGTAACTAGCCGTCTTTCCATGCTGGATAATTGCCAGCGCTGCTCGCCAAGCAGCTTCTCGGATGAGTGGTTCGTTTTCTACTAATAGTGTAGGCGTTTCAAGCCTCCTTTCTAATTGGCTGACGAGACTATTCAAAGTCCAACGCCATGCCCAAGCTGGTTCGTCACCTGGATAGGAACTGCTACCGCTCGTCCAGTTTTCCCACTCCCTCGTCATTGGATTGTCCCAGTCAGATGTCAGTAGAAAGACCTCTTCCAAGACCTCGCTTCCCTTATACCAGGCAGCTTCGAGGCGAGTACCGTCTGTCTTAACACCCAACGATCGCACTGCACCATCCTCACGAATCGGTGCAATCAGTGGGGCTAAAGGTTCAAGTCCTTGCACCCAGGCTTTCATAGCAGTTTGAATTTGCTCACCACATGCTTTGAACGGCGGTAATGGAGTTCCCCTACCGCTCCAGCGCGTGGAAGCCTTAAGAATAATTTCAGCCGCAAATGTTGGATAGTTCTGAACAATAGGTGGCAGAAGTTTGAATACAATCTCCTCACCAAAGGATGCAATGGCTATCGTCAGTGGATAGCGCCAATTTTCAAGCTGTTGAGGATGAGTGACCAATGCTTCAACCTTGGATGGGTTGTCTGCTAGACTTCTTGCAGCAAACCATTCTGTCAAAATCTGTAGGGGAAAGGAAAGTAAGCCACGAGATCGTTCGACGACGAGCCTAGAGCTTAAGAGCGGTCGCAATGCGCCTCCTGTGGAATCTACATCAGTGGCTCGAATCCAACCACCACCGCGATCAATGGATAAACTTGCGAGTTGCTTTAAAAATTGGTAACACGTACTGTAGTCGGCTTTAACTTGCTCAAGCGCGTCTTCAACAAACCAGGACAATAGTTCGCCTGTTGATCGGGGAGACTGGGCAATCCCTTTGCCCAAATAGCGTGCCAAGATTAAAGCAAAGAAGGGACGACGAATTGCATCCCGCAACGACTTAGTCCAACCTGAGCAGACCATTGCTGTTAATTGTAGTTTGGAGACTCGCTCAATTAACAAATGAGCCTTTAGCTCTGAGAGAGGCTGCACTTGTAGTTGTTGTATTTGGTTACTGTCTTTTACATCATCTGTAATTCGAGTCGGTCTGCTGGAAATGACCACGGTCGTGTTTCGCCAGTTTTTTGCCAGAAGACAGGCTTTGCCCAAAATCTGATTTGCAAGCACAGAATCTATCTCATCAAGTCCATCTAATATGACGATTGCTCCTTGTGTCGCTGGGTTGCCCAAACCACTAGCAGCACTTTCCACAGCTTGATTGAGGGAAGTCGCCTGTTTCCACTCCCCTGATTCCAAATAAATAGGGATGGGAGCAGCTTCATTTTCCTGAGCCTGTTTGATTACCTGTTGAAAAAGCCGTTGTGCAAGCAGCGTTTTACCAATGCCCAACTCGCCAACCAGTAGAACGACCGCTCCAGAGACAAGGCTCAACTCGTCGGGAAGAACGCCAATGGAAGGATCATCTGCAAGGTTCGTTGCTTCATCAATATCCAAAAGTACAGTCCAGAAACGCTGAATGCACAAGTCTCGGGAGTTCTGATATAGCTTCTCTAGACGGCTCAGACGACTAGACAGCGCTTCTTCTTCAGTCGGCGGTTTTGGAGCGATCGTCACTCCTTGCCATGCTTGCATGACTTCCAAGATGACCTGTCGCATCTCCTCAACACTTGCTCCCTGATGAATCACAATCTGGTTATTGTCACCAGGTACAATTACTGCATCATTAGCACTACCACCCACTGCAACAGAGCGTTCTCCAAACGCTAAAACTTGCCCAGCCTGAAGTGCAGCCGTGATCGTCTTCCAAGCAGCCTCATCTTGACTGTCTGCCTCTATCCGCTGAATGACTGCTTGAAGGTCCTCTGGCATAATCCCAGTCAACAATTCTTACTCTCCATCATGCCCTGCCTAGAGGAAATCGTTGAGGAAGTCTCTCTGCTTTTAGCGGTATAGCCCAACTTTTGACAGTTGACTCGACAGCTTTATACGCGTTAGCGGAGTTGGCTGAAGGAAATATCCTCTAGCTTGAAGTAAATGAAACCCTATCCCAGGTAGAACAGCGGTGATATCTGTTGCCTGCCCATCTAATTAATTGCCGCTAAGAGAACGGGCGATCGAGGCAATTGCCTGATCAATTTAGCGTGATCCAAACATCACCAGTGCTGTAGAAATCGCCTCGTTGCTCTAAGATAAACTCACCTAGCAACAGTCCTAATACAACCTCAACCCACGGCATCCCTAACCCAGAGCATAGGTCTGGCAGGCAAACAGATTCTGCTGGCGCATGTTCTCGTAGCCATTGCCTGATCGCCATTGACCACTTGACGGGATCTTCCTCGCCTGCCAGCTGCCGCATCATTTGATCAGGGTCCGGCTCCGCTGCCATCTGGTCAAGCATCTCTAGCAGAGACACTTGTTCTACGACTGCTGCAATGGAGTCAGTTGCTTGAGGCTGATGGTTTCTCTTGCTGCGCTTTGATACGGGCTGCTCAACGAAGACATCCAGGTCAATCGACATTGATTGCCGAAGCCATTTGTCTAGTGCCTCAGCATTTAAAACTGGTAAAGAAGATTCTGGCGCTTCATGAGTTGCCTCCCACCTTGCCAGCAAGCAATCGGCTTTCAACGCATACACTACCGAAATTTGTTCGATCGCCTTGCCTGCTGCATCGAGTTGCTGACTTTCTGGCAATTGCGCGATTGCCCAATCAAAAAGGTGACAAAGCCGTTTGAGGTCAGCCGATTGTGGGAGTGCAAGAGCATCCTTAAGTGCTTGCCATAGGTCTTGTTCCAGTGGTTGCATCACCATTATCAGCCTGCGGAATTGCTGAGTGACGCCGCTTGAAACGGATTGGCGACAGGACACTCAAAAATATGACGGTGCACCTTGGCGGCAAAGCGGTGAAACTTCTTGCCCTGGTTGTATGGTTCAGCAAACCGTCTGGAAAACTCGTCCAGGATCAATGGCAGCAGGACCGCTACTTCATCACCCCGTTTACCGTAGCAAAGGGTCGGAACCATCTGCTCTTGTAGTGCCGTCCCCACCCATAACTCGGCTCCAATGGCATGGACGGGTGTTTCGCCAGATTTAAAGGTGGCAGGCTGTTCGCTGTAGATCACCAAAATTATGGCAGACGAGGCTTGGTGAGGAAGCGCGAAGGGCGCTGACTGCAAGATGCTTCGCTTCGACTTGTAGAGAATGCGACGAGTGGTGTTGCGATCGCCCCGCTTGAGATAGTGCGATCGACGCTTATGGCAAAGTTCCCGTTCGTCCGTCCAGCACGAGCGCTGCCGCGCTTGCTCAATCGTGAGTTGAGCGCACTCGATACATTTACGATTCACAGGTCTCGCCATTGCCCACCGCTTCCCCATGCACGATGACTCTCTGGCTCTCAGTGTAAGGAATACGGCTGTTACAGGCTACCGCACAGCAAGCGCTCTCAACGTACTTTGCATGACCGCTAAAGTCGGCGGCTTACGGCTAATTTAGTCAGAGTTTCCTTAGATACGGATAATGGTTAATTATCTTTAGCTTATAGATGCTTGTAGGTGGACTACAGAGCCTAAAACTCATTAGAAAGTGCCCTCAATGGCTTTCATCAAGAGAGCTAACACGACTACTACAGCTCTGGTTTGGAAGATTTACTAGGATTACTCACTGCCTCAAACTTCTTAAAACGAGTAGTTTGGTAAACGCCTCCACAACTTCGCTTCAATGGGCAGCAAGGCTAAGCAGTTGCACTACTATTGAGGTGGTTTTGTCTAAATCTATGGCGGTTTATGGACACTACCAATCTAAATTTCTTTAAACTTCCGAACCCGTCTATCTCTCTCACAACTACTACCCGGCAATTACAAAAGCCCCTCCACGCTAACCTCAAAGAACCTCCTGCAGGAGATCTACGGTGGATGCGAGTTGAGCAATGGTTAGCCGCCAAATCTTTAGCAGCAAATACTAAGCGCTCCTACATCAAGGAGCTAAAACGCTTTTGGCACTGGACAGAGAAGCCGTGGAATCAGATAACAACCTGGGACGTGACGCGGTACAAAGACTATCTAGAGAAAGCAACGGTTCACGATACGAAGACTGGCACAACAAAGCAGCAGCTATCCACAAACTCTGTGGCGCTAGCTGTGCGATCACTCAAGAGCTTCTTTGGCTGGATGCAGCATGCCTACTACATCACAGAAAATCCTACGCTTGCCGTGAGTGCGCCAAGTGAGCCAGACCCAGAATCCAAAGAACTCACTGAGGCTCAGGTCACAATGCTCTATGCTGCGTTGGAACGACGCGGACATCTGAGGCTGCGGGATACAACACTGCTGGCTGTGCTGAGTCATGGATTGCGAGCCGAAGAAGCCAGCCTCTTGAATATTGAGGATTACGATGGCGATCGCCTGCATATTCGGAAGGCAAAACATGGCTCTACTGGCAAAGTGCCTGTAGATAGAGCCGCTCAAACTGCAATTGATACCTATCTGGAATGGCGACGTGAGCAGGGCGATCGGTTGGTAGCAGATACACCTTTATTCATTAATTACTCCCGTAACCCCAATGTGCAGAGGAATCGACTCAGTTACGACGGCATTTATTTAGTGGTAAGGCAACTTGGACAACTGGCAGTCGAGGTTGCGCTAGCGCAACTTTCAGAGAAGCCTGAAGGGTATAGCGTCGAGGATTTCGTAGGATGGGAAATAGCTGCCTTGGCGCAGCTCCATCCTCACCAGCTACGCCATACCTTTGCCTCTAATCTAGTTTTAGGCGGTATGGATACTTACTTAGCAATGGCATTAACTCGACATCGTTCCCTGTCTGCCTTCCGACGCTACAGCAGTAAAGCACGAGAGCAACAAGCAGAACGTGCATTTCGCCAGATGTGTGGAGAAGTCCCCGATGACGGTAATGCAAGTAACGCAAAATAGAAGCACGTTCCGTATAGCTTCTACGAATATTCTTTGCCAATCCACACAACCTGCCCCAGAATTTCCAGCTTTTCAATTGGATGTAAAATTGGCTCGTAGGCGCGATCGTCGCTGATCACCTTAGCAGTACTCTTATCTATGTACTGCAACCTTCTCACCACAGCTCTAGAATCCTTTAAACGAATATAGTAAATTCCAGAGCCAATCTCTCTTTTGCTCAGGTCTACAATGACCAAGTCACCAATTCCTAAAGTAGGTTTCATCTCCTGATCAGATTCGATTTGAATCACTTCAAGACTAGTAGGATCTCTACCAAATTTCTGATTTGAGAGCCACTCCGCTTCAAAAGAAATCACTGTTGATCCCCTTAAATAAACCCTATTATTTACTCCAGAATTGTCATTCTTTGAATGACTAGAGGTCAAAGGTGCTGGCTTACCCTTAAGTAACCAGTCCAAAGAAACTTCTGCCACATCTGCAATTCTTACCAATACTTTTGAAGTGGGATCGCTTTGGGCATTGATGTATCGATAGATTTGCCCTTCTGACAAACCCACTTTTTCAGCCAGTGCCCTTTTTCCTCCTAACCGCTCGGCAACGTGAGCGATTCGCCGCCCAAGTTCTTTCTGGGGCTCCTTAATAACTCGCGGCTTAGACTTCTGGCTTTGCATAATTTGTATTGCTTACTACCAACACCTCGTTGTCTCCTCTCAGAGAGGTTTCGCGAATTAGTTGACTTTATTTGAACATATGCTATTGTTTTGCCATGACTTTCACATATACGAGAGTCATGGCAGGGATGGAGGCACCTAGTATGTACTAGATGCTTGATTTTTTTGATGAAACGCAAACAGCACAATCTCTCATCAGCCTTGGCAGGCTGAAAAAGACAAAGTTATTTACAGTTACTTGTTCGACTTGTTTTAGTGTCTCCCGTATGTAGAGGACTAGCCAACCTACACAAAGACATAACGCCCATTTTAACCTTTCTGCGTGTGATGTGAGTAATTACCCCTCAGGTGAGCAAAGGAATGAAGTTATTCCTGTTCTTCTTTATCTCCTCTGCGTCTGAATCGTTACAGGCGATCGTTGAGCTAATTTCTGATTCGGTTTAGTCGTTCCAGCTTTGAAGGCAGAACTTCCCTCCTAGCGCACCTTAAGTCTTTCACATAAGAGAAAACGAGGGAGATTGATAGACGAACTCTGCGGTTCATACGCAGCAACTGAAGGAGGAGCAGCAAGAAATGAACAGAAGTATTGCACTGACTTATGCCTGACAAACTTCAAAGGCAACCCTACTAGAAGATTACTCAGTCTATGAGCATACGGTTTCGTTTGAATTCAAATGGTGGAACAGCCTCTATTCTCCTCAGGAGAAACATTCATAACACACAAGGCAAGACAGACATGTAGAGGAAACCAAGTTAAGTACAGCAGGTACTTAGCTCGACTTTAGCCATTTGGAGGAAGAGGGACAAGGTATAGAAGAATGGGGTGAGCGGAACAAAGTCCATCTCACCCCTGAAAAGTTGTGTTTACTATACCAGAACCCACTGCGGCAATCTTG
>JAHHHL010000039.1 GCA_019359375.1 Lyngbya sp. HA4199-MV5
GGGCTGCCAGATTTTTTGAATGGTCGGTTGAAACCCCTACAGCTCAAAAAATTCCTTCAGAATTGCTAGACCTTTGGTCTGACCTACTCTGCTATGCTGCGTGATTGGCTAAAGTCGAGCTAAGGATGGAGCATTAAATCACTTCAACAACCTCAGCCGTTTACTTGTAGGGCGTGACATGGGGCAGAGGTCTTTGGACGAAGGCAAGGACTGTTTACCGCATACCACGCCCCTACGCAAAGCATTACTTACTGCTACTCGTCAACTGCTCTACCAGTGCCAGCACCTTGGTGCGACTTAACTTGGCTTCCCCTTGCGCCAGCGCATCCAATGTGGCATGAGCAAAGCCTAGAGGGAGACGGCAGAAATCCAGCGCTGGACCAGAGGGTAGGGCATTGGTATACGCATCTGCCAGTGCTAAGTTGCGTCGTGCATAGGCATACATCTCGTCTTGATTCCAACCTTCGGGAAAGAAGCCCACCCCACGCACCAGATCATCGGATTGGTTGCGTAAGATATTGACTGCTTGCAAGCCACGCCCAAACCCGACCGCGTGAGCACGATTGGTTTGCGTGCCGTCATACCATCCCCACAGGTCAGACAGCAAAAGCCCAACCGCACCCGCTGCACAGAACGTATAGCGATCGAGATCTGCCTCTGTTTTAATCGTCCAATTCTGTGCTGCCCAATACGCCATGCGGTCTGCCATTGCAGCGGTGGCATCCCACACGCGTGGGGCGATCGCGATCGGGGCAAACGTCGCCCATTCGCCAATGCGTGTCGTCACCTCTGGCAGCAGGGTTGTGTGACTCAGCAGCAGTGCCTCTAAGCTACTCTCGTCGATCGCACCATCTGCCGCCTGAAGAGACAGACTGATCATCTGTAGCAGCTTGGCTTTCAGCGCATTATCCAGATCAGGGTGGTCTTCAATCTCATCGATCGCACGCATACAAAGGTACGCCGATGCAACAGCCTCTTGTAAACCCGAAGGCAGCCGACTAATCGGGATATAAAACGTACGGCTTGTTTCTGCCAAAACTTCTAGAGCAGTCTTACGTAATTCCATTCCTTCGCTCCTCTTAACCACCACACCGAGTTCGCTCTAAATATATAGCAAAAAACTTAATTTTTACTAAGAAGGAGTCTGCACCCTGCTTAAGGCTTCTCACTCCTTATACTACAGAACCTTAAAATTGCCTTCACCCTGCAAGACGTAGGTGAAGTAAGTTTTGCAGCTGTGACAAACTAGCTTGCCTATTTGAATGTCAATAGACCAATGACAAAACGACCACACGCTTAGCTCAAGTCTGCCTTCAAACGATGTGGAGTCCTTCAGAAGAAGCATGATAGCAACCACGTTTGACCAACATTAGAAACGAGATGCTGTTTGCAAATGCGGCACGATTTTGATGGCTACGGTTGACAAAAAGTGGAACTAACATGTCAGATGAATGACAAAAGGCAGACTCAAATCACGCATCAACTTATAGAGAGAGTGAAGGTGTGTGGAGAGAGCAGCCAAAACATTGTGAAACGTTCCCGGAAACGGACGACTCACTAATAGCTTGAATTCTTATCTCATCTTGACAAAACAGAAATTTTTACGTTCAGAGTATTTTAAGAAATGTTAACTTGACGAATACAATGTGAGCAAACCTGCTTTATTCGACCGTACCTTCTGGGCTGTAAGGATTGCCCAGCGCAGCGGGTGGCGTTGCTTTACCCGCCAAGCCGATCATCGCCAGTAGCGCTATCGCATAGGGCAACATCACCAAAAACTGATAGGGAATGTTGAGATTAAATGCCTGAATGCGTAGCTGCAATGCCTCAGTTGCACCAAACAGAAGGCAAGCAAGCACCGTGCTCACCGGATGCCATCGCCCAAAAATTAACGCTGCCAGCGCAATAAAACCTTTTCCCGCGCTGATATCCTCTGTAAAGAACTTCACATGTACCAGCACTAAATAGGCTCCTCCCAATCCGGCTAAACCGCCACTTAAGATGACGCTGATGTAACGCACCAGTGCTACCCGAATGCCTGCTGTATCGGCTGCACGAGGGTATTCACCAACGGCTCGTAAGGTCAACCCCAAACTGGTATGAAAGAGTATGTAGGTACTCAGCGGCAGCAAGAGGAGCAAAAAATAAACGAGTGGGTCTTGATTGAAGAGAAGTGAACCCAGAATTGGGATTTGACTGAGACCGGGAATGGCGATCGCCGGAAGCCCCGGCAGTTTTTGCGTCGTATTACCATTAAAGACAAGTCGCGACATAAACGCCGTTAGCCCTGCTGCCGAGAGATTGATCGCTAACCCTGACACCAATTGATTGACCTGCAAGGTAACAGACAGGTACGCATGCAGTAGCCCCACCAGCCCACCGCTTACCACCGCTGCTACAATCCCAACCCACACATTCTGATTGCTGTAAAACGTCGCCGCTGCCCCCACAAAGGCTCCCGTGAGCAACATGCCTTCTAGCCCAATGTTCAAAACGCCCGATCGCTCAGACCACAGCCCTCCCAACGCCGCAAACGCTAACGGCATCGACAGGCGTAAACTGGCAGAGAGGTAGTCGGAGAGAAAGGCGAGATCGTTCATAGAAGGGAAAGGATAAGGGATGAAGGATAAAGGATGAAAAGTTTTGAGTTTTGAGTTTGAAGAGCAGTCAGCAGTCAGCGGTTGGTTTTCTTAGCCTTTAGCCTTTCCTTCTGCCCTCTGCCCTCTGCCTTCTGCCCTCTATTTTTATTTGTTATGGAACTGACACTCACCACGCCTGCTTTGCTGTTTCCTGCTATTTCATTGGTGCTTTTGGCGTATACCAATCGCTTTCTGACATTATCGGCGCTGGTGCGGAGTTTGCACTCTGACTACAAAAAGGAGCCTGATCCTTTTATGCTGGTGGAAATTCGCAGTCTGCGCCATCGGGTACAACTGCTGCGCGATATGCAGTTTTTGGGCGTGAGCAGTTTTTTGCTGTGTACAATCTGCATGTTTGTTCTCTTTGCGGGTCAGGTTTGGGTTGGCGGTCTACTTTTTGGCTTGAGTTTGCTGCTGCTGATTTGCTCTCTTGCCATTTCAGTCCGTGAGATTCAAATTTCGACCCATGCGCTCGATTTGCACCTGCGTGACCTTGAAAACCAGCGTTAGGGTTTTGCAGCGGCGGCAAGCGAACCGATCGGCTGTGGACGAGCCGCCACTTTGCGTTCTAAAACGAGACCAATGGCAATAAAGAGAACAGTTAACCCTTGAATGGCGTAAACAACGGTGACGGGAACTCCAGCACTGCGCTGCATGACATTGGCTCCCCCCCGCAAGGCACCAAAAAAGAGCGAGGTGAGCAGCACGCCCGCTAAATTGCCCCGGCTGAGAAAGGCGATCGCGATCGCATCAAAGCCATAACCGGGCGAAAAGTTCTCAAACAGACGGTATTTTAGCCCCATCACTTCACCAGAGCCTGCCAGTCCCGCCAAGCCGCCGGATAGTGCCATCACCAGCATGATCGTGCGCTCCACCGAGATCCCCGCATACCGAGCCGCGATCGGGTTTTGCCCAACGGTTTCAATCTGGTAGCCAAGAGGCGATCGGGCAAAGACAACCCACAGCACGATCGTTGCCAGCACTCCCAGCAAAATGCCCGCGTGAGTCTGCGTTTGCGGCAGCACGATCGGCAACTGGGCAGCGGGATCAATCATGGCACTGTAAGGAGTTGGCGCTTCGGGGTCTTTCATGGGGCTGCTGACCAGATAGCTCACCAGATTTTGAGCGATATAGTTCAGCAGCAAGGTCGTAATGACTTCGTTTACGCCCCGGATGGCTTTCAGGTAGCCAGGAATGAAGCCCCACAGTCCTCCCAGCAGAAAGCCGCCCAGCAGTGCCAGCGGGACGTGAATCACCAGGGGCAACCCATGCAGATACAGCCCGACGATCGTGCTGCCCAAGCCACCCATATAAATCTGTCCTTCGCCACCAATGTTGAACTGCCCCGCTTTGAGGGCAACCAGAATGCCCAGACTTGCCAGCAACAGGGGAGCGGTTTTAGTCAACGTATTGCTAAAGCCGTAGTAGTTGGCGAGAGATTCTGTAAAGAGGACTGAGTAAGCTTTGAGGGGACTGACCCCCGCGATCGCAATCAGCCCTGCACCCACCAGTAAGGCAGCCGTGATCGCCAAAAAGGGAGACAAAACAGGCAACAGCCAACGCGCACGATCGTTCACAAGCAATTAAAGGCGGTAGGAAACAATGACACGGATCCTACCCTAAGTTGCCTGGTTCGCACTGTGTCAGGCGATCGCAAATGGTCGATCCACACAATGGGGTGAACCAACCGTTCAAACCTCTAGTCTACTCATTCGGAGTAACAGGTTTCCACTGATTGCTGATTCAAAAACCGCGATGTCGTTTGATCTAGCCCAGACTACACATTCTAAAAACTAACAACTAAAAACTAACAACTACTCAATACAGCGCCATCACCAACCGTTTGCGGTAGTCTTTGGTTAACGCGTGGTTGTCGCCAAGCAGGTCAAACACTGCCACCATCGCTTTGCGGGCACCATCGTCTCGAAACCGTCGATCGTGGGTGAGAATCGTCAGAAATTGCTCTAAGGCAGCGGCATAGTTTTCGTCTAGCACCAGGTTTGCGGCGTGCTGAAAGGCGCGATCGAGGTCGCTGTCATCTCCTGGCTGAGTCGCCAGTTGTTTGAACTGCACTAGCGCTTTCAACGTTTTGGCATGGGGCGCGTACTCTTTGTCGTAGTCTTGAATTTTTGCCAGCAAGGTTTCTGCCACATCCAGGCGATCGGCTTCAATGTAAAAGTTAGCGGCTTCTAGAGTCAACCCCCGATTGTCCGGGTGCTGCTCCAGCAATGACCTGAGCCGTGTTTCAGCCTGAGCGACATTGCCGATCGCCGCATCCGCATAGATGGCTTCCAGAGCCTCATCTAACACCGATGTGATTTGGAGTTGCGCCAAAAACTCACGCAGCTTTGGTTCCGGCAACATCCCCACAAAGCCATCTGTCACCGTGCCATTGACCGCGACCTTGACATCGGGAACGCCCTCAACGCCGTAAGTATGGGCAAGTTCAGGATTCTGATCGATATCAACTTTTGCCAGCACAAAGTCATACTCCTGCGCCAGCTTTTCCAGCACAGGTTTCAACATCTGGCAGGGACCGCACCACTGGGCAAAGAAGTCTACGAGTACAGGCTTTTCGTGTGACTTTTCAATGACCTCAGTGGTGAAGGTTGCCTGGTTAACCGAAAGCGACGCACCCATTATTTTGCTTTTGCGCTAGTTTTTTCAGCCGTTGCCTTTTCTGTTGTCCCAGCGGCACCGTTGCTGCTGGCAACCACGCTTGCTTGCAAATGCGCCTCCAGGAACCACAGCCGTTTGTCGATCGCCCGCGACACCTCTGTGTAGAGATCCGCCGTGTCTGCATCCCCCAGATCATCGGTTTTGGCGATACCCTGACGCACCAACTTGGCGTAAATGGCATAGCGATCGGCAAGCGCGACGACATGATCTTTGCCGTCCAGAATGTCAAAGGGATACTCCGGCAGTTCTGAAACCTGTGCCGCAACCCGCGCCGTTCCCAACGCCAGACCACCCAGCGCCGTCACCCGCTCAGCGACTAAATCCACAAATTCTTCCAGTTCGCTTGCCAGTTCATCAAACAGTTCATGCAACTGGTAAAAGTCCAGACCCTTCACATTCCAGTGCGCCTGCTTCACCTGCGTTTTGAGATCGAGCGTAAAAGCTAAGGTCTGGTTGAGCAGTCCAATAATCTGAGCGCGCGTTTCGGCGGGCAGATCAATGCGCGTTGCGTACAGCGGTTGCTTGTAATCCGTACTACCCATGTGCTTGAGCCTCTTGCAGAATCTTGATCCATATCTAGTTTAGAGAGAAAAGCCCCAAAACGTGTAGAAGGTTTTGAAAGGATGTCTGAAAAGTACGATCAGCAGCGGATGAGAAGCGGATGAAACGGATGGCTCACGGCTTGAAGCCAAGATCTACCTTCTGCGACCGCTTTTAGCTGTTGTCAACTGGTTTGATGCTTTTCAAACACCCTCTTAAACGTCTTCGTTGAGTGAGCTTTTCATTCTCTGCGAAGTGAACCATTTACGACCTCACAACAGTCTTAGAGAAAGAGAGCAGTCTTCAAGGAAAAGAAGGGGAATCCCCGGATCACTTGAAGGTTGGATGAAGAACGAAGAGTCATTATCTGCATTTGCTATGAACACACCACTTTTCGATCGCGCAATGGTAGTCAAGCTGTTTGCTGTTTTTACGCTGATAGGAACAGTCGCCGCCGTCTTGCCGATTCCCCGTTTTGGGACAGATATTAAAGGCGTTGGGTTGGAGTCGCCGCTCCACAAAGAAATTGGCGTGAAGTTGTCAGCGATGGAGCAGCATTGGCAGGGCGTAGAGCAATGATGAGTCGTTGAGCGATCAGCCGTCAGCTTTGCTTTCATGCTGATGCTTCTTTACTCAGCCGCTTTTTCTTCAGGCTTGCGGGTTTTGGCTTCGATATCCTCTAGCGTTTGCAGCACCAGGCGTTTTGCTTGCAGGTTCCAGCCCCACTTTTGCACGTTGAAGGCGATCGCCGCTCCCACAAACGTGGCAATGAAGTCTAACGGCTGCATGAACGAAATGCCCAGCAGCAGCCCCAACCCCGCAATGCCCCAGAAGGGTAGCGCCACTGCCTGACGCTGATTTTCGACAATCTGGCTGATGGGATCGGTTGGCAGTTCTGCTAGAAGCGTCTCTTTGACCTGGCGCTGTTCACCGGGAGGTACGGACAAACCAATTTTTTGCCGCAGCTTTTCGATTTTGCGGGCATCGGTGCTGTATTGCGTTAACTCGTCCTCTGCCATGAGGATTAAGCGCTCGTATTGTCCCATTGACTTTCCTCAGCGTTGTCTGGGCTTCTATTATCCCTTACTGGGCTGCGATCGCCGCAAGGCAACAGTACGATTCTTCTGAGCCAGTGCATCATTAGGATTAAGCGCTAACACCTTGTCGTAGCAGGCGATCGCGTCTTCCATCCGTCCCAGGCTCAGCAAAACACTGCCCAGATTATTCTGCGCTTTCGGATCGTTGGGTCGTAGTGCGATCGCGTGATCGTAGCTGTCAGCCGCTTCGGCAAAGCGTTCCAGGTGTTTGAGTGCCACTCCTCGGTTAAACCAGCTTTCGTAATGATTGGGTTGATCGGTCAGGGCGCGATCGTAGCTAGCGATCGCGCGTTCATAACCGCCTAGTTTCAACAAACAGCAGCCTCGTCCGTATGCTGCTGCATGGGTGGGCTGGAGTGCCAACGCTTTGTCGTAACCCAACAGCGCATCGTTGTAGCGACCAGCGTGCTTCAAGCACATCGCCCACTGATACCAGGATTCGGCATCTTCGGGATTTAACCCCAGGGCTTTGTCGTAGCTGACGATCGCGGCTTCGTAGTCACCCAAGACCATGAGCGCGGCTCCACGATTGCTAAAGGCTGCCTGATAGTCGGGCTGTAGCTCTAGCGCCTGATTGAAATGCTTGATGGCGCTTTCGTATCGACCTGTGGCATAAAGCGCCAAGCCTTGACTGTACCAGGCATCGGCAAAGGCGGGCTGTTGCTCCAGGGCAGTGTGCAGATGGGCGATCGCGGTTTTGTACTGCCCTGTCATATACAAAGCAAGCCCCAGGCTATAGTGCGCGTTGGGATAGTCTGCCTGAAGAGCTAGCACTTGCTCGAAGCTGGCGATCGCCCGTTCATGTTGACCCAAGACAAACGCTGCCCAACCCAGACTGTAGTACGTTAACGCCTGTGCCGCATGGAAGCGAATCGCCTGTTCAAAGCTCGTCAAAGCCTCTGCATGGCGGTTGAGCGTGAGCAGCGCATTGCCTTTTTCGTTCCAGGCGTTGCCATGCTCCGGCTGAAATTGCAGGATGTGATCAAAATGCGCGATCGCTGCCTCGTATTCTCCCTGTTCGCTCAACGCCAAGCCGCGCTGAAAGATGGCTTCAGCTTCAAGGGCTTCAGCTTCAAGTGTTTCCGTGTCGATGGTCTGACTCATGGATGTTCGTGCGCCCTTCTAGCCAGCAAAAGCGTCTCTGGTGCTTTTACCTAACATGCCCAAAGATGTACGGATCACAGACATCAAATGCAGTGATTCCCAAAAGTAGAAGAACTGAGGAGGATAGAATGCCTAAAAATGTACGACGCTTACCCTCGCACAACCTCCACAAAAGGTAGCCACAGCTCACACACCAGCGGCACTGAGGAGCGTTAGCTGAGTGGGTACTTGTGCTTGACGCAAGCGACTACAGTAGCCAGTATCTTGATATTCTTGAACGTCAATTAAAATCTTACTTGCTAAAGCCTTACTAAGATTTACAGGAACAGCATTCCCAACCATCTTGTATCCAGTAGAAATATTATCATATTTAAATATAAAATCATCTGGAAAAGTCTGTATCCTTGCACATTCCCTTACCGAAAGCCTACGGTAAGGTTTAGGAGAGTGTGGATCAAAAATTCGCTTGTCTTTTTCAACAAAAATCATTTTACTAGCCTGAGGATGAATCGGGGCGTGTCTGCCTCCAGCCTGAATAGTAAAAGATGGTTCATCCCAACCTCTAACCCGATTTCTAGACATGTAAATACTAGAAAAGCTCATGTCTAAATACTCATGATTGGGTATCAAAGTAAAATCGTTCCTTGCTTGATAAGTGGCGGAAGGCTCGGCAAGGCTTAAGTCGTAAATGGTATCTCTGAGCGTAGAAATTTTTTGTTTTTTGTTTGGGAATTCAAAGATACCTCCCATATCCTCTCTATAACCAACAATAATAACTCTTTGTCTATCTTGCGGTACATCGAAGTACTTGGCATTCAGTAGTTTATAAGCTATTTTATAACCTGCGTCTTTAAACATATACAGAATATTAGTAAAGGCATGACTGTGCCTTTCTGCCAGTATCCCACTAACGTTTTCAGCTACAAAAAAAAGAGGACTTTTATCTTTCACAATCCGAATGTACTCATGAAAAAGCTGCCCTCTAAAATCATCGATTCCTCTTCCAGCTCCAGCTTCGCTCCAGCTTTGACAAGGTGGTCCTCCAATAATACCCACACAATTAGGGATTTCCGATGATTTGACGTCTCTTATATCTCTTTTGTCTAGTATTGTTCCAGCATGATTAAACTCGTAGGTTGCCCAAATAGATTTATCATTTTCATTTGCCCAATCCACCTGAAAACCTGCTAAAGAGAAGCCTAGATCTAAACCACCACAACCAGAAAATAGAGATACAATGCTCATAACTTCAGAAATCGACCTATCTTGTGTAATTAATAACTTTTGCAGGAAGAACCTCGACCGGATTACTGGGAGCTTTAATCACAACATCTCTCATGCTGAAGCCCGGTAAAACTATCTTCTCAATATTTTCTCTACTCTCTTTTGAAAAGGAAGCGTATTTACTCTCTTTCATCAGAGCGATCATCTGAAAATTCGCGCTAGGAGCATAGCCAGTATCTACGTAACTAAAAGCTTTAGCAGGATTTTCAATGCCCCACATTCCTCGAATCCTTAAATAAGTTATTCCTAGAGGATCTACTTTATTTACTCTGCCTAGCTCTTTTGTTACTGTGAAATCAACCCCTTGGGTATCAGCAATTCCGTTGATTAATCTATTTCTAGTTTTCTCGTAAATTTCTTTTTCTGCTGCATAACAGTCGCCATAGACTAACCATAGGAGGTTTAATCTTTGGTTGCTTGCGATGCCGATCGCGTAAATAATATCTTTTTCTGTCCAGGTTTCACAATTTCGGCAAGTGCTCGTGATCATAGGGTCATCAGCAAACAATTTTGCCTTGGGGTAAGAGCTATTAAGCGCAATTTGAGAGCCATATGATTCAATCTTTTTGACTTCTACTGCATCGCCGCCTCTGATCATTAAATCGGGTGGATTATTTTGATTGCCAGCATACGAAAAGACTTCGGAATACTTTACAAGTCTTTCGCTTTCACCACCTGCATTAATGGTGCCTGCAAAGGCATCTTTGACAAAAAATTCAAGGGCATCACCCACACCATTAATTCTATTTTTTCCCTTATAGTGGCTCACTAAATCTGAGATTGGACTATGAACAATATTTTGTATCGCTTCTAAGAGATTGGTCATGGCAGACGTTGCCGTTTCTTTGTAGGGTAGAGTATAGCAAAAGGACTGAGTAGGAGTCGTTTTCGTGGAGCCTCGTTACAACCCCGCATCAATTGAAACGCGCTGGCAGCAAACGTGGGCAGAGCAGGGGTTAGACCTCACACCCGACGATCGCAGCAAGCCGAAGTATTACGCACTGTCCATGTTTCCCTATCCATCAGGGAGCTTGCATATGGGGCACGTCCGCAATTACACGATTACGGATGTGCTGGCGCGGGTGCGGCGGATGCAGGGCTATCGAGTGCTCCACCCAATGGGCTGGGATGCCTTTGGGCTACCGGCGGAAAATGCAGCGATCGATCGCGGTGTGCATCCCGCCAAGTGGACATACCAGAACATCGACCAGATGCGAGCCGAACTGAAGCGACTGGGCTTGTCCTACGACTGGAGCCGTGAGGTGGCGACCTGTTCGCCCGACTATTACAAATGGACGCAGTGGATTTTTCTGCAATTCTTCCACGCTGGCTTGGCGTACCAGAAAGAATCAGCGGTGAACTGGGACCCGATCGACCAAACGGTGCTGGCAAACGAGCAGGTAGATAGTGAAGGTAAATCGTGGCGATCAGGTGCAAAGGTTGAACGCAAGCTGCTGCGCCAGTGGTTCTTCAAAATTACCGACTACGCCGAGCAGTTGTTGCACGATTTAGAAACGCTGACGGGCTGGCCCGAACGCGTCAAACTGATGCAGGCAAACTGGATTGGCAAATCTACCGGGGCATACCTGGAGTTTTCAATCGTCGGTTCCGATGAGAAAATCGGAGTCTTCACCACCCGTCCCGATACGGTGTGTGGCGTAACCTACGTGGTGCTGGCTCCAGAGCATCCCTTGACGCAAAAAGTGACGACGAGCGATCGCCAAGCTGCTGTAGACGCTTTTGTACAAGAAATCGCCGATCAGAGTGAGCTAGAGCGTACCGCCGAAGACAAACCCAAGCGCGGCATTCCCACAGGCGGAAAAGCCATCAATCCCTTCACAGGCGAAGAGATTCCCCTCTGGATTGCGGACTATGTGCTGTATGAATACGGTACAGGCGCAGTGATGGGAGTGCCTGCCCATGACGTGCGCGACTTTAAGTTTGCGAAAGAGCAGGGGTTGGCGATTCGGCAGGTGGTAGCAGGGGGAGAGGCAGAGGGCAGAGGGCAGAGGGCAGAAGGGGCATCGGGAGTCGGGAGTCGGGAGTCGGGAGTGGAATCTTCCCCTACACCCTACACCCCACACCCCACACCCTTAACCCAGGCTTACACCGAACCGGGAGTCTTGATCAATTCGGGCGAATTTAACGGGTTGCCGTCGATCGAGGCAAAAATGGCGATCGTCCAGTACGCCGAACAAAAAGGCTTTGGCAAGGCGCGGATTCAGTATCGTCTGCGCGATTGGTTGATTTCGCGGCAACGCTATTGGGGCGCACCGATTCCGATTATTCACTGTCCCAAGTGTGGAGCGGTTCCGGTGCCGGATGCAGATTTGCCCGTGCAGTTGCCGGAGAATGTGGAACTTTCTGGTCGGGGCGGCTCACCGCTGGCAACGCTAGAGTCGTGGGTGAATGTGGCATGTCCTACTTGTGGCGAACCTGCCAGACGCGAAACCGACACGATGGATACGTTCATTGATTCGTCGTGGTATTTCTTGCGCTACCCCGACGCGACAGATGCCCAGAAGGTGTTTGACCCTGCAAAAACGAATGATTGGATGCCCGTCGATCAGTATGTGGGTGGCATTGAACACGCGATCTTGCACTTGCTGTATTCGCGCTTTTTTACCAAGGTGCTGCGCGATCGGGGCTTGCTCAACTTCGGCGAACCCTTCCAGCGCTTGCTGACCCAGGGCATGGTGCAGGGCAAGACGTATAAAAATCCCCGGACAGGCAAGTACGTGATCTCAACGCAGATTGCGGATTTGTCCAATCCGATCGATCCTGAAACGGGTGATGCGCTGGAGTTGGTCTACGAAAAGATGTCCAAATCCAAGTACAACGGTGTCGCGCCCGGTGACGTGATTGAAAAATACGGTGCCGATACGGCGCGCATGTTTATCCTGTTCAAAGCGCCGCCAGAGAAAGATCTGGAATGGGATGAAGCGGATGTCGAAGGGCAGTCGCGCTTTTTGAATCGGGTGTGGCGGTTGGTGATGGAGGAGAGGGGAGAGGGGAGAGGAGAGAGGAGTCAGAAGAATGCTTCTTTACCCCTCACTCCTTACTCCTCACCCCTCACTAAGCTTGAGAAGGATCTGCGCCGATCGATCCACACGGCGATCGCAGCCATTACAGATGACCTGGAAGGGGAGTATCAGTTCAATACCGCTGTTTCGGAGTTGATGAAGCTGAGCAATGCGCTGACGGATGCAGCCTGTAAGGATTCGCCTGTGTATGCGGAAGGGATTCACGCCTTGCTGCTATTGCTGTCTCCCTTTGCGCCGCATATTGCAGAGGAACTGTGGCATAACCTGGGGCACACAGATTCGGTTCATATGCAGCCCTGGTTGACGGCTGATCCTGCCGCACTGGTGGAGGATGAGAAAACCGTTGTGATTCAGATCAACGGCAAAACCAGGGGCACCATGCAGGTGGAAGCGGCGATCGCCGATGATAAGCCAGCGCTGGAGGAATATGCCCGTGCATCCGCGATCGCCAAAAAACATACCGATGGCAAAGACATCAAAAAGGTGATCGTCGTGCCAGGAAAGCTGGTGAATTTTGTGGTGGCAGGTTAAGGGCTGAGAGGTCAATGCCTGCAAAGACGCGTTACCTTCCTAGCGCATCTTTGTACCTTCCAAAGATAGGCAACCCGTTGCACCCTTTGTGAACCAAGGAGATTCTTTAATCTACAAGGCGAGCTTTGAGCCTGGGGTGTCCAGAGTCACTCCTACCACCTCCAACATGCAAGGGGGTGGAAATGGTCGTTCTTAAGACTACAAAGATGCATCCTATTCTGGGCTATATTGAGCCTCAATCGTTAGCTTCGTTTCAGGTGTCGATCGTATGCGAAAAAGTCGCGCTGCTCTTGCCCTTTTGTTTGCGCTGACCATTGCGATGGTCATGATTCTGCCTGCGATCGCGCAATTGGCTCCAAGCAAGCGATCGGCAGCGGCTGTCGTGCAAAGACAACCATCTGAGACGATCGCACAAGCATCTGCACCAACGGCTAAATTACCCAGCGTCGTCATTTTGGCAACGGGGGGCACGATCGCAGGCACAGGGGCAACATCAACCACCACCGTTGGCTATCAAGCGGCTAAGCTACCCGTGACAGCACTCATCACGGCGGTACCGGAGCTAAAGAAAATTGCCAATGTGACAGGTGAGCAGGTGCTGCAAATTGCCAGCGAAAACATGACCAATGAGGGGCTGTTGACGCTTGCCGATCGGGTGAATGTCGTCTTAGCCAAGCCCGATGTGGATGGCGTGGTGATCACGCATGGCACCGACACGATCGAAGAAACCGCTTACTTTCTCAATCTCGTCACCAAAAGCCAAAAACCCGTGGTGATTGTTGGCTCTATGCGTCCGGCGACGGCTCTTAGTGCCGATGGACCTCTTAACCTTTACAACGCCGTGGCGATCGCGGGTAGTCCTGCTGCTGTGGGCAAAGGCGTGTTGGTGAGCCTCAACGACCAGATTTCGGCAGCGCGTGAAGTCGCCAAAGCCAATACCACCAGCCTTAACACCTTTCAAACTCCCGATCTGGGCTATCTGGGCTATGTCGAATTAGGCAAACCCTACTTTTACCGCACCTCAACGCGCAAACACACCACAGCGACTCCGTTTACCGTCACACCCTCCACAAAACTGCCCCAGGTTGACATCATTTATGGCTACGGCAACAACAGTCCTGTACTATTGAACGCGGCAGTTGCCGATGGTGCCAAAGGCATTGTGTATGCCGGGGTTGGCAATGGCAGCATCTCGGTGCAGTTAGAATCAGCGGCGATCGCGGCTCGTAAAAAAGGAGTGATCATCGCCCGAAGTGCGCGTGCAGGTTCGGGACGGGTCGTCCGCAACGGCGAAGAAAAAGACGATGAAAACGACTTCATCGTAGCGGATAATCTGAACCCTCAGAAAGCCCGCCTTTTGCTGATGCTGGGTCTCACCATCACAAGCGATACCAAAGCACTCCAAGAAATGTTTTACACATACTAGAGCGTGTCATCCATTCAGCTCGAAACCTTTGATGTCAGATTGTCGCGCCCGCCCCAATACGTGAAGCCAGGAGTTGGAACTCTTGCTGTAAGCGATGTGTCGTCGTCATTGATGACAGCCCCTAAGGGCTAATCCAACCCCTCACCCTTTCTCCTCACGTCCTCTCCCTCTGTCCATCTTTTGTATAAGCGTAGTATTTTGGAATAATAAGTTTTTTAGAACAGTCTTATGCAACGCCTCCTCAACTCCCTCTGCCATTGGAAGCACCTTAGTCAACGTTTGCTGGGTTCTCTTGCGGTTTTCGTTTTGGCAGCGCAGCTTTTTGCCTTGCCTGCTGGGGCCACAGGTGTGGGCGAAGTACCGAAGCCAAAGGCAGGTACCTGGATTGTGGATCAGGCTGAAATTTTGAGCCGCTCCAATGAAGGCAAGATTGCGACGACGCTCGCGGATCTGGCAAAGGAGACGGGTAAAGAGGTGCATTTTGTGACCATTCACCGTTTAGATTATGGCGAGACGATCGAAACCTTTACCGACAAACTCTTCGATCGCTGGTTTCCAACTCCAGAGGCAAGCGCAAACCAAGCGCTACTGGTGCTAGATAATCTCACCAATAATGTGGCGTTGAGTGCGGGTGAAGGGGTAAAAGCAAGGCTGTCAGATGACATTGCCGAAAGCGTGACCCAAGAAACCGTGCTGATTCCGCTGAAAGAAGGAAATCAATACAATCGAGCGTTACTGGGTGCGGGCGATCGTCTCGCCGCCGTCCTCTCTGGTCGCCCCGATCCAGGTCCACCCACACTGACCGATAATGTGCAGGTAGAAGGCACCTTCGCCACACCAGAACAAACCAAAGAAAGTAACGCCACCGTCTGGGTGATTGGCTTCCTGGTCGTAGCAACCGTTGTCCCAATGGCAACGTACTACTTCTATCTGTATCTCCAAGCGCGCGAAGGCTAGGTAGTTGTTAGTCCTGCACGTACTCTTGCCCACTCAGCAGTGCCGCTTCTGCTCGTTGACATTCGCGTCCGAGATAAGAGGCGTGGTCAAGCATGGTGATGGGACACGGCTTTGTTTGTTCAAAAAGCTGGACGCAAAGTTCTTTAGCGGTTCTGCCCGTGTAGGTGTGGGTGGGTAGCCGTTCGATTTTGCCGCGTGTGGGAATGGGTTTGCCTGTTGCGGGATCGCAGGCGAGACCCCGATCGTCAATGACGTTGGTGAAATGCTTGGCGCAAATCAGCCCTTGCTCCCGATCGAGGTAAATGATGACGTATCCACCCGGATCGAGGTCAATAGGGCGCTTGGATAGCTTTTGGTCGATTGCAGTGACATCTGCAATGGTTTGATTCATCATGCGTTGCGGCTAGAAAGCAAGTTGAAGGGAGATCAGGTCTTATGCCAAACGGTTAACGTCTCTAGCCTTAAATAACCCTCTCACAAGCATTAGAAAGGAGATAGAGACAAGTACACGCGTTTGATGTGGAATCCAGTGTCATCTGGATGACTCTTCTACCATCTTAAAGGGTCTTGTGGCGCTGACCAATCTCATGCCTCAGGGAGCAGTGAAGGTAGCAAGAAGGGGCGATCGTCGCTAGATTTCATCCTGGCTTCACCCTCTTTTTATCGTTCCAGTACAAAAGTCTCTCCAGCAAGAGCCATCTTAGGAAGGGCAGTGGTGGTGGCTCGCCAGTGGTAGCAAACGTGAGCAGTTCGAGAGAGCCGTTCCAAAAGCCTAGGGCGTGTCATCAATTAGCTCCGAAACCTTGCAATATCAGCAGTGTCACGCCCGTCCCAACACACCAGGCTAGGGGCTAGAACCCTTGCTGCAAGCAATGTGTAGTATTAATTGATGACAGCCCCTAGTCCAAAAGCCGCCACTCAATCTACCGGGTAAGGGGCTAAAGCCACTTGCAAACCGCCTGCAACCTATGTCAATTTGCTGTAGTCTGACTAACCCATTCGAGTTACTGAAGGAACTGTACGCTCATGCCTGACTCCTTCATTCCCGTCGCCCTTGCGGTTGCTCCAAATCCTTTAGGGTTACCGTCTCATCTCAAGCTAACAACTGTCCCGATCGATGCTCACACCTGCTTTGAACTCTGGGTGCCTGAAACACAGGGCACACTCTTGCCAGAGGAAGCGATGCTGCTAAGGGGCGATTGCGCTCGCCTTGAAGAAATCTGCGCGAAATTGACAAGTTTATTGGGCGTTACACTCATCGGTGAAGATGCACAGCGGCTTCAGCCAACCACCGATCGCTGGCAAGAGCTTCGACGAGCACTGTACAAGACTGGAGCCGACTTTGACGCGATCGGCGTTACCTATCTACCTCAAGTTATTTACCCCACAGCAACAAGAGAGGGTGGCTTATCGACCTGGACACTACAACAGGCAGGATGGAGCATTTCGTTTCTGACGCTGCAACCAACCAAAGCTGGTTTTCGCTCAACGACATTGCCAATCAAAGCCATTATTACGTCCGGGCAATCCATCACCACAAGCGCTCAGCCAGTCCCTATGGTTCCTGCGTATGCTCAAGGCGTAAGAAAATAAAACCGTCCTATCAAAAACTCGATCGTGACACAGAATAGTGGCAACCCGAACCCTTTAAGAGACTCGGCATGATTTAAGGGTGCGTCATCAATTCAGCTCCAAAACCTTGGCTCAGCATCGCCGCGTCCGTCTCAACATCCAAAGCTAGGGGTTGGAACCCTTGCTGCAAGTAATGTGTAGTCGTCATTGATAATAGCCCCTAGACACGATTACCACATTGACGCTTTAATTGAAGCCTTGCAGAAGGTCTATCCTCAGATCATGACGAAAATCAGGTTTGAACGCTCCACTAAACCCTCGAAACAGGAGAAGGCGGCACAAGGTAAAGTGGAATGGCACTGACATAAGAAAATTCGCCCCCTTTTCTCGTATGCCCAAAGGGTTTTAAGCCCCTAAATCTGAGGGACTTTGAATGCTAGCTCCTCTAGATTTGGGAGTTGGGGGGCAGCTCAGCGCGTTACGTTAGTGCCATTCGGACATAGAGCAAACTTCCCAGTTGAAACCATGCTTGAGCTGATAGAGGATGTCATGGAAGCGTTCTCATTTTGCTCAATTGCAAGGTCGTGTCCGCTTCTTCTGCGGTAATATCTGAGGCGACAGCGGTTCAAGAAGGTTCCATTTTGCATCAATGAGACTTGCAATGAAAACGAAAGCAAAGGATAAAAGCCCTGCTATCCCTCAGAGCGAAGGAAACGACCTCTTAGAAAAGCCACTTAAAACGAAAGACAAGAAAAAGCTGAAGAAACAAGAGCAAGCACAACCGAAAGCCCAAAAACAAGCCAAACTTCAAGCCAAAGAGCGACGCATATTCCACCATATTTCTGAAGCAGAGGGCAGCTCTAAGCTATCCGATAAAGCGTATGAAAAAGAGTTGGCGACTCTCCAGGTAGAACTGGTGAAAATGCAGTATTGGGTCAAGCACACGGGTACGCGCATTGTCATTTTGTTTGAAGGGCGGGATGCAGCCGGTAAGGGGGGTACCATTAAGCGCATTACGGAACCTCTCAACCCTCGTGGTTGCCGTGTCGTGGCACTGGGTACACCGAGCGATCGCGAAAAAACAGAATGGTATTTTCAGCGGTACATTGCCCATTTACCCGCAGCGGGTGAAATTGTGTGTTTCGATCGCAGTTGGTATAACCGTGCCGGAGTTGAGCATGTGATGGGCTTTTGCACGGATGAGCAATATCAGGAATTTATGCAAACCTGCCCAGAATTTGAGCGCATGTTGGTGCGATCGGGCATCATTTTGCTAAAATATTGGTTTTCCGTCAGTGATGATGAGCAAGAGCGACGGTTTCAATCACGTTTAACAGATCCAGCGCGTCGCTGGAAACTCAGCCCCATGGATCTTGAATCGCGCGATCGCTGGGTGGAATATTCCCAGGCAAAAGATGCCATGTTTTCCCACACCAATATTCCTGAAGCACCCTGGTTTACGGTAGAAGCCGACGACAAAAAGCGCGCTCGCCTCAATTGCATCAGCCATTTTTTAAGCAAGATTCCCTATATTGATATGACCCCGGAACCGTTAGAGCTACCCAAACGCAGGAGCGCCCCCCACGACTACGTGCGCCCACCCCGCAATGAGCAATTTTTTGTGCCCCAGGTATATTAATGCACGGCAGCCCACACCTATCTTTATCGGACTTTTTCTTGTACGGATGAATGGCCGTTCGCCCCTTTAGAAGACCAAATTTTCGATCTTATTCAATCTGCCATCCTCAGCAATCACTGCTGCAAGGTTAGATCCAGGGTTCGTCGTCATCAGGGTCAGGCACCTCTGCACTGGGCTTTTGTGGCTGACCTGGGTTACGGTTTTGAGGAGGAGACGCGATCGCAGGCGAAGCAGCCACAGCGGTATCATCGATCCAGGGTTCATCATCAATCCAGGGTGCGTCATCGTCCTCCAAATTAGTCGGATCGGATGCATTCGTGAGATCTGAGTGCGTGGTTGCAGAAGCGGTAGACTCACTCACGGAGTCCGAAGGAGCGGTCGGTTGCAGCGGTGAAGTCGCTGACGCATCTGCCGTCACAGGCTCAAGGATTTCTTTTGCTTGCACGGTCAACGTTTGAATGCCGTCTTCAACCTGTTCACTCAGGCTATAAAAGCCATCTTCAAATTGTTCGCCAAAGGTTTGAGTGCGTTCTTTCATGCGATCGGTCAGGTTCTGGCTGTTTTCGCGTGCCTGTTCCACGATCGTTTGGGCTTCTTCTTGCAGTTGCTCATTGATGCTGTGGATAGTTTCCTGAGCTTGCTGGGAAAGCGATCGTGCCCGCTCTTTCAACTGTTCCGTAAGAGATTGAAAGCGACCTTTTGCTTGTTCCGTAGCAGCTTGTGCTTGTTTGGAGAGCGATCGCAATTCTTCCGTCGCGTGGCTATAATCTTCCTTCAACACCGATGTAGCTTTCGTCAACACCTGCTTGATGCCACTGTGGTACACCCCAAGGGCTTGACCCGCCGCTTCCGTCACCAGCACTCGCCTGCGTCCTATGCTAAGTATTTTGGGCGGGGGCAGCTGGTACAGATCGCCTGCAATGCCCGCCCAACCGCTAGAGGCGAGTAGGTAGTGGCTGATGACACCTGTTTTGAAGTTGAACACGTAATCGGTGATTTTGCCAATTTTATTGCCCGTATCGCTCCACACTTCGCACTGGAGCAATGTTTCAAGCTGGCGCACTTTAGTTGCGTCCGTCTCTTCGGGCTGGTTTTGAGTCAAAACACCGTTAGACCCCAGTGTGCTGATTTGAGCAAGCTTGAAGGCAGTTTTCTTCGCGCCAAAGGCACCCCCTTTGCAGACAAACCCCAACACCCGATGAGCAGAAGGATACATCCACATCACCTCGACGCGCCCTAGCTCTTCCATCGTGGTGCGATCGAGCACTAACTGGTTGAGTAAATCGCTTTGCCGGATTACGTCTGGTACGGTTGTCATCTTGCCTCTCGCACTCCTGGTTGCAAACGGTGTACATCCAGATGGGGTCAAACGTTAGTCTATCTCCCTTAATTTTATGCCGCCTGAAGCGGAGTTGCTGACAGAAGCGCTTCGATCGCCACGATCAAACCCATCAGGTGCCTGGTTTATGCACGGGGACAATACGCCACATCTAGAACAACCAGAGGCAATGGCTGAAGCTCTTCTTGTAAATAGATGTAACAAAAACATCTAATCTACACTTAATACATCGGAAAATGCATGTATGCACAACACGCTGAGACGACCTTCGAGGCGATCTTGATTCCTTAACACGCACGCACATGAGTCTGAGGGTGAAAGGGCTACGTGCTGTACGCTACACGCAAATTTGGGTCAGAGGTGTTAACAAGAGATGAACTTGGGGTTAGCACTCTGATCCTGGTTCGATTTAAAGATCCGTTGGGCTGGAAAAGATGGCTTTTCGAGCCAGCCGCGGATGGGACATCGTTCCAACTTTGATGACGCTACTGTATATCGGTGTGAGGAGTTTTCATGCTTGAGGCGATCGCACGTACATTTTTTAGCCCACTGCTCGTTGCCTGGTTACTGCTGGTGCTGGGCGATTGTTTGTCTACCTTTTGCTATCACGTTCCCGAACATGTGTTTGGCAGCCTTCATCTCAAAACACACCATTCTGCCAAGAAGACGTTTCGGCACTACGCCATCTTGACGTTCAATCTCCAGGTTTTGCTCGACGGGCTGCTTGGAGCGTTGCCGTATCTCTTGATGGCTGCTGCGCTGTGGCCGTTCTCGCCGATCGGCGTAGTCGGTGGACTCCTGTTTGGTCAGGTTCATGTTTGGTGGCGACACGTCACCGCAATCGGTTGGCAAACCCCAAAGCCGATCGCGCTGCTGTGCCAGGTGCTCTTCATCACCACACCAGAACAGCACTGGTTGCACCATCAAAAAACCAACATGGGCTTTGGCGACATTTTCACCTTTTTTGATCAACCTGCCAGAGCGTGGATGCGCTTCCTACGCTGGATTCGACTTTATCGCCGCTATTTGCCTGTGTAACGATCTGGCACGTCAGGCTGGCATGTCAGGAACGATCGCGCCCTGCACCCTTCTTTTACCGTTTGGAAAACCAACATGACTGACATCAAAAAACTCAACGATGACTTTAGCGTCGCAGGGCAAGTGACTCCAGATGATCTGAAACAAGCTGCTACGGAAGGCTTTAAGTCGGTGCTCAATCTACGATCGCCAGCAGAAACAGGCGTACTCTCTGATGAGCAGCAGCAGGCAGAAGCCCTGGGCTTGGACTACACCAATGCGCCTATTGCACCCACAAATGATCATGATGACGCTATCGATCAGGTGCTTTGGGAACTGGACAACTTGCCAAAGCCAGTGCTGGTGCATTGTGGGCTAGGTGCTCGCGCAGGCGCGATCGCGCTGATTTCAACGGCTGTCAGCAATGGCTGGACGCTGGAGGAACTAACGGCAAAAGCCAATGAATTGGGCGTACCGTTAGAGCAAGCCTTCCTCAAGCAGTTTATTCAGAAGACCTTTGGCGATCAGTCGCGATCGACATGAGTGCATGAGTCAACTACTGGGCGAGAGCGATCGGCAGTGGGCTAACAACTCGTGGTGAGCAGTTTCATCAAAGCGAAGGGTTTCTTACTAGGGCGTGTTATCAATTAGCTCCGAAACCTTGCAATATCAGCAGTGCCACGCCCGTCCCGACACACCAGGCTAGGGGCTGAAAACCTTTCTGCAAGCAATGTGTAGTAGTAATTGATGACAGCCCCTAGATGCGATCGACCGCCTTCAGCAGCGTCTCAACACTGGCATTGTGGTCTAAAAACGAGAAGAGATGCTTGTAGCGCAGTTGCCCGACTTTGTTTAGCACAAATTGGGCTGGCAGCGGTGCGCCAAGCGCTTGTCCAGTCTGATATGCCCGAAAGGTCTTGCCACCTGGATCGCTGAGCAAGGGCATTTTTAAGCCGAGATCCTGGATGACTGTTTTGCTCTGCCGTGGGTCAGTGCTGGTAATCATCAACAGTTCTACGTCACGATCGAGAAATTCTTCATACGCCTCGTTCAGCGCCTTGATGTGTGGAAAGCAAAAGGGGCAATACTGCTTTTCGGTAAAGATGCGCGTAAAAGCGAGCACCACAGGTCTGCGTCGGCGAAAATCGGTCAGGTTTACCGATCGCCCGTTTGTCACATCTGGCAACTCAAAGTTAGGCGTAATCATGCCCTTTGCCAGCGCGTTCGTTGCGGGGATGGGCAAGAAATGATTGAAAAACCGTTGATTAAAGAGTCCGCTAAAATCCGTAGACGTGAGCATGGGCGAGGAATCTAAGATAGTACTGCGTTTAGCTTGATTTTAGATGAAACGAGTGTTGCGGTGTGTCCACGGTGCAACAAGTTACTTAAAGGCTAAAGGCTAAAGACTGCTCAAACCAACGTCATCGATCGCAGGCGAGGGCGATCAATGCGCTTCTCACAAGGATCATTCACAATGTTTGCCAGGTTACGACGACTGATCGATCGCTTTTTTAATAGAGCAAGAACGATTAATAACGAGCCGCTGAATAAGGTCAGCCTGATCGTTATTATTTTGATTGATATTTTCATCTTAGTGAATGTTTTCACAGGACTGGGTGATATCAGCCGCTGGCATTTGAGTCCATCTGAATCATACCCGTGCTATGCAGAGTGGCAAGCCTACCGGACTCAGCCTAAAAACGATAAAGAGTACGAAATGCTGCGGCGATCGTTGCCCGATGAGTTTGGCGCTGAATTGCCTTTTCAACAAACCTACGCGCAAGCTGGGCAAGGGCATCTCGGCAAGGTTTCTGAGGTGTGTTTAAGCTATGCAGTTGCTAAAGACAAGCTAAACACACCTGCAAATCAACAGCTACTCAAAACGGTTAATCAGAAGCAATCTAGCATTGCAAAACTTGAGCAAAGTAATCAAACCATTCGTTCCGAGTACGACTCAACGCTGCTAGAAAAAATTGCGAATCAGCCGCGAGAACAGTCCATCAATTCAGTAGGTGCAGAAAAGGCAAAGCAAACTCTGGAGCAAAATCAGCGTCAGATCGGCACATTGAAGAACGAGGTTGGGGCGCTTAAAAAGGAGCTGCTGGAAAAGCCAGAAAGCGCTGCTTTTATCGCAGTTCTCAACGAGAATGAACGATTCAACACGGTTGAAAAAGGCTATCAACACGCATCGTTCTGGTATCCCAGTATTCAATTTGCGTTTCAGGCATTCTTTCTTCTACCGCTGATTGTTGCCGCCTTAGCCGTTCATGCCTTTGCTCTGCGTCGAGGCTATGGTTTAGTGGCGCTAATTAGCTGGCATTTGCTGGTCATCTTTTTTATTCCCCTCATTTTTAAGCTGTTTGAGTTTCTACAAGTAGGGGTGATCTTTCAATTTCTAGTTAATGTTCTTACGGCTCTGTTTAGCGGGTTGCTGTTTCTCGTTAGCTACCTTTATATTCTGCTCATTCCCCTGATTGGCTTTGCGCTGATTAAGTTTTTTCAACGCATTGTGTTTAATGCCAAACGGCAGGCGGCTGGTAGAGTACAGCGATCGCGCTGTCTGCGCTGTGCAAAAACAATTCGCCATCACGATAGCTACTGCCCGCACTGTGGCTACGATCAGTACATGGAATGTCAAAACTGCCATGCACCGACTTACAAGCATTTGCCCCACTGCCGAGAGTGCGGACAGCCGCAAGATCTCGGTCAATTTTAGATCTGTGTCAGTTTAGGAGGGACGACGATCGCCGCCGCATATTTGTTACGCTTTTGTAACAAGTCTGTTTCGCAGGTTACGCAATGGCTTTGCTGGATGTTCGGCAGTTGCACAAGTCCTACCGCGCTCAGGGCAACCGCATTCATGCCGTGCAGGATGTGTCGCTTCAGATTGGTGCCAATCAAGTGTTGGCTTTTCTGGGTCCGAATGGTGCGGGCAAAACGACGACGATTAAGATGATTGCGGGCTTGGTGTTGCCCGATCGCGGCACGGTGAGCATTGCAGGGCGTGATCCACACCGGGATGCCCAAGCGCTGCGATCGGTGGGAGCCGTTCTAGAGGGGAGCCGAAACCTTTACTGGCGGCTCACCCCAGCCGAAAATTTGGAGTATTTTGCGGTGCTGCGGGGACTGTCTCGACGGGTAGCACGGCAGCGATCGCGGGCATTGCTCGATCGCTTTGAGCTGAGCCACAAGAGTAGAACGAATGTGCAAAAGCTGTCGCGGGGGATGCAGCAAAAGGTAGCGATCGCCGTAGCGCTGATTCACGAACCGCCGCTGCTGTTACTGGATGAGCCAACGCTGGGATTGGATGTAGAAGCGACTCAAACCGTTAAACGTCTGGTGCGTGAAATTGCCAGCGAAGGGCGCGCCATTCTCTTAACAACGCATCAGCTTGATATTGCGGAGGAATTGTCCGATCGAGTTGCCATTATCAACCAGGGCAGCATTGTAACGGAACAGGCGACCGAGGCATTGATTCAACAGTTTTCGAGAGCGGTGTATCGGGTGGAGCTGTCAGAGTTGCCGGACGATCGCCTCACCAAGCTTGTCAACCTGGGAGCACTGGTTGAAGGCACCACCGTTCACATTCCCGACCCAGCCTTACTCTATCCAGTGCTGGACATTCTGAACCCGATGCCGATCGCTCGACTGGAAACAGAACGGGCAACGCTGACGGACATCTTTTTGAAGCTAACGCAGACGACTCCTGCCAAAGAAACCACGATCGGAGACAGCCATGCTTGAACTGTTTTTTGCAGAACTCACGCGAGCGGGGATTCAGTTTCGGCGGTATCTGTTTGAGTCGATCGGCGGCATTGTTATTTCGACCTCAGTATTCTACGGTCTGTTCTTGAGTGCCAGCTATATTGCAGGACCAGGGCTACAGTTTGGCAATCGGCTGGATGCCATCATTGTGGGCTATGTGCTGTGGACGCTGGTGCTGTTTATCATGGCAAATATTTCGGGTACGCTCCAGCGCGAAGCACAGACAGGTACGCTAGAACAACTTTTCATTTCGCCCTTCAGTGCGTCGCAGGTCTTTCTCACGCGAGCGGTGGCGGATCTGCTGCTGCAATCAGGGTTGATCGCGGCAATTCTGGTCATTATTATGACGCTCACAGGTCGATGGCTTGCCTTTCCGCTGAGCCTCTGGCTACCGCTGCTGACCGTGCTACTGGGTGCTTATGGTCTCTCGTTTGCGATCGGTTCTCTGGCGCTCATCGTCAAGCGTATTCAGCAGGTGTTGGGCATTTTTCAGTTTGCGCTGCTGTTTTTGATGAGTGTTCCCACAGAAGAATGGACGGGCGGGATGCGTGTCATCGGCAACCTTCTACCGATGAGTCCCGGTGCAGGGCTATTGCGTGACGTAATGGCGCGACAACAATCCCTGAATCTCTCGCAGCTTGGCATTGCACTGGTGAATGGTGGGGTATATTTTGCGATCGGTCTGTTGCTCTTTCGCTGGGCAGAACGCCAAACCAAACGCCGCGGCAACCTCAGCGATTACTAGGGCGCGCCATCAATTAGCTCCAAAACCTTGCGGTATCAGCATGGTCGCGCCCGTCCAAACACACCAGGCTAGGGGCGGGAACCCCTGCTGTTAGTGATGTGTAGTCGTAATTGATGACAGCCCCTAGTTGGGACGTTTTTTCAAGCGTTCGATCGGGTAAAGCTTGTTTGCCTACAAGTTAGATAGTGGCAGGTCACGCTATGCTAAAGCCAGATTAGATGGGGTGAAATGTGAATGGCTGAAACCCTGACTCAGACGACAGCGGCTCCCAATGATCTGCCGCCACAGTTTCCCGACCATACCCAACTGCCAGAGTCGGATGGTTTGTTTGTGAAAAACTTTCAGGAGCATCCCCAAGCTTTAATTTTGACGGACTCGATCGCAACGACTCTGGAGCGAATTCATCCAGACGGGCAATATGCGATCGGGCAAGACTGCGGTATCTACTGGCGCGAAACGGAACCACCTGAAAAAGGAGCGGAAGCACCAGACTGGTTTTATGTGCCCAACGTGCCACCCAGACTACAAGGGGAAATTCGGCGATCGTATGTGTTGTGGCGAGAGTTTATTGCTCCGACGATCGCCCTGGAGTTTGCCTCTGGCGACGGCAGCGAAGAACATGATCTCACCCCGCTTTCTTATGCTGATGACAGTGGAATCATCAGACCTGGCAAATTTTGGGTCTATGAACGCATTGTGCGGATTCCGTTCTATGGCATCTTCTTGATCAACAGCGGTGAGTTGGAGCTGTATGAACTGGTGGGTGGGCAGTATCAACGAATGACTGCAAACAATCGTGGACATTACCCGATCGCGCCAATGGATGTGGAGATTGGAGTCTGGGAAGGCGCTTATCAGAATCAAGATCAACACTGGTTGCGCTGGTGGAACTTGCAGGGCGATTTACTCCTGACAGGCAGCGAACGGGCGATCGTGGCAGAGCGTCGAGCCGAATCTGCTGAGGAGAAAGCGGCTAGACTTGCTGAACGATTAAGAGAACTGGGAGTCAATCCAGATTTGGTTTAGTCATTTGTGGGGATTGCGGTTAGCCTGAGCACGCGATCGCTTGTACATCATCAGGAAACGCCATGACAACCACCACGCGCCGCATGACTCTGGAGGAATATCTAGACTATGACGATGGGACAGATACTCGCTATGAGTTAGTGAACGGGGAGTTAGCTGAAGTGCCTTCTGAGAGCGATTTGAACAATGAGATTCCGATGATCCTACTCGTTGCGATCGGTCAATTTGTCAATCCCAGACTTCTGCGACGTGGCACTGAAATTTTGGTCAAGCGCAAGTGAGTAACCGATGACGATCGTGGTTCGACGGGTTAATCTGCATTGTTAGAACTGCGATTGCCCTTTCAAGAGAGATAGGAATAGCGATCGCTGCTGTGAATGATAGTGATGGAGATGCGATCCCCCAAACCAACGATAAACCGCGATCGCGTCTTGGTGTTTCAACAGGGATGGAGCGGTAGCCATACTAAGTTGATGGAGAACTGCATCGCTTAAACACAGAAATTGCGTTGGCATCATCTCCATTACCAACAATAACGGCTAATCTGGTGTCATGTCGTTGCTATTAGCTGCTTATGACTGGGTTTGAGCCGCTCCTTTTGGAAGCCGCCAAAAGTTTGGCAGGACTGGTGCTGAAAACAGCCTGGGAGATGGGCAATAAACCTATTGATGAGCCAATCAGACAGCTTATTTTCAAAGCATCGCATCAATACATTGAGAACTATGAGAAACGACACGGCAATCTGAAGATTGTCTGCGTGCGGATGGATGCTCCGGTCAGGTTGGATGAGGTGTATACCGCCGTTCAGCTTCTGGAGCGTGGCGATGTTCGCTATTTTGAGTCGGCTGAAACGCTGCAAGACCTGTTTCGCCAGAGTGGACGCGGGTTTGAGTTTAAGGGCGCAACTCGTCAGGATGGCATTGCCGTTGCCAATCAGCATCAATACCTCATGGTGTTGGGCGGTCCCGGTGTGGGAAAGTCAACGTTCCTCCGCAAAGTGGGACTGGAGGCGTTGAAACGGAAGCATGGTGCGGTTCAGCATGAGTGTGTGCCTGTCTTTTTGAAATTGCAGGACTTTAACTCAAACGAGATTGCGATCGTCGATCTCATCGTCAAAGAATTTGCGACCTGTGGCTTTCCAGAACCCAGGAAATTTACCGACGCGGCATTGGAAAAAGGCAATCTCCTGATCCTGCTGGATGGATTAGATGAAGTACCGACTGAGCATGTGGATCATGCCATTGCTGAGATTAGTAATCTGGTCGATCGCCACAGCAAAAACCGCTTCATCGCCTCCTGCCGCATCGCTGCCTACAAAGGTGGCTTCCAGCGCTTCAAAGATGTGGCAATGGCAGCCTTCGATGACGCTCAAATTGAGGAATTCATCCGCCACTGGTTTCGCGCTGAACCAGAAATTGCTACCCAATGCTGGGAGTTGATCAAACAATCTGAGTATGCAGCCACGAAAGAATTAGCGCAAACACCGCTACTGCTCACCTTGCTGTGTGTGGTCTACGACGAATCGCAAGACTTCCCCAAAAATCGAGCTGCACTTTATGGTGAAGCACTGGATGTGCTGCTGAAAAAGTGGGCAGCCGAAAAACGTTTGAAACGCGACCCCATCTACCGCGAACTCAGCCCAGAATTAGAACAAATTCTGCTGTCTGAAATTGCGTACACCAGTTTTGCTGCCGATCAACTGTTTTTCTCAAAGCGAGATGTCACGAATCAGATCAAAGCTTTTCTGGTTGATAACCTGAATGCTCCCAAGCATCTGGATGGTGAAGCGGTGTTGGAGGCGATCGAAGTACAACAGGGAATTTTTGTTGAGCGTGCTAGAGATGTTTACTCCTTCTCGCATCTGACTCTGCAAGAGTATTTAGTCGCAAAACACATCAGTGAAGACTACCGTAGAGTCGAAAAATTAGTGGCAGACCATCTCACTGAAAAACGTTGGCGAGAAGTGTTTTTGCTTGTTGCGGGTTTGGTAGGTTGTGCGGATGATCTCCTGGAACAGATGGAATCTCAAGCAAATACTTTTATCAAAATCGGTAAGCTTAATGCGTTGCTCAAATGGGTAGACCAAGCAACTGCTATATCAGAAGGAAACTTCAATCCTGCGGCTAAACGAGTACTGGCTATCTTTCTACTTCAAAACTACGATTGCCGCCACTTATATGTTACCAGTGGTCGTACAAGTCTCGTCCGAGCACTTGACTCTACCCTCGGCACAGCTATCAATTCTGCTGTTTACCGTGCCGCTGGGTATGCCAGGGATACATCAAGGTCGGCATCCTTTAGAGTTATATTGAATAGTGAATTTGCTTCCGAGCTTAAAGAAATGCAAATCATCAAATTTTTAGATTTTAATCTATTCATTAATAGATTGAATGCATTAGAAACTTATGCTGAATCTATAGAAGAATTAGAAGCGCATCAAAATCTTACTGAATATCTTTATCAAGCCTGGTCTGATGCTCTTGGTATTCAGCGAGAATTGGTTGATTTATCCAAGAAAGAATCACAGCCACTAGCAGAGTACCTGTACGCCAACGAACTCATGGTGCGGTGCAAGGAAGCAGCGGTGAGGGTGTCGCGGGAGACGTGGGAGGCGATCGAAGCCAGAATGTTAACGGTTCAGACCTCCGAGGTCTTGGAGACCTCGGAGGTCTAGTGCTGGTTGCTACTCGATCGGAAACACATCCTTGAACAACCGTCGAATGGTTTCTCTAGCCGCACTGAAGCCACCATCAAAGTAGATCGCGCCGATGACCGCTTCCAGGCTTTCCGCCAGCACGTAGGGTTGTTCATACGCCCGTTGCTGCTTTTCGCCCACACCCAGCTTGAGCACATAACCAATCCCTAGCTGCTCACTGAGCTTCGCCAAGTTTTCTTCGCGCTCCAGCTCAATTTTTTTCACCGTAATGTCTTGCCTCGTCGCGGAACCTGCCCGAATCAGCAATTCTGTCAGCACCGTTTTAAGGACAGCATCACCTAAGGTGCGGTAAATTTCCTGGTCTTCGCACGCCTGATTTTTTTGACGTTGCTCTAACGCATACGCTTTGCGGGTCAGCGCTCGTGTCAGAATGCGTTTATCGAAAAAGAAGTAGCCGAGTTGTTCTTCGAGGGCGGTGGACATTTGGGGGTGAGGGGTGGAGTGAGGGGTGGAAGGCAGGAGGCAGAGGGATGAGGGATGAAGGATGAATTTGAAGGCTAAAGGATGAAGGATAAATAATGTAGCTAGGGGTCAGAAGGCACTCGAAGTTCAAACCGCTTCTCTCGACAGCTTTATCTTTATCCTTGATAATTTATCCTTTATCCTTTTTTCGCCATGCTTCACGGCTTTATTCCACCCGATCGCTTCTTTGCGTACCTGACCTGGACAGAAATTGAGGCAATGCTGGATAAGGAGAATGTGGTGATTCTCCAGCCAGTGGGGGCGATCGAGCAGCATGGCCCTCATTTACCGCTGGCAGTGGATGCGGCGATCGGGCAGGCGGTCATTGGCAAAGCGTTGCAGCAACTCCCTGCTAGTGTTCCCGCTTATGCGTTGCCATCACTGTACTACGGTAAATCGAATGAACACTGGCATTTTCCAGGGACGATGACGTTAAGCGTGCAAACGCTCATTGCAACCTTGATGGAGGTTGGCGACAGCATTTATCGGGCAGGCTTTCGCAAGCTGGCGTTTGTGAATTCTCATGGTGGACAGCCGCAGGTGATTGAGATAGTGGCAAGGGATCTGCGCCAGCGCTATGAGGACTTTGTGGTTTTGCCGCTGTTTACGTGGCGGGTGCCAAACATTGCCGATGAGTTGCTCACGGCGAAAGAGCAGGCGTTGGGAATTCACGGGGGCGATGCAGAGACGAGTCTGCTGCTGTCGATTTTGCCAGAGCAGGTGAAAATGGAGCGGGCGATCGCTGAATATCCCCAGGAGTTACCAGACGCTAGCCTGTTGAGTATGGAAGGGAAGCTGCCGTTCGCTTGGATGACGCGGGATCTCAGCAAGAGTGGCGTTTTGGGCGATCCGACGACTGCGACGAAAGAGAAGGGCGATCGTATCCTGGCATCTCTTGCCGATGGCTGGGTACAGACGATTCAAGACATCTACAAATTTCAGCAACCGCAGGCATGGAAGCCATAATTCTGTAGGGACGTTACATGTAACGTCCCTACCCTTCATTCAAAGAGGCGAAAGTAGGGGTATTGGACGGGTGCGCCCGGTTCCTTATCCAAATCAAAATTGATGACATCCCAGCAGGGATCGTCTTTCGGATCGGGGCTAAACTCGACGGGCAAGCCATACAGGCGGGGACGTTGAGTGTCAGACTGTCCACGCCAGGGGGTGCTGCGTTCCAGGTAGGTGCTGACGAGATCTTTGTAGCGTTGGGCGATGATGACCCGCGTTGCGCGGTAGCCTTGCGTATAGAGACGATCGAGGGCTTCGTGAATTTCAAACCGAATGCCATCTGGGTGGGTATGTTGCCGATACCATTCGTTTTCCCATCGCCGCCAGTGCCGTCCCGACTGAAGATGTACCAATTCGCCTGTTTTAGGGTCTGATTCAAAGGCACCGTGTCGCTGGCACAGGTAAGTATCTGTGAGCGTCAATGCCGGGATTGTTTGACGGCAGTGGGGGCACTGAATCTCCGGACCAAAGATGGGATACTGCAAGCCAAGGTTAGTCATCAAGAGCGGGGTTGCCTGTTCATGTGCGTCACTGCCAGTGGCTTTATTATACTCGTTAGGTCTTGCCCTCCCCTATAGGCAATGCCACGTTATTTATTTGTGACACACCGTGACGCATGAACTTCAATCTCATCTCTCGTTTTGGGCAGAACCCGATCGCACTCAAGCCGCCTTTATAGCTGCAAACGCGACGGTGATTGGGCAGGTGACGATCGCCGCTGGAGCGAGTATCTGGTATGGAGCCGTCATCCGAGGCGATGTGGAGCAAATCATCATTGGCGAGAAAACGAACGTTCAGGATGGCGCGATTCTGCATGGCGATCCGGGTAAGCCAACGGTGCTGGAAGATTACGTCACGATCGGGCACCGCGCTGTTGTCCACAGTGCCCACATTGAGCGAGGCTGCTTGATTGGCATTGGTGCGATCGTGCTGGATGGTGTGCGGGTCGGTGCAGGCAGCATTGTAGGCGCAGGAGCCGTTGTCACCAAAGATGTTCCGGCACGATCGCTCGTTGTTGGCATCCCTGGCAAAGTTTTGCGGCAGTTATCGGAAACAGAGGCAGAAGAGCTCATTGACCATGCCAAGCGGTATGAGCAGCTAGCGCTGGTTCATGCAGGCAAAGGGACAGATCTAGGATTTACGTCTGAGGGCTAGTGCTGTGTCACAGTTAAACAGTAGTGCGAGCATCTTGCTCGCGTCGTGAGCGAGACGCTCACGCTGACAATCCTAAAAATAAGGTGTGACATTGCACTAGGGGCTTTCATCAATTACTACTACACATCAATTGCAGCAAGGGTTCCAGCCCCTAGCTGTGTGTTGGAGCGGGCGCGATTGTGCTGATACCGCAAGGTTTTGGAACTAATTGATAACGCGCCCTATGAAAACTTGACCGTTTGGGTTAAAAATAAGAATATGAGAATCATTCAAAAATCTTTAAATTGAGAGGCTCTGGACATGGACTTTGATCTACGCATTCTTATCGTTCTACTTCCTTTAGCGGCTGCTGGCGGTTGGGCTGTGTTCAACATCGGGCAGGCTGCTCTTAAGCAGTTCCAGACGTTCAATTCCAAGTAGCTTTACCCTCGTTTAGAGGTTAGTCAACGCGATCGTCCTCTAGTGGGGCGATCGCGTTTGTTTTGAAGAGTAAGGCAGGAGGCAGAGGGCAGGGAGTAGGGAGTAGGGAGTAGGGAGTAGGGAGTGGGTAAAGGCAGAAGAAGGCAAAGGGCAGGAGGCAGAAGGCAGAAGATCAAACCTTTTAGCCTTTATCCTTTAGCCTTCATCCCTCATCCCTCCCCATCACGCTTCAGGTTGTCGAATACAGTTGTCCAATGAGTAGAGCCATCGGTGTCTTCGGCTTTCACTTCAAAGGTGACGTTGTAGGCGGACGGTTGTTCGATCGCGTGGATGCAAAGCGCGGCTACATCGTCACGGCTAATGGCACCACGCAGGTTGTCGCCCTGATCAAGGGTCAGTTTCTTGCCTCCGGGCGTTTCAGTCAGGGCACAGGGACGAACGATCGTGTAAGGAATGCTGCTGTCACAAACGGCTTCTTCACCACGTCGTTTCCAGGTGAGAATACCGCCGAGTTGATCGTTCATGCGGACGGCGGGCGGTTCTTCGTCGAGGTTGATGCCGGGGCGATCGTATCGGGTTACACCAGCGGAACTCACCAGCACAAACTGCGGTAGAGTCTGTCTCCCATAAGCACTGATGGATTGAAGCTCCAGGGCAAAGGCTCCGGGCGTAAAATGCGGATTCAAGTTGCCATCATATTCAAACTTACTGAGCATCAGTTGCAGTGAGCAGATATGACTGACATTGAGCGGTGCCGCATCCGTGAGCGTCTTGGCACGGAATGCAGGGATCAAGGTTTTGAAGGGAATTTGTACATCTAGCCATTCGCCTGCGATCGTGTCGAAGGAATGGGAGTAGGCGATGCTGTCCCACTTGTCGTCACTCCGCATGAGAAACTTGTAGCGCTGACCATCCCCTTTGACCCGCAGTTTGATGCCTTCATAGCCTGATAAATCCAGGGTGGGTTCCAGGTTCCGGGTACGAACTGAGGCAAAGCCACCGGAGTTGGACGTGGAGACATTGCCTGTAAAGAGTGCGGCATGGTCTGCCTGCTGGATTGTGCTGGCACTGACTCCGCCCATGACGACATCATCCAGTGCGCCCCAGAAGTTAGACAGGGAGTGGGGAGTGGGGAGTGGGGAGTGGGATGGGTTGTTGGTGAAGTCGAAGAGGAGCTTTTCGGTTGGTTGGGCGGCTTTGAGTGGGTCGGCGATCGCATGGAGCAGGTTCTTGATGCCCTGGTAATCAATGCTTTCGGGAGTATCACCCACCACTTCGGGCAGATAGAATTTGATGCCCTGGTAGTATTTTGAGCGATCGGGCGTATCCCCTTCCTTTGGCTGCACACGCGGTCCGACACAGCAAATCACTGCGCGAACATCTTGTACGACCGCAGGCGTGAGAGTTTCGGGAAGGGTGATGTCGGCATCAATGATGTCTATGTCTTCCCCCAACATGGTTTTGCCAAGCTCTAAATCTCGGACTAAGGCACGGACGGGATAGCCCCGATCGCGCAATTGCTGCACCACGCGCTTACCTACACCGCCCGTTGCACCCACAACGAGAACAGTATTTGCAATCGAAGGATTGGTCGTCGTCATCGGTTGTGTCACTGGAGAACCCTGAAATAGTCGTTGCAGCCAGTTCAAGACTGAAATGACCTCAAAGTATGTGAGGGTCTGCAAAAATCTGCCCACGTCCCAGGAGGATTTTGTTGCGTTCATCGGATTCCGTGAGAGTATGCCTTGGTAAAACGCCTTTGATCACGCCTTCTTTACATCCTAACGAGTTTGCCATGCTGCAATTTCATCCTCCTGGTATAGGTCAGCAGGTTGTGGAAACCTCATTGGGCACAATGGTCTATTACACGCCTGTAGGGCAACCGTGGACGATCGCCGCACCCGATGCGCCAGCCCTCTTGTTTCTGCACAGCTTTGGGGGTGGGGCTTCGGGCTACGAATGGTCAAAGGTCTATCCAGCGTTTCTAGACTCGCATCGAGTGCTGGTACCGGATTTAATCGGTTGGGGACAGTCAGATCATCCAGTACGGGATTATCAAGTAACAGACTTTTTGACCACATTGACCGAGTTCATCCAAGAAACCTGTCCCCATCCGGTGACGATCGTCGCGTCGTCGTTGACTGGGGCGATCGCCCTTCGTCTTGCCATTCAGCAGCCTGCTTTGGTGAGAGCGCTGATTCTCATCTCTCCTTCTGGCTTTACCGATTTTGGGCAAGATGCGGGACGACGGCTACCGCTCCAGGTCATCAACACACCTCTGCTTGACCAATTGATCTATACCTTAGGCGCGACCACTGACGTTTCTGTTCGCAATTTTTTAGAGCGGTTTCTGTTTGCTCAGCCCGATCGCGTCTCGCCAGAAATGGTTGAAGCGTACCTGGAATCGGCTCAACAGCCCAACGCTCAGTATGCAGCCCTGGCGTTTCTGCGGGGCGACCTCTACTTTGATCTGGCTCGCTATCTACCCCAACTCCAGGTGCCAACAGTTATGCTTTGGGGCGACCAGGCACAGTTTGTCAATGCCGATGTGGGTCAACGGCTGGCAAGCTTAAATCCTGCTGCTGTGAAAGCCTTTATAGACATCCCAGATGCAGGCGTTTTGGCTCACCTGGAGCAACCCGCGATCGTCATTGGGCTACTGCGAAGGTTTTTGCTGGAGGTGGAAGGAAAAGAGTTTTGAGTTGCTTGAGCCAACCCTGCGGGAAGCGAGCTACAGCGGTCAGCTACCAGCTTTTAGCCTTTATCCCTCATTCCTAGGGCGCGTCATCAATTAGCTCCAAAACCTTGCGGTATCAGCACAATCGCGCCCGCTCCAACACACAGCTAGGGGCTGGAACCCTTGCTGCAATTGATGTGTAGTAGTAATTGATGAAAGCCCCTAGCTATGCATCCTGGGTTCGGGATGAAGGGTTTTTAACAATTGGCTTTCGACGGTGGCTAAGGCTTCCAGGCGACGATCGACCACCGATCGCTCAAATTCAGCGGTTGCCAGCAGCCAGTAAACTCCGTAGTGCCGTGCTTCTGATGCCATTAACCCACGATAGAACTTTGCCAGAACGGGATCTGGACAGTGAGCGCCGAGTAAACCAAGCCGTTCGTGACTACGTGCTTCGATCAGGCTACAAACGAGGAGTGAATCGAGCAGGCGATCGGGTTCTTGAGAGCGGATGTGTTGATTCAACCCAGCTCCGTAGGGAGGCGCGGCAAGCGCGCGTAAAGGAATCCCACGATTCTCTAAAATTTGGTTAACCTGTTCAAAGTGCTCTAGCTCTTCTTGGGCAATGGCGGTCAGCGATCGCACAAGCTTGACATTTGATGGATAGCGAAACATCAAATTGAGTGCAACACCGGCGGCTTTGCGTTCACAATGAGAATGATCCAGCAACACAAGATCGAGATGGGTGAGTGCCTGCTCAAGCCATGCTTGAGACGTTGGCTGTTGTAAAAACTTGATTGTGGGCAAGTTCGTTGAGAGCACCATCTGCTGAAAGCACCATCTAAAGTTGAGTTATGGGTCTACACACAGTCTACCAAGGCAAGTGAGTCAGGGTCGGCGAGTCGCGCAGATAAATCGCAGTTAACCATCAACGGATAAGCGTATGTTAGAGGCGCTCTTTATCATTGCGATCGGGCTGATTCCAGCCATCCTCTCGTGGTTATTGATGCGTAAAGCAGAAGCACACCTGAGAACCCGCTTACGTGCTGCCATGAACGCGTCTGCATCACATCGGCTAACCCGGTTTTATGGGTCTTCCTTGTCTGCCGATCATCACTATGTGGAAGGGGTGGGGTATTTGATTGGCGATTTGACCTGTCGGTTTAACGCGCGCTCTGCCCATCTTCGCTGTGCCACCAACCCTTCTGGACCGTGCCAGCAATGTCCGCACTATGAGTCGATCGATTTTGATAAAGCTGGCTGATGACACTGGCTCATTAAACCAGATCATTAAACTGGCAGTGGCAAGGCACGGAAGGCTACATTGAACTCAACTTCGTTCTCAACGTCCTTCTTTGCCCATGATTTTTCCAACCTTCGCTGAATTTTCTCGCCTCACCAGTCAGGGTAACTTCATTCCCGTCTATCAAGAATGGGTTGCCGATCTCGATACCCCAGTGTCTGCCTGGTATCGCGTTTGTGCAGGGCAACCCTATAGCTTTTTGCTGGAGTCGATCGAAGGCGGCGAACAACTGGGTCGCTACAGCCTTCTGGGTTGCGATCCGCTCTGGACGTTAGAAGCAAGAGGAAACAAAACAAGCCAAACGCAGCGGGATGGGTCAGTGCAGGTTTTCGAGGGCGATCCATTCACAGCACTTGCTGACTGTTTACGCCCCTATCACCCGGTTAAATTGCCAGAACTGCCACCGGGCATTGGAGGACTGTTTGGCTTTTGGGGCTATGAGTTAATTCAATGGATTGAGCCGCGTGTACCCGTGTATCCAGCAACCGATGGCGATTTGCCCGACGGTTTGTGGATGCAGGTGGATCATTTGCTGATTTTTGATCAGGTTAAGCGCAAGGTGTGGGCGATCGCCTATGCCGATCTCCGTGATCCCACTACCGATCATGCAGTCGCCTATCAGCAAGCCTGCGATCGCGTCACCCAACTGGTCAACAAACTCCAGTCGCCGCTGTCAGAACAAGCCGTACTGCTGGAATGGACACCGCCAGGAACCAGAAATCAGAAGTCAGAAGCCAGAAGCCAGCAACTTGTACAACGTCCTGACTCAATACCCGACTCCCGACTCCCGACTCCCGACTCCCCAACCTTCTACACCAGCAACACCACGAAAGAACAATTCTGTGCCAATGTCGAGAAGGCAAAAGCGCACATTCAAGCAGGCGATATTTTTCAAGTTGTCGTCTCGCAACGGCTTTCGGCTGAGTACACGGGCGATCCGTTTGCGTTGTATCGATCGCTGCGGTTAATCAACCCCTCACCCTACATGTCGTACTTCCACTTTGGAGACTGGCAAATTATTGGTTCCAGCCCTGAAGTGATGGTGAAAGCAGAGCTAGCGCCTAACCCGACTGATCCCTTAGTGGCAACAGTGAGACCGATCGCGGGTACCCGCAAGCGAGGCAAAACTGCTCAAGAAGATGCAGCCCTAGCTGCCGATTTACTCCAAGATCCCAAAGAGGTCGCTGAACACGTCATGCTAGTAGACTTGGGACGCAATGACCTCGGACGAGTTTGCCTCAATGGCACTGTCAGCGTTGGTGAACTGATGGTCATCGAGCGCTACTCCCATGTCATGCACATCGTAAGCAACGTTGTTGGTAAACTTTCGCCCAGCAAAACCGCCTGGGATCTGCTGAAAGCCTGTTTTCCGGCTGGGACGGTGAGCGGCGCACCCAAAATTCGGGCGATGGAAATCATTCACGCTCTCGAACCCTGTCGTCGCGGTCCCTACTCCGGCGCTTACGGCTACTACGACTTTGAAGGGCAGTTGAATACCGCGATCGCCATCCGTACAATGGTTGTTCGCTCTCAGGGAGGAGGACAGCATACGGTCAGCGTCCAGGCAGGCGCAGGACTCGTGGCAGACTCTCAGCCTGAAGCTGAATATGAAGAGACTCTCAACAAAGCAAAGGGGATGCTGGAAGCAATTCGATGCCTGAGCTAACGCGTTCGATCGCTAAGCTAGCGCTATCTTTGGATGCTTGCCGTTCTTGAAGCTTGCATCGTCTCATCGTAAATGTTACATTTCTTTACGTAATGACGTTTGGGGTACTATCCACTCTCTGTTTGGTGTGAATTTTGCTTTGGATACCAATTTTGCTTTGCAAGCTTATGCCGTCATTCATCGTGATCAGGGGCTGCTAGCTTCAATCGATCGCTCGTTCACGCCGTAGAAATGTAAAGTTCAGTGCCCTCAAAAGTACCGCTGAGGTCAGAAATCTTCTCTATCTATACCTGCGTCTTTCTCACCGTGATACCTTAGTGGATGGCATCAGTGTTCTCGCGTATTGACATCGAAACAGATTGCTCATCTTGACCCTCTGGTGATGACCAAGAATTTGTCTAATCATCATTTCAATCCAGGCTCCTCGCCGTCCGGTGTAAGCGCCATCAGACGTGGGACGGTGAATGGAGGTGATTCAAACGGTATGCCGTATCGTCAAGTATGTTTTCTCAAAAGGGTCGGCTGTTTCCAAGTCGAGCATGACAGCTCTGCTTAAAGGCAGCGTTTAGTTGGTGCGCTCAAGCATGTCTATCTGAATCACAGTTTAGAGGTATCGTTCCCATGTCTATTCGTCTCTATGTTGGTAATTTACCCGAAGATTTGAGTCGTCAAGAACTAGAGGCGGTTTTCGCTGAAGCAGGCGATTCGATCTCAATCAAAATCATCACCGATCGCAAAACAAATAAATGTCGCGGGTTTGGCTTCGTCACCGTCAAAAGCGAAGAGCAAGCGGATGAAATCATTGAAAAGTTCAATGGCTTTCCGCTGAAAGACAATGCCCTAAAAGTTGAACGGGCACAGCCAAGAGCGAAGGACAAAGCAGACGAAGATTCACCTACTACCGCTGCACCTGTTCCGGCTGGAAGTGCTGGTGGTGGCGCACGCCGTAAGGGCAACAGCAACAGCGGCAACAACAAGTCGCGTCGCGCGGGCGGCACTCAAACAGAGTCTGATAGTGTGCAGCCCGATCCACGTTGGGCACAAGAGCTAGAAAAGTTGAAGCAATTGCTTGCCGCCCAAACAACAAACTCGTAAAGCGTTAGAGCTTTTTCCGTCAAAAGCTCAAGGCTTAGAGGTGAGGTTTTTAAGTGTAGGGGTTGCCGCTGATAACGCATCTCGTCACTTAAAGACCTTGCCTCTTTTGTTGCTCAACCTTCGAGGGTAAAAGGCTGAAATAGTACAGTGCTGTGTGCTGAGAGTTAATCAGCGAAGGAAAGCTGAAGCCAGTCTTGTAAGTATGAATGCACCTGCTGAGAGAACGCTGCTCGCTGCCCAAACTTCTCTGTCCGAATGGGTTTGCGCTCAGCATCCAGCGTCCATCCATAGTCGCTGCTGAGGCGCAAGTTCCCTTGCCAGTCGGCGATCGACAAAATCAACTGGTCAGCGGGGCTGTTATCAACATCGCGTACTCGAAACACATAGTTATAGGTATTTTGACTTGCCGCTGCGACGGTAGACGGCTGACCAAATTCTTGCTTCAGTCGTTTTTCTACCTGCTCTGCCAATCCGTCTGTAGTCAAGTCATCTAGAGTCCTTACTGCCAGCGTCAGGGCAAAGTAAAACTCTTCCACAGGAACAAATTCAAGCTGCATGGCTATGTTGGCTATTCGCGCTGAAAATCGTGTTTGATGCTGATGGCAGTACCATAAGCCCTAACACAGATTAGCAGGGTCTCGTCACCAGCATCAGGGGAAGTTGCTTCCAGGTCGATCGCTCAATCGAAAATCAGAAAAAAGGATGCACAAACCGCTATGTTCATGCATCCAGTCTTCTTTTGATTCCTCGATCCTGGCAATGACTTGGCTTTAAGAGCTAACCCAGTGCGTAAGCCGATTGCAACGCCCAAAACACCAGAGCAGCAATGCTTCCCAAAACGACGATCGCCGAAATCGCGATCGACTTTGGCTTGTCTGCACCGTCAAACTTCATAATGCCGCGATTCAGATCTGACATAAGGCACTCCTTCCGTAATCTCAGTACTAAAGCAGAAGCAAAACAGAATGCGGGCAATTGCGTCAGGCTGCATTTTAGACAGCAGCCCCAGCACTCTCAAATTCTAGCCACAATCCCACAAGGACAACGGTTTCTTAAGGGTTTGATTAGATCTTTCTATGAGTAGGGGGAAGAAGGGGTCGGAGAGAGGAGAGAGGAGTAAGGAGTGAGGGGTAAAAATTTTGAGTTGAACCAGTTGTTAGTTGTTAGTTGTTGGTTGTTAGTTCATGAGCATCTCCTGGCTCCTTCTAAAAACTAAAAACTAAAAACCAACAACTCTCTTGTCTTCTGCCCTCTGCCTCCTGCCTTCTGCCTTTTTAGCTTTTAGCCTTCATCCCTCATCCTTCATCCCTTATCCTTCTGCCAAAACGCATTTTGTCGCATGGCATTGCTTTACTTAATTGTTCGTAATATTCGTTAATGCTTCATCTATTCCCATAAAGCAGCGGTAATTACTCAGTAATTTTGCGCGTAAGGCAAAAGATTTCAAGCCCAAGATTCCGTGATCGCGACAGTTGTTTCTACTGATTCACTGCTTATTGTGAGATCGGAAGCCAAAACCCATGTCAAACCCTCTACGGGGAGAGGTGAGGCGTACCAAGTTCCATCTATCCGTTAAAGGTAAAAAACAATGGCTGTTGAAAAAGTAAACTCCTCCTCTAGCTTGGCTGAAGTGGTCGATCGCATTTTGGACAAAGGTATCGTGATTGATGCTTGGGTTCGTGTGTCGTTGGTTGGTATTGAGCTGCTGTCGATCGAAGCACGTGTGGTGATTGCATCGGTTGAAACCTACTTGAAGTATGCCGAAGCCGTTGGTTTGACCGCTCAAGCGGCTGTTCCCGCTTCTTAGTCAACGCGCCCTTTTGTGAACGTCGGTTGGTTGTCATACAGTGATCGACGTTCAAGCTTGATCCTGGCAGATTGCAAAAGGTTGGTGGATGCTGGGAGACCTCTGGTTTCCCAGCTTAATGGTTGGTCGATCATTCCCTGGCACGATGGGAAGGAGTTTTAAGAATGTCTTTAAAGGATTCCTGGCAGCAGCAGAGACAGCAACGCCAGCAAGAAGTGACCCAGCGGCAGCAAACGGTTGCCGACACACTAACTGCAACTCGACAAGAACGGCAGCTCAAAGCAGCTCAACTGCGTGATGAACTCAGTCTTTTTCGCGCAACATTGGCAAACGAAAGTACTGCTTACCGCACCGAACTACAGCAGTTTTGTCAACGGCTACATTTAGAAACTCAGGCATTTCTGACAGCGGCAAGCGATCGTCGCCACAAGGAAGCCACGCAACTTAATCAGACGCTTGATGCCTTTGTACAAAAGCTGCGGCAGCAAACCGTCACCTTTTTGGCGACAACGCAGGTAGAACGCACCGAAGCCGCCTATCGCGTGGAGCAAGAACTGGTGGCGTTTGTGGATGCCTTGCGTTCTGACGTGCAAAGCTACCTGATCGAACTCGAAGCCGTGCGCTATCAGCGTGCTGTGCAACTCAATCAGACACTTTTGGACAATCGCGCTAAGCGAGAAGCAGAAACCCAGGCACTTTTTCAGCGCCTTGCCGTTTTTCGATCAGAGCTACAGCGGTTTTCTCAAGATCTTCACCAAACGGTCTGGGGGGGTGATTGTGCGGTTAGAGCGGAAGCACCCATCGCTAAGCCACAGCCTGTTAAACCGAGCACCAAACCCATTGGTCGTGTTTCGGTGCAGCCAAATGGCACGGTTGCGGTTACAAGCACTGTTGGCGCGTTTCAGAACGGTCATTCGGTCGCGGTCGTGCCGCCTGCAAAAGCCGCTAAGGCAGCACCATCAGACGTAATCGCTCATGAGAAAGAGGTTTACGCCCACATTCACACCGTCCAGGGCGCACGCTTAACCGAGATCGAAGCCGCTTTAGGGATCAACCGTTTCCAGACAGTCGATGCCCTGCGATCGCTGATCAAAAAAGGCTTAATCACCCAGCGCGATCGCATTTATCTTGCTCAAGAACATCTTGCCCATACGTGAAGACTAGGGAGTAGGCAGAGGGCAGAGGGCAGAGGGCAGAGGGCAGGGGGCAGAAGGCTAAGTTTTTATACTTCATCCTTCATCCTTTCCTCCTCACTCTTGACTCAAAACTCAAAACCTTTACCCCTCACTTCTCACTCCTCACCCCCTACCCCCCACAGAGGTTAACCCGTGACGACCATCCTTCGTGCCAGCCCCCGCCGCTTCGTCAGCACCCCCGCTGTTGAGCGAGTGGCAAATCGTGCCCTCCGCTACTTGCAATCTGGTTATTCTGTCCATCTGCGTGGTCCGGCTGGAACGGGCAAAACGACGCTGGCTCTTCATTTAGCGGACCTGCTTGCCCGTCCTTTGATGCTGATTTTCGGCGACGATGAGTTCAAAACCTCAGACCTGATTGGCAACCAGTCGGGCTACACGCGCAAAAAGGTGGTGGATAACTACATCCATAGCGTGGTTAAGGTAGAAGACGAACTACGGCAGAACTGGGTCGATTCACGCCTGACACTTGCCTGTCGGGAAGGGTTTACGCTGGTGTACGACGAGTTCAACCGATCGCGCCCAGAGGTCAATAACGTCCTGCTGTCGGCGCTCGAAGAAAAGCTGCTCGTGCTGCCACCCAGCAACAACCGCAGCGAGTACATTCGCGTGAGTCCTCATTTCCGCGCGATTTTTACCTCAAACCCCGAAGAATATTGCGGCGTTCATGCGACCCAGGATGCACTGATGGATCGTCTGGTGACGATTAACATGCCTGAACCGGATGAATTGACCCAGCAAGAAATTTTGGTGCAAAAAACGGAGGTCGATCGCGCCAGTGCCCTACTCATCGTGCGGCTCGTCAAAGAGTTCCGCATTCGCACCAACAATGAGAAATCGTCCGGTTTGCGTTCTTGCTTGATGTTAGGCAAGGTCTGCCACGACCATGAGATTGTGGCATCCCCTGGAAACGCTGACTTCCGAGACATCTGCTTTGATGTGCTGCTGTCACGCTCCAATTTACCGCTGGCAAAAACAACCAAAATTCTGTGGGACTTGCTCAACGATGCGATCGGCATTGGCTTAGTCGAAGCTGAACCGAATGAGCCAGAACTGAATCATTCGCTCTATGATGCGGCGATCGCGCAAACTGAGGTCGCAGACGCGCAAACAGAAGCGATCAGCGAAGCCCTGGCAGCACTGGCTTTAGAAGCGGTCATGACGGAACCTGATACTGATCCGATCGACGATGAAGCAAGCACTTTAGAACCTGCACCGTCCGCAGCTATGGAGATGCCTGAAGCTGTAGCAACGCCTGAAGCTGTAGAGTGTGATGAATCGTCAAAAACGCCTGCATTGGTAGACAACACAGAGCCAGAGATTCCCGCCGAGCCAGAAATGCCCTCTGCTTCAAAAGTTCCCTCTGAGCCAGAAATTCCTTACGAGCAAGAGATCATTGCTTACCTCAAGCGCATGAATGGGGCGCGGCTCTCCCAGATTGAACACGCGCTGGAACTCGATCGCTTCCGTACAGTCGATGTCCTGCGCTTGCTGGCAGAAAAAGGTAGCGTCATGCTGCGCGATCGGCTCTATCTCTCCACAGAAGGTTAACCCATGACTGCCGCCATTCCCACCAAAGCCTACCCCTCGGCTCCCCTCTCGACCAAAGACTCTGCGCGATCGATTTCCACCTCTACAGCAGGCTCTACGCTGGCAGATGTGCTTGAACGCGTCCTCGACAAAGGCATCGTCATTGCAGGCGATATTTCCGTCTCGGTTGCCACTACGGAACTGCTCAACATCCGCATCCGCCTGCTCATCGCCTCTGTGGATAAAGCCAAAGAAATGGGCATCAACTGGTGGGAGAATAATCCCCACTTCAGCGCCCAATCTCAAAGCCTGATCGAAGCAAACCAGCAGTTGATGCAACGGGTGGAAAGTCTGGAGTCAGAATTGCGATCGCTGCGATCGGCGGGTTAGGGAGTGGGGAGTCAAAAGGCTAAAAGATAAAGGATGAAGGCTAAAAAAAGCAGAAAGCATGAGATAGAAGGGCTGAGGGCAGAAGGCTAAATTTTTATACTTTATACTTCATCCTTTAGCCTTTCCTCCTCACTCTTGACTCAAAACTCTTTCTTTCACTCCTCACTCCTCACCCCTCACTCCTCTCTCACATTCAAACCTCTTTCCAAGCACCGTTGAGCAAAAAATCGACGAAGATAGAGGCAGATAACTATAGCTGGCAAACCGAGTGACCGCTTCTGATTTCCCGCTTCAAGCCCTTTCTACCACGCCCAAAGCCAGTAAGGATGCTGGATTGGCTCCCCTTTTGCTGACGGTGGTAGAACTGGTGCGTCAACTCATGGAGGCACAGGTCATTCGGCGGATGGAAACAGGCGAACTGAGTGATGAAGACCTCGATCGCGCAGCCGAAAGCCTCCGCAAGCTAGAAGAACAAGTCGTTGAAATCTGCGGCATCTTTGAAATTGACCCAGCAGACTTAAATATCGACCTTGGCGAAATTGGCACCCTATTACCCAAAACGGGCGGCTACTATCCTGGCGAAAACACGGCGAATCCGACCATTCTCGAACTGCTCGATCGCCTGCTCAATACAGGAGTTGTCCTGCAAGGCAATGTTGATTTAGGTCTAGCAAACATCGACCTGATTCACGCCAAACTGCAATTAGTCCTCACCGCAAAACCGATTTAAGGCATGAGGTAATTAAGGGTATCCGCGTTAGAGAGCATAGCGGCTCAGGGAACTATAGGATTGAACGCCAATCCATCGCACCACGATCGTGCTATCTGGATGTTTCTTAGCCCCTTACCCCGCCCCTACCGATGTCTAGCAGACTATATCTTTACGGCATTTTCCCCGCTCCCGGACCGCAGGATCTCCATCTCGAAGGCTTAGACAAGCAGCCTGTACACACCGAAATCGTTGATAACTTCACCTTTTTGTACTCAGAAGCGCAGCAAGAACGCTACCTGGCAAGTCGGCGTAACTTGTTAGGACACGAAAAAGTGCTGGAGCAGGCAATGGAAGTGGGCTATCGCACGCTATTACCGCTTCAATTTGGTCTGGTCATTGACGATTGGGCAACTGTAACCAAGCAATTAACTGCACCCTACGGTCAAGGCTTGGAGAAGCTGTTCACCAAATTGGACGGGCAGCGCGAAGTTGGCGTAAAGGTATTTTGGGAAGCCGATCGCGAACTGCAACTGCTCCTGAACGAAAACCAGAGCCTTAGAGAAAAGCGAGACAGTTTGGAAGGGCGAACGCTGGGCATGGATGAAGTGGTGTCGATCGGGCAGGCGATCGAACGCGCAATGGAAGCTCGTAAGCAAGCCATCATCCAAACGTTTCGTGAGGCACTAAATCCGCTGGCGATCGATCGGGTTGAGAACGATACCCTCACCGAGTCAATGATTTATAACGCCGCGTATCTCATCCCCTGGGAAACCGAGCCCGACTTTAGCCGTCACGTCGAAACCCTCGACCATCAATTCGATAGCCGCTTGAAGATTCGCTACAACAACTTCACCGCACCGTTTAACTTTGCCCAACTCGATCGACTGGAGTAGTTGTTGGTTGCTGGTTGTTAGTTGTTGGTTGTTAGTTGTTGGTTGTTAGAAAAAGGCAGAAGGCAGAGGGATGAAAGCTAAAGGCTAAGTTTTTATACTTTATACTTCATCCTTTATCCTTTCCTCCTCACTCTTAACTCAAAACTCCTCACTCCTCACCCCTCACCCCCTATGCTCTTCAAGCTCCTCTTTGCCCCTGTAACAGGTATTGGTTGGATTGCTGAACAAATCCAACAGCGTGCTGATGCCGAACTGGACGATACCGAAAATCTCAGCAAGCGACTGTTGGCACTGCAACTTGCCTTCGATATGGGCGACATCCCCGAAGACGAATTTGAAGTACAAGAGGAAGAATTACTGTTAGCGATTCAAGCGCTTGAAAATAGCCAGCTTGCCGAGGCTGAAATGGAAGCGGCAGAAACAATAGAAGCGGCAGCACACCAAGTTGAGTGACTGAAGCTGTTCAGATGAAAGCCTTAAATGATATGTGAGCAAGCTGATTGACTGACAAAAGTCTTGAAAGGCTGGTCGCTTCGTTGCTCACCCGCCCGTGATTCAAATCCGGGCTCATGGTGCGAAACCCGTTCAAACGGGTTGTCAGGCGCTCCTAGTCCTCTTGAGAGGACTTCCTGCCATCAGCCCGCACTTGAGTGCAGGGCGGTTCAAGTACTCGCTCAAAGATTTGTCAGTCAACCAGGTGAGCAAGACTCTATCAGTTAGCTAACAGTGGTCAGCCCTTCGGCACTATAAAATTTTTGAGTAAAGAAGGAGCAAGCGATCGTGCATCTGCCTATACTTGACCTAAAAGTAGCATCGGTTTAGACCGCCGCTTTGACTCCAACTCAAGCATTAGAGCAATGGGAAAAGTTACGCTAGCCCTGATGTTTCTTACTCTGTCTACGGGAATATTCCTTCTGTACTCCGCAGAGAGCGTGTTCGTTCTCAATCCATTGATTGACACCCGCTTGCCACAAGGCTTTACACAATCCGGGTTCGATTGCATTCAGCCTGGAATGACTCAAGCAGAGGTTTTGAGGTTAATCCCGCCCCCCGATGGGTCTAGCCCGAACTTTTGTGGGAGTAATGCAGCGCTGTGTTCGGCAGAGGGAGCTACATGGAGCTATGGAAGTGATGGAGCTTGCGTTTTTTGGGATTTTGCCTGGTTTCAGTTGACAGTCCAATTTGATAGAAATGACAGAGTGATCACAAAAACTCAAATGGCCTTTTACGATTAGGCTGTACGATGCAGCGTTTAACGGCTCAGTTGTTATTTTGCTGATTGCTCCTAGATCAGTACTCAAGCACCAGCGTGTTTGCATCATCGGCTGCGGGTACCTTTGGACGAACGATCGCCCCCGGTTCTACAGGAGTTGCATCACGTAGTTGGTGAGCGCTTTGTTCTAGAGCCGTAATTTCAACATCCAGCACTTCTAGACGGGACTGGATGCGATCGCGCCGTTCTTCTAGAGAGACTAATTCCTTTTGGAGTCGCGTCTTCTCATTCACCAGTTTGTAAATATCGAGATACGCGGCAGCCTCTGTCTTTTGACGAGGCATGGTGCTAATTTTGGGGCGGATGTGTGATTGGGATGGATGGGGGCGCATAAACAATCCTGATAGTGTAGGTTTAGAGTGCCCAGTTCTGTAGCCAGATTGCTATCGCCTTACTATATTTGACGCTTGTTAAGAATGGTATGGAGCAACCCTCAAATCTTTTACTAAGGCTGAGCCAGAAGCTCTTTGATGATGCGGACGATCGCGCACAATTTATCGACGCGTTACTCCATCCCAAAGCGTTCCATCCCTGTATTCTTTGGTGCCAGGAGAAACCGGGTAGCGTACCGTTTGACGTTGAATCAGCTTTAGAATGGCAACCTACTTTTGTTGATCGTTTGGCGATCGGGCAAACGCCAGGTAAACATCCGCTGCATGAACAGGGAGCCTTTTACTGTCTTGATTTCTCCTCTGTTTTTGCTATCTCAACTTTACTAACGCTGACTCAACCTGTAGATCTCGTCATTGATGTTTGCGCTTCGCCAGGGGGGAAAAGTATTTTTGCCTGGACTGCCCTACAACCAAAGCAATTGCTGAGTAATGAAGTGATTGGTAAGCGGACAGGTGCATTAATTTCTAATCTGGAACGGTGCAAGATTCACCCAGCGATCGTGCTGCGTCTAGACTCAGGAATTTTAGCTAAAGAGATCCCTCAAACAGCACAAGTTGTGATCGTGGATGTACCCTGCACCGGGCAGTCATTACTAGCTAAAGGTGGAAAAGCGCTCGGATGTTTTCATCCCGTTACCATTAACTCAAACGCCAAACGACAGAAACGTATCTTAGCGAACTCAGCCCAACTTGTTGCAGCGAATGGCTACTTAGCTTACATGACCTGTGCCTATTCTCTCGAGGAAAATGAACAGGTGGCGGCATGGTTTTTAAATCGTTTTCCACACTTTAAAGCAGTAACGGTACCTCATCTCAGTTTCTATCGATCGCGCTTGACTGATTTGCCTTGCTACCGCATGTTTCCCCAGCATCAGTTAGGCGCGGGCGCATTTACAGTCCTCTTTCAAAACACTCAATCTAATCTTTATCAAGAACTTCCTTCAACCTTTTTTACACGCCCTGGTTTAACCGTTTTACCTTAACAAATATTAGTTGTCAGCCGAGAGGATTAGTCTAAGGCTTCGTACCAATTCTTGACCTACCTTACTCACAGGGTAGACAAGGACAATGATTACTTAAAGGCAAAAGTCTTGATGGGTTGATGATGTGAACGTTTCGCTAGCGCCAGCGTTCACGTTGCTTTGGTTGAGCATCCTGCAACGCGTTGCCGATGCCTTTGACAATGCCGCGACCAATTAAGCCAATACCGCGACCAACGACTTCTGTGAGCACATAAACCACACCACGACCCAAAAATGAGATCGCTGTCCGCAAACGAGGGGCGATCGCATCGCGTGTTTCGAGGACTAACGTGACAAGAAAGGGAAGTCTAGAAAGTTTCGCTAATTCATCATTACGGGGAGCGTAAATGCTGGTTTTGCTGATACTATTTCCTGTGAAGGTGAATAACCGATACTGACTTTCAAAAATGGCGGTTGGTTCTGTAAAGAGGCGATCGGTGCGATATTTCCAGGACAAATCGTTGCGAAAGCGCTCAATGTCTCGACTGGACAGTAACCGCTGATCGTAAAACGTTTGCTTGATGGCAGCAACATCCCCAAAGCGATTGATTAAGGGCTGCATGACTGCGTTAGCAACCTGAATCGTGACATGTTGCAGGAGCAATTCCATGCGTGACGTTGCTTCTACGGTGCCAGTTGCATAATCTGTACCGTCGATCGTCAACGGAGTTTGAAACAGAAAATGCGATAAAAATTCGGAAAACAAGGGAATGCGATCGAGCATTTCTGTCTGCACAATAGTGTGATCTTGCAGTAAAACAGTGACGACTTCGATCGACTGCCCATCGATCGACACCGTGTAATATTTACCAAAAAAATCCGTTACGGTTGCTTGCCACAAATCTTGTAAAACCACCGATCGCTTCAGTGCAAGCTGCTGAAAAGACAATTGCGATAGGCGTAACTCATCCAAAATAGCTTGTAATTTTTGCAGCACGGTATGCAGCAATTCCCGCTTTTTAGCGTCCTTTAAGATGTCGATTTCCAATGCCGTTTCGGTATGATTGACCAAACTCCCATGCAGCTTGGCAAACGTGGCATCAAAAAGTGCCGTTTGTGGCAATTGGATGCGGCTAGTGCTTGCTGATGCTAAAGCGGTTGGCAGCTCATTAACGGGCTGTTCTGCAATCGATGTAGGGGGTGTGCGGACTCCTAACGCGCGTCTCACATTAGGCAATGCCTCTGGAAACGCTGATACTGGGTCACCTGCGGTTGCAAGGAGTTGGTTGACCAGCCAGCGAGCCATACGAAGTTCGCGGCGTTGCCCAGTTAAAACCAATCGATCGATGAGGGATGGGTTGGTTTCCAGTTGAGCCTCTAGTGCAGCGATCGCCTGCTCAATTTGGCGCACACCCGATCGGCGTAGATTTTGCCGTCGCTGAGCCAACCAGGAACGAGTCGCTGGTCTGCGGGAAAGGAACGGATCAATCGTCGATCGTCGTGCCAGTTGAGCCTGATCGCCAGGTTGAACTTCAGCGTTATGCGTCGCGATCGCCTGAATGCCTTCCGTCCAATAGGGCTGACCCGCTGCAACCTGACGAATCGCGGTCACCAACTCCGTGATGCCTGTCCCTTTTAAGCAGTAGCCACCCGCGCCAGACTGAAAGGCAGTCGCTAGATGGGTTGGATCTAGTGTGGAACCCAGTAGCAGTAAGGGAATATGGGGATAGCGCGTTCTAAGCTGTTGACAAAGCCTTAACCCTGACCCATGACTGGTAATGGTCTGACCCAAATCCAGGTTGAGTATGATTAATGCCAGCGATCGTTCACTCGCCTGTTGTTCTGCGATTTCTGGAGTATTTGTGGTGGTAGGAGCAGACCACTCTCGCAACCGCCGTAGCGCTTTCGGTGTAGAATCTGCTTCCAAAACGACCTGCAAATCGGCGAATGGCTCCAGACACGCAAGCAGACCCCGCCGAAACACTGAATCATCCTCAATCAGCATGAGGTTGAGAATTTGCTGCTGGCGTGCGTCAGATGAATAGCTCATGCAAGTCCCCGATCGACCCAATTGTCCAGAGTAAGCGAACAAACCAAGACGAAACCAGAGTAGTTGCTGAAAGACATTCGCTTATCTTAACCAGATACAAGGGTAGACGGCAGAAAACAGAAGGATGAGGGATGAAGGCTAAAAAAGGCAGAGGGCAGGAGGCAGAAGGCAGGAGGCTAAAAAGTTGACCGCTGAAAGCTGACCCGCTGACCGCTCAATCAACTCAAAACTCCTTACCCCTCACTCCTCACCCCTCACTCCTCCCTACGGTGGCGGCAGTTCTGGAGGCGGGGCTGGTGCGCTTGCAGGTGGCTCGTAGGGCGCTTCGGGAGCAGGGCGGTAGGGTTCTGGTGTGGAGGGGGAGGTATAGCGACGGGACGGGCGACGGGTGCTCCGGATAGCGTCGCGTTGGGCTGACCAGCGGGCGATCGCAGCCTGAGCTTCTCCATGTAGAGCGCGTCCGTAGCCAATCTGGTCTGCAAGGCTGATAGCATTAGTCAGGCGACCGCGATCGGCTAAGGCTCTAGCATCAGCCAGTATTGCTTGATCTTCGGCAGACTGAATTTCGGCTTGCCAGGTGCCGATCGCGGTCTGAGCCTCTTTGTAGAGCGCTCGATTAGCAGAAATTTTAGTCGCGATTTGAATGGCATCTTTAAGCTTTTTCTGTTTGGCAAGTGCCTTCGCCTGGTTCAACAGGGGCTGGTCTTCAATGGTTTGCATTTGGCGCGTCCATTTGGCGATCGCGCTTTGAGCTTCTAGCCGGAGTGCGCGTTTGGGTGCAATCTGTCGTGCCTGGGCGATTGCCGCTTTCAGCTTGGGAAGCGTTCCAGCCATAGCTAACTGCTGTGCTCGGATGAGATAGGGACGATCTTCAAGCTGCTGTATTTCCTTCCGCCATTGGGCAATCAAGGTTTGAGCATAGACCCGCTGTGGGCGATCGGGCGCAACGGTCTGCATCAGGGCGATCGCGGCTTGCAGCGTTAAAATCTGCTTCAGGTTAGCGACTGAATTTGCCATCTGAATTTGAAGGATATCCTCCGACTGCTGCTCTAAGCGAGGCAAGAGGCTTTTCGCCTGAGGATACAGAGGACTGTCTGCCCGAATTTGCCGCACTTGTGCCAGCGCTACCCAGAGTTGCTGACTTTGTTCAAACGGCGATCGGGTGAAGAACTGCGCGGCGGCTAAGGGCTGGGCGCGACTCAGCCAGACTAAATCACGGGCAACAGGCGGCAATGGCAGGCTGAGCGGCAACCGTTGAGCTGTGGCGATCGCGCCCGCCAGATCGGACTGCCCCAATTGCTCGGTTAGTCGATTGAGCAGAAATTGTCCCCAGGTTTGGATGTCGCTTTGAGCCTGACTATGAGCATAACTGCTGGGATCGACCCGTTCCGCTTGAGCGATCGCCTGTCCAATAGCAGCTATATTCTCAGGGTTCTGTTCTGCCACCTGACGGGCTTGCTGCAACTGCTGAAAGGCGATCCGTTCAGTGGCTAACTGCTGCCGCCAGCGGGTAAGGTTTTGCTGCGCGTATTTATCATCTAGTTTTGCCAGTGCTTGCAGCTTCACCGTTGCCGTTTCCCAGTCTTGCTGTTTCAACGCCGTTTGCATGGCTGACTCAATCACCTGTCCCCGATTTTGCCCCTGCTGCCAGTCCAGCAGCGCGGTTTGCACGTCGGCATGAATGGGACTGTTGGCAGGAATCTTCTTTGCTAACACGATCGCGCCTGCCACATCGCCCTGATCTGCTTTCGTTTGTGCGATCGTCAGCAGCGTTTTCGACCACTCTTTGACGGCGCGGGTGGCTCGAATATGAAGGGGATGGTCAGCCGACCAGGGTTTGACCAGTTTCAGCCCTGCTAACTGCGCTTCCACTTTACCCGATCGGGCGGCTTGCTCGGCACAGTAGATCTGATCGGTATCGGCAGCCGCGGGTGGTAGCTTTTGGCAATTGGCAACAGGCGGCAGCGTTGTGAGCCAGAGAAACGCGGCAACACCCGTCCCGCCACAAAAGGCTAAAAGACAGAACCAAACCAGTGGCGCTGCCAAAAACCTGAGTCCCTGCGTTACCTGTGTCGCTAAGTGGCTATGGTGCCGCGATCGCACTGCTTTGGCTTGCTTACCCTGGGCACGATCGCGTCCCTTTTTACTACTGGTAACTGTAGTCACTGGCTGAACAGCAATGGTTGGAGAGTGTCCATCGGCAACAGGACTCTCTGACAGATGCACCGCCTTATCCGGCTGCTGAAAGTGCCCCGCTTTATCTGTTCGCTGAAAGTGCCCTGCTTTATCTGTTCGCTGGAAGCGAAATGCTTTATCCGTTCGCTGAAAGCGAAACTTGAAGGCTTGCACCCGCGATCGATTGACTGATTTTCCTGCCATAACACCCGCTTCCGCACTTTAAACCTCTAGCGGTTAGCTCAGCACCCCTGCTAGAACCAACGTCTTTCTACAGAGCCTATCCACACTAATACGCCTGTCTTCATTGTGGCTGCATCTGCATTGTGAACGCACCAAATGGTGAAGCCTTTACCAGTAGCGCCTTCACCATTTATCAACGTCAAAACAGCAGGACTGCAAGCCATTGCAGTTCGATCGCACTGTGCCGATATTGTATTAGCTACGACCTGTTTTGCGGCGATCAGGCAAAAATCTAGTGCTAATTTGTCACAAGTGAAGCAAATTGATCGCGGCTATGGGAGGTGGACGGAGGATGAGTGAAGCGGAAGTGGGTTCAACCGTCGTTAGGGCGTGTCATCAATTAGTCCCGAAACTTTGCAATATCAGCAGTGTCACGCCCGTCCAACCACACCAGGCTAGGGGCTGAAACCCTTGCTGCAAGCAATGTGTAGTATTAATTGATGACAGCCCCTAGTAATCCGTGAAGTAGTGATCGGTGCAGGGAAATGGCTTAACTGAACGCTGAAGCTTGATGGTGATCCCCTCAACCCCACAATTCGCACTGCTAGCGCTAGAGAAAGGGAGCGTTAAACGGTGATGGGCTTTGCACACGCTACGCGAATAGTTCCCTTGCTTTAAAGGAGATTGAGGAGGATCGAGGGGCTCAAAGCACTGCTTAGCCTACGTTGACTTCAGCAGTCGTGACATCAGCAGCACCATTCACCGTCCTAGCGATTTCGATCGCCTTGTTAAGCAGATCCTGGCTGGGGACTTTTCCCTTTAGCACAACGGTCGTGCCAAGCTGAGCCACCCACAGCGTTTCGATGTCATCCAGGCTGGGATCTTCATCAAAGGCAAGGGCGACCCGCTTTGCCAAGCCACTCTGGTCGTATTCGCCGTTTAACCCAACGCGCTCAGGCGCGATCGTGCCCGTTGACGTTTTTTCTGCCTCTGGCACTTCTGGCGTTGCAGGCGCAGGGGCAGGATTTACCTGAGCGCCCTCAGGCTTTTCTTTCCCAAAAATTCGTTGTAGCCAACCCATGATTTTTCTCCAAAAAACAGTTTCTTCTTGACCGTCAGGCGACAACTAAGCCTGTACTCAGTCAAGATTTTCTCTCAATGAACCGAGTCCTCTGTCACCCTACAGGGAGAAGAGTGGGATTTCAAGAAAGAAAGCATTAAGGTAGCGATTCAAAAACGTTAGGACTGATACAGACGCGGCGCATTGGAAGATTGGAGGAGTGGGTTTAGATGACGCGGAGAGGGTAAGAAGTGAAACAGTCAAAATTCTCCGCCTCTCCATATCCCCGTGTCTCCTCCTCCAACTATCTGATGCGCTCGATCGCTAGGGCGTGTCATCAATTAGCTCCGAAACCTTGCAATATCAGCAGTGTCACGCCCGTCCCAACACACCAGGCTAGGGGCTGGAACCCTTACTGCAAGCAATGTGTAGAGTAATTGATGACAGCCCCTAGCTTTTGACGATCGCGCTGAAGTCTGCCAACACTCGCGCCTGGTTTCGCAACACGCCAAGCAGGTTGAGCCGATTTTGCTTGATAGCTGCGTCAGGATCCATCACCAGCACGCTCTCGGCACCGTCAAAGAAGCGGCTGAGGGTTGGGGTCATCTGGCTGAGCGTTTCCACCAGCGTTTGATACTGAGATTCTCCCCGCACTGATTGCCCTTGCATCAAACGGTATAACTCGCTGAGGGCAGCGTAGAATGCCTGTTCGGAGTCTTTCTGAAACAGCTTGGGATCAACAACAGCAGTGGGATCAAGCCGATCGGTGGCTAAAGTTCCCTGGGCAGCAAGACGTGAAGCGCGATTCACCACTTCGTAAATGGTTGCCAGGGTGCCATCGTAACGGCGGGCTTGTAAAAAGAGGGCACGATCGCGCACATCCAGTAAATTTCTTAGCGCACGTTCGGTATACTCCGGGTCATTCTCGCCTAAAACCGCATGGACGAGATCGTAGTCAACCTGCTGATCGTCCTGAAGCAAGGTGCGAAGACGCTGAAGCAGAAAGTCTTGCAACTGCTGCTGCAACGTTTCTCGGCTCAGCTTGGCAACGGTGGCAAAGGAGTCGATGAAGCGGTCAGTCGTTTGTTGCAGCAGCGCGTAGACATCCAACGGCAGGTTTGCCGCCCAAATAATGTGGACGATCGCGGTCGCCGCACGACGGAGAGCGAAGGGATCTGATGATCCCGTGGGCAGCAACCCCAGCCCAAAAATGCTGACGAGCGTATCGAAGCGATCGGCTAGCCCCACCACTTGCCCTGCCAACGATTGCGGTAGGGTATCTCCCGCACCTTTAGGCAAATAATGCTCAAAAATGGCAGTCGCAACCGCGTCTGATTCACCACTGGTGATCGCGTATTTCTGACCCATCACCCCTTGCAGTTCGGGAAATTCGCCCACCATTTGAGTGACCAGATCGGCTTTACACAGCAGTGCCGCACGTTGAATGTCCTCACCCGGCACCTGAAGCTGTTCCGCAATGAGAGCCGCATTGGTGCAAATGCGATCGACCTTGGCACGCACCGATCCCAAACTTTCCTGGAAGGTGACGGTATCGAGCTTGGGCAGGTAGCGATCGAGAGGCACAGCGCGATCGGCATCAAAAAAGAATTTGCCATCCGAGAGGCGGGCGCGAATCACCCGCTCATTTCCTGCCGCAATGATGGCTGACTTGGCGGGATCGCCGTTAGAAATCGTGATGAAGTAGGGCAATAGTTCATTTGCGGTGCCTTGCTTGAGCACGGGGAAGTAGCGCTGGTGGCTTTCCATCTCCGTTGTGATGACTTCAGCAGGCAATTCCAGGAAGGCTGGCTCAAATTTACCAACCACAGCGGTAGACCACTCCACCAGGTTGGTGACTTCGCGCAACAGGCTTTCTGACACTACCGCCGTACCGTTCACCTGGGTTGCCGCTGCCTGAACCTGGGCTGCGATTTTTTCCTGGCGCGGCTCTGGATCAACCATCACAAACGCCGCTTCCAGGGCGCTGGCGTAGGCTTCGGCATGGGACAGGGTAATCGGCTCTGGATGGAGAACACGATGGCCCCAGGAGTGGCGATCGCTGGTGCAGGTTTCCGACCCACTGACGAGGGTAATGGGCAACACAGCAGCATCCAGCAAGGCGACCAACCAACGAATCGGGCGCGAAAACCGCAAATCGCCATCGCCCCAGGTCATAAACCGTTTGCCCTGAAGTCCAGTAATCCACTCAGGCACAAGCTGTTGCAGCAGGTTGGCGGTTGGTTGCCCCACGATCGTTTTGCGAACAAACACAAACTCACCTTTGTCCGTCGGGCGAAGCTCCAGATCCGCGATCGCCACGCCTTGCTTTTGAGCAAACCCTTCCGCTGCCTTCGTGGGCTGACCGTCTTTGAATGCTGCCTGCGCTGGAGGACCTTTCACCTCTTCTTGCTGGTCGGGTTGCTGCAACGGTAAGCCTTTTAGCAGCACCGCTAAGCGTCGTGGAGTGCCGTAAACCTCGATCGCCGTTGGGTCTAAGTAGCGCTCCTTCAAGGTTTGCGGAATGCGCGATCGCCACTGTTCCAGCGCTTCATCTACAAAGCTTGCAGGCAATTCCTCCGTCCCAACTTCGAGCAAAAACGTTGCCATAACTCCCAAACCTAATGCCAGAAAGCTTTTAATTTCACCAGTCTACCGTGCTGAGAGGCGGTTCGGGAGTGGGATGAGGGATGAAAAAGGCAGAGGGCAGAGGGCAGGAGGCAGAAGGGGGATGAGGGATGAGGGATGAAGAAGTTGTTAGTTGTTAGTTGTTGGTTTTTAGAAGAAAGCTGATGATCGATCGCTGATTTTAGCTTTTAGGAGGAGCCAGAAAAGGCTCATGCACTAACAACTAACAACCAACAACTAACAACATCTACCCAACTGGTTTTGTCTTAGGAGTTGGTGAGGGGCTGGCTGACGGGGATGGCGTGATGGGCAGCGATGGAGCACAGGCTCCTAACTGAGAGGCTTTTAAACCCAGGTTTTGGGTGACGAATGGGGCGATCGCGTCTTGCTCAATCCAACCACTTTCACCGGACTGTAGCGTTGGCTTTGGTGGAGAGGCGGGTGGGGCATTTGGCGTTGGTGGCACTGTTGCAGGAACCAAGCAGACTTTGAGCTTGAGCCAGTAGCCGCGATCGGGAATGGACTGTCGGCTTGAAAGCTGTAACACGCTGCCAGCGGGAAGGGTTCCTAAGCGGACACGACCTTTTGCAGTGCCGATCGTCTGTTCGGGCTGGCTCCATAGTTCCAATGAAGGCAGGGGGGTAGGGGATGACTCGATCGCGCTCCGCTCAATCAGCAGCAGTGAACCGACCGATAGGGCTTCGATCTGGGGTGGAGGGCTTTCGGGGACAGGGGACAGGGGGACTTCCACGCTAGTCTCAGGCTGTGGAGACGATTGCACTCCAAAGGGTGGGAAGCCAGTGAGTGACGCAAGCCCGATGCGTAAACCAGGAAAGAGGGCATAGGCAAAGACACCACCCAACCCTAGTAAAACCAGTAACGCCAGGAGCGTCACCAATGGATGCGTTGATGGTTTCTGGGTGGGTACAATTTGCGTCTTTTGGGTTGTTCTGGTGGTCGAGCTGCCATCAGGTTGGGGAATGGGCACGGTAGGGTGACTACCGACAGTGGGTGCATCCACCATCACAGGAAGAGGGATCGCGTTGGTGGGGGATGACGGTGGGGCGACCTGACAGTGCAGCAGCCCGATCGTCACGTTGTCGTGTCCATTTTTGGTGTTGGCGATGGTCAGCAGTCGTTGGGTTGCGGTTGCAACGTCGATCGTGCCGTCCAGCAGCGGTAAAAGCTCGCTCTGCCAGAATTCATCCACGCGATCGTGGTCGCTTAGCCCATCCGAGCACAGCAAAAACACACAGTCTTCATCCAGCACAAAGCGCTGCACGGTGGGATGGAGCATCGTCGAGGCACCCATGCCCAACGCCTGCACCAATGAGCCAGATCCCGGTTGCTGAAGCGCCTCGCGGTACAACGCGTAGCCCAGCCGCACTTCCCGTGATGCCAGGTCATCATCTAGCGTCACCTGATGGCAGCCCAGACGCGACACGCGATAAATGCGGCTATCCCCCACATGGGCAAGATACACCTCATGGGCATATGCCAGCGCCATCACTAGGGTGGTTCCCATTCGCTGTCGTTCTTGCCGCTGCTCATCATCGTTGCGCTGGCTGATGAGGTCGTTCGCCGTTAAGGTTGCCTGCTCCAGGTGCAGCATCAACACTGTTGGCTCGATGAGTCCATTTTGGAAGGGGAGCGACTGCAACTGCTGCTGCATGGTGTCGATCGCCAGGTTAGATGCTACATTCCCCCCTTCGTGTCCTCCAATGCCATCACACACAACGACCAATGGCTGCGTTTGCCCCGGCTCAATCCCTGTCCAGACCGTGCCGCTTGGCGGATAACAGGCATCCTCATTACGTTGGCGGCTGGGACCTTGATCCGTCAAGGTGGCAATGTGCAAGTGGCGCGCTTGTGTCTTACCGCAGGCTGCCAATCCCTGATCCAACAGCATGATCAGTTGCTCGGCATTTCTGACCTGACCTGATTGCATCCATTGACAAAGCTCACCCAAAAAGGCAGCGATTTCTGCCTGAGCAGCGGGTTGCCATTGTTGCCAAAGCTTTCCTAAGTCTGTCAGTCTGGCAGGTGTTCTACCATCCGTTTGCAGTGACCGTAACCGTACTAACGCGCCTTCGACTCGCAGCAATTCAGGATTCAGCAGAGTCGTCGCCACGCCTTCGCTTGCCAGCGGTTCCCACAGGTGCGCCAGTTGCCAGAGCCAGTTCAGTTGCCGTAGAGCGTTGCTTTGTGCCCAAACTGCCGTTAACTCTGGCATTAACTGCCCGTCGATCGGCGTGGCAGCATCATTCACCACACCATCGGCATAGAGCGGCGCTTGCTCCAGCAGCAAGACCTCTCCGCCACGTTTGGGCGAGGCTTCCACCACTCCATACACTTGCGGTACGTGCAGTTGATAAGCCGCCAACCGGAGATATGGTTCGATATCAGAGGAGATTTCCGCAGGCGCATGGGGCAGTCGTCCCGGCATCGTATCCAGCACAATGTTGCTTTGCTTGACGGAGTAGCGCCCACCCAACAGTTCGCCCGATCGACGCGATTCAATGCCCTTACCCACCACCCATAAATACCGCTTTGGCAGCAGCGTGCGGCATTGCTGGCAAAACCGATGGCTCTCCGGGTTTGGAGCCTGACAAAGATGATTAGAGCAGTAGATCGTTACCGTATCGCTGTGCATGAAACATCCTTGCCAGGTCTACCTCCACTCATTAAGCCACACCTTCAAATGACCGAGCACAGATCTACAGGCATCACTTGAGTGACACACGTACTTCTTGGTCACGCTAACTCCCTGGTCACGCTAACTTGGTCACGCTAACTCATTACGCCGAAGAAGTTTGATGTCAGGCTTTCCCTACCGTTATGGCAAAACCATCGTTGTGATCCTGCGATCGCGATGATAGAACCTTGAATCAAGCTGCATGACTCAAACGCGATTCAAAAGCGGCTTCGTTTGGGAAGGATGTCTTTAATGTTAAACGCAGCCAGCAGATGTGGCGAACGTCCTATCTAACGGTCAGGAGTCGGAGGTCAGGAGTCAAGGGAGTTGTTGGGTTTTGGTTTTTAGTTTTTAGAAGGAGTTAGAAATCAGGAGTCAGGGGGCAACAGGTCAGAAGAGCCAGTCATCAGTCTCCAGTCATGCTACGTCATCATCCACTGTTCACTGACAACGGTTGAAACCTTTTAGCCTTTAGCTTTAAGCCTTTAGCCCTCATCCCTCATCCCTCATCCCCCCTTCTGCCTTCTGCCTCCTGCCCTCTGCCTTTCTTAGCCTTTAGCCCTACTCCCTACTCCCCACGCCCTACTCCCCCACCCTCCCCACCCTCCATCAACCGGGGATAGATCACTAGAAAAAAGACCATCCACGTTACAACTGGAACTGCCACAAGCACGGTTAGCCATACCATTCGCATCAAGCCCCAACTGCCACCAATTAGCACGCCTCCCGTGAGTAAGATTGACCAGGGTTGGCACCACCACGGTTTATGCGCCCAGACACTATCGCGTTCATGCATGGCAGGTTTATTCATGAGTATTTTTGCTAACTTACCCTAGAATGAGGTTTGATGAGTAGATATACACAGACGGGGAAACTATGGCTGCTAGTGAATCTCAAGTGCAGGGTCCTCTCTCAGACCGAGAACTTCAGGTGATCGAACTGGTAGCTGCTGGCTTGACTAATCAAGAAATTGCCGAAAAGCTGGAGATTAGTAAGCGCACCGTGGATAACCACGTTAGCAATATTTTGACGAAAACCGAAACAGACAATCGGGTGGCGCTAGTACGGTGGGCGTTGCAGTGGGGTAAGGTGTGTCTGGATGATGTGAACTGCTGCGCGCTGCCAAATGCAAGCCTGCCGACGCTGGAGAATGAAGCCATTTCCTGAGCGGGTAGATGCTTTTTGACCAAAACCTCGGGGGTTTAGGCGGCTACATCGGTTACGGTGCTTGATGCTTGGTCAAAACCTCCGAGGTTTGCGTAAGTTCTAAGAGGCTCGTCGTTACCACAGGGGTGAACCTAATTGTTGATGGAGCGATCGCCCTTCAACAGACGAGAGCAGCGCGATCCCAAACAGTCTTTCTCGCTGGATCAGGATTATGTTCAATGAGAGAATGCAACGTCGATGAGAGATGGGAGAAAAGAACGTGGACGATCGCATTCGTTATCCAGGGTTGCCGTTAGCCGTTTACCGTGAAGTGGCTGCCCATCTAGAGCAGGTTGATGGTGTGAGGGTAGAGCTACTGCCGCAACAAGCTCAGCAATTTGACTATCGCCTCAGCCAGATTGATAGCCTCCGCATCACAGGTTTAGATCATTCAGACTCCGCCCGTTACCAGCAAGTGCAGCAAATTTTGGCGTACTATAGCGATCGCTATGGTGCCTGGGAAGCCGTTCAGTAAACAACACATGGGATTCATTCAAGCGCAACGAGGCACGCGAGACATTCTGCCGGATGAAATTGCGTACTGGCAGCAGGTGGAAGCAACGGCTCGATCGATCCTGTCGAGAGCCGCCTTTGCCGAAATTCGCACGCCCATTTTTGAGCAAACCGATCTGTTTGAACGGGGCATTGGCGAAGCGACGGATGTGGTCGGCAAAGAGATGTATACCTTTCTGGACAAAGGAGAGCGATCGCTCACATTGCGTCCTGAAGGTACGGCTGGTGTAGTGCGATCGTTCATTGAACATGGACTGCACGCACAGGGAGGAGTACAACGGCTCTGGTACATGGGACCGATGTTTCGCTATGAACGACCAGGAACCGGACGGCAGCGACAGTTTCACCAGTTGGGCTTGGAGTTGCTGGGTAGTGGAGACGTTCGCGCTGATGCCGAAGTGATTGCGATCGCGGTTGATTTTCTACAGACGGTAGGGCTGACGGATTTACAGCTAGAGCTAAACTCGCTCGGCACACGGGGCGATCGCGCCCAATACCGTAGCCTGCTGGTCGATTACCTCACCCCTTACAAAGCCGACCTCGATCCCGATTCGCAAGATCGCCTGACGCGCAACCCCTTGCGGATTCTCGACAGCAAAGATGCTAAGACCCAAGCCATTCTGCAAGCAGCCCCCTTGTTAGGTCAAAGTCTCAGCGCTGCCTCTCAGGAGCGGTTTGCCAAAGTCCAGCAGTTGCTCACCGACTTGGGGATCGTCTATACCATCAATCCTAAATTGGTGCGCGGTCTGGATTACTACAGCCACACTGCCTTTGAGTTTCAATCTGTCCAGTTTGGCACCGTTGGAGGCGGGGGACGGTATGACGGCTTGGTGACCGAATTGGGTGGACCCGAAACGCTGGCGATCGGCTGGGCGATCGGGCTAGAACGGCTGATTGGTCTGCTACAGCAGCTCAACCCTGCTCAACCCGGTACGGCGGACTTTTATGTGGTGTCGAGAGGCGAGGCGGCTGAAGCTCAAGCACTCAAGCTGGTGCAAACTCTTCGAGGAGCAGGTTTCAAAGCAGAATTAGATTTGAGCGGGAGTGCCTTTGGTAAGCAGTTTAAGCGTGCCGATCGCAGTGGTGCCGCTGCCTGCTTCATTTTAGGGGATGCGGAAGCCGCCAACAAAACCGTTCAGCTTAAGTGGTTGGCAACCGGAGAACAGCAGGCGATCGCGCAAGCTGACCTACCTGCGTTAACGGACACCTTCCGTCAGCAAATTGCCCAAAGCCGGGAACAGTCCAGTGCTGATGTCTAGCAAGGGCGATCAGATCGCAAGGTTCCTATTAACTTTTCTAACGGTTCTCCCTGCTTCCCTAACGAAGCATCCCAACCTGGGCGTAGAATTATCCTAATTCTTAGAAACCCTTAGATAAGTTAGGACACGATTAGTATGTCTGACCCAAGAAATGCAGAGCTTATTCAACCCTGGAAAGGCGACCCGTTTACCGGGCATCTCTCTACACCCATTAGCGATTCTGGTTTTACCAAAGCGTTTATCGGCAATCTGCCTGCTTACCGCAAAGGGCTGGCTCCGATCGTCCGTGGTCTTGAAATCGGTCTCGCTCACGGCTATTTCTTGATTGGTCCCTGGGTCAAGCTGGGTCCCCTGCGTGATTCGGATGCCGCAGCTTTGGGCGGTTTAATTTCTGGCATGGCGTTGATCTTGATTGCAACCGCTTGCCTTTCAGTCTATGGTCTTGTGACCTTTAACGATGATCACAGCGGTTCTAAAGATTCCTTACAGACCGCCGATGGTTGGAGCCAACTGACTGGGGGCTTCTTTGTCGGTGCGACGGGAGGCGCGTTTGTTGCCTTCTTCCTGCTAAATGAGTTTTCTACAGTCGATTCAATTTTCCGTGGTCTAGTAAACAACTAATTGGTTTTCGCCACTTTTCGTCACTCAGAAAGCCTGGATCACTCTGATCCAGGCTTTTGCTTTTTGGGTTGAGGTAACACGGTTGAAAGCGCGATCGACAAAAGGCGATGACAACGGGCGATCGACTCCTGGCAACAGTTGGCTACTACTACCTCACCAGAGCAGTTTCGTTCTAGTAGTCTACCAAGCGAACTATGCCTAGTGAGGACATGTCTGGTAAGCTGACTCAAACTCAGGGAGATTATCATGAGTCAGAAGCGCTATGTTGTCGATTTGACAGAGGCTGAAGTTCAAGCACT
>JAHHHL010000040.1 GCA_019359375.1 Lyngbya sp. HA4199-MV5
CAAGATTGCCGCAGTGGGTTCTGGTATAGTAAACACAACTTTTCAGGGGTGAGATGGACTTTGTTCCGCTCACCCCATTCTTCTATACCTTGTCCCTCTTCCTCCAAATGGCTAAAGTCGAGCTGAGACGATGAATTATTATCTCTAAGTTGATCTTGACACGCCTCATCGTTTCGCGTGCAACAGCTAAAGCATCAGCTCTTAAGGGCTGATCAACAATTTCACCTAATGCTTGAAGTTCTCTCCAAACATTGTTGTGATCTCCTGCCAAATAACGAGAGAAGAATGTCTGTTCTGGCATAGCACCAATTTTTCTGGGTTTCTTCTGTCTAACAATTAGTCTGCTTGCTTATTAACGAGTTAGGTTGAATGTAAAACATGAATGACAAAAGGAATTCATTTCAATGTAAAGAAGTTTGATGCAAGGCAGAGTTTCTTGGAGATTACTCTCCTCGTTGTCCGTTTCCACCGTACCGATCCTGAAGGATGGTTCTTAATTCGGCAATGCTTCGTCTTAACTCAGCAATGTCTTGAGTATTAGTGGCAATTTGCTGAGCATTTTCCTTTTGAATCTGAACCGTTTCCTGCTGTCGTTGAGCAACCAGCAGCAGGATTTCGTTGATCTGGGCTATGGCAGCGCTATGGTGAGCGACGATTTGTCCCAATGAAGCGGATTGATAAGTCATCGCGGGTTACTCTCCTCGTTGTCCGTTCCCACCGTACCGATCCTGAAGAGCTGCTCTTAGCTCAGCGATCGCTTGAGCGTTGGCGGCAATTTGCTGAGCGTTTGCTTGCTGAATCTGAATAGTCTCCTGTTGAAGGCGATCGGTTTCTTGCTGTCGGCGGGCAATCAGCAACAGGATTTCGTTGATCTGGGCGATCGCAGTGCTATGGTGAGCGACGGTTTGTTCCAGTGAAGAAGATTGATCGGTCATATTGATGTCTGTTTTAAGTGAACCAATTTTATACGGTCTTGCTGTTGCCAAGTCTTGTCGGATTACTCAGCTTCATCAGCGGTTTCGTCAGTAGACTTTTTGCCTGCAAGGGCGATCGCAATGGCATCCACCACTCTGGCAACCGGAAAAATCTCAATGCCCAAGTCGGGTACGACGGTGCCTTTGGGGACGATCGCCTGCTTAAAGCCCAGCTTTGCCGCTTCTTTTAGCCGTAATTCCATTTGCGAAACGGGGCGCACCTGTCCGCCCAAGCCCACTTCGCCAATCAGAACCATGCGCGGATCAACGACCCGATCGCGGAAGCTGGCGACAACGGCGATCGCCACACCCAGATCAGCAGCAGGTTCCCCCACGCTTAAGCCACCGGACGACGCAACGTAGGCATCCAGTTTGGACAGGGGAATGCCTACCCGTTTTTCTAGCACGGCGAGAATTTGCAGCAGCCGATTGTATTCAATGCCAGTGGTCGATCGTCGGGGTGAGCTGTAACTGGTGGGGCTGACTAATGCTTGGAGTTCAACGACGATCGGGCGAGTACCTTCACACGCCACGATCGTCGCGCTACCCGACGAAAACTCATCCCGACTGCCCAAAAACAGTTCTGAGGGATTAAGCACTTCCTGCAACCCCTGATCCACCATCTCAAACACGCCGATCTCGTGGGTGGCACCAAAGCGGTTTTTCACCGATCGCAGCAATCGATGGCTGGCAAAGCGATCGCCTTCAAAATACAGCACTGTATCGACTAAATGTTCGAGTACCTTGGGTCCTGCGATCGCCCCTTCCTTCGTCACATGCCCCACAATAAACAGCGTAATATTCTGCCGCTTCGCCATCTGCATCAACACCGACGTACACTCCCGCACCTGCGCCACTGAACCCGGAGCTGACGATAACGCACTAAAATACAACGCCTGAATACTGTCAATCACCGCCACATGCGGCTGCAACGATTCCAGTTCAGCGAGAATCGTGTCGAGGTCGGTTTCGGGCAGAAGGTAGAGTTGGGGTGAGGAGTGAGGAGTGAGGAGTGAGGGGTGAGAGGGAGGGAGTTTTGAGTTTTGAGTAGTCAGCAAGCTTTCCCCCTTCGCCCTTTCCCCCTTTCCCCTTTTCCTCGCCTCCCCTGCTTCCCCTTCTGCCTCCTGCCTTCTGCCCTCTGCCTCCTGCCTCCTGCCTCCCAACTCCTCTCCCCTCTCCCCTCTCCCCTCTCCCCTTTCCTCCCCCACCCCTAACCGTTGCGCTCGCAGCTTTACCTGCTGGGCAGATTCTTCGGCACACACATAGAGAGTGCGATAGGTTTGAGACAGACGATTGGCGGTTTGTAACAGCAGAGTGGATTTACCGATGCCCGGATCGCCGCCAATGAGCACAAGGGAACCAGGGACGATGCCGCCACCTAAGACGCGATCGAGTTCCACATACCCTGAGGACAGACGCGTTTGGGGATGATCGGAGATTTGTGCAAGGGTGAGGGCAGCTTTGGGTTGGGCGGGCGTTTGGCGGGTATTGCTAGTGCGACTGCCAAGACGAGCGGCACCGGGACGAGCGGCTGTGGTCGCTGCGGGTGCTACCTGTTCTTCCAGCGCATTCCAGCTATTGCAAGCGGGGCATTTTCCAAAGTATTGTGAAGACTCTGCGCCACATTGGTTACAAACGTAGTGCGATCGAAGTTTGGGCATTGCTTCTTAATGAAATGTTAAAAGTGCTTTCAGGAACGATCGCGCCGACAAGCTAAAGCTTAAGAAAGTCTGAAGTGCTTTAAGGGAAAGAATTTTAGCGGTTCAAACCGGGATGGATCGGCTACTATCTTTGGGTACTATCTTTAATGATAAAGTACAGAAATTAATGATTCTAGAAATAGCTTAAGGAGTCTATCAACTTGGAAAATCATAAAGAAAAAATTTTAGTAGTTGATGATGAAGCAAGCATTCGTCGCATTCTAGAAACACGCCTCTCCATGATTGGTTATGACGTGGTAACGGCTGCTGACGGGGAAGAAGCGCTTGACACCTTTCGAAATGCCGACCCTGACCTCGTGGTGTTGGATGTCATGATGCCCAAACTTGATGGCTATGGCGTGTGCCAGGAGTTACGAAAAGAGTCAGACGTGCCCATCATTATGTTAACGGCGTTGGGTGACGTAGCCGATCGCATCACGGGCTTAGAACTGGGCGCGGATGATTACGTGGTCAAACCGTTCTCACCGAAAGAGCTAGAGGCACGGATTCGTTCTGTCTTGCGGCGGGTCGAAAAAACAGGCACCACAGGCATTCCCAGTTCGGGTGTCATTCACATCAACAGCATCCGCATTGATACCAACAAACGTCAGGTTTACAAAGGCGACGAGCGCATTCGCCTGACGGGGATGGAGTTTAGCCTGCTGGAACTGCTGGTCAGCCGCTCTGGAGAAGCCTTCTCGCGCTCAGAAATTCTGCAAGAGGTCTGGGGCTACACACCCGAACGTCACGTCGATACCCGCGTGGTGGATGTTCACATTTCTCGCCTCCGCGCTAAGCTCGAAGATGACCCCAGCAACCCAGAGCTAATCTTGACGGCGCGTGGCACAGGCTACCTCTTTCAGCGCATTCTTGAACCCGGTGAGATCGAATAAATCTAGGGATGAGAATTAAATAACAGCAGCTTTTGCTAGTTTGGGTTCAAGCTGAAACATGGCTATATCTAATGCCACACTTTCAATAACGACTCCGTGGTGGCTTATGGTTTCAAGCCTTGTTCCCGCACTTGGCGGAGCTTCGATTGCGGCGAATGGAGGAAAGCAGATTGCAGGCATCTATGAGCGCAGGTTAAGAAATGCTAGACGTGGGCTTTGATCGCTAGGCAAGTGCCTACTGTCACTGGCATTGCAAACGGTATAATCTGCCGATGTACGATGATACCTGTCGATTTCTTGCCGAACACTTCTCCGCCGACTTTGCTAGTTGGTTGCTTGAAGAACCTGTCACCCTGACAGAACTCAAACCCTCCGAACTCTCCCTCGATCCGATTCGCGCCGACGCGATGATTTTGCTTCAGTCGGAAGAATCCATTCTTCATATCGAGTTTCAGACATTGCCAAAGGAGAACATTCCGTTTCGGATGCTGGATTATCGCGTTCGAGGGCATCGACGCTACAAAGAGAAAACTATGCGCCAGGTAGTCATTTATCTGAAGCAGACTACCTCTGAACTCGCTTACCAAACAAGCTATGTGCTGAAGCGTACTCGTCACGAATTTGATGTCATTCGCCTGTGGGAACAGCCCGCGTCCCTCTTCCTGCAATATCCTGGGCTACTGCCTTTTGCAGCACTGGGAACAGAGTGCAAGTTCAGTGGAAATGTTGCGTCAAGTCACTCAAATTGTGGATCAGATTGAAGATCCGACAACACAAACAAATCTGATGGCAGCCTCAGCGATTCTGGCTGGATTACGATTGGAGAAAGAGATGATTTATCGTTTGGTACAGAGGGATATCATGCAAGAATCTGTGATTTATCGTTCGATCCAGGAGGAAACTACGCAAAAGATCGCGCTCAACCTTCTGCGAGATGGTTTATCGGTTGAAACGGTTGCCCGTGGAACAGGGCTATCCATCGAAGAAGTTCAGCAGCTGCAACAACAGATGAATCAGCCTGCACAAAGCGAATCTTGATTGTGTACGAAAAGTTGCAGGTGAGGATGCGGCATAGCAACTCGTTCAGAGTTTTTTTGAATAGTAGCCCATGGTTGCTGTCAAGGGATACTATCCTGGAAGATAGACGCTTATGCCCGATGCCATGCAGATTTACCTGGATTACAGCGCAACCACTCCAACTCGCCCAGAGGCGATCGCGGCAATGCAGGCTGCCCTGAGCGAGCAATGGGGCAATCCTTCCAGCCTTCATGCGTGGGGACAGCGGGCAGCGATCGTCGTGGAACGTGCCAGGGTACAGGTGGGGCGGCTGATCAACGCGCCGCCAGAAGCGATTATCTTCACCGCAGGCGGCACCGAAGCCGATAATCTAGCAATCATGGGGGTTGCGCGCCAGTATGCGACTCCGCAGCATGTGATTATTTCCAGCGTGGAGCATTCGGCGATCGCCGAGCCTGTGCGGTGGCTAGAAGATTGGGGCTGGCAGGTAACGCGCTTGCCTGTTGATGCTCAGGGACGGGTGAATCCCCTGGATTTGCGGGCAGCACTGCAAACCAATACGGTTTTAGTCTCTATCATCTACGGACAGAGTGAAATCGGCACGGTGCAGCCCATTCAAGGGTTGGGAACGATCGCCCGTGCTCATGGTGCCCTCTTCCATACCGATGCTGTGCAGGTCGTTGGACGTTTGCCTGTGGATGTGCAGCAGCTTCCGGTCGATTTATTGTCGTTGTCCAGCCATAAGCTTTACGGTCCGCAAGGTGCAGGCGCGCTGTATGTTAGACCGGGCGTAACGCTGCTGCCCTTAATTGGAGGGGGCGGGCAAGAGGCGAGGCTGCGTTCGGGCACTCAGGCGGTACCCGCGATCGCGGGGTTTGGCGTGGCGGCTGAACTTGCGGCTCAAGAAATGGCGATCGAAACGCCACGGCTGATCCAACTGCGGGATGCCTTATTTGATCAGTTAGCCGATCTACCTGAACTGGTGCCGACGGGCGATCGCTGGCATCGCTTGCCCCACCACGCAAGCTTTTATCTGCAAACGGCAGATGGTGACGTGCTCAATGGCAAAACGCTGGTGCGCCAAATGAATTTAGCAGGAATCGGCATCAGTGCTGGATCGGCGTGTCACAGCGGCAAACTGTCTCCCAGCCCAATCTTGCAAGCAATGGGATATGGCGATCGCGCCGCCAAAGCAGGCATCCGCCTCACGGTAGGATGCCAGACAACCCCAGAAGATATCGACTGGACAGTCATGGTGCTTAAACAAGTCCTGGCGCGTCTTACGCCAAAACTACTACTGTCACGACTTTAAACAAGCGGCAAAAGGGACGATCGCCCAATGCTGGTTGCCTAGGGTGTGTCATCAATTAGCTCCGAACCCTTGCAGTATCAGCAGTGTCACGCCCGTTCCAACACATCAGGCTAGGGGCTGGAACCCTTGCTGCAACTTATGTGTAGTAGTAATTGATGACAGCCCCTAGCTCATCCGCTGAAGTGATGCTTCATTGAAACCATGCTGTTTCAAGATCACGTCAAGACAGCGGTAGAGCCTACTGCCACAAAGGTTGGGTGAATCTCAAAATGACAGCAAGAAACATATGCAGCTTGCGGCTTAGCTGGGTGAGACACACTTTTCGGAAGCGGTTCATCTTTCCAGTGGCAACGTTACAGTAAAACACGTTTTTTTCTTTGCACTCGTAACTTGAATCGTCCCGCTGAGGTATTCTACGAGGCGCTGCACTAAGGTTAAGCCTAATCCGGTGCCGCCGCTTTGCCAGACATCGCAGTTGCGGATACGGTAAAAGCGGTCAAAAATCAAAGCGCATTCTTCAGCCGGAATGTCTACGCCTGTGTTGATAACATTTAGCTTCAGTGTGTCAGTTTCAATACAAGCAGAGATGGTAATGGTTGCTCCCGCTGGGGTATATTTGCAGGCATTAGTCACTAATTCAGACAAGATGCGACTTAGATAGAAGGGGTCTGAATGAATGAGGGGTAACGTTGGATCTAACTCAAGGAAAAACGCCTGTTGCTGGTTTTGCATCCGTAACTCAAAGGATTCTGTGATGCAGGGAATCCAATGTTTCAAATCAAGCGGAGTCAGTTCTAATGGTTGCGTTCCAACTTCCAAATGGTGTAAGTCAAGCAGGTCTTGAATGAGGTGCAGTTCTCGTTCACACTCATCCTGCAAAATGTTGAGGTAGCGCGTAATCTTGGTTTTGTCTTCTGGTTGAGCGAGTGCGTCTTCCAGGTTGGGTGGATGATGGGTTGCGATCGTGAGTAATCGGGTCGCCAGTTTGATGTTGGCGATCGGAGTCCGCAACTCGTGGAAAATGGCATCTAGCAGATCATCTCTAATTTGCTTAAATCGGTGGAGATCCTCAATTTGCACCTGCGCTGCTTGATAAAGATTGGCTTGACGAATGGCGATCGCCAACTGTACGGTCAGGCGTTGCAGCATCTCAGTTTCCCATGCTTCCCAAGGGCGAGGCGTGGTGCAGTTATGAGCCATCAACAACCCCCATAGCTCATCGGCTTGCTGAATGGAGAGTACCGCGCTGGCTTTAACATGGAGGAGTGTCAATAAATCAACACAGTCTTTTGAGCCATGAGCGCTACCAATATTTTCAATGACGCTAACGGCATTTTGTTGCATGCGTTCACGCCAATCTTCTTCCACCCAAGGATGTTGTAGCGTTTGGTTTAGTAAGGAAAAGTCTGGCGATCGCACAGCTTCTGCAATCACTCTTAGATCACCATTTGAAGCAAATTGACCAATGAGAACACGATCGACGTTCAGTAAAACTCGAATCTCTTGAACTGTTTTTTCTAAAATTTCATCAAGCTGTACGGTTTCACGAATGTAGTTTGTGACATCAGTGAGCAACTGTTCTCGCTGAAGCTGTAGCCGCAGCAATTCTTCAGCATAGCGGCGCTCTTGAATCTCTTGTTGTAACTCATGTTGCTGACGTTGAATGGTGAGCTGATGCTGCACTCGCACGAATACTTCTTCAGCTTGAAATGGCTTTGTAATATAGTCGGCACCACCAGCGGTAAATGCTTTTACTTTATCAGCGGCATCATCTAAGGCACTCAAAAAGATGACTGGAATATGACTGGTTTCGGCTGCTTGCTTCAAGACGGAACACACTTCATAGCCATTCATTTGTGGCATTCTAATATCTAGCAGAATGAGGCTAGGAGGATCAATGCGAGACGTTTCCAGGGCAACCTGACCGCTGAGTGCTTTGCGGACTTTGTATCCCCGCTGAGTCAGCATGGCAGAGAGCGTGCGCAGATTATCTAGCTGGTCATCAACAATAAGAACATTCGCTTTTGTAGTAGCCATAGCAGTTGCTTTTGTAGGGAATATAGCCGTTGTCGTGATTAGTATGATTGCTTATCTGTGCTTTAAGTTCATTCACTGATGCTGTGAGAACTTGGTTAGAGTTTTGCGGTTTAATAACCTAGAAAACAACCAGATTTGACTGCGCTCAACCTTCAGTTATAGCGGGTTGAGCCTAGCCGAGCCCCAAACCACTGGTCGCTTATCTCTTGCAATTCTCTTAGTTGTTAGAACTTGGTTGAATGAGCTGAACAATCTGTTTAAATTGGAAGTTGTGAACCAAACGATCGAGTCCGGTTGACAGAGTGGAATAAGCTTGAGGAATTTGCTTAATTAAGTGAGACGCTTCATCATCATCGCAATGTTGAGCCGCTTGTTGGAGAGCAGCAAGCCAATCTGCTGGCATCACCTTTAAATCGTCAGGCGTTAGAACCAGGGGCTGAGCGCGCCCTGCACTGGTCATGGAAGTGAGTGAACTGTCTGCGGGCACGGCATTGCTTTCCGGTTGCTCTTCGTACACATAGAGCAACCCTAAATGTTCTGCCATTTTGGTAAATAGCTCGTCCTCTTTAAAGGGTTTGCTGAGGTAGTCGTTACAGCCAGCCGCGAGGGCAGTGGTGCGATCGGTGCAAGAGGCTTGAGCCGTCAACGCAATGATGGCGATCGACTGTCCTTCAGGGGTAGAGCGAATCGTTTGAGTGGCTTCATAGCCATCAACCTTTGGCATCCGAATATCCATCCACACGAGATGGGGATGCCACTGTGCCGTAAGGGCGATCGCCTCTTCTCCGTTGCAGGCTTGACGCACGTCTAACCCTAGCTGCGTCAACAGTTTCACCAACAGCCGACGATTTTCAGCCTGATCATCTACCACTAAAATGCGGTAGAGCGGTTGACCGGGAGCCAGTCCAAGAATACGCTGCTGCGTTTTAGGCAACGGCACCTCTGCGGCGTGGGCAATTTGAATAGGGATGGTAACCCGAAACGTACTGCCCTGACCTAGAGTACTGCTGCCTGTCAGAGTTCCCCCCATTAGTTGCACAAAGCGACGGCTAATCGTCAAGCCTAAGCCTGTACCGTCGATTAACGTTTTTCCGGCTTGAGCCTGTGTAAAGGCATCAAAGATTGTTTCGAGTTCAGTGGTCGCAATGCCAACGCCCGTGTCTTCGACTTCAAAGAGAAGGGTGTGGGGTGTGGGGTGTGGGGTGTGGGGTGTAGGGGGTAGGGTGTGGGGTGTGGAGGGTAGGGTGTGGGTTTGATCAGAATTCTCCGTGTCCCCGTGTATCCGTGTCTCCGTGTCCTCTCCTGCCTCCTGCCTCCTGCCTTCTGCCTCTTGTATGCTTACGCGCAGAATTACACTGCCTGTTTCGGTGAACTTAATGGCGTTGCCGAGCAAATTGATTAACACCTGACGGAGTTTGTTGGGGTCGGTGTTGATGTATCGCGGTAGATTATCTGTAATGTCAAGGTTAAACTGTAAGCCTTTGGTTTCTGCTTTGAGCCGGAGCATTTCCCACAGCGATCGCAGCAGGTCAATCACATCAAAATTGCTTTGATCAAAGGTGATGCGATCGGCTTCAATTTTGGATAAATCCAGCACATCGTTGATCAGGGTCAACAGGTGTTCACCACTACGATGAATAATTTCGATGTACTCCTGCTGTTCTGGAGCAAAAGACGCATCGTGGTTCATGACCTGGGTAAAGCCTAAGATCACATTCAGGGGTGTGCGTAATTCGTGGCTCATGTTTGCCAGGAAAACGCTTTTGGCTCGATTTGCGACCTCTGCCGCTTCTTTTGCCCGTTGCAGTTCCAGTTCGACCTGTTTGCGCTCAGTAATATCTTTGTGCGTGCCAATCATGCGTAAGGGTGTGCCCTGAGCATCGTGAGCTGCTACTTTGCCGTAATCAGCAATCCATTTCCATGCCCCCGCTTTAGTGCGAACACGGTAATCGAAAGAATAGGGCACTGAACTGTCTTGCATGTGGGCATTGAGAATATCGAGCACCCAGGCTTGATCATCGGGATGGGTTAAAGACTCCCAGGTTGCCAAACTATTGGGTAATTCGCCCACTTCGTAGCCCAGCATATGCATGTATTGGGGGCTAAAATAAACCTCGTTTGTGGCAATGTTCCAATCCCACAGTCCATCGCCGGAGGCTTCTAGTGCCAGTTGCAAGCGTTCTTCGCTTTTTTGCAGTGCAATTTCGGCTTGATGTTGCAGGGTAATATCGATCGCCACCCCTCCGACCAACACCCGTCCTGAATCACCTGGCAACGAAAATTTGTAGACGAGAAAATCGCCCAGAGTGCCATCTGAGCGAGGCGCAATTTCGACCGTTTCAACAATCTGCTGCGATCGGGCGACGGCTTGGATATTGTCTAGAAATTGTTGAGCAATTTCAAGCGGATAAAGCTCAAACACCGATCGACCGATCAAATCAGTTGTAGGCACCTGAAACGTGCGGTAGTAAGTCTGGCTCACATAGACCATCACGCCATTGGCATCAGTAATCCAGGCAGCAGCAGGGCTGTGATCCATAAATGCCTGGAAGCGAGCCTCACTTTCTCGCAGGGCCTCTTCTGCCTGCTGGCGCTCTGCCTCAATCCGCTTGCGATCGCTAATATCTTCAACAATGTACGAAAAGCGCGGCGGTTGACCGGGAAGTGTGGCAATCGAGCAAACCGTTGCCGATAACCATGCTTGCCCATTTAACGTTTGCTTATCTATCGTTTGCCCATCTAACATTTGGTGGAGATACTCAAACCGGACTGGCGCTTGTGTTTGTTGTGCTTCCTGGTAGTAACGGAGCCAAAGCTCTAAGTGCGGTTTGGATACACCCATTGCACTGGCAAATTGATGGCGCATCGCCTCTGATGTCGTGCCAAAGAACTTAGCAGTTGTTGGGTTATCTGAAATGTGTAGAATGTCGTCCTCATGCAGTTCCACAATCCCCATCAGCATGGAGCTACTGTCAAAAAAGCTGCGCAGGGTTGCTTCGCTTTGGCGCAACGCTTGTTCAGAGGCTTTGCGATCGCTGATATCTAATGCCGTGCCAAACAAGCGGGTAATGTGTCCTTGCTCATCCCGCAAAGCTCTGCCTTTCGCTTCCATATAGCCGATGGTGCCGTCAGTGCAGAAAAACCGTAGATCAACTTCATAAGGGATGCCGTTTTCAGTCGCTTGTTTGATGCAGGCTTCCAGCAACTCGCGATCGTCAGGATGAATGTAGTCGAAGTGTTCAGCGTAGCCTGGTTCTGGGTTGACGGGATCAAAGCCAAACATGCGAAACAGTTCTTCTGACCAGGCAATTTGTTGCGTCAGGAGATCCAATTCCCAACTGCCCACATGAGCCACCCGTTGAGCCTCAAGCAGGTTGGCTTCACTTTTGCGGAGTTGCGCTTCCATCTGTTTGCGCGTTGTAATGTCTTGAATCTGAGCAATCAGGTGGAGTGGCTTTCCCTGTTCATCCCGCACCAGAGATTCATTTAAAAGAACCCAAACGACATGTCCCTGCTTGTGAAAATAGCGTTTCTCCATTTGGTAGGTGGAGATCTCTCCTGCTATGAGCTGCTGTACATAGTTGAGATCCGCTGCTAAATCATCGGGATGAGTGAGGTCTTGAAATGTTGCTGTCAGTAATGCGTCTTGGGTGTAACCGACAATTTGACAGAGGGCAGGGTTAACTTTAAGCCAGTGCCCGTCAAGCGCGACGATCGCCATCCCGATGGAAGCATCTTCAAACGCATGGCGAAACTGTTCTTCAGTATTGCGTAACGCGGCTTCAATACGTCTGCGTTCTTGTTCAGCCTGCTTGCGATCGCTAATATCGTTAGCAATGCCTAAAAAACCAGTTACATTTGCGGCAGCATCGTGCAGTGGTGTCACCGAAAGCATTACCGGAAACCGAGAGCCGTCTTTGCGAAGATAGGTCCATTCGCATTCTTCTACTTCTCCCCGCTGCGCTTTTGCCACAAAGACTTCAAAACCCGGTGCAATCTCAACGCCTAATTCTTGGGAGAGAAGCTGAGCACGCACCACCACTTCTTGCGGCTCGTGAATGATGGCAGGAGTCAATTTACCAACCATTTCTGTGGCAGAGTAGCCCAGCATTTTTTCGGCACCCGCATTAAAGCTGGTGATGGTGCCCTCGATCGTGGTTGAAATGATGCTGTAGTTGGCACTATTGAGAATGGCGTTCTGCAAGATTAAAGTTTGCTGTAATTGGCGCTCTGCTTGTTCTCGCTTGAATAGCTCCCGTTGTAGGCGATCGTTGGTTCCTCTGTCTGCTTCAAGTTGCTGTTCTAAGTAGTCATTAGCCTGCTGTAATGCTTCCTCAGCACGCCTTCTTCTCAAATCAATGCGGTTGAGTAACTGGGCATTCCAACTGACCAATCCGGCAAAGACCAGGATGTTTAGGGCACTGGCTAAGGCTGCTTCGACCTCTTTGCTATAAAACTGCACCTGATAACCCAACAAAGAAAAGCTACCGGCTAAAAAAGGCAGGGCGATCGCAAAGGGCAAAAGCCGCCGCATCATTAAGCTTCCGGCTCCACTGCTGGTTAGGAGCGGCATCAACCCACGATCGGGCAGGGCGCACAACATTGCCACACTGAGTATTTGAAATGCGATCGCCGTATACAGCGCCATCCCGGTATAGGAGCCTGCTGTATAAAAGTAAACACTGCCGTAAACGTGCCCCAGTAACCCGATAAAGCTAATTAACCAGACGAGGAGTACCATGCCTTGCGCCAACCCAATGGGGATAGAGCGACGGTACGAGTTTGATCGGCTCATTAGCATCAGTGCCAGCCCAGTGAGCAGAAAGGCGACGGCTGTATTGGGAGCCATTCGCCCGGGTACTGCTAAACTACCGACGGGTTCTGGTTGGAGCATCCAAAGTTGGTCAATGCCTAAATTGAGCTTGAACCCATACTCAATCAGTGTCAGAAGGGCGATCGGTGTCATGAAAAAGGCAAGGTTAAAGCTGACCAATTGAATGCGTTTAGAGTGCTGCCATTGCCGACCGCTTAAAGCAACCGAAGCGCTCGTTTGCTGGTGCCACAGCCACAAACTACACCCACTGAGAATGAAGCACAACGCGGCATTGAACTTCATGGTAGGTAAATAAGGCAGCAGCATTTTGAGTGTCGAAAGATCAAAAACCCAACCCAAAATGACACCGAAACCAATCAAAATGACGACAAGGCTGAGCTTTTTGGAGAGCGATCGAGCAAAGCTTAGCCCCGGCATCGCTGCGATCGATGCAGTTAAAGCAGTGGGTGATTGGTGTTCAGTGGGTTCTGGCATAGGAGTTGTAAGCTGACTCGGTGAAAGCCAAGCGGCTGAAATGACACTCGTTCATTTAAATAGGGTTCCCAATCGGTGTACGTGGTTTTATGACCGCAAAACTTTATCGAACCGAATGCCGTTGACTTCAACCAGTAATTCAGCGATCGTGGTGCTCAGTCATGCTCCGCCTCTGCACCCACTTGAGGGTTTACTCTCCTCATCGATTGCCTAGAGCGCGTCATCAATTCAGCTCGAAACCTTGCGGTGTCAGCATGGTCGCACCCGTCCCGACACACAAAGCTAGGAACTGGAACCCTTGCTGCAAGGTATGTATAGTCGTAATTGATGACAGCCCCTAGACTTTGCAGTCATCCCAGTCAATGGTCGATCGCATCTGGCACAGCGTCGTCAGTGCTGCGTTTAAGTCCTGCGACCTCGCTCACAACTCGAATGGTATTGAGCAGTGGTTGTGCTTGAAAAACTAAAACAACTTCGATTTTTTCTTGTACAGGCAAACGGACGTTAGCCCCTTCAAAAGACTAAACGTTCGATCTTACGTCTTGTGTGTAGTTCCTGATTGACTGACAAAAATCTTGAAAGGCTGGTCGCTTCGTTGCTCACCCGCCCGTGATTAAAATCCGGGCTCATGGTGCGAAACCCGTTAAAACGGGTTGTCAGGCGCTTCTAGTCCTCTTAAGAGACTTCCTGCCATCAGCCCAAGCTTTCAGTGCAGGGCGGTTCAAGGACTCGCTCAAAGATTTGTCAGTCAACCAGGTGTAGTTCCTAAATTTCTGCAGGGACGTTACATGTAACGTCCCTGCAGACAGGAAGTGGTTCAGGTTTAATTAATCCACGATCCTTAGTAGCCTTCTTCTTCGTACTCAGGAGCTTTTGTTTTCTCAGGAATGTTAATGCGGGGAGCCTGGTAGGGTGGTAAGGGCTTTTGCGCCTCATCTTCCCAAGCATCACCGTCTAGATCTTCATCTTCGTAGTCGGCTTCTGGGTAAGGACGCTGGGGTTCTGGACGTGCGGCATAGAGATCGCGGGCAGGCGAGGCTTCACTCCAGTTGTCTTCTTCTTCCTCATCGTAGTAGAGCGACTCAGCCCGACGTTGGGGTTGCCGTAACTGAGGACGTGAGTTGTTCCAGTTGTCGTCATCCCACGTTTCCTGGATAGCAGGCTCTTTTTGACGAACGGGTGTGGCGATCGGGGTACGCAAGCCAGTGCCAAGCTGGTTATCAGCACGAACCGGGGCAACGTAGGTATCTTCTTCGTCGCGCTCCCAGGGAGGACTGCCAATGCCAAGACGTTCCAAGACACCGACCGATAATTGCAGCAGGCGTTCTTCCGAGCCTTCAAACACAATCAGGCGATCGGGTCCGCTGCTCACCACTTCGTCTACGGACAATTCGTAGGTGCTGACCACCTGATCGGGAATGAGGGGTAGTCCGATCGATGCAAGGATTAAAGAGGTGACTTTGCCGTTATCGATATCAAACTTAAAGCCGCGCACTTTGCCCAGCAGTTCGCCTGTTTCGGTGACGACTTCGCAGTTAATCAGACTGCTGTAGGTCTCGACATCAATATCTTCAATGACATCATCGTTGTCCACCAGAATGACATCCCCGATCTGTCGGATACTGCTCAGCAGCATGGGCTGAGGCGTGCCGTAAAGTAGATTGGGGCGCAGGCTGAGGGCAACCACTTCTTGCTGGTCAATGTCTACCCAAAGCTGACTGACGACACCCAGCTTTTTGCCCGTATCGCGGGTAATCACCTGTGTCCCAAGAAGGTCTGAGCGTTGGCGGATCTCTTCAAATGCCATTATGGGTCGAATCCTGATTCGCAAATCCTGATTATGAACAAGCTGGTTACTATCAAACTGATCACTATAAAAGCATATAGTGGTCAAATCATACAGCTATAGGGAGGCACTCTGTGGCAAGAGGTTAATCCCTAAAACCTGAGTGTAGGCTCCTCGTGCTTGAGTCACCCCGATCGTTCGATCGGCAGACTCAATCATCGGTCGTCGCAGACTCACCACGAGAAACTGCGCTTCCTGTGCTTGCTGTCTGATCATTCTAGCTAATCGCTCTACGTTTGCCCCATCCAAAAACATATCCACTTCGTCAAACGCGTAAAAGGGCGAGGGACGGTAGCGCTGGAGGGCAAAGATAAAGCTGAGTGCGGTGAGCGATTTTTCACCCCCAGACATGGAGGCGAGACGTTGCACGGGCTTTCCTTTAGGATGAGCCACCAGATTCAAACCGCCGTTGAAGGGATCTTGTGGATCCTCGAGCTGGAGATGACCATCCCCGTCTGAAAGAGTGGCAAAGATGGACTGGAAGTTGAGGTTAACAGCATCGAAGGCTTCTTTGAAGGCACGTTGACGCAGCGTGGTGAAATTCTCGATACGCAGAAGGAGTTCGGTGCGCTCTTCTTGCAGGGTTTGGAGCTTTTCGGTGAGTTCTTCGAGACGCGCCTGGGTGCGATCGTACTCTTCTAACGCCAGCATGTTCACAGGCTCCATCGCCTGAAGGCGCTTCTGGAGCGATCGCAGTTCGTGCTGCAATTCCACCAGATCACGGGTTGCCGTCTCCGGGATTTCTGGCAAGGGATCGGGCAGATCGGGCTGCTGTGCCTCTAATTGGACAGTAAGTTCGCTCAATTCGGCTCGACGTGCCTGTTGGGTTTCCTCTAGCTTTTGCTGCTGCCAGGTGATCTGCTGCTGCTGGGTTTGTTGGTCACGTAGTTGGCGTTCGGCGCGATCGCGAGTTTGCTTCTCCAGTCCTAGTCGCTGTTCTAACGCTGCTAAAGCCGCCTGCGTTTCGCCCATTTGCGCCTGCAAAGCGGACTGCTGACTGCTGACCGCTGACTGCTCTTGAATCTGCGTGGTTTGCTGTGCCCGATACTCCTGTAAACGCTCCTGCCCCTGCTGGACTTTTTCCTGGGATCGCTGGCGCTGATTCTCTAAATCTTGCAGCCGTTGCTCGATCGATCGCACCGCCAGTTCCCGTTGCGAGAGGTCAGCTTCTTGAGCGCGAAGAGCGGTTTGGATCTGCTGCCATTCACTGTGGGATTGGGATTGCTCTAACTCTGCCAGGGTTTGTCGCAAGGACTGTAGCTGCTGCTCCTGGGTCGGAATCTCGGTTTCCAGGGTTCGTAGGCGCGTTTGGGCGATCGCCAGCTCTTGCGTATTTTGAGCTAGCTGGGCTTGTACCTGCGTAAGGGTCGTGGTGAGCGTTTGAAGCTCAGTCTCCAGTTGCTTCGTTTGAAGCTGTGCCTCGCGGTGCTGCTGTCGGACTTCTGCCAATGCTTGAGTGCGTTCTTTGGTCAGTTGGGTGGCTCGCTGGATGCTGTGGTCGCAGCGTTCGAGGATGCGATCGATCTCGTGCAGGCGATCGCGCAGAGCAATGACTTCCGCTGATTCAGTCGCTTCAACCGTCCCAAAATGGATGGCTTGGCGCTGGCTGGTGCTGCCACCCGTCATGGCTCCGCTGGTTTCGAGGAGTTCGCCATCCAGGGTGACAATGCGGTGCTGCCCCATGTGCCGACGCGCATCACTCAGGGTTGCAAAGACAAGGGTGGTGCCGAAGACGTAGGCGAACACGTTGCGGTAGCGATCGTCAAACTCGACGAGGTTCACGGCGTAATCAACACAGCCAGAGAGCGATCGCACGCCGCCCGATGGCATTCGTCCCGCCTGAATTTTGTTGAGCGGCAGAAAGGTGGCACGTCCGGCACGCTTTTGTTTGAGGATTTCAATGCCAGCCGCCGCCGTGGCATCATCTTCTACGACTAAATTTCCTAACCGCGCACCTGCGGCAGTTTCCAATGCCAACTGGTAGCGGGGATCAACCCGTCCCAACTGAGCGACCAAGCCACAAACACCCGTCAGCCCCATTTGCAGAATGACCTGAGTGGCATGGGTGCCTTGAGCTTCCTGAATCGCCTGGGTTTGGGCTTCGAGCTTGTCCAGTCGGCGCTGCTTTTCGCGCTGTTCGTGCAGCAGTCGCGTCTGGGTTTCTTGCTGAATCTGGAGTTCTTGCTCGGCAGCAGACAGACTTTGGGCGATCGTCTGGATCTGCTCCTGTGCGGCAATCAACCGTGCTTCGACCGCTTCTTTTTGAGCTTGTTGCTCCACCAAACGCTGCTGGTGTGTTTCTACCGTTTGCGTCTGTTCTTGAATCTGCCTCTCTAGCTGACGAGTGCGTTCCTGGAGTTGCGCTTGCTCCGTCCGTTGGGGTTCCAGGGTATCGACAAGGGTTTCAATGTGGTGATGCAGGGTGGTTTGCTCTTGCACCCAGGCTTCGGCACTGGCGGCAGAGGCGTTTGCGGCTTCACGGCTTTGCTCCAGGATTTGACGCGCCTGATCGCGATCGTGCTGGCAGGTGGTAAACTGTTGCGCTTCGGTGGTGTGCTGCTGGGTGAGGGTGTCGATCGCCTGCAAATGCTCCTGAAGCTCCCGCTGAGTTTGCGCCAGTTTTGCTGCCGTGTCTCGACTGGCTGCCTGCAAATCATGCTCTTGCCGTTGCAGTTGGCGGAGCTCTGCCTCGCGGGTTGCCAGGGTAGACTGGAGCGCAAGCTGTTCGTCTTCGCCCAGGGCACGGACACGGGCATTCAATTGGTCTAACTCAGTCGTAGCCTGCTGGATGGCTGTTGTGAGAGCCGCGAGTTGAGTCGTCAGATCGGCATGTTCCCGATCGCCCCCGTCAAGCTGTTCCCTGAGCCGTTGAGCACTCTGAAACGACTGCTGATAACGGATAACGATTTCCCACTGCTCTTTGGTTTGCAGTTCCAGCCGCAGTTTTTTGTACTTTTCGGCTTTGATGCGATCCTGAGCGAGGCGATCGCGCTGATCAATCAACTCCTTCTCAACGATGTGATAGCGATCTTCGTGATCTTTGACGGCATCCAGCTTTTCTTTTGCCTGGTTGATCTTGCGATCGAAGGTCGCTACGCCTGCCAGTTCATCAATAATCTCGCGTCGTTCGCGGGCGTTCATGGAGATGATGCGGGTGACATCCCCTTGCAGCACGACGTTGTAGCCTTCGGGATAGACGCGCAAACGGTTCAACTCTTCGTGGAGTTCCGTCAGGGTGCAGGGTTCGCCGTTGATATAGTAGTTGGAGGTGTAGGTGCCCTGCTGGGTGACACGCAGCTTACGGGTAACGCTCCATTCAGTGCGAATGGGACGCGCCCCATTGCCGTTTTGGGTGTGCCCGTTTTCGGTATGCCCATTCTCAGCATGACCATTATTTTCGTGCCCGTTTTCGGCGTGTCCATTCAGATGTCCATTGCCATTGGCACCATTCAGTGATTCGTCCAAACGCAAGGAGCCATCGCTGTTGACTTGCCGTTCGATCGCATCCTCTAACAATTCCGGCTCGTCAGATAAATCAAAGGTGACAGTGACGCTGGCTTCGACGGTAGAACGACCCCGCGTACTTTGCGTATGGTTCACCAGATCGGGAAGGCGCTCTGCCCGCATCCCCTTTGACCCAGCTAAACCCAAACAAAACAGCAGCGCATCCAGTAAGTTCGACTTGCCGGAACCGTTGGGTCCAGACACCACTGTAAACCCCGGCAGCAACGGAATCGGCGTTGTGCCACCAAAGGACTTAAAGTTGGAGAGTTCTAGACGCTTGATGTACACCGTGTAGGCAAGCCGTTTAAAGGAGAAAAGTCAGTGTTCAGTGTAGCCTCTCAGCGATGCTCTGCACGGAAAGATCACGGTTGTCTAAAGATCGCTCATGCTTGCCGCTGGTTGACGATCGCTGCCAACTCTATTCATAACACTTTTAGAACAAATGTTCTATGGCTTTCTCAGAATTTGTGAGTTTTGTGTGCTGGGGCGATCGCTCCTCTAAACAGCAGTTCAGTGAGTGTTGGTGCAAGACAACCCGAAGGAGATACAATGCCATAACCGCTGTTGGTATTCGTTTGTGAGTTTCCATGCCATGACAGAACAATCACCCGCTGCAAGTAATCCTACACTCGTGGAACGGGTTGAAGTGGTGGACGCACGCTTAGAATATTTGAATGCCCTGACGCAGCGTAATGCTGAGGCGATCGAGCGCTTAGTGCAAACGGTTGAAGCGAATTCGCAGCAAATTGCTCAAATGTCCGAAAAAATTGTTTCTGGCTTTGCCCAGGTCGATGAACGCCTGGATCGGTTGGCAGCATCAGTAGATCGGTTGGCGGCATCAGCAGAGCGACAAGAGCAACATGGTGCCCGTATCGATGAACGCCTGGATCGGTTAGCGGCATCAACAGAGCGACAGGAGCAAACAGTCTCCCGTTTGGTTGGCATTGTGGATAGGTTGCTTGAAAAAGTGGATTAGGTTTTAGTGGAGGCGATCGCAAATGCTTGGACAATCTTTTAACGTGCCTACAAAGCATCTAGCATCAGAGCGTGAAAGCCTGCTTGGATAAAGTGGCGATCGGTGGTTACGGCTTCATTTAGGTTATGCCTCTGCATAACTACGAAAGAAAGGCAGTCTGTTAAGCCCCAGGTTTTATCGGCGCGAGACTCATAGAGAGCTAGTGCCTGCATTAACAACTCTGTGTCGATGCTGACGATTCTGATATTTTCGGTTTGATAACACTGCTGCATGAACTGAACAGCACCATTCCGATTGAAGGTACTCAAGGCGTTACCAACTTCAACGAGGATTGCTTCAGTGATCCAGACTTCACTGGCAGTGCGAATGCGAGGAAACAGCGTTTTAGCCTGACTGTGATAGTCGTCGCGTGGGTTGAGTAAGGCTTGGATAAATGCAGTATCTAAAAACAAACGCTCACCCATCATGTATCGGTTTCCTGGCGTTTGGGTGTGCCATAGAGATAATGATCATGCTCTGCTGACCAATCGGCAGGGGCTTCGACTGTACCCGTGAGGGTTTCGAGCACATCCCAGGCATTACTTGGTGTCTGCAAATGCTCTTGCCGCAGTGACGCAATGAATGTAAGCACCTGCTGCTGAAGGTCGTCAGGTAATTCATTCACCTGCTCGATAATTTGCGTGATGATGGTGTGACTCATGTGTCTTTGTGAAAGCGACAGCGCACGGGGCAGCAAAACACTGCTTCCTTATTTTCGCTCTACGATCGCCCTTTTCCCCAGTCATCCCACACGCGATCACCATCTCTCCTCATTCCACAACTCACCGCTAAGACTCTGGTGGCGTTAATTGCGTTTCCTCTGTTGGTGTTGCTGCCGTCTCACCTTCAGCCTGAGCAGATTCAGTTGCTTGCTTTGTCGATCGATCCGTTTCTGCTTGTGGTTGTTGCGTTAGAGAATTATTTGGCGAGATCGCTCCTTCAAGCATCGTTCCCTCCAGGTTCGCCCCTTGCAAATCTGCTCCCTGAAAATTTGCGCCTTCTAACTTTGCTTTCAACAAGTTTGCTCGCCGCAGTTTTGCAAAAGGAAGCTCCGCCCCTTGTAAGTTTGCTTCCCAAAGTTGTGTATTTTGTAGATTCGCGTCCCAAAGCCGCGCGTGTCGTAAATCTACTTTTGCTAGGAATGCGTCTTTCAGATTGGCTTTACCAAGATCCACTCCAGCTAATTTAGCTTTGTAGTCAAGATATAGGCGGCGTAAATCTGTTCTCCTTAAGTCGAGATGATCAAGTTCTAAGTAATGTCCGTAGCTGTATTTGCGTCGAGCGAGGACGGTCATTACGGCTTGAATATCAATCGGTAACGGGGGAATGTCTTCTTCGCTTTGGGTATCGCTTTTGATTGCATCGATCGCCGCTTGCACAGACAATGAGCGCTTTTTGGCTGGATAGGGCGATCGCACTCTTACATAGGAAGTCAACGTTTCCATGACCTGCCAGTAATACTTTTCCTCTGCATCCTTCGCAATTTGTTCCAGCGCATAAATGCCACCCAAGCGCACATGAATATTGTCGTCGTTGCCCAATTGCTCGACGGCTTTACTAAAGCGCTCTGCAACTTGCTTTGCTTCGTTTGCCTTGAGTGTCAGCCAGGAAATGTAGAGCGTGACAAACACCAGCAAGCCACCCACCGCTTGAAACAAACTCGTCCGAATGGTGTTTTCGGTGTCAATGCGACCTTTTTCTAGGGTAGCAATCTCCTTGAGGTCGGCTTTTGAAGGGGATTTTGTTGCTTTGATTTGTTTGTCCAGGTCGTTAATGCGTCGGTTCAGTGGTTCGACTCGCTGCTGGGGACTCAAGGGCAACCCATCCCGAAGCAGGGGAAATATCACGTAAACGCTAACTAAAGTAGTGAGACCGACTAGACCCCATCCCACATTAGAAAGCATTGTTTGTTGGGAAGGGCACAACGACTGTAGACGAGTCGCCAATGGTGAAGCAGCTATCTTTTTGAGCATTCTGTCATTGTCGTAGGAAGGATGCGATCGCCTGTAGGAGTTTGCTACTGAGCAGATGCGTAAAGGCATTGAAAGCTCAGCGCTGTTGGATCTATTTGAGCAATTCCTGCTGGGCAAAGCAATTGAGCCTTCGCTGGCAACAGGAGTGCTGCTAGGGGCTAAAACATCCATTCGAGGTTAATGCCCACTCGACTATCGCTGCGAACGCGAGAATTTTGCTTCTGAAGATCCGTAGAGAGTCGCAGGTTGTGCGTGAGCGCATAGCCCAAAGAGAGCGTCGTCAATCCCACTTCGTTCTCGCTTCTAGGAGCAACCCAGCTTTGTGTTAACGCCAGATCAGCCGCCCCAGTACGCGAAGGTACTAACAGCAAGCGCACCCCTACATGAATGCCCTCTGTGTTGTATCGGGTCGTTTCTAAATGGCGATAACCCAGCACTGGCGCAACATTAATCACACTGCCCAGTGGACGAATGTAGTAGCGCAAATCGCCTCCCCACGCAGTTCGCTGCCCATTAAACGCGGTTTGATAATCGGCGCTCAGCGTCAAACCCGATCGCCCCACAAAGATATCTTCAATGCCCACGTTCAGTCCACTTGCGTTCTTTGAAGAGGGAAACTGGACATATCCCACACGTAACCGTGTCCGAAAGCTAGGGTCACGTTTGATATCGGCTAGAACATCTGGCACCTGCTTCAGCCAGCGTTGCAAGACAGGGCTGCTTTCAATGAGCCTGGGATCGAGGTCAAGCACAGAGTCAGGAGTACGTTTAAGCTTGAAGTCCTGAGCATCGCGTTGAAGGGCTTCCTGGTTGCTGGAAGCCATTGATGGTTCCTGCCCCGGCTCTTGCTTCTTAACACCCAGTTCCCGATTCGTCCTTTCTGCCTCCTGTCTCCTGCCTTCTGCCTCCTGCCTCCTGCCTTCTGCCTCCTGCCCTCTGCCTTCTGCCTCCTGCCCTCTGCCTACTGCCTTCATCTCCTCCGCCACAAAACCGTTCTTCAATGGCGGGCGTTGCTCTACAAGATCGATCGCCGAGCGTGAAATACCTTCAACTGGCGCACTCCAGGCAGGACACGCAACCAGGGAAAGATTCGCAACGAAAAGTGTCTGGAAAAACCAATGGTTAAGGGATAGGTGCGATCGCAACAGGGTAACTCGATACATGAACACGTTGATTGTGGCAGACTTCACATTATTTCCACAAAAAGTCGTCCACAAAAAAACGGCTTTGCGCCTGTAAGTTGCAGGTGAGGCAAAGCCGCTAAAACCAAGGGTAAAGGCACTAATTAACGAGCCGTTCCCTGTGACGGGGCAGCATCAATCGGCTTCATCAGATAGAGCTGAACGAGTTGCCATGCGTTAGATGCATAGTATGGCAATTTTTGGAAAAACTGCACAACCTTGGGAGTGTTTGCGCTAACGATCGCCGTTAATCTGGCATTATTCTGCACGCACCGATCGAGGCGCTGGTAAAACTCAGGATTTTCAACATCCAAAACGACTGGAAAGACTTTTGCAGTACTTTCGTTGGTTTTGTTAATGACATGAATATCGTATTCCCGCGCATCCAGCCCCAGCGACTTGTAGAAGCCCGATCGCTGGATGTCGTTCAAATACATCGTGGCAAAAACCGATAGCAAGAAGAAGCGACACCACAGCCGAGCCTTCCAATCATTCAAAATCTGAGGCTGCGATCGCATCATGGCATCAAAGAAATCGCCGTGCCGATTTTCATCCTGACACCAGTTTTCAAAGAACCGGAAAATCGGATAAATCCGGTCTTCGGGATGGGCTTCCAGGTGGCGGTAAATGGTGATGTAGCGCCAGTAGCCAATCTTCTCAGACAAATAGGTCGCATAGAAGATGAACTTGGGTTTAAAGAACGTATAGCTCCGGCTCTTGGTCAAAAAGCCCAGATCAAGCTGAAGATTGAAATCTGACATGGCTTTATTGAGAAAACCTGCGTGACGTGCTTCATCTCGTGACATCAGCGCAAAGCACTCTGCCAGTACTGGATTTTTATCTTTCAGCTTGCGTGCCAGTTCCTTGTAAAGCAAAAAGCCAGAAAATTCAGCCGTGCAGGAGCGCTCCAAAAATTCAATAAAGAGTTGGCGCGTTTCCCCATCAATATGCTCCCAGGACTGATCAAACTCAGCGGTGCGCACAAAATGATGGCGGTTGTAATCAACCCGAAACTCTTCCAGGATGGCGCGCAGTTCATCTTCGTTGGGCGAAATATCCATCGCCGCAACCGCATCAAAGTCGGTTGTATAAAACCGAGGCGTGAGAATCGTCTCCTTCGCCGGAACTTTTACTCCAGGACGTATTTCTTCAAAGCTAGGCTTTTTAAGGGAATCTACCATGAGTCGTTTCGTTCTTTTTATAGATTCTGCATCGAAGGGATGGTGTGCTGAATCCTCGCAGTGTATCACTATCAAAACGAAGGGTAATACAGACGCGATCGGACATCTAAAAGCTCTCAAGCCCATTGACCTGTAGAGATTCAAACGCGCACAGACGAAACCACAGCGATGATTACGTCAACAAGTTTACCAAGGTAACTGGTGACGAAACTCAGCGATCGCATTAAGAGTTGCAACGCGCCGTCAACTTTCGTAACACCTTGACCGGGTTCCTCCGTGACCCCGCCTGCTTCAGAACAAAGTCTTTATCATTGAAAGACACGGATCACGAGAGCATCCCTTAAGGAAGAACGACGTGGAAACGAGAGCATCCCAAACGGGCATGAACAAAGTTGGCACCGCTTATCTACTTTGGCTTGGCTGCTTGCTTCAGGTGCATGGACTGCACCGTCTCTATAACGGCAAGATTTTGACTGGTCTGCTGTGGATGTTCAGTTTTGGACTTTTTGGCTTTGGACAACTCATCGATCTTCTGTTGATCCCCAACATGGTTGACGAGCACAACACCAGACTGAGAGCGAGCCAAGGCTTGTTACCGGGCGGTGCCTTTCAAAACCAGGCAGTGATTCAACGAGTCATTCCTGTCGATGCAATTCCATTACCACCGAAGTTGGAGCCGAACCCACTGCTCATGAAGCTCCTGCAAGCCGCAGAAGCCAGGGGCGGTAAGTTATCCGTTACCCAAGGTGTAATGGCAACTGGCGCAAGCTTTGCTCAGGTAGAAACAGCGCTCTTACACATGGTCAGAGAGGGCTATGTTGAAATTACTAACAACCCAGAAACAGGCGTTGTCACCTATGAGTTTAAGGAGCTTTGAGGCTGAATGATGAGGGACGAAGGCTATCGCGCTTCTTAGCTTCAGGTTTCAGCCTCTCTCAGAAATGAGGATTTATAAAGGTGTCATTCTCGGCGTAGGGGCGCGGCATGCGGTCAACAGTCTTTGCCCTTGACCGAGAACCATTTGCCGCATGCCACGCCCTTACAGGTAAACGGCTGAGGTTATTGAAGTGATTTAATTCTCGATCCTCAGTTCCTCACTAGCCATTTTTGAGCGTTCAACCGTTGTAACGTCCAAAACACGAGTAGCCCCAAATCCACCTTGCGCTCATCAATCCGAAAAGATTCCAGGGTACTGGCTTTGCCGCCGCTCTCAGCATAGGAAAAGCCCTTCTGTCCATTAATTTTCTCGCCAAAGAAATAAATGCTAAATTCTCTAGACTGTCGATCGGCACTTGTCCAGCGTCCGATCACCTGCCAGCATTCTGGTGCTTGAGCAAAGCCAATCACATTGATTTTGCGCTTCTCAAACGTCAGGTCAGCCGCTGGAATGTCTTGCTTTGCCAAGCCTGCTTTCAGTGCTGGTAAAAAGTCTTGTTGAATAAAATCGGCGAAGGGTTTGTCTTCCAGGGCTGGGGGCTTTTCTTTTTTAGCTTTGGCGGCTGGTTTTTCAGCGCCGTCAGCATCCGCGTCAGCTTTAGGGGGTCGCTTGGCAGCAGGCTTTTTAGAAGGTGCATCTGCCTCAGCCGCATCCGAAACGGCATCTGGCTTGGCGGCATCTGGTTCTGGAGCGTTTGCTGTAGGAACGTCGGTTGCTTTCGCTTCGGTATTTGTAGGAGCCTGTTCGGGTTGGGTTGGCGTTGTTTCTTCTGCCATGCTCTGGGTCAATCCTTATTTCAAAATTGTAGCGATCGCCGCTCTGTACGAGAAAAACTGTACGAGGAAAACAACTGTACGAGGAGAATCTTTAAAGATGCGAAAGTGCTGTAAGGCAAAACTCTAGAAGCTCTTTGAAGCAAGAGTAAACGCCCTTGCTTGAGTTGAGTAAACTCCCTGCGTTTTATCTTAGTGGAATGCAGCGATGGGAGCTAGAGGAAAGTTCAATCGCTAGCATAGAATTTGTTGACCATACGCCGCTTTGAATGAACCCGTGCCTCCATTATCACCACAAGCTATCCATCTCCATACGTTAGTGCAGGGACAGGGCTTTCCCATTCTCTGCCTGCATGGGCACCCAGGATTTGCTCAGAGCCTGTCAGTGTTTACACAGCCTTTCTCCAAACACTTCAGGACGATCGCGCCTGATTTGCGGGGGTATGGTCGCAGTCGTGCAGGGGCAGCGTTTGTGATGACCGACCACCTGAATGATTTAGAGGCACTACTCGATCGTTACGCCATCGATCGCTGTCTGGTTTTAGGCTGGTCATTGGGCGGCATCTTAGCGTTGGAATTGGCGTTACGACTGCCCAACCGAGTCAGCGGTTTGATCTTAGTGGCAACAGCCGCGCATCCCAAAAGCAGCCATCCCGCGATCGACTGGCAGGATAATGTCTACACGGGTATTGCATCGATTCTAAATTGGTTCAGCCCCGGCTGGCAGTGGAATATAGACACCTTTGGGCAGCGATCGCTCTATCGCTATTTAATTCAGCAACACACCCCTACTGCTTATCAATACTTAGCCAAAGAAGCCTTACCAGCTTTTCTACAAACGTCCAATCAAGCCACAAGCGCTCTGTCGATGGCGCTTCAGCGAGGCTACAACCGCTTGCCCGATCTCTCTGCGATCCAGTGCCCATGTCTTGTGCTTGCTGGAGCGGACGATCGTCACATTACGGCTGCATCCAGTTTAGAAACCGCTCAGGCATTGCCCCAAGCCACGTACCACTGCTACCCCAACGCGGCTCATCTTTTTCCGTGGGAGATCCCAGCGGTTGTAAGAGCAGACATCGATCGCTGGCTTGACGAAAATCCAGCAGTCATCACGCCGCCAGAAGGGTTCAATGTAGTGTCTGCCGCCCACTAACGCCTGGAAAAGGGATCGAAGCTCAACCGTTTGCACGCGACCATTTCCCGCCAAACGCCAGGTAAACGCCTTCAAAAGCCTTATTTAAGAATGAGGCGTAAGGGGTGAGGAGGGAAGGATAAAGGATAAAAACTTAGCCTCTGCCCTCTGCCTTCTGCCCTCTGCCTTCTCCCTCAAACTAACTGCGCCAAATACGCATCGGTATTCTGGAACCCACGCTCTGCTTCTGGGTTGCCTGTTCGCACGGGATCGTTGGCAGTGGATGCGGGAGCATTCCAGACGATCGCCCGAAGCGGTTTGGCATCATACGTTGGACTCGGATCAAGTGGATGGGGGCAGTTCGACAGCACGACCAACACGTTCATTTCGGCTCGTAAATCGATAAAATCTCCTGGCTGCGCGGTCTTCTCTGCCCACGATAAGTTCCCGTCTGGATCGACCGCAATCCGTGTAAACAAATTGAGATTTGGCATGATGTCTTTCTTGCCCAGGTTGCGTTTGATGAGTGCCAGCAAGAAGTTATCCCGTGAGTTTTTGTAATCACCCTCACCACTCTTTGTTGGATCGCCTTCGCGATACTTCGTGTTGGTCGCTAAATTGCTGCATCCGCCCAGCGTGTCGTGTAAGCCACAGGAGTCTTCGGTGATGGAAAACAAGACGCGACCCATATCGGAGTAGAGCAACATCCCTTTTTTGAGGAACGCGTTGAACTGAATTTTGGCGGTATCGGCAGCGTTATACCGTTCGATCGCGTTGTCGGCGTTGTAACAGAGAAACGCTACTCCTCTAGAGCCTTCGGGCGCAAGAAGACGGAGGGTCGTGCCGCGCTTGATGACACGCGACCAATAGGCACCACCTGGAATAATTTCATCCCAGGTAACGAGGGCTGGATCGATCGTGGTTTTTACTTCGGTAGACATGCGATACTCCTTAACTCAACAAACGACTGAAACAACAAAGCCCAGGAAGCCGACAACAATTACTGCTGCTTGGCTCTCCCGGGCTTTTTTCCCGCCGTGTGACCGCTTTCCTGGTTGCAGGCTCCAAGCGGCTGCTTCTCTCGGACCAGGCATCTCACTCAAGCAAGACCGGAACCCTAGAAGCGAATTATCTTGCCGGACACGATTTACTGGGCGCGATCGCTTGACAGCGATCGCCCAAATCTTAGCATCTCTCGTCGAGGCTTCCTAGCTACAGTTGCTTAATCTAGATAACTGCAAACGTGTAGGAATAATTGTATCAGTGATACTCATTCCAAGAAATAGCATGACAAACAACCGTCTGTACGGGCATACGTCCATATGCCCCTACGAAAATTTGCCAATTAATGAAGAGAGTTGGTATGAGCACCTGATTTCCTATGCTTAACGGCGCTAAAGCCTGTCTCATCACCCGTGCTACAACGTCTTTTTCGTCGCGCTACTCGAGCGATCTAAGCGTGAAACCATCCAGGCTCTTTTAGAGATAATAAAACTAACCCTCCAGTGCCTATACCTAATGTTTGCCCTTGTCTCCCGCGAGACCTTCAACTTCGACCTGGCGCAGTCTTACGGTTGCCTGCCACATGGGACGAGTATGAGAGCCTAAACCACCAGCGTGGTGAAGGGTCGCTGCCTCGCCTCAAATATCGTTGCTTACGATCGCAACACCAGCGCCGCTATTTGGGACTTAAGGCAACGGCTCAATGATAGCTTGGTGTAGATTCAAGCTAAGAAAAGATTTGCTTAGCCCATTGTCCTAGCGCCAAGCCAAACAGCGAGATACCACTGAGGATAAGAAACGCGTAAGTTCTTCCAAACAGGCGGAGTAAGTCATTTCTCGCACCAGCTACGGTTTCGGGCAGCGTCACTGCAAAAATGCCCGCGATCGCCCCTACACCAGCCATCCCTAGAATATTCAATAACCCCATCGTTTTTGCCCATAGCATAGCCGCCAGTACGCTAATGGCTCCAGCGATAATTACACTCGCGAAACCGGGTACTGTCCATCCCAAAAAAACCACCATCGCAAAGGCAGTTGCCAGTTGCCCTTCGTCAATGCCAAAAACGCTACCCGCAAAGGCACTTGCCAACCCTCCAGCCAAGCCACTGCTCAACGTCCACGTAATGGCGGGTGTCAAGATAAAAAGCTTGGCGACGGTGAGTGCAAAGGCAAGCGGCAAGACAATGCTTTGTGCCCAGGATGGCGTGTACGCAAGCAAAAAACCAACCAGGACGTACCACAGAAAGTTAAGTGCCAGCCAGTTAAGCGGAATGGTGGTCGTTTTCATACGTTGGGACTGTGTGATGGCGGGGTTGCTACTCATACCGGAACTCTGCGGTAAACACACAACCATGCAGAGGCGATCGACCCGTTATCGACTACTGTACTGAATCCGCCAGAGTAGCGCCGAGGGTTTTTCCTTTCCTGATTGTCTCAGCCCGCTGCTTTTCAACAAACAAGCTATTTATAGGGACTGTAAAGCTTTCAAGAAGATTGCTTTCGAGACCGTGATCCCATCTCACGGGCGGTTCGACAGCCTTCTTTGCGCCAGTGAGATAACGCGTGGAAATGATGACGCGCCCTACCGCACAGTTTGAAGCACCTGTTTCGATCGCACAATCTGGTCTTGACTAAAACCCGCTTCATCCAAATAGTTGAGAAAAGCAGCATCGCTGTAACGTGGATCGACACTGAGTGCCTGACGATATGCTTTCTGCGCCAGGGATGACTCACCATTACCCCAGTGCGCGAGCGCCAACGCTACAAATGGATGGGGATTTGTAGGTTCCAGACGAGCGGCTGTTTTGGCAGTGGCGATCGCAAAGTTGTATTGTTTGACGCGCTCAAAGGCAAGACTCAGATTGTACGAGGGAATTTCGTTATCCGGTTGCAGGATCGCTGCCCAGGCATGAGCCGCGATCGCCGCTGTCAAGCGCCCTTCCACCAGATACACAATCCCCAGCGCATTCAGGGTTTGCACATTAAAGGGATTGAGTTGTAAAGCTTGTAGAAGCGTCTCAGTTGCCGCTCCATTCTGCTTAGCTTTGTGCTGCGTCCAGCCTAGTAAGATTCTGCCAGAAAGATTATTGGGTTCAATAGCGACTGCTTGCTCAAGGGCTGCGATCGCCTCCGGGTAGCGTTCCTGCTCTCGATAGCTCAAGCCTTGCTGACGATAGGCATCCGCCGATTGCGCGAACACGGGAGCACTCGATAACAGCCCAGCACCAACTATCATGCTTGCAATCACGAATTGCTTCATTCCTTAGCCCTCAACAGTTAGGAGGCAGAAGGCAGAAGGCAGGAGGCAGAAGGCAGGAGAATTCATGACTAACAACTAAAAACCAACAACCAACAACCAACAACTGTCGCAACTCAAACTTTTAGCCTTTAGCCTTTAGCGTTCATTTTTTAGCCTTTAGCCTTCATCCTTTAGCCTTTAGCTTCTGGCACATTGGACAAAAATGCGCCGATCGCCCTGCCATTCTAAGACGTTCGATCGCCGTTTCACAATTGCGGCATAGATCTCCATCGCGCCCGTAGACCCAGGCAGAACCGCCATAATTGCCGTTGACCCCTGCCACACTGCGAAACGATCGAAATGTCGTGCCCCTTGCCTCAATGCTTGCTTGAAGAACTTGCGCAATGTTCGATCGCAGTTGCTCAATTTGAGACTGCTTGAGATGAATGCAGAGCGTTTGGGGATGAATGCCGCTCAGAAAAAGGGCTTCATCCGCGTAGATATTGCCAATACCCGCGACGATCGCTTGATCTAACAACGCATTCTTGATTGGGCGACGACGCTGAAGTTGACGAGTGAAATAGGCAACGGAAAACTCCTCTGAAAATGGCTCTGGACCTAGCTGCTGTAAGCCAGTGATGATCTGCTCTGGCTCATGCTCTGGCGGCACCCACCACATCTGCCCAAACGTGCGCTGATCCACAAAGCGCAACTCCTTGCCATCTCCAAAAAACAGTCGGACTCTTGCGTGTTTTTCCAGTGGTGTCGTCTGGTCTACCCAGAGAAGCTGCCCTGTCATGCGGAGGTGAACGCCGAGCCAGCCGGAAGAGTGAGGGGGTAGGGAGTGGGGAGTAGGGAGTAGGGAGTAAGTGCCAGAGGGGGAAGCGGCGATCGGGCGAGAGGATAATGCAGAAATTCTAGAACTCCTGCCCTCTGCCTCCTGCCTCCTGCCCTCTGCCTCCTGCCTCCTGCCCTCTGCCTTAATCAACTCTGCCAGCAAATACTTCCCGCGTCGATGCCACTGGACGATCGCCGTTCCCTGCAACCCCGCCAGAAAATTTGGCGCTGAAAAAGGGTGGGCGATGGTGCGATCAAGCAACACATCCCCACCCTCAATGGGTTGTTGCAGGGTTACGTCGTTTAAACCCCGCCGAACTGTTTCTACTTCAGGCAACTCAGGCACAGAGCGTTGTAAACCTCAGACATCGAAAACCAGTCTAGCGCTTACAGCATCCGGGCTGAAGCCCAAAATAGACTATCTTGCTTCTGTTCCCTGGTTGGCATCGCCTTCGACACCTGTGCTGCCGCCGGGAGCATCTGCTGTAGGAGCAGGAGTTGCCCCACCGCCAACTTCTTCAGCTCCGCCTGTTTTACGAATTGCGGGTTCGATCGGCGTTTGCTTACCGCCCGATGCAGCTTTGCCACCTGCTTTTTTGGCGGGTGGTGCAACTTCAACCACTTCGCTTTCGGCAAAGTTGTTGGTGTTCACACCTGCATAGTTGACTTTATCGAATCGCACAATCACCGAGTACTTAATGCCGCTCTGATCGATCGACGCAACGGTGCCATAATCCTGGAACCAGTAAGACTCTTTACGAAGAATTTTGACTTTAGAACCGCGCTGAACCATGAGTATTTTTCCCTCTTATTGTTAAGCTTCAACTCATACAGCTTTATTGCCCCTAACTTTACTACGAACCGAAGACACATTCAGCGCGAGTGTCTGTGGTTGAAACAATCTGAAATATTTTGAGGATGTGGGAGGCAGAAGGCAGGAGGCAAAGGAAGTTGTTGGTTTTTAGTTTTTAGTTTTTAGAGGGAGGCAGAAGGCAGGGGGCAGGAGGCAGAGGGCAGGAGGATAAAGGAGAAAAGCTAAAAAGCTGACTCCTGAATTCAAAACTCTCCCCTTGCTCCCCTTGCTCCCCTTGCTTCCCTTGCTCCCCTTGCTCCCTCTGCTCACTCCCCTCCCCCATAACTCCTCCCCCTCCACTGCTTCGGCGTTTGAAGTGAGGATAGAAAGATCCGCAGGACGGCGATCGGGTCGGCAAGGGGAGAGAGCCAGAAAAGCCATGATGATTTGGCGTGAGCCCGATCGCAGGAGGGCGCGATCGCCGCCGTGAGTCCAATCCGAATCAGCACGAGCAGTAGGTTGAGGCTGAAGGCGGTGATGACGACAGGGGTACGATCGCCGCCAAGGATATCACCCAGTAGCAGCAAGATAAGGGGAATGGGGAGTCCCTGTACGGCGAGGAGGAGCAGCCAATCGCCCCAGACCTGACTGCGGGAAGCAGCATCTTTGAGATCGAGCGATCGTCCCCATTCGCGCCAGGTTTCGGCAGCCCCTTCATACATCCGCACTTTCAGAACGTTTGCGCCATCCAGGAAGGCGACCTTAGCCCCTTGCACGGCGATCGCCCGTGCCAGGGTTACATCGTCACAAAACGAGCGTCGCGCCACAGTATAGCCGCCCACTGCCACGAGTTGCGATCGGCGGCAGAAAAAGCATTGTCCGTTTGCCATCAAGCGATCGGGGCGATTGCCTGTTTCGCCTGCGGGACCAAAGCGATACACCAATGTCAGCAGTAGTGCCGGATGCAGCAGTAGTTCGCCTGGGTACTTCAAAAGGAACTGGGGTGCCAGCGAAATTAAGTCGTAGCCTTCTCGCTGTGCGATGTCTAGCAAACTGGCAACAAGACCGGACTGGGGCTGCGTATCGGCATCGATTCCCAATACCCACTCGCTGTCAGCCGCGCTCGACAAAAAGCCGTGATGCAGTGCCCAGGGGCGGCCAACCCAGTCTTTAGGCAGTGGATCATCGTGGATAAGGCGAAAGCGTGGATCGGCTTCCTGAGCTACTTTGACCAGATCGGGAGTCTGATCGACAGAGTAGCTATCCACCACCAAAATCTCGCGCACTTCATAGCTTTGACGGCTCAGCCCCGCAAGACACGGGGTCAGGCGTTCTGCCTCATTCAGGGTCGGTACAACAATGCTTACAGTTCCCAACTGAGCTGGCGTTGGCTGTTTGGGCTGCAACGGTGGATAGCGACCGGGACCTCGCAGCAAACGAGACAGCAAAATGGCTGTGGCTGGCACCTGAGCCAGGAGCAGACCGAGAAGGAACGCGTCTCTAATCACGAGGATGACTTGGATGCAGCCACAACGGGAAGGGTAGCACTTTGGGAAACAGCCACTTTCTCTAGTTCGTTGCTGCGGAGAGACGCTTCTGCCTCGATCGCAACTTCCATAACTCCGGTTGGTTTTGCCAGCCACCAGAACCAGATCGCAGGGAGTACGCCCAACGCCGCCCCGATCGCGGTGGGGATCCAGAACCGCGCGTCTAACTGGTTGACTGTGATAATGGCTCCAAATGCAAAGTTCACCAGGTAAATGATGAGCGGGACAGTGAGCTGAGGACGGGTAAGCGCGATCGATGTGTTGCGCCAAAAGAATGCTGCAACAGACATAAACAGAGCACCCGTACCCACCCAACCGGTCAGATTGCGGTAGGGCATCCCAAAAAACTGACCGGGATCGCGGAATTCCCAGAAAGGGTAAGCCGATTGACTCATAGCAGGATCAAGCACAAAGTCCCAGGCAGTGAGAAGGATGGAACCCAATAAAATTGAGCCTAACTGCTTCTGCCAGCCTTTGAACCCGATCGCATCCAGCCCCACCCACGCCAGCAAATACGTCGATAGCCCGACATAAAACCAGGACAGGGGAATGGTAAACGGCACCAGTCCCGCAATTTTGTAGCCTAAACCATTGAGATAGCCATAATGCCCAAAGGGAAAACCCGTGCTGGTTCCCAGCAATTCGCTGCTCAGCGACAGCCCGATCGCGGGCACCATAAAGAGCAACAACGCACGCAAGCCCAACGTGCGATAGGCATAAAGGGCAACCGTCACAGCGCCCAAAAGGATGTAAACCACACCACCTCCTGCCATGCTCCAGCCAAACAGAGCTTGTCCAAAAGCTGGCAAGGTGGCGATAAATTCAGGATTCGGCAATACCAGCAGCAACCCTGCCAGCCCAAACACCAACGATAGAATATGACCCGTCAGGCAGAAACGCTCGATCGCAACTAGCTGTCTCATGGAGACTCCTCAAAACACAGGGCACTGAAAAACCGCTAGCTACAAGTTTACAAATGTTTATGAAAATATTGCAGACCGCGATCGGTTTTTAGCGGAAATTTGCTCAAAAATACAAAACGACTGCTTAAGCGTCTCCTTGTGACCCTCTAATTAAGCAGACCACTAAAACAGACCACTGTTATTAGTAACAGAATGTTCAGGTTTAAACTATCCCCCATCGTCTTCTAACGTTTGCATTCTCACTAGGGGCTGTCATCAATTACTACTACACGTTAGTTGCAGTAAGGGTTACAGCCCCTAGCATCATATGTTGGGGCGGGCGCGATCATGCTGATACCGTAGGGTTTTGAAGCTAATTGATAACGCGCCCTAGCCAAAGCGAGGAGAAGCGATCGCGACGAGGTTAGACACACGCCTCTTCCTACACGGCAAACAGAGTGTGATAGCCTAAACTAAGAGGCAAGCGAGATTAGTGTAGCAAGATCTGCTAGCTTCGGCGGGATGTGGCGCAGCTTGGTAGCGCACTTCGTTCGGGACGAAGGGGCCGCTGGTTCGAATCCAGTCATCCCGATTCTAAAAGCATTGTCTGGCAAGCGTTTGAAGCTTCAAATAACCGATTTTAGCAAAGAGTTCTCCTTTTGATGGGGGAGCTTCTTGCGGTTGTTTAGAAACTTCTTGCGGTTGTTTAGAAAATTGTGAAGTTCTGGTTGTAGACTTGACAAGACCTCTTATAGTATTTTTGTACTAATCTCCTCGACACTTAGTTGGATTTATTCATTACTGCGCTCAAAAGAGACTGCTTCCGATGCAACGGTTGTTTGATCAATCGCTCTCTAAACGACCACTCTGGCAGTTAGCGCCAAAGTACCGCGTCTGAATGCATCTGTTTGTTAGAAGCATTCTCTTGCAGCCACGATCGTGTTGTTGGAAGCCCCGCGTCTTTCAAACAGTTTATTCTTCAACGGGTTTGACCATTGGTGCTGCCAGTATGGCTTAGACACCAATGGTTTAAGGCTCTTGTTGACTGATTCAACCCGTTACTAAACCTCTTTATCGTCACGACTTGTCACTTTCAAGGATTGAAACGATGCAGCGTCGTAAATCTCGCACCAATAGTATGAAATACATGCTGGCTGGTGGATCTGTCGTAGCAGCAGTTGGCTTGTTAGCAGACCCACGTAGCTTATTGCCACCCCCTGCCCCGACTAGAGCGGTTTGCCAGGAAGTTGTGCAGTCAACAGCGATCCTGTCCAGGGAGCAGCTATCCCGCTTTTTGAGTGTACCGGAGCGTTCTAGCAAAGCGCAGGTACGGCAGGTGATGAAGGAGCCTTATTGCCAACTGCCTCCGGTGGATGTGCGATCGGGCGTTTCCTCTCGACGTGAAGCCTACCCCCTAGCGTTCGATACTCAAACCTGGCTGATTGTGCTCTACGAAGGGGATGAGTATGTCGGTTATACGTTCAGCTTCCGTCACTAGCATGGGCATCAAAGCTGTTCTTCCTGAGGCAATTTTTAAGAGGGTGCTTTTTAGAGGGGCGATCGCAAGCATTCTCACGCTATCGCTGCCCTTTGGTTGTGCCCGTGCTCCCAGCACTGCTCCCACCCTCGACATCAAGCTCTACCAGGCTTGGGAACTGCAACCAGGCGATGTTCTGGGCGATCGTCGTATTCTCGGTGGGCTAGGAGATATTTCCATTGCTCTGGATGGCAACAGCGTCTATGCCCCCTTTGATGGTCGCACGCAGATCGATCAGCGCCGCTGCCTCATTTTTTCTAGCCCCGATGTGCCTGCGTACCTGTTTCGTCTCTGCGGTCTGAAGGATGCCCGCCCCAGCATGGTCAATCAGGGAGACACGATCGGCAGTGGAACTCTGCTGCAATTCGCAACCCTGCGCAAACAACCCAACGGCACCTGGGCGATTGTTGAACCCGCTAAAGCCATTCTGGAACGCACATTGAAAAAATCCTAAATGAGACGTGCGATCGGTTGAGCCATTCCCGTAACTTCTACGCGATAGCACACTCCCCTGCAATGGATTGCCATCAGTGCGTGAAGCACATTACCTAACACACCAAGCTTTATTCATCCTCTCTCAACGCTCTTTACCCGCATGAAATCACCTTCCCTACTTGCCCTTGGTCTGCTAGCGTTTCTTTCAACCACCCATCAAGCTGCACGGGCTGATAATGGCGTTATCGACTTCAATCTTGCGAACAATCCACCTTCAGCGACGGCTGCACCCACGTCAACTGACTCGGCTCCGACCCCAGACTCACCTCCATCTGCCGCCACCTCTGCTTCAGCGTCTACCTCAATTGCCCTTAGTTTTGTGCCACCTGCTGCTCCCAACGCGCCAGCAGATTCACCAGCACCCAAACCGATCGCCCAACAGGAGAATTCCACACCAACTGTTGCCGTCGGGCAGGGAAGCGATATTTTTGCAGGTGGTTCAGACTCTCTGGTTGCCCGCACAGTAGGGCACGCAGAAGGCACGCGCACAGCCGATGGCAACAAAACCCGCGCCTACTACGGGCATTCTGACCCTGGGAATGGTGTCTGGAACTTAGGCAGTTTTTCTTACCAGCATGGGGCAAAATCGCCAGCAGAAGCCGACGAAAAACAGCTCCAGCGTTTACAGCGGCAGGCAGATGTGATTCGCCAAAAAGCAGACTCTCATCGCTTAAACCTCTCACTGGAAGAAGAGCTAAATGCGATCGACCTGGCAAATCAGGCTCCTCTGGCAGCGCTGGATACACCGGGGTATATCGAATGGTTGAAAAAAGCGCGCGATCGTGGTCTCACAGGATCGGACGCGGTACTCTGGGCACGCACGCAGTCCTACTGGAACCCACGGCGGAACCGTTGGGAAGCTCCTGGACTCGGCAATACAGAAGATGGTATTAGCCACGATCAAAATCGACGCTTGACCGCGATCGCACGAGCGCTAGGCACCTATCAGCAGCAAGCCTATCAGCAGCAAGCCCTGGCACGGCGTAAAGAAGACGAGCCACAGGACAAAGTGGCAGACAAGCCCCCTGCTGAAAAAGTTGCCGACCAGATCATCTTTCAGAATTTGTCTCAGCCGAAATCAGGAGAGATTGCTCAGGTAAAGTAGTCAGGCGATCGCCATAGCAGAAGGATCTGTGCCTTCGACTTTGAGTTTACGTTTATTAACCTGACGTTAACCAGCCCTCTACTGCAAGTCCGTTATTCTAACGGGAGGGTTGTGTTAAACCTCAGAATCTCAGCAGAATGGCGTTCCCAAACCTCTAAGATGTCTTCTACGTTATTTGAATTTCTGTCTGAAGGTGGACCAGTCATGATTCCAATGGCTGGGCTATCGGTAGCGACGCTTGCCTGTGCTTTAGAGCGAGCCTGGTTTTGGTTTCAGCTATCGCGCGGCGAGGATCGTATCGCTCACGATGTGCTAGATGCGGCTCGCTACAGCCTGGATGAGGCGCGGACGATCGCCGAGCGCAACCAGACATTGCCGATCGGTCGCTTTTTGCTGGCACCCCTCAAACTCAAGCATCCCACCCCCGAAACGTTTCGTTTGGCAATGGAAGCCGCAGGCGACCAGGAGTTTGTGCGGATGCGGAAGGGCGATAAGCTGCTCGAAACGGTTGTTGCCCTTGCACCGCTGTTGGGATTATTGGGAACCGTTACGGGTCTGATTACCACATTCAGCAACTTGAATATTGGGGGTGGTGGCACAGGAGCTGACACATCTAAAGCAGCAGCGGGGATCGGTGAAGCGCTGATTGTCACGGCGGCTGGTATGGTGGTGGCGATTCTGGCGCTGGCAGCCTTTCGGGTGTTTGTCACTCTCCAAACGCAGCAGATCGAGTATTTCTCTAAGATTGGCAGCGAACTTGAGGTGATTTACCGTCACGTCTGGTACGAAGCAGGGCATTTGAATGGCGATCGGGCGATCGCATCAAAGTCCGATCCCGTTACTAGCGGACATCCATAGCTGCGTTGTCCAGACAGATAGTGTGTAGAGCGTGTTATGAAATTCAAAGCACAGCAGCAAGGCTCCCAAATGCCAGAACCCAATCTGGTGCCGATGATGGACGTGATTTTGACCGTCCTCACCTTTTTCATCATCGTTTCGATGACGCTAACCAGCTTTCAAGCCGTTGATGTGCCGCTGCCCAGTACGGACAAAGGCATCAGCAAAGAGAAACCCATCGAGCCGATCATTGTTGCCATGAATCGTCAGGGGCAGGTGTTAATGAACAACGCACCCGTAACAGACACCCAATTGGCGCAGCTCATCGTGACGTACTTGCAGAAGAATCCTAAAGGCACGGTTGTTCTCAAGGCAGACAAGCAAGTGACCTACGAAAAAGTGGTGCAGGTCTTAGGCACATTACGCGACATTGGCGGCGATCGCGTTTCCTTGGCGATCGAGTGACGCTTGCTAAGAATCGTGGATTAATTAACCTGAAACACTTCCTGTCTGTAGGGACGTTACATGTAACGTCCCTACAGACGACAGCATTACACCTTATTAAATTCGCGTTCCTAAGGCTTTTTCGTCCATACGACCACGATCGTGCCGCCACTGGTGCTTGGCACCAGGTTGAGGTAGCCTGTGTAGCTGTCGCTTTTAATCTCATAAAGGGAGCCGCCGCCATAGTTGCCAACAGCGCTGGTTGTGTAACTCGCACCCGCTAAATAGTCCTTCAGCGTGGCGTAGATTGCGTCAGCCGTTGAGCCATCAATGACTTTGGGTGAGCCATAAATCGCCCCAAGCTGTTCAGGCAAACTCGCTTTGGGATCTTTGTAATAGTCTGCTGGCTGCGTAAAATCTCCTGGCGTTGCGTCGTTAGTCGAGCCATTTTTATCGATTTGATTAGCGACCTGCTCATAAATGTCTGCGATCGCTTTTGGTGTGCCTTCTGCCTTCTTCAGCTTTTCTAGATCGTTGATCGCTTCGGGAGCCAGTAAGTACACCGTTTTCGTGTCACTATCTTTCAAAATACTCAAAGACAGGGACTTCCCGCCCTTCGACACGGTAAAAAGCTTGACGTTTGTGCCATCGCCACCGGCAGGAGTAATGGCAAATTTTTTCTCCGGTAGCACCTTTTCAAAGTAAGACACGACCGACTGTAGGGATACGGCAGCTTCACGACAATTTTCGCCCAAATCCGTTTTGCCATAGCAGTTGGGGGTCGATGACGGGTAATGGGGAAAATCAGCAAACGGATCTTTTGCGTCGCTGGGTGTGCCGCCTGCTGCACGTTGGGGTGTTTGAGTCCTTTGTACAGGAGGCGCGATCGCGGACTTCGCTCGATTGACCTTTGGTAGCGCTGGCTTGGCTAATTTGGGACGTGACTTTGCGGCTGGCTTGGCAGTGGGCAACTGGGTAATTTTGACGGGATCTTCCTTATCGTCCGTCTTTTTGGGTTTCTCCGCCGATGGCAGGGGGGTGAACAGCAACAGCGCGTGTAAGCCGATCGCCGCAATCAGCATGGGTCGAATGAGCAATCGTACAGGCGCAGGTAACTGCTTCAAAGCTGGAATGGTGGTCATAAAAATGATTGCAGCAAGGAACGCCGTGTAGAAGCAATAAAGGAAGTGGGCTAGCTAAATAATATGTGGAGAAGGGCACAATTCACAACAACGAATGCGATCGACCGAACGCTTTACAGAATAGGCTACCTTGACTTTGTAGAGCGGTCATTTAGGCTGCTTGATGTTGTTATTGGTGTGATCATCGCTAGTGCAAGCCGTGAATTAAAGAGCTGCAGGCATCACGCCTTTCTCTATGAAATCTTACTTCATGTCATGAAAATCAAGCTCTGGTGAGGCATTTCCGCTTTTATATGGTGTTACTTAAAGGGGAAAATGTTCACAGATTACATTCGAGCGGTGTAATCAAAAGCACTGATTTAAACCATCAATGTAGCAGTAGCAAAAGTGCCTTAAACAAACGTTTAATTAACCTTAACCTGCTGTTACAGCTTCTTTGGTTTTCACTTAACTGCTGTGGTTGTACGGTTGTCATTGTTACCCAATCTAACCATTAAGACTCTCTGTGAGGACAAGGCAAAATGGCATTTCCTGCAATTGCATTCCGTCGCGCCGTTACTGCCTCAGCCGTAACTGCCGCGATCGCGCTTGGACCGTTGTTGACTGCGATCGCGCAGGCAGTTCCTTTAACGGGTGCTGGAGCAACCTTCCCCGTTCCTCTGTATGAGCGGTACATTGCCGAATTTAAGAAAGCCAATCCCGATATTGACGTGAGCTATCAGGGTGTCGGTAGCGGTGCGGGTATTCGTCAGGTGATCGCGGGTACGGTTGACTTTGGCGGTAGCGATGCTGCCATGACCGATGCTGAAATCGAAAAGGTCAAGCAAGGCGTGATCTTGGTGCCAACCGCTGGTGGCGCTGTTGCCGTCATTTATAACCTGCCTTTTGTGCCTAACCTCAAGCTATCCCGCAGTGTGTTGCCTGACATTTTTGCTGGCAAGATCAAGAAGTGGAACGATCCCCGCATTGCGAAAATTAACCCCGGTGCAAAGCTACCTGATTCTGAGATCAAGCCTGTGGTACGTGCGGATGGCAGCGGTACGTCCTTCATTTTCACCAACCATCTGAGCGCGATTAGCTCTTCCTTTAAGTCTGAGGTGGGCGTTGGTACAGCTCCCAAATGGCCCGGAAACCCGCTCAAGGGCAAAGGCAATCCTGGTGTAGCGAAGGAAGTCAGCGGTGCTGAAGGCACGATCGGCTACGTCGAGTATGCTTACTCTAAAGAAAAGAAGATCCAGACTGCGTGGGTAGAAAACAAAAAGGGACAGTTTGTACCCCCGACCGTCTCCAACGCGAACAAGGCACTCGCCACTGTGGTCATTCCTCCCGAAAACAATCGCGTGTTTGTGGGTGATCCCGATGATGGCTACCCGATCGCAGGCTTGACCTGGTTGATGGTTTACAAGCAGTATGACAGCCCCGAAAAAGCGGCTGCCATCAAAAAGTTTGTGAACTGGATCTTGAGCGATGGGCAAGAACTCAATAAAACTCTTGACTATGTGCGAATTCCCGCCAAAGATGCCAAGAGAATTGCGAGTGACGTAAACTCTGGCGTGAAGCCATAAGCGCGATCGCCCACTCCATCGTCTGAAGCGTCCTTTAGTTTACCTGGAGGGCGCTTTCAGGTCATGGTCTTTAAAGCCTCGCTTTCTCGTCGGTTCCCTGATTTGCTGCTTGCTTATGCCTGAAGCCCAGGAATCTTAATAGCTTTACTCCTGACTCCTGACTCCTGACTCCCGACTCCTCACTTCCTACCCAATGAGTGCAACCGAACCACCTCAATCGACTTCAACGTTCTCGGTTAGCCAAATGTCCGTTGCCGATCGCGGCGACGACATTATGACAACTGATGGTCTAACCTCTTGGCTCAACCAGGGGTTTCTGTGGTTAACCCGCGGGTTTGCGCTACTCACTGTGCTGACGCTGCTGTGGATGGGATGGGTCATCTTTAAGCAGGCAGAGCCAGCGATTAAGGAATTTGGCTTTGGCTTTTTGACCAGCCAGGAATGGGATATTGCCAATGTGAAGTTTGGGGCGCTTCCCTACATTTTTGGCACGATCGTCACCTCGACGATCGCCCTGGTGCTTTCCTTACCCATCGGGTTAGCCGTAGCGCTAGTGACAAGCGAGAATTTTTTACCGTCCTGGGTGCGATCGCCCATCGCCTTTCTGGTTGAACTGATTGCGGCGATTCCCAGCGTCATTGTTGGTCTTTGGGGCATCTATCTGCTGGTGCCCTTTTTGCAGCCGATTCAGCTTTGGCTTTACACCCACTTCAAGCAGATTCCTCTGTTTAGCACCCAGCCTTTTGGTTCTGGCATCCTGGCGGCTGGAGTGATTCTGGCGATTATGATTTTGCCGACGATCGCTGCTATTAGCCGCGAAGTGCTGCTGGCGATCCCTTCCGATTTACGTTCTGCCTCTATGTCACTAGGTGCCACGCGTTGGGAAACCATTTTTGGAGTGATCCTGCCGTCATCGGTATCGGGAATCTTGGGAGCTGCCATGCTGGGGCTGGGACGCGCCTTGGGCGAGACAATGGCGGTCACGATGGTGATTGGCAATTCTGCACAAATCAGCCCTTCGTTGTTCAATGTGGGTTACACCATCCCGGCGCTGCTGGCAAATGAATTTGGAGAGGCGCTAGATCCGTTGCACATTGGCGCGCTGATGTACCTCGCCTTGATTCTGTTTGTGCTGACGTTAGCAATTAATGTGTTAGCGATTTTGATGGTACGGGTACTGGGCTATGGAAAGTGAGGCGGCTATGGAAAATGAGGCGTTGGACTTAATCGAGCCGTTACCCGCTGGTCGTCAGGCGTTAAGCAATGGTATGACGGCGCTTGCCTTCTTGGGTACCGCGATCGCGCTGTTGCCGCTGCTGGCAATCCTCATCAAGATTTTGTGGGAAGGCGCGCCTCATCTCAAGTGGGATGTGCTGACCTCACTCCCCGCACCTGTGGGGTTAGAAGGCGTGCCGAATGGGTTTGCGAACGCCATCCAGGGGACGGTGATGATGGTGAGCATTGCAACCCTGATCAGCATTCCGATCGGGCTATTGACAGCCATTTACCTGTCGGAGTTTGGGAAGCAGTCGCCGCTGGCACAGGGTGTCCGTTTTCTAATCATGGTGCTCAGCGGTGTGCCATCGATCGTGGTGGGTGTGTTTGCTTACGCCGTGATTGTGCTGAACTTCAAATTTTCAGCCCTGGCGGGTAGCTTTGCGCTGGCAGTCATCATGCTGCCGATCGTGGTGCTGACTTCTGAAGAAGCTTTGAAGCTTGTACCCATCCAGCAGCGGCTTGCATCTGCCGCACTGGGAGCGAGTCCGTTTCAAACCACGCGTACCGTAGTGGCAACCGCCTTAGCAGGTATCACAACGGGTGTCTTACTGGCTGTAGCGCGCGCAGCGGGTGAGACGGCACCACTCATTTTTACGGCGCTGTTTACCCAAGGCTGGTCACAAGGCTTATTGCAGCCGGCACCATCGCTATCCGTCATGATTTACAACTACGCCAATTCCGCGTATGTTCAACAAAACCAGCTTGCGTGGAGTGCGTCAGTGATCTTAGTTGGGATGGTGCTGCTGACAAATCTCCTCTCTCGCCTGCTTACCCGCAAACGCTTGCCGAATCGCTAGATATGTTATCCAGTTAGGACAAATGTTTCATGCATCCTGTTGACACTGCTGCCTCGATCGCCACCGTTAGCCCTGCCCTCAGCGTGAAAAATCTGAGCTTTTACTACGGCAGCCAAAAAGCTGTGGAAAGCATCTCGATGGATATTCATCAAGAGCAAGTAACCGCCATTATTGGACCTTCTGGCTGTGGTAAATCTACCTTCCTCAAAGCACTAAACCGCATCAGCGAACTCGAAACCAAGGTGCGTGTCGATGGCACTGTTGAATTTTTCGGTCAGAATATTTACAGCCCGCGGGTGAATCTGAATCGCCTGCGTCGCAAAATCGGCATGGTATTTCAAAAACCAAACCCCTTTCCCATGAGCATTTACGATAACGTTGCGTATGGCGTGCGGGTCTTTGGTCGTCCCTCGCGTGCCTCACTCGACGAGATTGTAGAGTCTGCCTTGCGTGGAGCGGCACTGTGGGATGAGGTGAAAGGCAATTTGGGCAAATCAGCTTTGGGGCTATCGGGTGGACAGCAACAGCGCTTGTGTATTGCCCGTGCGTTGGCCGTCAAGCCTAAAGTGCTGCTGATGGATGAACCCTGCTCTGCACTCGACCCGATCGCCACGATGAAGATTGAAGAACTCATCCATACACTGCGGCAAGAGTTGACGATCGTCATCGTCACCCATAATATGCAGCAAGCCTCCCGTGTCTCTAACTACACCGCGTTCTTCAGCACCGATGAGAGCCGGATTGGTCAACTGGTGGAATTTGGACCTACCTCTCAGATCTTTATGCAACCAACTGAAACACGCACACGAGACTATGTGGAAGGACGGTTTGGGTAAAGGGATGCGAGACTCAAGAGCAGGCAAAAGCGGCGAAAGAGCGAGCAGAAAGCCTTTCACGCCTTGCAGTCTCAAATGAGCGGCAGACAGAAAATATTTTGCGACTCGCCGCAACGGTAGAACGTCAGGCACAAATCGTGGAGCGGCTGTTGCCACGCTAAGTGCTGTAGTTCACGTCACCAGCGTTTTAGTGATATTGCGGGGGCGATCGACATCCAGTCCGCGCTGTAGGGCAATTGAGTACGCCAGCAATTGTAAAGGGATGACGGTCAGAAACGGCGAAAGCAGTTCGTCGATCGCAGGCACGATCAGCGCATAGTCGAACACGACGCGATCGTCCTGTGTGGCAGCGTTGGTAATGCCAATCAAGGGTGCTCCATTTGACTTCGCTTTCTGAGCATTGGCAAGCATTGAGTCATAAACGGTGCCTTCAGGCGCGATCACGATGACGGGAACGGTTACATCCAGCAGCGCGATCGGACCGTGCATAAATTCACCGCCTGCGTAACCTTCCGCATGAATGTAAGTCGTTTCTTTCAGCTTGAGTGCTCCTTCTAACGCGATCGCGTGATTGATACCTCGTCCCAGAACTATGCAACCACTCACTTCTGCAAAGGTTAGGCTTGTGGTCTGAATCGCTTCGTGTTGCTGTTTGAGCAAGATTTCGATCTGGTCAGGCAGTGATCGAAGCGCATCAATCAGTGGCATCACTTGCTGGACTGACAGCGCACGACGACGAAGGGCAAACTCCAGCGCCAAGCAGAACAACACCACCAGTTGAGACAGAAAGGTCTTGGTGGCAGCAACGCCAATCTCTGCACCAGCCAACGTTGGAAGGGTGTAATCCACCGCTTTTGCCAACGAACTTTCGGACTGGTTTGTAATGCCGATCAACCAGGATTGCGATGAGGCTTCTGACTGCGATCGCTTCTTCGCGACTGCAACCGCCGCTAACGTGTCCGCTGTTTCACCTGACTGAGTGACGGCGATCGTCAGCGTGTTTGCAATCAAGGGAAAGGGTGCAGAGACAAATTCAGATGCCGATCGCACCCTGGTAGGAATGCCTACCAGTTGTTCTAGCCAATACTGCGCCACCAAACCCGCATGACGACTGGTGCCACATGCCACAATCTGAATCTCTGCCACCGTAGTGAATATCTGCTCTGGCAACGGCAGATTAAAGAGACTGGATGGCGCTGTACTATCCTGAACGCTCGCCCAATCAGGCTTGAGATACGCTGCCAAGCATCGACGCACCACCTCTGGCTGCTCGTAGATTTCCTTCAGCATGAAGTGAGCAAACCCTTGCCGATCGTGCGGATTAGCGTTTGGGATTGATTTGTGTGCGGTCAACGGAAACCCCCAACTACTCTCAGACAGCGCCATCACTATATCGTAATGAGTTGGCAGACACGGAATCTGTCGCGATCAACTGTTCCAAAGCTGCAATCACAACGGTAACAGTGGGCGCGATCGCTCATCTTATTGTAGAAGCGGCAATTTTTGTGGAAGTGGCGATCGTACCTGTTAATAAGGCTTGAAGGTCATTAATAAGGCTGCAACAAAAAATCACTTAAAGTCTTGACTCTTACCCCTCACCTGAAGTTAAGATGCGAATAATGCGCTGCTTTCACCTAGACTCAGCTCTGAAACAGCGGACTCTTAGCGATGCATCTGATGATCATTTTATGCTAGGAGTCGCTTCTTATGGCTCAGTAGAGCTTTACCTGAGAAGCAAATACTTATCTATTTACCTCTTGTTAACTATGAGCTAGCTGATATGGAGTCTTCATCAGTTTCAGACAACTCTTATCAAAAAAGTGGTGCCGATCATCTCGCTAAGAAGTTGCAAAAGTTTGAAGGATTTGACTTTTTGCGCGCTATCTTTTCGCTTGCGATCGTCGCGTACAAAACGAAGGTTTTTAATATCCCAAAACTGTTGGCTCCAAGCGGCTTCACTATGGGGTTTAGTGATTATGTTCTGAGTGGTTTAGTCGGAGCACTTGCAGTACCAGTTTTTCTGCAAATTTCACTTTTCATTTTTTATGCAAAGAGCAAAGATTTAACGCTTGGCTATTTTTTGCAGAAGCGACTTCCAAGACTGCTATCACTTTACCTTTTTTGGGTCATCTCAATTACTATATTTGACATTCTATTCGTAGATGGAATGACTGCGTTAAGCGAAGCTACCTCATCAGTTAAGAGCTTCATTCTATTTATTGTCAGCGGGAACAGTACACCATATTTTTTCTTCTTTTCTCTGCTTTTCATCACTATAGTTGCTGAAGGCTTAGTCTTACTGCTTGGGAAGCTGAAGAAGTCATCACAGAAAAGAGTCATTACTTATTGGCTACTTATAGGTGCTGCCATTTTAGTCTTTGCGTCTTCTACCCTTGAGCCGATCCTTCAGTACACAGGGATTCAGTCATCTTTCTTAAACAACCTCAATAGCCTCACTGGTTGGGACTACAATCCCCTCAATTTCTTACCCTATGTTTTTACAGCAGCTATCACTGCACAAGAGTACAGCGAAGGAAAACTAGAAGGGGCAACTAAATTTCTAAGACGCAAGCTATATCTACTGCTTGGTTTGACCCTATTCTTTTTTATTCTAGAATGGGTTTTAACAAGTAACCGTCTTCTCATCCAAGTCGATCAAGCACCGCTAGATCACTATATGAGGCTCTCTCTTGTCTTTGGTTCCTGGCTGCTTCTTTATCTGGCTTTATTAGTAAAAGTCACTGCTCCTAGCAGCATCAGATTTCTTTCGGATTGCTCTTTAGGGATCTATGGCTTCCATGTTTTCTTCACATTCAAAAAGCCGCTCCCTCTGAGTAGCCTTCCTGTTTTTGGCAATTTCTTTCAGGTCTTTCCAGTTTTGCAAAGCTTGACTGCTTTTTTCGTAACCTTATTTGGTTCGATTGCTCTAACGCTCCTCTTTAAGAAAATCAAAATCTTAAACAAATTTGTTTAAAGGCAAGGTTGACTGGTGCATCCTACGCTCATTTTGTTTTAGTAGTATCTAAGCACATCCAAGCGTAATGAAACTCAAGAAGCTATCTGCCGTCGCTCTATATGCCGTCACTATTGTTGGTGTCTTTACCGTTGGTGGAATGTCAGGCATTTTCTTAGAAAAAGCCTATGGTGTTAAGAATATTCTCAAGGCGATCGGATTGAACTATCGGACGAGTTTTCCGGTACAGGCACAAGGGGAAAACGAGAGCAATATTCCCGAAGCGTATCAAGGTAAATTACAGTTGTTTATCCTTGCTGGTCAGTCAAATATGTCTGGCATGGGGGCTATTCCACCTTCAGGAATGAGCGTCAATCCTAAGATCTATGTCTTTGGTAATGATTATCATTGGAAGCTAGCAAAAGAGCCTGTGGATGATCCGACTAATCAAGTTGATCTAGTGTCTAAAGATGAACCGGGAGGTTTCGGTCCGGCAGTATCTTTTGCCAGTGCTCTTGTCCAAAACCACCCTGACATGGTGGTGGGGCTAATACCTTGTGCTAAAGGCGGTTCTTTAATTCACGAGTGGCAGCGAAACTTAAATGACAGTACACTTTATGGATCTTGCCTTAAACGAGTGCGTGCTGCTTCAGTGATGGGAAATGTTTCTGGGCTGCTTTATTTTCAGGGAGAAATTGATGCCATAGATCCTAAAGAGCATCCAACTAGAGTCTTTTTACCACATCAATGGGCGGATAAATTTACGAGTCTTATCAGGGATTGGCGAAGCGATCTCAAGCTACCAACTTTGCCTGTTGTTTTTGCACAAATTGGCACGAATACACAACCCGATCGATTTAAAAATTGGGCGATCGTTAAAGAACAACAACGCCAGGTCAAGCTGCCATTCTCTGTCATGACAACAACGGATGATTTAGCGTTGAAAGATTACGTGCATTTCACGACTGAAAGTTACCAAATCCTTGGTCAGCGCTTTGCTGAAGCTTATTTAAACCTGCGCTCAGAGATGAGTAAAAAGGAACAGAAAAACAAGTAAATTTAGCGATCGCGCCTCACTTCTGAGCAAGAACGCGATCGTAGATGTTACAGTTTTCCTGCAAGTATTTGAGTTGCTGTTAACCGTAACGCTGGAAAGGTCAGAGATTGAATTACAGCGTCTCCTACAAAAACAGACTCATCATAGCGACCTTCGTTTAGCTGACAGATTGTGACCTTTTCTTCTAACGGGTCAACAATCCAGTACTCAAGAATTTCTAAAACGCTGTATTCGCTGTACTTCGCGCGGTAGTCCGCTGATTTTGTAGATTCGCTCACAACCTCTACAACCAGGAATGGGGGTGGCTCGTTGAGGTTAATTACGGCTTCACAGTTTGCCATTTCGTCCCACTGCGCGATCGATAGCACAGTGACATCAGGAATGCGTGACGTATCCCATCGTCCACCACGAGGAGAGCGCACGCCAATGCGCATGTCCTTCGCTGTCCACGGCAATCCGGTTCGGCTAATTTCACCCTTAAATTGGTCGTTGAGAAACTCTGTAATCGCTCCGTGCTTCCCCGTTCCTAAACTCATTGGGCGCAGTTCCCCATCCACAAGTTCATAACGAGTATCCGTACCATCGTCATAGGAGAGGTATGCCTCAAAGGTGAGTTTTTGGATCGCGGTTGTCATTGCAGTAGCCCAGTCATTTCAACCATGCTCCAGTTTGCGAATGAACCGAAGTGTCCTCATTTTAGTGCGACCGCTGCTTGGAGCGGCGATCGCACCCGTCTCTTTAAACCCTCGCTGCGTCCGCAAAGCGGATTTTGAGGTAGTCATTTTCCATTTTTGCTCCAGCAGGTTCCAATGCGGCTAATGCCTGGGGTAGCACTAGATTGCGACGGTGGTTGCCAATGCGGATGTTGAGTTCATCACCGGATTTGCTCAGTTCAATCTGGTGCTTTTCAATGCCGGGTAGATAGACTTCAAGGCTGTACTGCTGTTTGTCTTGCACGACACGCAGCGTGGTTTCTTTGTAATAGACCTGTGCTGGGTCTTCGTTGTTGGGGTAGAGGGTGTCTTTGAGGCGATCGAGCGCTGCCAGTCCGCACATTTCCTCAGAATAGAGCGGCACTTCTTTGATTGGCAATGGCGAAAAGTTTGCGTGGATTTCCTGGCGATACTGCTGCTGTTGTTGCTTCCACCGCTGAAAGAAGGGATCAGAAACCGAATCAGGCAGGATGCGATTGGCAACCACCATATCCGTTGCTACGTTGTACAGGCTGAGATAGGCATGGGCGCGAAGCGATTCTTTGATCACCATTTTTTCGGGATTCATGATCAAGCGCACCGAGGTTTGGGTGGCATCGGTCAGCACTTTTTCCAGCGCTTCGATTTGCTCGTAGAACTCGTAGGGCGCATCCATCACTTCTTTGTCGGGGAGAGAGAAGCCCGCGATCGGTCGAAACAGTGGCTCTACCAGTGGACGCAACGCAACGGAAATGCCCTGAAACGGTTTGTAAAACTTCCGCATATACCAGCCGCCGACTTCTGGCAGGCTCAGCAGTCGCAGTGCCGTTCCCGTTGGTGCAGAGTCGATGATCAGCACATCGTATTCGCCTTCGTCGTAATGGCGCTTCATCCGCACCAAACCAAAGATCTCGTCCATGCCCGGGAGAATTGCCAGTTCTTCTGCCTGTACGCCTTCCATGCCACGCGCCTGGAGGACTTGCGTAATGTAGCGCTTTACCGCACCCCAGTTGCCTTCCAGTTCTTTCAAAGCATCCAGTTCAGCACCCCACAGATTCGGACGGACGAGTTTGGGGTCGTGTCCCAGTTCCAGGTCAAAACTGTCCGCGAGAGAGTGAGCAGGGTCGGTACTGAGGACGAGAGTCCGATAGCCCAGTTCAGCACAACGTAGTCCAGTCGCCGCCGCAACGGAGGTTTTGCCTACGCCTCCCTTGCCCGTCATCAAAATTACGCGCATGGCGATCGAACCTTTACTGAGAATTGTTTACATTCTTTTACTTTATCGACTTTTGGGCAGAAAGTGCTGCTTCAATACATCCAGGCGCGAACAATGCCAGTAATCGATGTGAGAAGCAATCAACCCGTCAGCGTTGAGCGTAAGTTCGCTCCAGCCAGGAATATGAATGCGTGGCTGCCAGGGGAGCGGTGTATTCCAACTCAACGTCCAGTCAGTGCGAATCGTGTCGCCCGTTTGCTCGATCTTGTGCAGATCCATTTTGCAGTGACGAAACCAGGTTTTGATAAAGGCGATCGTCGTTTGGTAGCGATCGACCCCCCGAAACTCACTCGTCGGGTCTTTAAAGTACACATCCTTTGCGTAGATGCTATAGGTCTGATCGTCTGGAAAGCTCTGATAGTCGGCTTTGAGAATCTGGATGATAGTCATAGCGTGAATCTTTGAAATGAACCGTCGAGACGCAGAGTTTCTAGAGACAATTCTCCGCGTTCTTTGCGCCTCTGCGGTGTCACTCGTCGTAGCGCATCAGCTTGCGATAAAACGCTTGCGAAAAGTCTGCGAGGTGGGCGCGTTTGAAGTTGAGGATGACATCAATGAGAAAGTCAATGAACTCAAAGTTCGCCATCATGAGTTCATAGCTGAGGTCGGCGTTGCCGTCAAACTGAATGCGGCAGCGCGTCAGGTCAGCAGGTAAGGTTGACACACTCCACGTCGCAATGAAGGGAATGCTCTCGCCACCTTCAATCTTACGCTGACCTTCTAGCGCTCCTTTTTGATAGAGGCTAATTGCCAGGGGCAGGTGCGATCGCTTGGCTGCCTGTGGATAGTAGGGCACATAAACGCCTACATGCTGGTTAGCGGCGGGTTGAAGTTTGTCGATGGACATGCTCAGTCTTCCTAAAGTGCTGTCAAGTTGGAAGGGCGTTAAGATACACCTGCGTGCGGTACGGCAACCCTTTGCCAGTGTGCGGTGCGAAGAAGGTACGGCAGAGAAGACGCGACCCAACTGCCCGTGGTTTTATTCAATCATCGATCGCGTTTGAGTGTACAACAATCCAAACGGACTGAAATCCAAACGGGCTGGCGCAACCACAGCATAGAATCGTGTCCGATAACATTCGGGGCGGGCTAGAACGCTTCATTCATCGAACAGACGAATTGTTTTAGCACGATCGCTCGCGTCTCGATAGTTCAGTATGCCCCAAAAAAAGCGGACAGTAACCTGTTGGCAATCAAGGAACAACCCGTCTTGCCGCAGCTTATGACCAATCCCTTGAGATCCTTTCGTAAGTATGCTTTGGCGCTGATATGCCAGCAAACTGGGTCAGAGCCTGCAAGCGACTCTCCTGAAAATACTCTATAGTTAAGTGCTTGTCTTCCTTACCCGATCGACTTATTGTGATTTCAGCGGAGACTAAACGTTAAACATTTTATGGCACCTCTGGTTGCAAATTATTACCTGACCTACCGATGTAACGCTCGGTGTCATTTCTGCGATATTTGGGCGCTAGAACCCAAACAAGAAGCAGATTTTGACACGATTCGTCATAATCTGGCAGACCTCAGACGACTTGGCGTAAAGTATGTTGACTTTACGGGCGGCGAACCCCTACTGCGAACCGATGTGGCGCAAGTCTTTGCAGAGGCAAAGCGACAAGGGTTTGTGACGAGCATGACCACCAACACAATTCTTTACCCCAAGCGTGCCAAAGAAATGCAAGGGTTGGTTGATTTTCTGAACTTCTCGCTGGATGGTGCGGATGCTGAGACCCATGACCAATCGAGAGGAGTGAAGATTTTTGACACCCTGGTGGAGTCGGTCAAAATTGCTCACTCGTTGGGTGAAGCCCCGGTGCTAAACCATACGGTGACAGCTCAGAACTATCAGCGCATTGGTGAAGTTGCAGAGCTGGGTCAGCAGTTGGAAGCGCGGGTTTGGCTGAATCCAGCATTTACGGCACACAGCAATTACAACTCGAAGAAAAATCCCACACCGGAGTTGGTGACAGCGATCGAGGCAGCAGCGAAACAGTACAGTAATGTGGGCTATAACAAGGCCGCACTCGCCTTTATTGAGGCAGGTGGGAATGATACAAGCAAGCCTCGCTGTAAAGCGGTAGATGCTGTGATTGCGATTTCACCCCACGACGAGCTGCTGTTACCCTGCTATCACTTTGCTCAGACGGGTTTGCCCATTAACGGACAGCTTTACGACCTGTACAAGCAGTCCGAGGTTGTGGAAGACTATCGGCAATCTCAAGGTAAGCTAGCCGTGTGTGAAGGCTGCACGGTTTGGTGTTATCTCATTCCGAGCTTCTTCAAAGGTTTAGACAAATATTGGTGGTTGAATCAAGTAACTTATGCCGGAGAGTTCCTGGCCCGAAAACGATTCCTACAGCGAGCTTGAACCCCTTCACTCGTTGCTAGGCGATCGCGCTGATCTGCCTGAAGCAGGTCGTGCATCTTATGAACCCGATCGCGGCGAAAACCGACGACGACGAGCAGCGGTGGCACTGATTTGCATTTGGAGCGGCACGATCGCGCTCCATCTTGTGACGTGGGGCTACTGGGTTGTCGTTGGTTTAACCACGCTGATGAGCCTTCAAGCCGTCAGGATTTTGCTGGCACGTCCGCTAACTGTTCCTGCACCCTTATTAGATACGGAGGGCGATGTGTTCCCGTTGGTTTCGATTCTGGTCGCCGCGAAGAATGAAGAAGCCGTCATCACCCGCCTGGTCAAAACGCTGTGCGCGCTAGACTACCCAACTCATTGCTATGAGCTTTGGGTCATCGACGACAACAGTACGGATCAAACCCCTATACTGCTGAAGCAACTGGCGCAACAGTATGAGCAACTGAAGGTCTTTTATCGTTCAGCCAACGCGAGTGGTGGCAAATCGGGTGCGTTAAACCAGGTCTTGCCGTTAACGAAGGGAGAGATTATTGCTGTCTTTGATGCTGATGCTCAGGTTTCGCCAGACATGCTGCTGCGGGTGTTACCGCTCTTTAAGCGCGAAGAATTAGGGGCTGTACAGGTTCGCAAAGCGGTGTCTAATGGCTCCGAAAACGGCTGGACACGCGGTCAGGTCGCTGAAATGGCGCTAGATTCGTTTTATCAGCGACAGCGCATTGCAGTTGGAGGCATGGGTGAACTGCGTGGCAATGGTCAATTTGTTCGTCGAGAAGCGCTGGAACAATGCGGCGGCTGGAATGAGGCGACCATTACCGATGACCTAGATCTCACGTTTCGACTGCATCTCGATCAGTGGGATGTTGATTTCATGGCGGTGCCAGCCGTGGAAGAAGAGGGAGTCACGCAGGCGATCGCGCTCTGGCATCAGCGGAGCCGTTGGGCCGAGGGTGGCTACCAGCGCTACCTGGACTATTGGCAACCGATTCTACGCAACCGTATGGGCACCCGCAAAACGATCGACCTCGTTATGTTCTGGGTGATTCAGTACTTGCTGCCCACCGCGATCGTGCCCGATTTGTTGATGTCTCTTTGGCGTAGCCGTCCGTTGCTGGTGAGTCCACTGACGACGCTCACCCTGGCGCTATCGGTGTTTGGGACTGTTGCGGGTCTACGGCAGATCCGATCGCAGACGGCAAAACCGTCACACCTGTCGCCCAACGAGACGCTGCCATCCAAGCGAAGAGCGCTGAGTAAGCAGCTCATTTCATCTTTACGACTGCTGTTTCACACGCTCTTTGGCACACTGTACATGTTCCACTGGTTACCAGTAGTGGCAATAACCACAATGCGCCTCTCGATTCGACCTAAGCGCTTAAAGTGGGTGAAGACGATTCATCAGGGGGAGGGATGAGGGATGAAGGCTAAAGGATGTAGCTTGCTTCTGCGGAGCAGTAGGCTAAAGGCTAAAGAAGTTGTTGGTTGTTGGTTGTATAGCCCTTTGGGCATTCAAGAAAAGTTGTTAGTCCATGAGCTTTTCCTGCGTCCTTCTAAAAACTAATCGCTAAAAACTTCCCTGCCTCTCCTCCTCTCAATTCTGTCGTACTCGATCGGGCACTCCAACGGGTGACAGACCGGAGAGCGATCGCAGATTTTGCGATCGCAGGAGTTCGGTAAAGTTCAGCGGGCGACCTTCAATCTCGGCAACGGCTTCAATGGCTGAGAGGAGATGACGAGCGGCTTCGGTTTCTTCGTAGCCACGACGTTGGGCAACACGCAGAGCTGCTTCATCAGCATCCAGTTCGGTTTGGGTGCTGCGGTTGTTGCGCCAGATTTGGGTGCCTGCAAGTGCCGTCAGTCCCCCAGCAGCAATGATGCCAACGGGATCGCCCTGCACGAGTTCCACAATGCCACCGACTACACTTGCCAGCACGACTCCTTGATAGAGGCTGGGACGAAACCATTTCACGCCTGTCAGCCAACTCACGGTGCGGAGAATGAGCAGGTCGCGCTGGGGACGAGAGAGCCGATCCCACAGGTCAAAGTTAATCCAGATGGGGCGATCGCGCACCCAGGGCATGGGAAAGGTGCTATCCACCACGAGCCGTTGCTCTGGTTTGCTGACGAGTTTTGTCGCCATGCGTCCGGAAGCTGGCATCACATCCAACAGACGGCGCATCTCAAAGTCTGGGTTCATAGCGGTTGCTGCTTGTCTTCACCTGTGAGCATTGTCGCACGAACAAAAGTAGCGTTGCTGAAAAGCAGACTGGATGCAACCAAAGTTTCTCTCATCGTTGCAGACATACAGCAACGCAAAGGCAAGTAGACAGAGCCAGGATTCGTCAATAGCCTGATCCTTTGACGTTAGAAAGCCATGATTGAAGCTCAGAGCTTGACGGTTGCAGCAAAAAGCTCGGCGTTCGGAGTTTAGCCCTGCGACATTACAGCAACAAGCTCGGTGTTCCGAACAAAAAGCTCTACGCTTCCAGTCTTACGCTCGGCGTTTCGAGTTCAGAACTGCATTAGTCGAGTACAAAGCTCGATGAGTGGAGCAAAACAGTCGAAGTTCCGAGTTCTAAGCTTGAAGTGCCGAGTTAAAAGGTCGGCGTTCCAGGTTCCGAGGTCGGCGTTTCAAGCAAAAAGGTTGAGGCTCCGAGTTCAGAGATTGAAAGGTGAGGGTTAGAGGATGAGCGCATGATAGGAGGGCTAGAATGTGTGGAAAGATAAACCGTCAACGTTGATATGACCGATTTAGATCCCTATATCTCCCGTCAGTCAGCCCAAAAACTGCTAGACAATTTTGGCAAAGCACTAAAACAACCGGAGGCAAATCCTCTGGTCTTCTATGCTTATGGTATTGGGGGTGTTGGCAAGTCTACTCTTTTAGACAAATTGCGGGAAACGTATGCAAATGACGCAAAATTTGCCAGAGCTTTTTTTGGTTCTACATCCAAAGTAGACAGTCCTTTGGCACTCATGGAGCATCTGTATAAGCAGTTGCCGGATGATGGCTGGGGCGACGACACGTTTACGGAATTATGCCAAAAGTACAGAGAGACGCTGCACAAGCTAGAAACGGAATCTGCTGATGGTAAAGGTGCCGCTAGCGCAGAGCAGGTGAGCCTGGTTAAGAAGCTGTTTGGCGGTGCCGTCAAGCTGCTTGCCTCATTGCAACTGTCAGAGAAAGCGGCTGAGCAATTTGGTAAAGCGGCTGAGGGGGTTGTGGATGTCGCATCGTTGGCTTTGTCGGAAAAGGATCGACTGGAGCAGTTGGTGAAACAGCATCGGGCAACCAAAAACAAACGAGAGTTGCAGGAACTGATGCTAGACCCGTTGCCTAAGCTGACGCAAGCTTTTGCAGCAGGGGTAATTCAGAAAGCGCAGCACCAGCCAATTGTCTTGGAACTTGATACTTACGAGAAGGCATCATCGGATTTTGATGTCTTCCTGTGTAAATACCTTCTGGGAGACACAGCGCTGCAAACCTACCCCGTTCGTATTGTGATAGCAGGGCGTTACTCGCTGAAGAATAAACGCTATCAGCGGATGTTTCAGCATCACTGGAACCTAATTTATGAGCGTCAGCTTGAGAAATTCATTCCGAGTGAAACAAAAGCATATTTAAGGGCGATCGGCATTGATAAACCGAACGAAGTCCGCCGATTGACGCAAGCATCAAAAGGGCTTCCCTATTTTCTTAAATTGATCAAAGACCAGAAGGAAGATGGACGATCGCTTAATGCTTTGCGCGACAACGACGAAATTGTCGATCGACTACTGGATGGACTGACTCCTATACAGAAGCAAGCTGTACGCCTGGCAGCTCACTGCCGCTGGTTCGATCGTCCAATGATTCAGTATCTGGTAGAGGCTAATTTAACTCTTGAGAATCAAGTAACAGAAGCCCAAATTGACTGGTTTGACTGGCTGATTGATCGAGACTTGGTGATTCGAGAAGATACCTATCGTATTGATGATGTCGCACGCGATGTCATCCGCGCAGAACAACATAGGGTAGATGAGCAAGGCTTTCGTCACGTTCATGAGCAGTTAGCTCAATACTTTCAGCAGTTAGCAGATCACGAAGTCGCTCACGATCAACCTGCTCCAGCGAGATATGAAAACTCAGATTGGCGCAGATATGTTGCCGAAACAGCCTATCATGCTCTTTTCGCTAACAGAGATAAAGGACAGTTTCGACTGCTCACCTACTTTTTTGAAGGCGCACACCTCAAACAGCCCGATGTTGCGATCGATGCTTTCACCGCAGTCGCTGCCGAGGCAGAACCCAAAGACAATAAATTGTTACCTGAAGATACACAACGGTTTCTAGACAGCATTCAATTGGCAATAATGCTTGGCTGGCGCGTAATTGGCAAAAATCCAGATCAGTATGAGTTCAATCTTGAAAAGCCTGAAGTTGTTAAGAGTCAAAGGAACGTATCGATTAAAGCTCAAATTGAGTCAGCATTGGAAGGCTGCTTTCGGAAAGTCGATTATCTTGCTGGTTTAGCAAAGTATGCAGGATTAATGAGCAAAATGGTGCGCTGTCAACCTGGTCAGCGACTTACTTTAGTTAGGCAGGCAAAGGAGGAAGCAGAGAAAATTATTACTTTGGCTTATCCGGAGTTCAGCAGTGTTCTCTTCCTAGATGTTAGTAATGCTTTTGGTAGCCTAGATCTTGCTCAAGAAGCACTCGATAGCTTTGATAAATCAATTGGTCTTAAACCTGATCACTATGGAGCTTGGAATAACCGAGGGCTTGTACTACGAAAGCTAAAACGCTTTGAGGAAGCACTTGATAGCTTTGACAAAGCAATTGAGCTCAAACCTGATGCTTACCCTTGGAGAAATCGAGGTCTTGTTCTAGAAAATCTAGAGCGCTATGAGGAAGCGCTTTGTAGCTATGACAAAGCGATTGAGCTCAAACCTGATTACTATAGATCTTGGAGTAACCGGGGGGAAGTGCTAGAAAATCTAGAGCGCTATGAGGAAGCGCTTTGTAGCTATGACAAAGCAGTTGAATGCAAATCTGATGCCTACGAAGTTTGGGCAAGACAAGGTGATGTCTTACAGACGCTAGGGCGATATGAAGAGGCACTCACTAGCTATGACAAAGCACTAAAAATTACAAAGGGTAATGCTGGTGTCTGGAACTCAAGAGGTTTATGCTTGAGCTTTTTACAACGGCATGAAGAAGCTATTAGCAATCTCAAAAAAGCAAGAGATCTCGATAAAGAAGAACCCTTATATTTAGCAAATCAAGGCATTGTTTTGGCTCGTGTAGGTCGCTATGCAGAAGCTTTAGATCTTTGTGAGCAAGCCCTCAACATCAAAGAAGACGAAGCAGGTCATTACGGTAAAGCGTGTTGCTATGCTCTACAGGATCATAATGCCTTAGCCATTGAATCTCTGCGACGGGCAATTGAATATGCTCCTCGTCGATGTCGATTAGAGGCAAAATATAACCCAGACTTCGATCGGCTCCGACAACATGAGGAGTTTCAAGCATTGTTTTGAAGTTTAGTCGCTACATACTTTAAGGAGACATAAGATGAAATGGCGTGTGGTGCTTGAAACCGATCCTGAAACGGGAGATTGGGCAGTTTGGTGTCTAGAATTGCCTGGTTGTGTATCAGCCGGAGAGACGGAAGAAGAAGCCTTAGAAAACATCCGCGAAGCAATTACCCTTTACCTAGAACCTGATCAGATCGAGTTGAAGACAGGCGCGGTTGTACGAGAGGTTTTAGTGGGATGACTCGTACCCGACCCATGAATGCCGATGAGGTAGAACGTATCTACGCGAAAAACGATAGCTTTGTGCCGTTATGAGGAGACTCAACGGAGAAGGCTTTCTGATTACCACCTATCCCACTGATGCAATCAAAGAAGGAGAAACCGTATGGCAGAAGTAAAAGTTTACTACGATCAAGTTGGCAACACCTTAACTGTCTGGTTTGGCAATCCGCAGGAGGAATATACCTCTGAAGAAACTGGAGACGAAGTGATTTTGATGAAAGATCGAAACGGACAAGTCATTGGCTTTGAAAAACTCAACCATATCATTCCATCAACCACAAACCTCAAAATTTCCTTTGAAACAGCAACTGCATAACCCTTATTAATTCTAATTTCAAGAGAAAACTTCATGAGTTGCCCGATGAAAACTCAAAATATTGGTCTTTCTAAAGAGACGATCGCTCACTTTTGTCAACACTGGCATATCACCCAACTTTCACTATTTGTCTCCGTCCCGCGCGACGACTTCCGCCCCGATAGTGATATTGATGTGCTGGTCGAATTTCAACCCGAATATATTCCCAGATTTCTCAAACTCCATCGGGGTCAAGAAGAACTTTCAGCCCTCCTGAGACATCGACAAATCGATCTCGTCACGCCCAAATTTTTGAATCATCGCATTCGCGATCGCGTTTAGCTGAAGCAGAGGTTTGCTATGTCGCAAAGAAATAATCGAGTTTAGAACTGACATGACTATGACTGCAATTGAACTACCGATGGAAGAAATTGCTGCATTTTGCGATCGCTGGCAAGTGACCGAATTTGCCCTCTTTGGTTCCGTCCTACGCGACGACTTTCGCCCCGATAGCGATATTGACGTAATGGTGCAGTTTCACTCAGAAGCCCATCCAACCCTCTTTGACCTGTCTGACATGGAGGACGAATTAAAACGACTCTTTCAGCGCGATGTTGACTTGGTGACGCGCAAAGGCATGGAAACGAGCCGCAACTACCTGCGTCGCAAAGCCATTCTGTCTTCTGCTCAGGTGATTTATGGAACGCGACCTTCAATCTCTGCTTGATATGGTGCAGTCTGCCCAAATCGTGATGAATTATGCGGCTGGGCGATCGAGAGACGAATTAGCAACCGATCTGCAATTCCAAGATGCAATGATCCGCAGACTTTTGATCATTGGCGAAGCATCAAAACGAGTCTCTGAGAAAACTCGGCAAGCTTTAACTACAATTCCCTGGTCTGCAATGAACGGGATGAGGAATCGGCTCATACATGAATACGATGAAATTGATTTGGATGTTGTTTGGGATACCGTAATCAATAGCTTACCAACTTTGATCTTAGAGCTAGAGAAGGTAGTTCCTCCTGATGAATAGAGTAAAGATGATAAAGAGACTGTTGGAGATTTACAGGATCAGGGTAAACGCATCAAAAACTTGAGTGAGAATCTGCATCAAACAGCGGGATGTTAGCTTTGAGAATTTGCAGCATAAACTGGTCGTCTAAGCCTGCTCGATAGCGTTTCATCGCCAAACTGCC
>JAHHHL010000041.1 GCA_019359375.1 Lyngbya sp. HA4199-MV5
CGAATAACTTTAGCTGGCTCACTCGTTCAGCGATAATGGTTTCTAGTTTCATGGGCGTAGTCCCTCGAATGCTTTTCTATTCTGAAACTACGCCTTTTCTGTCCCCCGCGCTTTTTTTCGTTCACCCACTTCAGTAGCGTACTCTTCGTGTAACCCTGAAGAACCCAGTAGTCGCTCACAGCGGTCAGCGATCAGGAGTCAGGAGTTAATAGAACCTTCATCCCACCGCAAAGCGGAAGCAAGCTACATCCCTCACTTTTCAGCCTTTAGCTCCCCCGATAGGTACTGTACGACCAGGGTGAAGCTAGCAGCGCTACATGATAGTGAGCATCGGGATCAGCAATGCCAAATTGAATCGGAATGTCATTTAAAAAGGGCGGGTTGGGCAAGTCGTGCAGGTGTTGTGCAAAATACGCTCCCGCACTGAAGACCAACTCATACACGCCTGCTTGCAAGGCTCCATCAGCTAATAACGGACTGTCTGTGCGTCCATCGGCATTCGTGGTGACTGTTTTCAACAGCGTTTTTTTGCCAGAGGGCGCGATCGACCAGAGCGCGATCGCCAAACCCGCCGCCGGACAGCCGCGTGCCGTATCAAGAACATGGGTTGTGAGTTTGCCAGACATGGGAAAGAGGGGTGAGGAGTGAGGGGTGAATGAGAAGTTTTGAATTAAGAGTGAGGAGAAAAGGATAGTGAGGAGAAAAGGATAAAGGATGAAGGAGAGAGTATAAAAACTTAGCCTTCAGCCTCCTGCCCTCTGCCTTCTGCCTTTTTTTAGCCTTTATCCTTCTGCCCTCTGCCTTCTACCATTGCTGCTTTTGTCATTTTAGATACGCAGTGACTTGAGGGGTATGATTTCATGAGACAAATCGTGATTAATCTGTACTTATCCTCTTGAGCTAGTAACGTGTCTTTAAAAGCATTTCGTGGTGCCTTGCTCGATTTTGTTGATGATCCATTCTATGCATCTGAGGCAGACAGTGTTCGGTATTTACCAGACGGTTTGCTGGTTTTAGAAGATGGCAAAGTGAAAGCACTGGGAACTTACGAAAGCCTTCAGGCAAGCTATGCAAACGTTCCTGTGACAGTGTATCCCGATCGGCTGATCATGCCAGGGTTCATTGATACGCATGTGCATTTTCCGCAAACGGAGATGATTGCGGCGTATGGAGAGCAACTGCTGGAGTGGTTAAGCAAGTACACGTTTCCAACTGAGGGTAAGTTTAAAGATAAGGCGTATGCTCAGGAAATAGCGTCTTTTTTCCTGGATGAATTACTGAAGCATGGCACAACAACTGCCCTGGTGTTTACAACAGTTTATCCGCAGTCGGTGGATGCCTTTTTTGAAGAAGCCAACCGTCGCCATCTTCGCATGATTGCAGGCAAGGTGCTGATGGATCGTCGTGCGCCAGACTTTTTAACCGATACGCCAGAAACCGCTTATGCCGAAAGCAAGCAACTGATTGAGAAATGGCACGGGCACGATCGCCTCTTGTATGCCATTACGCCCCGGTTTGCCGTTACCTCCAGCGATGAGCAACTGCGACTGGCAGGCAAGCTACTGGCAGAGTTTCCCGATGTCTACATGCACACGCACCTGTCCGAAAACGTCAATGAGGTCAGGCTGGTGGCAGAGTTGTTTCCTGATAGCGATGGCTATTTGGATGTGTACGATCGCGCCGGGTTGGTTGGTAGCAAGTCTGTGTTTGCTCATGGCGTTCAGTTGACCGATGCCGAATTTCAGCGCTTGTCGATCGCACGATCGGCGATCGCGTTCTGCCCGACCTCAAACCTCTTTTTGGGTAGCGGACTCTTTAACCTGAAGCGAGCAAAGTCTGTAGATGCACCCGTCAAGGTTGGTCTAGGGACGGATGTGGGAGGCGGTACCAGCCTTTCAATGCTGAAAACCACTAGCGAAGCTTACAAAGTTACGCAACTGCGAGGTGAAACGCTCTCACCCTTTCAGGCACTCTTTCTTGCCACATTGGGAGGTGCCAGAGCGCTGTCTTTAGAAGACCGACTGGGCAATTTTGAACCAGAAAAGGAAGCCGATTTTATTGTGTTGAATCCCAGAGCCACACCGTTGATGGCACGACGCAATCCAACGGCGATCGCCACATCTCTACCCGAATTGGCAGATCAAGCCTTTGCCACGATGATTTTGGGGGACGATCGGGCGATTCACGCCACTTATGTTATGGGTGAGTTGGCATACGAGCAAGGGTAGGAAGGCAGAGGGCAGAGGGAGTTTTTGGTTTTTAGTTTTTAGTGTTTAGAATGAGTCAGAAATAGTTCTTGCACTAACAACCAACAACTAACAACCAACAACTAACAACTGGTTCAACTCAAAACTCTCAGGCTGACCGCTGACTGCTGACTGCTGATCGGGGTATTAGAGGAACACAAGATGGTTGATGATCCGGTGGTTCTGAATGATTGGCATCCTGTGGCACGATCGGGGGATGTGCGGGAAGGTTCGCTGCTGCCCATTGGCTTGTTGGAAGAAGACCTGGTGCTTTGGCGCACGGGCGATCGAGTCTATGCCTGCCAGGATGTATGTGCCCATCGTGGAACGCGCCTGTCTTGCGGTCATGTGAAGGAAGACACGCTGGTTTGCCCGTATCACGGTTGGGCATATAACGGTGAGGGGCAATGCGTTCACATCCCGGCGCATCCTGAGCAGACCATCCCAAAACGCGCTCAGGTGCAGACCTATCGTGTGCAAGAGCGGTACAACCTGGTTTGGGTAGCGATCGGTGAACCCACTCACGACATTCCACCCTTTCCTGAATGGGATGATCCCACCTATCGCAAGCTGCTATGTGGTCCTTATGGGGCATTTGACCTGTGTGGTTTGCGGGCGATCGAAAACTTTCTCGATGTGGCGCACTTTCCCTTCATCCACGAGGGTATTTTGGGCGATGCGGCTTACCCGGAAATTGAGGACTATGGGACGACGATCGAGCCGGATGGTGTCCTCTCGAAAGGGGTTAGCGTCTACCAGCCCAACCCCTACGGCACGGGTCAGGGCGGCGTGGTTTCCTACACCTATCGGGCGCTCCGACCCTTCACGGCGTATTTAGCAAAGGAGTCTGAAGGTGCCCGCTTTTCCATTCTCTTTTGCGTTACGCCCCATGCAGCCGTGAGCAGCACCCTCTGGATGTGGATGGCGCTAAATTATGACCACGAAACGCCTGCGGACGAGCTGATTGCGTGGCAAGAGAAAATTCTGAACCAGGATATTCCCATCATTCAAGCGCAACGTCCTGCCCTACTGCCGCTGGATGGTCAGACGGATTTGTTGTTGAATAGCGATCGCACCTTAATTGCCTACCGCAAATGGTTGCAGGCAATGGGTTTGCGCTTTGGTACGGTCGGCAGCTAAACGATGGACGCTGACGGCAAGCGATAGACTAGAGATCGATGTCCTGTAGACTTTTTGATGCACTCAGTATCAATCCCCACCGCAGCGTTGGCATGGTGAACGTAATCTTAGCGATCGACGCTCTGCATTTCTACAGCCGTTTGCCTTTGCAACACCACACCCTACACCCTACACCCGCCTCGACAAGCCTGTGGCTTACTCAATTAAGAACCGCTGTAACTATTTCTGCGCCCTTAAACATTCCTTTATCGCTCTCTAGAGACTCTGACTATGCTTGAAGCCTACCGCCAACACATTGTCGATCGCGCCGCTCAAGGGGTGCCTCCACTGCCGTTGAGTGCTGCCCAAATGTCTGCATTAGGTGAATTACTGAAGCAACCGCCTGTCGGAGAAGCAGAGTTTTTGCTGACGCTCTTGCGCGATCGCGTCCCGCCCGGTGTGGATCAGGCGGCGTATGTGAAGGCAGGGTTTTTAACGGCGATCGCCAAAGGCGAAACGACCAGTCCCCTGGTGTCGCCCAAAGATGCGGTTGACCTGTTAGGCACCATGATGGGCGGCTACAACGTCCATTCGCTCATTGATCTGCTGCAAGTTGCTGATGCTGAGATTGCGACAGCCGCCACCCAATCGCTGAGCAAAATTCTCCTCGTTTACGATGCTTACCATGATGTGCAAGAACTCGCAGCGAATGGCAACCTCTACGCCAAGCAGGTACTCGACTCCTGGGCAAACGCCGATTGGTTCACCAGCCGTCTGGAGCTAGCCGCCGCCATTACGGTTACGGTCTTCAAAGTGCCCGGAGAAACTAACACCGACGATCTATCCCCTGCGCCCCACGCTACTACGCGCCCCGATATTCCCCTCCATGCTCAGGTCATGTTGGAGACCCGCCAGCCCGGAAGCCTGGAGACGATCGCCGCGCTTAAACAAAAAGGGCATCCCGTTGCCTACGTCGGCGATGTGGTGGGGACAGGTTCTTCCCGCAAATCCGCCATTAACTCGGTGCTATGGCACATTGGCGACGACATTCCCTACGTGCCCAACAAGCGCACAGGTGGCTACATTCTGGGCGGCAAAATCGCGCCAATCTTTTTCAATACGGCAGAAGATTCGGGAGCATTGCCGATCGAGTGCGATGTCACTCAGCTTGAAACAGGTGATGTAATCACGCTCTATCCATATAAAGGCGAGATCACCAATGAAGCAGGCGAAGTGATTTCTACCTTTACCCTCAAACCCGATACCATTCTGGATGAAGTCCGGGCAGGTGGTCGCATTCCCCTTCTGATCGGTCGCACACTGACCGACAAAATCCGTGCCGATATGGGGTTAGGTCATAGTCCCTTATTCCGTCGTCCCCATCAGCCAAGCGATACAGGCAAAGGCTTTACGCTGGCACAAAAGATGGTCGGGAAGGCTTGCGGTCTCTCTGGTGTGCGTCCCGGCACCTCATGCGAGCCACTGATGACCACTGTGGGCTCCCAAGACACGACCGGACCTATGACCCGCGATGAGCTGAAAGAACTTGCCTGCCTGGGCTTCAGCGCCGATCTGGTCATGCAAAGCTTCTGCCATACCGCTGCATATCCCAAACCTGTAGATATCAAGACCCACAAAGAGCTACCCGATTTCATGCACGAACGGGGTGGGGTGGCGCTACGTCCTGGTGACGGCATCATCCATTCCTGGCTCAACCGCATGTTGCTTCCCGACACGGTTGGCACAGGTGGCGACTCTCACACCCGCTTTCCCCTGGGGATCTCCTTCCCGGCAGGGTCAGGTCTCGTAGCCTTCGCTGCTGCCCTCGGTGCCATGCCGCTGGATATGCCCGAATCGGTGCTGGTGCGCTTCAAAGGCACCCTGCAACCAGGGGTTACTCTGCGCGATATTGTGAATGCCATTCCTTACGCTGCGATGCAACGGGGATTGCTGACGGTTTCCAAAGAGAACAAGCAGAATGTGTTCTCCGGTCGCATTATGGAGATGGAAGGACTGCCCGATCTGAAGTTGGAACAGGCGTTTGAACTGACGGACGCAACGGCAGAACGATCGTGCGCGGGGTCCACCATCAAACTCAGTACCGATACGGTGGCAGAGTACCTGCGATCGAACGTCGCCTTGATGAAAAACATGGTGGCACGGGGCTACGGCGATGCTCGTACCATTTTGCGTCGCGTTGCCAAGATGGAGCAATGGTTAGCCAACCCCAGCCTGATGTCTGCCGATGCCGATGCCGAGTACACCGAAATCATTGAGGTAGATCTGGATCAAATCACGGAACCGATCGTCGCGGCTCCCAACGATCCCGACAACGTGAAGCTGATGTCTGAGTGTGCAGGCGACCCCGTTCATGAGGTGTTCATCGGCTCCTGCATGACCAACATCGGGCACTATCGCGCCGCTGCCAAAATCCTGGACGGTGCGGGACCCGTGAAAGTCCGTCTCTGGATCTGCCCACCCACTCGCATGGACGAAAAGCAACTCCGCGAAGAAGGGATGTATGGTATCTTCGCCGCTGCTGGAGCCAGAACCGAAATGCCGGGATGTTCCCTCTGCATGGGCAACCAGGCGCGGGTGGCAGATGGCACCACGGTTTTCTCTACCTCTACACGGAACTTCAACAACCGCATGGGCAAGGGCGCTCAGGTCTATCTTGGCTCAGCAGAACTCGCTGCCGTGTGTGCGCTGTTGGGCAAAATTCCCACCGTTGAGGAATATATGGCGATCGTCACCAAAAAGATTGATCCCTTCGCCGCTGACCTCTACCGCTACCTCAACTTCGACCAGATCCCCGACTTTGAAGATGAAGGTCGCGTCATTCCCCTCGACGAAATGCCTCGGATTGAGGACATCCTGGGAATGCCAACTGCCGCCGCGCGTTAGGCAGAAACAACGCAGAACGACTGCCATACAAGAATTCGCTTTGCCAAGCACGCCTCAGAACATAGGACTTACGCAAACCTCGGAGGTTCTCACCAGGCATCAAGCATTGCAGCTAACGTTGTGGCTCTGGCACCAAATGAGCAAGCACTTGAGCCTTACGCAGTTGACGGGTGAGGCGTTGTGCCTGGTGTTTATACAGCGGCACGGGTAGAAGGCTGGGGAGTTGGTTGATGCAATCACGCGCCATTGTCAGGCTGCAGCCAGAAATACGAGCGATCGTGGTTGCACCATCAAACACGGCATCTTTAGACAGAGCTTGATCAATACAGATCTGCCATTGACGCGGTAGCCTTTCACCGCGCTCGATTTGCTGCAAACTGTTGATGGATGCTAAAACCACTAGCCGATCGCCCACTTCTAGCCGGATGTCATCGGATGGCATTAAGCGCACAGATGCGTGCGATCGTTGATGCAAGATGGGCACCGCGCCATAGCCGTAAGCCACCTCGGCTAGTAAGCATCCTTGCAAATGGTCGTCTGGCGCGATCGTGTATTCCGTGACTAAAACCGTCTGTTCATTCAACCGAATCAAGTTAAGGACTTTTTCACCAAACGCGGCGGCAACAAACGCTTCTGCGGCGAGTTCATAGGCGCACAGCACTTTGGCATAGGGCAACAGCCGATCGATACTGGCGCTAAAACGCGTATCAAACGTCCGAATGACCAGAGCACAGTTGGGGTTAGCAGCATGAGCCATCAAGCCAAGCTCCAGGTTTGCCATTTCATCATCGGTTGCCAGCACCACACTTTTTGCGGTTGCCAGATTGACTTTTGCTAGCGTACTGGTGAGTTCATTCACCACCAGCGGCATCTGGGGGAGAAAGCTAGATTCGATCGCTTGATTACTCACGCCAACCAACGGGTGCTTAATCTGCTGTAGAAAGGTGGCAACGCGTCGTCCCACCCGACCAAGACCAATTAACACGACATGATCGTGCTGAGGCAGCGGCGGACGCTTTTTGGGCAATTGAAACTTTGCGGCTAAAAGCGTTTCGGTCAACAGGGCATACAGTACGGCGATCGAGGCGGTACCTGCCATCATGTAGCTCAGATTCATGAGCCGCATCCACAAAGGAAAGGAGTCTTGAGGGCTGAGGCTGCCAAACACCGTGTCATAACTTCCCAACAGCATGACCCCTGAGACATAAAACGCTTGTAGCCAATTCACCTTGTGCGTCAGCTTAAAAACCACCGTGCCACACACCAGAAGCGAGAGCATAACGCTACCCACAATGAGGGCAACCCGTTTGGTTTGCTGCTGCGCCGTAGACTGCCAAAGTTCTCGTAGCGTTCGCTGCAGGTAAGCGCCAGATAGAAGTTGCCGTCGTTTCTGCCACAATCGCTCGCTCCAACGTTTGGAGTGTGAAGACGGGGCGATCGGCGTTGCCGTCAGCTCGGTCAAATTCCCTGTCACCTCAATGTAGGCAACCAGATCACCGATTCGCACTCTGGCATCTGCCTCCCACTGATGAAATTCTGTGGGCAACGGCTGCCCCTCTGGGATATGGCTGAGTAAGCGCCGCGTCGCATTGTTCAGCTCATGCAGCACGCGCAAATCACGCCAACGATGTTCGTCATCAATCGAGACCTTCACGACTCGGAGCAAATGATCTCCCAGGTTGATAAAACCCCGGATTTCACTGGCGAGGGCTGCGATCGCAAAGGCAGGAGCAGGCAATTGGCTGGCTTCAAAGGCAACAAAATTGCCTAAGTTCTGACCCAGAAGCGCATTCAAATTTTGCTTGGACGATCGCACCACCAGCCGTACATCAGGATTGAGCAAGCGAATAGCAAACGCCGCCTCAATATTTACCCGCTCATCGCTCGTCACCAGCAGAACCGCTCTACAGGCGTGAATTTTTGCGTTTTCTAAACATTCTGGCTGACGGCAATCCCCCGTTACCAGGTCATCCAGCAACTCTGGTAAGGCTGCGATTTCCCAGCTTTCAGGCAGCGGTATCGTGATGGCACTCACCAACACCCCAAACTCTTTGAGCACCATCGCGCAATATTGCCCTAAGCTTCCCAAACCACAAACCAGAAAGCGGGATGGCGTGGAAGGTTCAGGTTGGCGATCGTGCGCTGCGATCGTCTGTTCCCCCAATTGGGACTCTGATTCTGGTGGTAGCATGGCGGGCGTTAGATGAATCAGCGATGAATAGCTCACCACTACTATGGCTAAGAATGCCCCAAATGCACACAGAATGGTGCGGAGTCCACAGCCGCCGAGCCAGACGAGCAACGGTACCGACTAAAATAGAAACAGTTGCCGCCCTTTCTCTGCATGAGTGAAACTGTCTACATTGAAACGAGTATTTTAGGCTATCTCACTGCCCGACCCAGCAGAGATCTCGTTGTAGCTGCCAATGTCGAGATAACAAGGGAGTGGTGGGATACGCGTCGCAGTGCTTTTCAACTCTACTCCTCCCAGGCAGTCCTAAAAGAAACCTCACAGGGAGATCCCGAAATCGCATCTCGGCAAATCGAAATCATTTCCAGCCTCGCGTTACTTGATTTGAACCAATCTGCACTTGATTTAGCAGAGCAATTTTTGGAACGCAGTAGCCTTCCTGCAAAAGCTGATGTTGATGCTATTCATATTGCAGCCGCAACAGTTCATGGTATGGATTATCTGCTCACATGGAATTGCAAACACATCGCTAATGCCCAAATTCAAAGAAAATTAGCAGAAATTAGTCTTGATTTGGGGTATGAGTTACCCATTCTTTGTACACCTTATGAACTTCTTGGAGATTAATGATGTATCAAGATGCAATCGTAGAAGAAATTCACAGAATTCGCGAAGAGTATTCACAGTCATTCAATCATGATTTGAAAGCTATCTTTGCCGATTTGCAAAGGCAGCAAGCTGAAAGTGGTAGACAAGTTGTAAACCTATCGCGAAAGCGCGGTCTAACAACACGTTGGAGTGGACGAGCGAAAGATTTTGGTGGGGAGGCAAAAGACACTAGCCGCCGCTCACCTTAGCCGTCAGGCATGTGTACGCTCTTCACCGTTAGTCTCATCTTTGATCGATGCGAAAAATTGTGCAATTTGGGCTGTCGATCGAAGGTGATAAACCCGTTTAGTCGGTAGCACCTGCTCAATATACTCACGATCTTTTGGGGTCAAGTATTTGTGACAGAGATAAAGCGCGCGGTAGCTATTGAGTGAGCTTTTTAAGATTGGACTCTTTTCTGGTCAGCCTGCTGGTGGTTTGAAATACCCTGTGATCAGTCGCTTTGTCACCCACCAGAAATGCAGATGGATTGGTAGATCGATATAAACCAAATTATCGGCTTGCTCAAGTCGTAGCCAGATGGTTTCGATCGAGCCAAAGCCGTCAATGATCCAACGATCGGTCGCGAGAATGTCTTGATGAAGGCGCTGATACTCTTCTGGCGGAACCTCAGATCCCCCTGGCTGGAATTTAATTTTGTCCAAAATGTAGAGCGGCAATCCAGTCATTTCCGCTAACTTCTTGCTTAGCGTTGATTTACCACCGCCAGCGTTACCAAAGACAGCTACTTTTTTCATGTCCCGTCTCAGCCCGAATTTTCCAGAAGCGGTAGAAACGAATTGGCATACAGGGCTGCCTGGGTGCGATCGCGCAAATGCAGACGGCTCAGAATATTGGTGACGTAGTTTTTAACCGTGCTTTCGGCAATGTGGAGCGATTCGGCAATTTCACGATTGCTGGCTCCAGCGGCGATGAGGCAGATCACTTCACGTTCTCTGGGCGTGAGTTCGGCTAACTCTTGAGGCAGGGCGATCGGCTCAGAGGCTACGATCGGGGTTGAGAAAGCTTTTTCGAGTAACCCCGGTCCTAGTTGCGTATAGCCCCGATGCACCAAACGAATGGCAAGCGCCAACTCTTCGGAGGGCGTATCTTTGAGCAAGTAGCCATTTGCTCCCACGCGCATCGCTTGCGACACGTATTCGTCATCATCAAAGGTGGTCAACACCAGCACTTTGGTGTTGGCAAAGGTTTGCGTGATGGTCTGGGTAGCGGCGACTCCATCCATACCGGGCATACGGATGTCCATCAGCACCACATCGGGCTGGAGCATTTCCACTTGCTGTAGGGCGGTTTGACCATTCTCTGCTTCACCCACAATTTGCAAGTCCGGTTTGGCTTCCAGCAGACTCCGCAAACCCTGGCGAATGATGGTCTGGTCGTCAACGAGCAAGACTCGAATCATAGTGCATGCCTCGACAAAGGAATTACCGCCGCAATCTGACAACCTGTTTGAGGCTGGCTGCTAATAGAAAACTGCCCACCTAACACAACCGATCGCTCTCGCATACCTTTTAAGCCGAAGCCCGTCGTGTTTTGATCCGGGTTGAAGCCATGCCCATTATCTTCTACCCGCAAATGAATGCCATCTGGTTTTTCCCAAAGGTGTAAGGAGACCTGGGTTGCCGCCGCGTGTTTGGCAATGTTGGTCAGCGCTTCTTGCAGGATACGGTAAATCGCCGTGCTCACATCGTTGGATAGCGGCGATCGTAGCTCCGTGATGACTGCTGGTGTGATATCTGTGCTTTGTTGAAAGCTTTTGACCAGGTGCGCGATCGCCAGTTCCAGTGGCTTACCTTGTAAGGGATCTGACCGCAGCGTTGCCACCGATTGCCGTACTTCGTGTAAAGCACCAGCCCCTAGCTGTCTCGCTTCCGTAAGAAACGATCGTGTTTTCTCCCCCTCTGACGGCAAAAAGAGAAGAGCATTTTCAAGCTGAATGCTTTGCGCAGTGAGCAAATGCCCTAACGAGTCATGAATTTCGCGGGCAATGCGGTTCCGTTCTTGCAGGGTTGCTTGATTTTCGATGCGGAGGGCGTACTGGCGGAGTTGCTCGTTTGCAGCGGTCAGTTGCTCCCGACTCTGGCGTTCTGACAACAGCGCATTGACCAGCAGCAGCACAAACACCAGTGTGAGACCAAAGGTGAGTGTGGCATTAAGCTTCAGCGTCCAGATCATGTTGCCATCAAATTCTGGCGGCAAAGGTCTTCCGCCGTGTCCCCTTGGTATCACGACTCGGAAAAAAATCGTTAAGACAAAGGAAACAAACGCCAAACCAGCAACGACTAGACGACCTTGTGGCTGAAACATGGTGCAACTGCGAATTGCGATAACGAGGTAGAGGAGCGGAAAAAGCCCGACTGCCCCTTTCGCGAGTGGCAAGAGAAACGCAATCAACCCAAATTCAAGCCCTGTGTAGAGTAGCTTTGCAAGCAGATCTTTTCTGGGAACGCGAAGTCCCATCAGCCCTAGCACGACAATAATCGGGAGCGCGATCAGGGGTGCTGGCTCAAACCGATTCATGGGGTTGGGCACAGTTTCTGTCAACATTGCAATGCCCAGTAAGATCCACTCCAGGTAGAGCAGCAGCCGAAAGAAGTTGCGTTGCGTTGGCACCAACTGTTTCACAGACATGAGCGATGAGCAGGTTAATCGACTTTCTTGAGCAGGTGAGATTTCGCCTGGGCAGGTAGGGGTAGGGTAGAGGGTTTGGCACTATGCACAGAGTGATCATGGCTATACCTCTCCACACTGTATGCCACGATCGATCGCCACGACTAGACGCTTACGTCACGCTTAAATCCCGATCGGTATGACTATAGTCCCAAGGCGGAGTAGTACTTCAGGGCGAGGTCGTTCAGGACTTTCGCTTCATGTGCGTCTGCTTGCACCTCTCTAAGATGAACTCACAGATTCAATCAGCCCAAGGTTGAATTTGTAGAGGTGCTCACATGAAGCTGATCGTTTGCGCGATCGGTGTGCTAGTGGTTACGGGGGCTATCTCTTTGGCGATCGCCCCCGTTTTGTCACTTGCCCAACCCGCTGATCCATTTAGCCTCCTTGATCGATCGAATCTTACGCCTAGATCAGAGCCAACCGATCACCTGATCCAAATGGATGACCAGGCACAATTGGCTCTGAAAGCCATTCTGACACCAGCGCAACGAAAGCAGCTTGAGAACGATTTAGAACGCGATGGCATTCGTCCTACGGCGCTCACTGCACTCAACCTTTCTCCAAATCAGCAAACAGAGTTACTGCAAATTTTGATGTCGGTCGAGCAGCCACCAGCCGATGTGCTAACGCCAGAGCAAATTGAGCAGGTGCGGCGATCGCTGCCCTTTCAGTTTTGAGGAAGGGTTAGGGAAGGCAAGGGAGCAAAGGGAGCGGAGGAAGCAAGGGAGGTGGGGAAAGGCTAAAGGCTAAAGGCTGAAGGCTAAAAACCTATTCCCTGTCCCCTGTCTCTCCTGCCTTCCATACACGATCGCTCTTTTAGACCCTGCGACAGAATTCTCAAAGGTGTTGTAATGGTTGAGAGAAGACCCTCCCCACACATCACCAGAGATGCCAGACTGTCCTCTTTGCCACCAGCCTGTCGAGCCACACGCGATCGCCTGTCCCCATTGCCGCACGCCGCTTAAAGCGCATGGTCATCCAGGGATGCCGCTGCATCGATCGACGGGAGGGGAGCCGCTCTGCCTGACCTGTACCTATGATGCAGATGATACCTGCACGTTTCCTAAGCGCCCTACCGCGATGGACTGTACGCTGTATGACGATGTACGAAAACCGCTTAAAGATGTTCAGTATAAAAGCAGCTTTCACCTGAACACCTGGTTAAGACGGAATGCTGGTTTGCTGGCGCTGATCGGTTTGGTGCTGCTTAGCCTGATGGTGGTTCTACTTCGGTAAGAGTTCTACTTTGGTAAGGAGCGCGAACTTAATCAGGTGTAATTCTGTCTGTAGGGACGCTACCTGTAACGTCCCTACAGAGGGGAAGTGGTTCAGGTTAATTAGTCCACGATCCTAAGAGAAACTGACACTCAATGAACTCTGTGCTGAGTGATCTAAACAACTCCACCAACGTTTAGTAATGAAACGGAATAGTTGCTAAGGGTAAACAGACCAGCAGCAGCCACAGCCAGCCCCACACGGTTGAAGGCTGAAGCTCTTCCTGTGCAGCAAGCAGCGCATCAATGCGTTCTTCCAATCGATTACGAGGGGTGGCAGTGCTAAAGGCAGCACAGATCCCTTCAGAGTAAAGTTCAGGTGCTTTCACCATTTGGAGCAGCGACTCGGCGAGCAGGAGTGGATCAGCCGTTTGCGCCGCCCAGCGATCGGCTCGGCGTTCTCGTAGCAACAGCAGTTCTTGCCATAGCGACTCGGTTTGCGGCAACCAGTTCGTCAGGCGACGCAGCCAGCCCAGCCAGAAAAACCAGAAGGTGTCGCGGTAGTGAGCATGGGCTTGCTCATGGGTCAAAACGGCTTCCAGGTGCTCCGTCTCAAAAGAGTCTAACAAGCCTTGACTGACCACCAGCTCAGATTGCCAGAAGCCAACCTGGGCAATAAAGGGAATAGGGGTCTCTAACAGACGAGCTTGCTGTCCTTGCACCATTCGCTGTGGGTAGCTGCGTACCTGCTGGAGCGATCGCTGTCCTTCTAGCAGCAGTTTCAGAGCCAGAGTGACGGCAACTGTAAGGAAACCGATCGCGAGAGTATAGCTAAACCAACCTTCCCACCAGCGCACCATTTGACCTTGTGATCCCATGCACACAAGCGCGATCGCCGTTGTCAGCAACAGCAGCGGTGGCAGTAGGAAAAGACCCAGCGATCGCTGCCAGCGCTGTTGACAGGTGCCATCTACACGCAATGACAACAGCCGCAGCCCCCATGCGCCAAACAGCCCCAAAAACAACAGGGTTAAATGCATTACTGTTCCTCCCTGGCTTTGCGAACATCGCGGAGTTTCTGAGCGATCGCTTCAAGTTGATCCACGCTGGACTGATCCAAACTGTCGGCAAAGGCGGCGACCACATCGGGATTGCCAACAGCCAAAAACTGATTGAGCTGCTCATACGCTTTGAGCGCCTGGGCGTGTTCTTTTGTCACCAACGCCTTCCAGGTGTAGACTCGGTTTTGTCGATCGCACACCAGCCAGCCTTTCTGCGTGAGCCGCTGAAGAATCGTCGTGACGGAGGTATACGCCAACTCGCGCTCTGGATCGGACAAGATGCGATCGTGGACATCCTTCACGGCAACGCTGCCGAGTTCCCAAACAATATGCAAAATTTCACTCTCTAAGGGACCAAGCGAAAGGTGCTTGGGGCGATAGTTGGGTAAAGGAGTCATTGAGCGCTATGAAAGCAGAACAAGAAGCTCACCCTAGTCTACCGCTACTTGGTAACGTTGCAAAAAGCGGTTGGAGTAGCCAGAAGACGTAAAGCAACCGGGGAGTCAGTACCACTGATTGAGTGGTCGTGCGATCGATCGCTGTCTGTTAAGTAGCGATCGCATTGCTACACGCCAGTAGTGATAAATTAAGCGTCTACGAAACCACTGATCCCAAAGCACTCATCTCAAACCCGCGAGCTATTCAACCTTACCGATACCCCAAAACACACCAGGATCCCAAAACACTATGAGCCTATCGACGCTAATTCTGGTAGCGCTGGGAGCAGGCATTCTGTTTGGCGCTGTGCTCAACGGCTTCTTTGCCGTAGCTATTGAGCCAGTCAACGGGTATCTGCTGGCTCCGATCGGAGAAGCGTTCTTGCGGCTCATTCAATTTGTGGTCGTGCCGATCGTATTTTCCTCGATGATTTTGGGGCTAACGCGGATTCAAAATGCGGCTCAGGTGGGACGATATGCCATCAAGCTCATCATGAGCTACGTCGTGACTAGCGCGATCGCGGTTTGCCTGGGCATGCTGTTAGCCATGCTGTTGCAGCCTGGAGTGGGGATGACGGGCTTTATCGTCGCCAGTGGGGTGCAGCAAGCGCAAAGTCAGTCGCTGGTGGCATGGCTCGTGAGTCTGATTCCGGTAAATCCGCTAGAAGCGTTGAGTAGTGGTAACTTGCTCCAAACGATCGTCTCCGCCGCGCTCATTGGTGCGGGGATTCAACTGGTCGGGGCAAAAGCAACCCCGTTTGTGGCGTGGATTGAAAGCTGCTACGCCATTTTTGAGAAGATTCTGGCGCTCATTCTGTATACGGCTCCTTTGGGGGTTTTTGCGCTTATTAGCTCCGTGATTGCCGTTGAAGGGTTGGCGATCGTTGCGAGGCTGCTTGTCTACGTGTTGGGCTTGATCCTTGGCTCACTCCTGATGATTGGGCTGTATGCCGTGATTTTGTCTGCGCTGAAAGCAAAGCCCGTGCATTATTTTCGCAGTTTGCTGCCAGCCTTATCGTTAGCGTTTGGGACGGCCAGTTCTAATGCGGCGCTGCCGATCGCGTTGCAGAATGTGCAAGAAGACTATGGCTTAGCCGAAGAGATTGCCAGCTTTGCCATTCCCCTGGGTACGGCGTTGAAGCGCGATGGCTCGGCGATTTTGCAAGGGTTCAATGCGCTGTTTATTGCTCAGGTGTATCAGGTGCCCATCACGGTACCGCTGGTGCTGGCGATCGCGCTCAGTTCCTTACTCGTCTCGTTCAGCACGCCTGGTGTCCCTGGCTCTGGCATTATCACGATGACAACGGTGCTGAGTGCCGCAGGCTTGCCGTTAGAAGGCGTTGCGATCGTGGCGGGAGTCGATCGGTTGGTGGATGGCATTAAAACTGTTTTGAATGTGGTTGGCAATACGACGAATGCTATTGTCTTAAGCCGTTGGGAACACCATGAATTGCCTCAACCAACGCTATCGAGTGAGGGGGGAGGAGTGAGGAGTGAGGGGTGAGCTTGCTTGTAACTTTTCTGGTGTGCTTGTAGGTTTTTACACCTAAAGATCGCGGACTCAATAAGATCGAACCTTTAGTCTTCTGGAGGGGCGAACGACCGTCCGCCCGTACAAGAAAGTAGCGAAGTTATTTAATTCTCATTCCTAAGAACTCTTGGCTTGTCACCCGCTCAAGGTTCGATCGCTTGGAGAATGGTGTTGAGCAAACCGGGAAAGCGATCGTCTAAATCGTCACGGCGCAAAGAGTTCATGTGCTGTGTTCCTTCTTTGCGGCTGCACACAACACCAGACTCGCGCAGCACTTTGAAATGATGAGACAGTGTAGACTTGGCAATCTGCACTTTGAGCGCATCACAGCAGGTTAGCTCACCCTTTTCAGCCAGTCGCCTCACAATCTCTAAACGCACCGGATCCCCCAGTGCATACAGAACGCCTGCCAGCGAAAGATCTTTTTTATCAGGATGATATAGCAGCCTCATAGTTGTCATTATGGCACAGAACGCGCTATCGTTTAATTATTCGAGTTTCTCGAACTATTGAAATACAAGGAGGAAGACCATGTCTTCTATCGCTGCCGTTACCGATACCACCTTCCAGCAGGAAGTAATCACGAGCGAACTGCCCGTACTGGTCGATTTTTGGGCACCGTGGTGTGGTCCCTGTCGCATGGTGGGACCGATCGTGGATGAAGTCGCCGCTCAATATGCTGGACAGGTGAAAGTCGTCAAGCTGAATACAGATGACAACCCTGCTATTGCCAGTCACTATGGTATCCGCAGCATTCCAACCTTGATCCTGTTCAAAGCTGGTCAGACGATCGAGACCATTGTTGGCGCTGTTCCGAAGGCAACGCTCTCAGAAACGCTAGCGAAGCATCTCCAGGCATGAAGGAGCGTGGGGTGATTCTCACTGCCAAACATCGACGGTGAGCCGCTCCGGTTTGAACCGCTGCTTTTCACTACCCCCACGATCGCGCGCTGGCTGTAAAACATTGCTTAGGATCGTGGGTTAAATAACACCGGAAACTCAAGCGTAAGGGTTTAGCAGTCGGCAGGTGCGCCCTTGGTCATCGCAACGAGCGTTGCCCGCCTGCTAAACCCCTACAGATTATCGGTTTTATTTAGTTCTCTCTCCTTACGCGCTTGCCAGTGAAGAGACTCTTGCCTGAAAGCCTGCTCTTGCCAGGGCATTGATGGCGGCTTGATCATCTTGCACCCGAAATTGAGGACCCAGGCGCACAAAGTGGCGTTTGTCTTGCGCGCTGACGATCGCCACCACCGTTACTTTTGCCCGTTCATCTTCACCGCGTTGTTGCAGCAACACGTTTCGCAGGCGGTGCTGTTGCTCGATGTCGCTGGCAAGCCTGGGATCCAGTTCCACCATCACCATACGAACGGCTTCGATCGGCTCCGCATCGTCGATGATGAACTGCACCTGATCATCGCGGCGATCGACCTTGCCCCACACCATCAAGCGGGCATCCGCCAGAATATACTGTCCAATGCGTTCATAGGATTTGGGGAAGACGACCGCTTCGGTATGCCCCGTCAAATCTTCAATCTGGATGATTGCCATGCGATCGCCCTTTTTTGTCACGACAGGTTTAATGCTGGTGAGCATGACGATCGCACTGATACTTGTCCCTTCTTTGTAGTCGGCAAGATCGCTCAAGCTGATGGGTGCCAACACCTTCGCCGAATCTCGTAGTGCTTTAAGCGGATGATCGGAAATGTAGAAGCCGAGAATTTCTTTCTCCAGCCGCAGCTTTTCTTGCTGAGGAAAATCAGGAGTGGGTAGGGCTTTGGGAGCCAGGGCAAAACTGGCAGGCGTTTCTTTAACGGCTGTGCTACCACCAAACAGGTCAAACAGGTTGCCTTGTCCGCTGGCTCGGTCTTTCGCACGCGACTGTGCCCAATCAATGACTAGATCCAGGTCTTTGATGAGCTGCTGACGGTTGGGTTCAATGGTGTCAAACGCTCCACAGTAGATGAGCGCTTCTAAGGCACGGCGGTTGACAGTGCGAGAATCGACCCGATCGCACAAATCTGCCAGCGATTTGAACGGACCATCCTGATCGCGGGTAGCCAGGAGGGATTCGATCGGTCCCATGCCTACGTTTCGCACACCACCCAAGCCGAACAGAATGCGATCTTCTAAGGGTGTGAAATCGACACCCGATCGGTTCACGTCTGGCGGCTCCACGCGAATATTCATCGCCATGCAGGAGGCAATGTACCGCTGCACCTTATCTTGATCGCCACTGTTAGTCGTCAAAAGCGCCGCCATATATTCGATCGGGTAATTTGCCTTGAGATATGCCGTTTGATACGTCACATACCCATAGGCGGTGGAGTGTGATTTGTTGAAGCAATATTCGGCAAACATCACCATTTGGTCAAAGAGATCGGACGCAACTTTGGGCTTCACGCCATTCTTTTGGGCACCTGCGACAAACATTTCCTGGTGCTTTTCCATCTCGGCTTTCTTTTTCTTACCCATCGCACGACGCAACAGGTCTGCTTGACCGAGGGAGTAGCCGCCCATATCCTGCGCGATTTTCATGATCTGCTCCTGGTAGACCATGATGCCGTAGGTTTCGTTCAGGATAGAGGTGAGGATTTCGTGGGGATAGTCGATTTGCTCTCGTCCATGTTTGCGGTTGATGAATTTGGGAATCAGTCCGGCATCCAGTGGACCAGGGCGATAGAGAGCCAGCACCGAGGAAATATCTTCCAGACTGTCGGGCTTGAGATCGCGCACAATCTGACGCATCCCGGATGATTCGAGCTGGAACACGCCCTCCAGTTCGCCCCGCGCCAGCAGTTTGTAGACTTCGGGATTATCCAGGGGCAACTCATCCATGTCGATCGTCTCGTGCTTTGTCTGCTCAATGAGATCGACCGTTTTCTGGATCATGGTCAGGTTTTTGAGTCCCAGGAAGTCCATTTTCAGGAGTCCCAGCGATTCGATGTCTTCCATGAAGTACTGGGTGAAGACGGCTCCATCTGCATTGCGCTGGAGCGGCACAATTTCATCTAAGCGTTCAGCCGCGATGACGACTCCCGCCGCGTGAATGCCGACGCTCTTGTTGGTGCCTTCAATGCGAATCGCTGTGTCAATCCACTGGCGCACGATCGGGTCTTTGTCGTAGCGCTCTTTGAATTCGGGTGCAGGCGTTTCTGCCGAGATCATCACCTTCAGCTTGGTGGGCTTGCCGCGCACGATGGGGATCATTTTTGCCATCTTGTCGGCATCGCCGTAAGGAATGTTTAATACCCGTGCCGTGTCCTTCAGCACCGCTTTGGAGGTCATGCGGTTGTAGGTAATGATCTGGGCGACCCGCTCAGCGCCATACTTTTCGGTGACGTATTGGATGACTTCTTCGCGGCGATCGATGCAGAAGTCTGTGTCAATATCGGGCATAGACTTCCGTTCGGGATTCAGAAAGCGCTCAAACAGCAAGCCGTGATGCACCGGGTCAATGTTGGTGATGCTCATGGCGTAGGCAACGAGCGACCCTGCTGCCGAGCCGCGCCCCGGACCGACGGGAATGTGATGGTCTCTGGCGTATTTGATGTAGTCCCACACGACGAGGAAGTAGGTCGCGAACCCCATCTGCTGCATCATCTTGAGTTCGTAGTCCATCCGATCGCGGTAGACTGGCTTGATCTCTTCCCGCGACTGGCATTTGAACCGTTCGAGTAAGCCTGTCCAGGCAACGTGCTCAAAATACGCATCGGCTGTGTCGAATCCTTCAGGAATCGGATAGGCAGCGATCCGGGGTTCGCTCAGAATGTGGTACTCTTCGATTTTGTCGGCAACTTCAAGGGTGGTGGCGATCGCCTCCTCAATCACATCCTCGGTCAAATGATCTTGAAACAACGCACGCATTTCGTCAGCGGATTTGAGATATTCCGTACCGCTGTAGCGCAGCCGTTTGTCTTCTGAAATCAGCTTGCCCGTTTGAATGCACAGCAGCGCATCGTGTGCCTCTACGTCAAAGCAAGAGATGTAGTGCGAATCATTCGTGGCAATAATTTTGATGTCGAGTTCACGAGCAATGTTGAGAATCTCGACATTCACGATGCGGTCTTCCTGCGACCCGTGATCTTGAATCTCCAAATAATAATCATCGCCCAGTAGGTCTTTGTACCACTGAGCCACCCGTCGCGCAATCTCTGGCTTGCCTTGCAGAATGGCTTGAGGGACTTCGCCGCCCAAACACGCGCTAGTGACGATCAGCCCTTCGTGGTACTCCGCCAGCATTTCTTTGTTGATGCAGGGACGGGCAAACATGCCTTTGCCCTGAAAGCCTTTGAGGTGCGACAGCGTGGTGAGCTTGACCAGATTTTTATAGCCCAGGTCGTTTTTCGCCAGCACAATCTGGTGGTACTTGGGGCGACGCTCTTGCTTGGTGACATCACTATTCATGATGTACATTTCGTTGCCAATGATGGGCTTCACACCTTTGCCCTTGCACACCTTCAGCAGTTCGATCGCCCCGTACATCACCCCATGATCCGTTAGAGCGATCGCGTTCATCCCCAACTCAACGGCGCGATCGACCAGTTCTGGCAACTGACTGGCACCGTCTAAGAGGCTGTAATCACTGTGAATATGCAGACCAACAAAGGACATAAGGACTCAAGCATCACGCAACCCAATCAGGTTACTCGATCATTAGCGCTACGGCTAGATTGTTTTTGAGATTTGACGCTAAATATGGAGAATGGGCGATCGTCCCCTCTGTTCATTCAGGCACGCAGGGGCATAGTATCAATGTATCATTTTGCTTGCGGTGCGGACATCTCAGGCAATAGACATCTGAGGCAATCATGCTGGGGCAATGAAGAGCAGTGTGATAGGCTTCTTGAGTTGAAACTGGCTCATCACCGCTTCATCTTTCGCTAAGCCCTCAAACTGAGAACGCAACCCTTCACCCTGTCTCCTAAAATAAACCAGAAATACCCCTCAATTAGCAGCGACGCATGAACTCGATCTGGCAACACCTGACGCTCTCTACTCTGTCGCTGCACCAGTGGCGAACCGCTAGCTACCTGAATCGCCTGCTGAGACCGTTACGACGCTGGCGGCAAAGTAGCTTTATGCTGCGGTGGAACGATTTGCTGGGCGCGATCTTCGTGGGTCTGGTCTTTGCGATCGCCCCCTTCGTGTCGGACGATAAGAATTCGCTGGCAGTGCTGCTGGTTGCCTGTGCAGGGTTTTGGGTGCTGTTAACGGTTTCGGATGGTGCGGTGGATGGTGAGCCAGCGGTGCCAGTTGAGCCATCCCCACGATCGTCCCGCTGGTGGTGGGAGGGGTTCACGGGGAGCGATCGCCCATCACCGTTGGCAACGCCCATTCACTTTATGGTGCTGCTGTATTGGAGCATTTCTGCCGCTGCCACAGCCTTATCTCCCGTCAAACGAGCGGCGTTTACGGGGCTGAGTAAACTGACCCTGTACTTGATCTTGTTTGCGCTGATGGCACGGGTATTGCGATTGCCTCGCATCCGTGCCTGGATGATTGGCATTTATCTGCATGCGGCGCTGCTGGTCAGTCTTTATGGCATTCAGCAGAAAATTATGGGGGTTGAGGCGTTGGCGACCTGGGTTGACCCCACCTCTCCGTCTGCTAAGGAACCTCGTGTTTATAGCTATCTGGGCAATCCGAACTTGTTGGCAGCGTATCTGTTGCCCGCGATCGCGCTAAGTCTGGTTGCTATTTTTGCATGGCGACGGTGGGGACCGAAGCTCCTTTCCATCACCATGGTTGTCGTCAACTCAACCTGTCTGTACTACACGGGGAGTCGAGGCGGCTGGATTGGGTTTGCGGTCATGCTTTTTGTGCTGGCACTCTTGCTGTTTCACTGGTGGAATGTTTATCTCCCGCGTTTTTGGCGAACCGTGGCTCTGCCGATCGGCTTGAGCACCATTGCTGCTGTCGTGGTATTAGCCTTTTTGGTGGTAGAGCCACTCCGCGATCGGGTCAGCAGCATCTTTAGCGGACGCAATGACAGCAGCAACAACTTCCGCCTTAACGTCTGGACAGCCGTGCTGGAGATGATTAAAGACCGACCGATTCTGGGCATTGGTCCTGGTAATGTGGCGTTCAATAGTATTTATCCGTACTACCAGCGTCCCCGCTTTAGTGCGCTGAGTGCCTATTCCATCCCCCTGGAAATTGCTGTAGAAACGGGCATTATTGGGTTGGCCTGCTTTCTGTGGCTGCTGCTGGTGACGTTTAATCTGGGTTGGCAACAGCTTCAGCGGCTACGAGCCGTCAGAAATGTCGATGGGTTCTGGCTCATCGGTGCGATCGCCACGGTATTTGGGCTACTGGGGCACGGCTTTGTGGATACGGTTTGGTATCGCCCTCAAGTGAACACTCTGTGGTGGTTCATGATTGCCCTCATCGCCAGCTACTACAGCCCTCCTCCTGAAACGCAAGAAGATGTGTAGCGTCACCCAATTTGGGGCGATCGCTGAATACATTGGGAATAAAATTCTGCTCCTCATTATCCGCTGGAAAATCTTCCGCATCGAGCAATTCAGTGCTGGTCGGTAACTGTTTCAGGTCTGGCTGAAGCATGGCATGAAGGCTGAACGGGTTCCTAAAAGTTCTTCAGGGCACGTTGCATACTGCGCTCGTCTTCGCGTTTTTTGATGGTTTCGCGCTTGTCGTGCAGCTTCTTACCGCGTACCAGCGCCAGATCGACTTTGACCCAGCCGCGCTTCATGTACATTTTAAGCGGCACCAGCGTTAACCCTTGCTGTTCTACCTTGCCGATGAGCTTGCGGATTTCTTCGCGGTGCAGCAGCAGCTTACGGGTACGCGTCGGTTCGTGATTAAAGGTTTGGCTCGTGGTTTGGTGGGGCGAAATTTGCACATTCATCAGCAAGATTTCGCCATTGCGAATGAGCGCAAAGCCATCTCTCAAGTTAACTTTGCCTGCCCGAATGGATTTGACCTCCGTGCCCATCAGTTCGATGCCAGCTTCGTAGGTTTCCAGAATTTCGTATAGAAAGCGAGCCTGACGGTTATCGCTGACGATTTTATAGCTTGTGTTGTCGCCCATACCTTTCACTCTAGCGCTTTGGGCTACGGTCTGCTATTCGTTTGCGGAACAAAACCTGGGTTTGACGGTCATGAAGTTCACGATCGTCCGTCTCAGGGAATCTTGATAGGAATGCCAGAGCGTTGTTTGGAGTAGAGGTCATGTCGATGCAGGCATTGCGTTGTCAGCGCTACTCTCTAACCACTTTCAAGCGGGTACGGCGATCGTTTACGTTAGGAGTGGGTTTATTTGTCCTGACTGCTACGGTTTCCCGCAGGATCAGCCAAGATCAGCGTTGCTCAACCGTTTTGCGATCCATGTCGTTCCATTTTCCCTCATTGTCATCATCTAGCCATGTTGAAGCTCTCTGAATCCTTTTTTCGTCGCCCTCGCTGGGTTTATCCGCTCGTGTCGCTGGTTGTCGCACTGAGCGTGTGGCTCGGTCAACCGCTCCTAGTGCGCGCGATCTCCCTGGGCGATATCATCCGTGTCATCCCCAGCGGTATCCAAGTGATCCAGCTTGCCAACCTCTCTGATAAACAGGAAGTCGCGATCGGTAAGCAGATGAATGAGCAAACCATCACGCGCCAATTTCGGCTCTATCGCGGTGCAGAGCTGAATCAATACGTCAACCAGATTGGTCAACGATTAGCGGCTCAGAGCGGACGGACGCAAATTCCTTATACGTATCAAATCGTGGAAGACAAGAGCGTGAATGCCTTTGCCACGATGGGCGGCTTTGTGTATGTCACCACGGGTTTGATGAAGACCGCCGATAATGAAGCCCAGCTTGCCAGCGTTATTGGGCACGAGACGGGGCACATCGTAAGGCGGCATCTGGTCAACCAACTGAAGGAGGAAGCCACCTTACAGGGCGTGGCAACGCTTGCAAAGGTCAACAGCAACACGATCGTCAACATTGGCACCACCTTAGCGCTGAGCCGTCCCCATAGCCGTAACGCCGAGTATGAAGCCGATCGGGCTGGTATCGATATGCTGGGGAAAGCAGGCTATGCCCAATCTGCCGCACCCGCTTTCATGAGCAAACTGATGAAGCAGTCCTCAATGCCCACGTTCTTGAGTACCCATCCGGCAACGGCTGATCGGGTAGCGCGATTGAAGCAGTCTGTGAATCCTGCTACGGAAAATGGTGCTGGGCTGGATGGCGCTGCTTATAAGGCGAAAATCCGCTCATTGGCGTAGTGGGTGGGCAGGAGGCAGAGGGATGAGGGATGAGGGATGAAGGCAATAGAGTTGTAAAGCCCTATGGGCATACCAGAAAGGTTTTTAGTTGTTAGTTTTTAGAAAGAGTCAGAAGCCGCTCATGCGCTAACAACCAACAACCAACAACTAACAACTCTCAAGCTGCCTCCTAACTCCTGCCTCCCGACCCCTCTCTCCTTCTAACAACTAACAACTAACAACTAACAACTCCCCTCACTCCCCGTTCCTCACTTTTCACCAGCGAGAGGTGATAGTCTTAATGCCGAGACATCTGTTTTAGGAGCCACGAGGGATTGAGCGAGCAGCCCCTGCCCGTCATTGGTATCACAACGTATAGCCGCAACGAAGCGGGCGAATTTTATCTTCCGGGAGCGTATATTGATGCTGTGCAGCTTGCAGGTGGCATACCAGTTTTGCTGCCGCCCAATCAACCTGCACCAGCGCAGCTTTTAGCCATCCTGGATGGTCTTATCTTTTCGGGCGGTGGCGACATTGATCCCCAGCTTTACAACGAGGCGTATCATCCCAGCGTTTACCTGGTCGATGCCGAGCGGGATGCGTTTGAACTGGCGCTGGCAAAAGCAGCGATCGCGGCTCGTATTCCTGTGCTTGGCATCTGTCGCGGGATGCAGCTCCTCAGCGTTGCCAGCGGAGCCAGCCTGATTACCCACGTTCCTGATGTGTATGGCGAAACGGTCAACCATCGGCTTGACCACCCGCGTCGTCCAATTACTCACCCTGTGCAAGTACAGCCTCATAGTCGGCTTGCCAGCATTCTCGGCGAAACCGAGCTTACGGTTGTGTCATGGCACCATCAGGCGGTGAAGGCTGTACCGGATGGTTGGACTGCGATCGCCCAGGCTGAAGACGGCTTAGTGGAAGCGCTCGAACACCAGCACCATCCCTGGATGTTAGCCGTTCAGTGGCATCCAGAGCTATCCCCCGAAGATCCTGCCCACCAGCGGTTGTTTCAGGCATTGGTGGAGGCAGCGGGGGAGAAGGTGAGGGGAGGAGGATGAAGGATGAGGGATGAGGGATGAAGGATGACAGAGTTTTGAGTTGATTGAGCGGTCAGCTTTTTAGCCTTTAGTCCTACTCCCTATTCCCCACTCCCTACTCCCCCTTCTGCCTCCTGCCTCCTGCCTCCTGCCTTCTGCCTTCTGCCTCCGCTTTTTAGATTGTAAGGAATTATGTATGCGTTTAGAGAATAAAGTTGCCTTAATTACGGGGGCAGGCAGTGGCATTGGTCGAGAAGCGGCGGTGCTATTTGCTAAAGAGGGTGCTCAGGTTGTTGTGTGTGACCTCAACGAAACCGGGGGCAATGAGACGGTGGCGCTGATTGAGGCGATCGACGGCAAAGCAACCTTCGTCCGTGCCGATGTCTCAAAAGCGGTAGATGCCAAAGCGATGATTGCAGCGGCTGAAACTGCCTATGGCAAGCTGAATGTGCTGTTTAACAATGCCGGAATTTTTCACCCAGCAGACGGTTCCGTTCTAGAGACGGAAGAAGACATCTGGGATTTAACGATGAACGTAAATCTCAAAGGCGTTTTTCTGGGCTGCAAGTATGGCATTCCAGCGCTGCAACGGGCTGGCGGTGGTTCGATTATCAACACAGCATCGTTTGTGGCGATGGTGGGTGCCGCAACCTCTCAATCTGCTTACACGGCGAGTAAAGGCGGAGTGCTGTCGCTCACGCGGGAAATTGCTGTTGAATTTGCACGTCAAAACATTCGGGTGAATGCACTCTGTCCGGGACCTGTGGAAACACCTTTGTTGGCGGAATTGATGGCTGATCCGGCGCGTCGTCAACGTCGGTTAGTGCATATCCCACCAGGCAGACTGGCGCAGGCAAAGGAGATTGCCAATGCAGCACTGTTTCTGGCAAGTGATGAGTCGTCGTTTGTGAATGGTTCGACGTTTCTGGTCGATGGCGGCATCACAGCAGCCTATGTGACGGCGGAGTAAACCGGGCGATCGCCTTCTCTAGCGCTGAACATGGTTAGCATGAGTGCCACGATCGCTATCAGCAAAGGCATGGAGGCTTGGAAGCAAAAGCTTAAAGCTACGCCGCAGTATTACACCTTTACACCTCGTTCTAGCGCTGCAAGCGTTTTCTTAACGTAGCTTCGGGTCGAAAGACAAGCCAGATAGCGATGCCAAGTGTCGATGTGGTCAAAAGCACGGGAATTAGGAGGTTAACCAGACTACCGTTCTGCACTTTCAGATGGGCGTACCCCCAAATAATGCACCAGCTATAGAGCATATGAAGTGTGACAAAAAGCACTCCCCATAAGGGCGGGAAAGAATCAGCAAAAAGAAAGAAGCAAGCTGCGAGATAAATCAATAAGAGGCTGATGGCAAGCAAACGCTTTGCAATAACCATACGTTTAGGCTGCTCTAACAAATTCCTGATCGTTTCGAGACGCACTCCATGATCGAACCAGACGTGCGCTTTGATTTATACAGCGAGCTGACTGCTTGAGGATATATCCAGGGTCTTTTTCTTCTGTTTCTCAAACACATGTTTCTCAAACAGAAGGAACGTCCAGCACAGCCGTAACACATGCTGCTTCCCTCTCTTTTTGAAAGGGTCAGTTGGAAGGGTGCGAAGTGAGGATGGTTCAGATGCTTTCATCCCAGGGTTCAATCACCTTCAATTCAGTGTAATGGGTTTGGGATGCCGATCGGCGCTCTGGGTCTCGGTGAGAGTGCTACCACTGAGTGGGATTTGTATTGTGAAGGTCGTTTTTCCTTCAGTGCTGGCAACGGTGAGGCAGGCTCCAAGACGTTCTGTGAGCTTTTTTACCAGCGCCAGCCCTAGCCCGGTGCCGCCTTGCTGCCACGGATCGTGCTTGGGGATGCGATAAAACTTATCGAAAATGCGCGTCTGTTCACCTGGAGGAATTTCAACGCCGGTGTTGGTAACGCTGATGTGGAAGCAGTCAACAGGTTGCACCCCAGCCTCTTCTACCGCCACCACCATTGCCGTGATGACAATCCACTCGCCAACAGGTGTGTACTTGCACGCATTATTGAGCAGTTCGACCAAAATTCGCTCTAGATAGGACTGGTCTGTGAAAAGCGGGGGCAAGTCGGGAGCGATGTTGAGTTTCAACTGTTGCTGGTGGCTATAGGCGCGATCGACAAAGGGTTTAGTCAAGTTTTGCACCCAGGGTTCCAGTTCAAGCGCGGTCAAAAGCAACGGCTCCATGTCGCCATCCAAGCGAGTTAAGTCGAGCAAATCGGTAATCAAGTCGATTTCGCGCTGGCACTCGTCTTGCAAGATTTTCAAGTAACGATCGACCGTGCTCGATCGCAGTTTGGGTTTTGCCTCTGCTGGCTCCGGCGGCTGGGCTTCTGGTAAGGTCGCTGCGTTTAAAGGTGATGGATTCATCGCTCTTAGGCTAATGTCGAGCATGTGCAGTGCCATTTTGATATTTGCCATTGGGGTGCGCAATTCGTGAGACACCGTGCTGAGAAAGTCGTCTTTCAGGCGGTTTAGCTGCTCTAGCTCCGTTACTTGAGTTTGCAGGGTTTGATAAAGACGCGCCTGCCGAAGCGCGATCGCACACTGATTGGCAACCTGTTGCACCAGGCGGATATCTTGTTCGGTAAACGCATAGTCACTGGGATTGACCAGCCACAGATCACCCAGAACGCGCTGATCATCCACAATGGGGCAAGCCAGCATGACGACTCGTCCCCGATGCGAGTTTGGCAGAAGCGAGCAAAACTGGAAGTATTGCCCACGCAAGAGTTGATGATAGCCCTCGGTAAAGTTGTTCATGTTGAGCACTCGCCCCTGAATCGGTGTGAGCGAGGCGGCATATTCATACTGAACGGTGGCCGAATGCTGCTCCAGATCGTATAAAGCGGCGTTGCAACTCCTCACATCGATCGCGATCGCAAGCTCCTGCATGGCGACTTGCAAAATTTGGGTTTCGTCCAGGCTATCGCGGACGCGATCGGTAATCCGCTTAAGGGTCGCTTCAAAATCAAACGCCAGTTGCAATTGAGCCGTGCGCGTTGCCACCTGAGCTTCCAGGTCAAGACTATGCTGGTAAAGCTGCCGTTGGCACGTCTGAATAGCCAATTGATGCTCAACGCGAGCGAGCACCTCTTCGACCTGGAACGGTTTGGTAACGTAGTCTACGCCACCGGACTGAAACGCTTTGACCTTATCAGAAACGCCATTCAGCGCGCTTAAAAAAATGATGGGAATCTCACGTCCATGTGGCATAGCCTTTAGCTGCTGGCACACCTCATAGCCATTCATATCCGGCATGTGAATGTCGAGCAAAATCAAGTCAGGAGGTGAGGACTGGACGGATGTTAGCGCCGCTTTGCCATTAAGTAGTTTGCGCACTGTATACCCCTGCTGAGTGAGTAGAGCTGACAAAACGCGCACATTGTCTGGCATGTCATCAACAACTAGGATGGTACCTTTAGTGGCAGACTCACGATGGCTACTCATTCAGATTGATCAAAACGATAGGGGTAGAGAAAAGGCTGAAACTTTTTATCAGCTTAGCGTTAGCTTGCTCAAGAATGCGGTTTTTTTGGGCAGAGATGGTTTACTCACTGCTTCTTGAGCGATCGCGCCTGCCCTTTGCACTACAGTCAGTTTACGTCGCACGCCCACGTACCACACTCAAACGTTAAAATAAATGGGATTTGTATTGGGAAGGGTTTGTCTCCTGTGCTAACTACCCTCATAGCCGATTTTCGGATTATTTTTGAGCGTGACCCGGCTGCCCGCAACTGGTTGGAGGTTTTATTTTGCTATCCAGGGTTGCAGGCGCTTGTATTTCATCGCTTTTCCCACCAGCTCTATCGGCTGGGTCTGCCGTTCCTCCCTCGCCTTATCTCACAGTTAGCGCGCTTTTTAACCGGCATTGAAATCCACCCTGGAGCACAAGTTGGACAGGGGGTTTTTATCGACCACGGCATGGGGGTGGTCATCGGTGAAACGGCGATCGTCGGCAACTATGCGCTGATCTATCAGGGCGTGACGCTGGGTGGAACAGGGAAGGAGACAGGCAAACGCCACCCCACTTTGGGTGAAGACGTAGTAGTGGGCGCTGGTGCCAAAGTCTTAGGCAATATTGAGATTGGCGATCGCGTCCGCATTGGTGCCGGGTCGGTTGTGCTACGTGCAGTGCCGCCCGATTGTACGGTAGTTGGCGTACCCGGTCGCATTGTGCATCGATCGGGCGAACGATCTGATCCGCTGGAGCATGGACGATTGCCTGACTCAGAAGCACAGGTGATTCGTGCCCTGGTCGATCGCATTGAGTCGTTAGAGCAACAGTTGCAGCTTTTACAAACCAAGCAGTCGCTCAATGACTCTTTGTTGCTGGTCTCAGTAGCACCAAAAACATCAGGGCTGAACGGCAGCGATCCTCAGGCGGATTGCTCTGAAACTCAAGCAGTGGCTGATGCCGTCTCTCGCAGTTGCCGCATCCGAGATAAAGTGATCGAAGAATTTCTAGACGGTGCTGGCATTTAGATGTGTCCTGTAAACCGTCTTAGTAAAGGCGAAGGTGAGGCTGACCTCCAATTTTGGTCATCTACTCATAGCATCAATCATTCCTGGTTCCAAAAACGATAACCAAAGATGATTAAATAAAGAGGCAATGGTGGAGGAGCCTTGGACGGCAGGAATGACCCTCGAACAGTTGCGTATTTTCTTGTCTGTGGCAACCCACTTGCACTTCACCCGTGCGGCAGAAGCCCTGTACATTACCCAGCCTGCGGTGAGCGCCGCGATTCAAAATTTAGAAGCAGAATATTGCGTCAAACTCTTTCATCGGATTGGTCGCCGCATTGAAATCACCGAAGCGGGAAGACTACTCCAGGTGGAGGCACAGAAGGTACTGGATCAGGTTTTGCTGACCGAGCGCGGCTTACGAGAACTCAACAATTTGCAGCGGGGTGAACTCAAGCTAGGGTCGAGTTTGACGATCGGCAACTATTGGCTACCCGAAAAAATCAGTCACTTCAAACGCAGCTACCCCGGCATTACGGTAAACTGTACGCTGGCAAATGCCAAAGAGATTTGTGAGGGCACTGCCAGTGGGTTGTTTGATTTGGGGTTGGTGACGGGCGATGTCGATCCCGACCTCCAAGTGGTGTTGGAACAAGAGGTTGTGGGCAGCGATCGCCTACAAATTGTGGTCGGCACTTCTCATCCCTGGTTTGAACGTACCAGTGTCACCGTTAAAGAACTGGTTGAAACGCCTTGGGTCATGCGCGAATCGGGATCTGGTTCGCAGCAAATGTTTGAGCAGGCGATCCAGCGATGGGGCGTTGAACCGACTGAGTTGGACGTGGTTTTAGTCTTAAGCAGCAGTGAAATGGTGAAAGCCGTTGTCGAGAGTGGCGTTGGTGCGGCAGCGATCCCTGAACTCATGGTGCAGAAAGAGTTGCAGTTAATGACGTTACGAGCCGTTTCAATTGTCAATAGCCGCAAAGGCTCGGGCATCACACTCGACATTGTGCAGCCTGTGTGGAAACTCAAGCATCGCCAACGGTTTCAAACCCAACTTGCGATCGCCTTCGAGCAAATCTTAGGAACGCGAATTTAATCAGGTGTAATTCTTTCTGTAGGGACGTTACATGTAATACCAGTTTCAAAAGATGGCACTACAGATGATCGTCGGTAGGGGCTTACGGCCGTAAGCCCCTACGAGGATGTGTAAACGGAATTTAGAGAATTGGTATAACGCCCCTACAGACGGAAAGTGGTTCAGGTTCATTAATCCACGATCCTTAGGGCGTGTCATCAATTAGCGCCGAAACCTTGCAATATTAGCAGTGTCACGCCCGTCTCAACACACCAGGCTAGGGGCTGGAATCCTTGCTGCAAGCAATGTGTAGTAGTAATTGATGACAGCCCCTAGCATCACCCTTACGAGCGAGCAGTCCTGCTCCTTTGCAAGTTTCTGCATCAGATCCACTATCGCTGCTACTTTTCTGGCTCATATTGTGCAAACCTTCCCAACCCTCAAGCCGTTTTGAGATTACCTCCAACACGATCGTGCTGCCCTGAATCGACGCACTTTTTAGGACTGGGATAGGCAGAACAAAACCACAGCGCTAAGCTTTAACTGGAGACTACAGGCAAACGGCAAAGGATTTGTTCATGTCCGAAACGATGCAAGCCTCAGCATTGAAGAGTGAGAGTTCGCTTGATCAGGGTCAGATACCTGCAACGTCTAAAACAACTGTGTTATACGGTCGATCGCGGCTGGCTGACCCACACCAGCAGCTTGCCGATCTAGCCGCCGTAGATTTGTCCCACACACCGCAGCACGGCAACTTTGCTGAAACGCTGGCGGCACGTCAATGGCAACCATTACAGCCCACCAAACTGGAGATTTTTCAAATCAATCTCGGCAAGCTGTGCAACATGACGTGCAGCCATTGCCATGTGGATGCGGGTCCCACACGCACGGCAGAAAATATGGATCGCGCCACGATCGATGCCTGCCTGCACGCGTTAGATCAAACCGACGCGCATACGGTGGATATCACAGGCGGCGCACCAGAAATGAATCCCCATTTTCGCTATCTGGTGGATCAGTGTGTGGCGCGTGGGAAGCATGTGATCGATCGCTGCAATCTAACGGTTCTCTTGCTCCCACGTATGCAGGATTTGCCTGAATGGTTGGCAGCACGCGGCGTTGAGATTGTCTGTTCGCTACCCCACTACCAGCAAGAAAACACCGACACTCAACGCGGCAACGGCACCTTTGAGAAATCCATTACAGCCTTACAACGGTTGAATACAGCAGGCTATGGCAAGGGCGATCCCCAGCGCCCATTAGTTTTGGTCACAAATCCCGTCGGCACCTGTCTTGCGAAATATAACCCCTGCATTGAAAAAGAATGGAAGAACGGCTTGCAGGAGAACTATGGGATTACCTTCGATCGCCTCATTGCCCTCAACAACATGCCGATCTCGCGCTACCTGGAATGGTTAGAAACCTCAGGCAACCTGCAAGCCTACATGGAACGGCTCGTGAATGCCTTTAACCCCGGTACGATCGCGGGCTTGATGTGCCGCAATACACTCTCCATTGCCTGGGATGGTCGCCTCTTCGACTGCGATTTCAATCAAATGCTGGATCTGGAAGCACAGCAACCCAATGGACAACATCCACACATCCGCGATTTCAATCCAGAGATGTTGGCTCAACGTGAAATTGTCACCGGACACCATTGCTTTGGCTGTACAGCGGGTGCAGGAAGTTCGTGTAGTGGGGCTATCGTTTAGGGAAGGCAGGAGGCAGAGGGCAGAGGGCAGAAGGTAAGAAGGTGATTGCCAAACGCTGTGCAATGACTGAGCAGAAACCAGCCTTTAGACCTTCGATTCCTCAAAGAAATTGGAGGTCTGGAATCCATAGCTTACCTTCTAAAGTGTGTACAGCTTTTTAGAAATAGAGATTCTATGTGCTCAAACCTGATCGGTTTAAGGGTCTTTTTAGCCTCCTTGATCTGCTGTATATTCAGCTCGGCAATGATTCATTTTTTAGTCTTCTGGGTAGTGAAAGCTAACTTCTCTTTGTCACAGGTTGATTCTTCAGTTGAGACGGTAGTACTTGTCTTATCAATAGGCGGGGTTGTTGGGCTATTTAAATCCCTTTTTGTGAGTGCCTTTGCCTTTTTCGCCCCACCACGTTCACGTTGGTGGCTGATTATAGGAAGTACAGTAGTTTTATCCCTACCAGAAGCATGGTTCTACTACAGGTTTTACATATTTATGGCATCGCCGCTTCCTTTTGGTTAACTTGTGTCTTCTGTGCCCCGCGTTTCTATCATCATTCCAACTTTAAATGAAGCGGCGACGTTAGGACGAACTCTCCGCTGCTTGAGCGTGCTTGACCCGCCTGCGTGGGAAATTTTGGTGGTGGATGGTGGCAGTCAAGATGGAACAGTGGCGATCGCTCAAACGACCTCTGTAACCGTCATTCACTCCGAACAGGCAGGGCGATCGATTCAAATGAACCAGGGTGCGGAGGCGGCTACAGGAGACATTCTCTGCTTTCTCCATGCCGATACCTTGTTGCCCGATGACGTGATCGCGGTCATGACAAGGACTCTTGGAAATCCCGCGATCGCCTGCGGTGGCTTCATTTCGCTCATGACGGACACCGAAACCACGCGCTGGAGCATGTCATTACACAACTATCTGAAAACCTACTATGCACCCCTGCTGTTTCGTCCCTATCTCTTTCTCTTCAAGGGATTACGGCTGCTATTTGGCGATCAGGTCATGTTTTGTCGTCGCGGTGATTTTTGGGCGTGTGGTGGCTTTGATCCCGCACTCCCCATTATGGAAGAGGCAGACCTGTGCCTGAAACTGCTACCCTACGGACGTATTCGCCAGGTGAATCGAGTCGTTCAATCCTCTGATCGGCGCGTCGCCAAATGGGGGACACTCAAAGCCACCGCCATTTACCTGTATATCGGCTTTCTCTGGGGCATGGGCGCATCTGCTGCCACACTCAAGCGGTTTTATGAAGATATTCGATAAGACGGGGGAGTTGTTAGTTTTTGGTTGTTAGTTTTTAGAGGGAGTCAGGAGTCAGGAGACAGAACTCAATACGCTTCTCACTCCCTACTCCCTACTCACCTCTTCATCTAACAACTAACAACTAATAACCAACAACTGGTTCAACTCAAAACTCATAACTTTCCTCTCCATGCCCCACTCCATTCTGAACGAACCCTTCGTGCAACCGCTGGATGATTACAACCAGGCGTTGGTGGCTCAGGTACATCCGATCGACTGGGTGAATCCCGAACCTGCACCGCTATACGATCTGGTCGTCATTGGGGCTGGCACGGCAGGGCTGGTGGTAGCGGCTGGAGCGGCAGGTTTAAAGCTGGGCTTAAAGATTGCCTTGATTGAGAAAGACTTGATGGGGGGCGATTGCCTCAATCTGGGCTGTGTGCCGTCTAAAACGGTCATTCAGTCTTCGCGGGTTGCGGCAATGATGCGAGAATCAGCACCCTTTGGCATTCAGCCGCCGGAGACGGTAAACGTGGACTTTGCGGCGGTGATGCAACGAATGCGGCGAGTGCGAGCCGAGATTAGCCATCATGATTCGGCGCAAACCTTTAGCGCTCAGGGCATTGATGTTTTTTTAGGGAGCGCTCGGTTTGTGGATAAGCAGACGATCGCCGTGGACGATCGCGCCTTGCGCTTCAAAAAAGCCGTCATTGCTACAGGTGCCCGCGCCACCCATCCCAAAGTTTCTGGACTGGCAGACGCAGGCTTTCTCACGAACGAAACCGTTTTTTCGCTGATCGATCGTCCCTCTCGCTTAGCCGTCATTGGCGGTGGTCCCATTGGGTGCGAACTGGCACAGGCATTCCAGCGGTTGGGCAGTGAAGTCACGTTATTGCATAAAAACGGTCATCTGCTCGATCGGGAAGATGGCGATGCGGCTGAAATCGTCCAACAGCGCTTTTTGCAGGAAGGGTTGAAACTCCTGCTGAATTGCACGATTGAGCGAGTCGAAAAGACTGAGGCGGGAAACGTCATCCACTACCAGCAGCACGGCGAAACGAGAACGATCATGGTCGATGAAATTCTGATTGGCGTGGGACGATCGCCCAACGTGGAAGGACTCAATTTAGAAGCTGTTGGGGTCAAATACGATGCCAAGAAGGGCGTGGAGGTGAATGATTACCTGCAAACCACGAACCCTCGTATCTACGCCGCAGGCGACATCTGTATGCAGTGGAAATTTACCCATGCCGCCGATGCTGCCGCCCGTCTGGTCATCAAAAATGCGTTGTTCGCTCCTTTTGGCATTGGACGCAGCAAGCTCAGTAGCCTGGTCATGCCCTGGGTGACCTACACCGATCCCGAAATTGCCCATGTGGGACTGTATGAAACCGAAGCGCACGCGAAGGGCATCAAAACGCAGACGATCGTCATTCCCTTCTCGGATGTCGATCGCGCCCTGACCGATGGCGAACCCGAAGGCTTGCTCAAAGCCTTGGTAAAACAGGGGTCAGACAAAATTCTGGGAGCGACGATCGTGGCGAAACACGCAGGAGAAATGATCAGCGAAATCACCCTGGCAATGGTGACCAAGCAGGGACTCAACGCCATCGCCGGGGTCATTCATCCCTACCCCACCCAGGCAGAAGCCATCAAGAAAGCAGCCGATACTTACTACCGCAACGCCTTTCTCAACCCCACCATCCAATTTCTGCTTAAAGTTGTCAACAAGCTTAGTTAGTGTGACCGATCGCTTAGAGAACGAAACCTAACAAAGTCAATTGCTTGTTGGGTTTCACGCTGTTCTACCCAACCTACTTTTTGTGCATCTTTAAAGAGAATTGGTATTAAATAGCGAAGCAATGAGTGTTGCCATTTCTTTGAGTTTGCAAACGGTATTCCAGTTGCGATCGGTCATGGGGACACCCAATAGCTTCTCGCTACTGACAGCAAGCTTAGATCTACCGACACCCCTGGTTGACTGACAAAACTCATTGAACAAAGCAGTAGGAAGTGACTGTAAACTCCCGTTTCAAGCGTTTCTTCTCCTGCTTTTTCGATGCCGCGGCAGGTTGTGGATCTGCCTTTCCACTGAGGGCGATCGTCACAAACAATCGCCAACCCTGATACAGCACACCCTTGAGCCAATTCCAGCCAATCCTGAAGTAGCTGTTACTACGTTGCCAGTGCGGGTCTACCCACCGCCGCTTGCCCGTGGCTACGACTTGCTGTCCTTGTATCGTCAGCAGGAGTGTGGCGACCGCCATCACCAGGCACAATCGCGAGAGGGCAGGAACCGAACGAATTTCAGAACGCTCCAGTTGGAACCCGTTGGATTTCTCGTCTAGCAATGCTTCCTCAACCTGAAACCGCTCAGCGTATTGGCGAAACGTTTGTAGGGTTGTGGGTTCATCAGAAACCACCATCCACACCTGACGGCTCTGTGCATCCCGCGCTAACGCCAGGTTCACGCCGTCCAACCTCTGAGTTTTGGTCAACCCCACCCCTTGCAGCAGCACCGCCTCCCCCAACTCCAGGTGATACTGGTTGAGTTGCATCCAGCCTTTGCTAGGACGGTGAATCCAACTGTTGCTTTTGACCCGAATCCGAAAATGCCAGCCTAATGCATCCCGCAGGTAGCGCATCAGGTCAGTATCTGCAAAGCCTCGGTCTGCCAGAAAACACGCTGAAGTTCCCGCAGGCAGGAGCCGTGCGGCTCGCTTCAGCATCGATTGGTAGACCTCAAACTTGATGCTACTGCTGTTGTGCCGCAGCACCCGCCAGACCAACGGAATCGCTCGTCCCCGATACTGCACTGACACCCGCACCAGGCAGTACTCATCCCACAGCATCGCAGTGTCTTCAATCACGTTGATGGACACCTCTCCCCAAATCCCTAGGGCTTGGGCGATTAAGCTGCTGTAGAGCCTTTGGACATTGATGCGAGGATTGTGCAGCCAACGGCTAAAGCGTCGTTGATAGCTTTGAGCAAACTTGGCTCGACTTTTGACATAGACTCGCCATTTGCTCAAGTTGATGCACTCACTGCAAAGCAGTCCGATCACCATCCAAAGCATCGTCTGTAAATGGCGTTGGTCTGCCCAGGGAGTTGATTGACGCAATAGAATTTGCCTTTGATCATAGATACGGGAGGTTCGCATCGTTTATCTGTAGAGTGTGGTAACTGTTACAGTAAACCGAAAACGCCCGATTACTAAGGGCTGAGCGTCCCTTCCCTCCCACGTTTGTCAGTCAATCAGGTACAGGTGTTAGCCCATGCTGGAAACCGAGTGATGCAACAGTCGATCAAACGGCTTCTTGATTGATCTGTTCTACCCGCTTCAGCAGGTTGTCTCGATTCTTGCGTGCCTCGGCATTGTTGGGGTTGATTTTGAGCGTTGTGTTGAAGGCGGCGATCGCTTCCTGGTAGCGCTTCAGGTTTGCCAGGGCGACCCCACGGTTGAACCAGGCATCCTCGCTGTTTGGCTCAACCGTAATGGCGCGATCGTAGGACTTGATGGCTTCTGGGTACCGCTTCAGGTCAAAGAGCACATTGCCGCGATTGATCCAGGCATTGGTGCGACTGGGTTCAAGCTTCACGGCTTGCTCGTAAGATGCCAGCGCTTCGGTGGATCGCTCTAGCTTGCTCAACACAATGCCCCGGTTGTACCAGGCGCTGCCGTAAGTGGGCCGCAGGCGCACGGCTTTATCGTAAGCAGCCACCTCTTCTTGATAGCGCTGTAGCCGTCCGAGCGTGACTCCCCGGTTGTACCAGACGTTGGCATCGTTAGCGTCGATCGCCAGCGCTTTGTCATAAGCCTTCAGAGCGGGTTCTGGTTGCTTAGAATCATCCAGGGCGTTACCCAACCCGACCCAACCCGCGACTGATCGTGGGTCTAGGGTTGTAGCTTGCTTGTAGGCTGCGATCGCGGCTTTATATTGCTCCAGATAATAAAAAGCCGTCCCTTGCCCAATTAGCGCTTCGACATTATTGGCATCAATGGCTAACGCTTGCTTGAACACATCTAGAGCCTGTTCCGGCTTGTTGTCATCCAGCAGCGCGTTGCCCTGTTTTAGCAAGGCACCCACATTGTCGGTTTGCGCTTGTGTGGCTGGGCGTGCAGCCAGACGGCTACTTTCTGCGGCTTGTTGCACCCTCGCGGTTTGTTGCACACTCACTGCTTGAGCCGTTGGCATACCAGCAGGAATGGCAATACTAACCAGTAGTGCGAGCAGGGCAGAGAGTTTGGTTGGCTGGAGCGGCATAGAGGGGTTCCTCAAGGAATGCATTGGGTAAGTAATGGTTTGAGCATGGTTTTGACGGTACGGCATGGAGGCATTGCGAACTGCCTGTAAACCGTAAGGGTGGGCACCCAAAAACTGTCTGGCGATCGCCGATGACTCAGAGCACGATTGACGGTGGGCTCGCGTCCACGGTCTATGCTTCCCATTTTCTGTCTTTGCTAGAGCATCGTCAGCGGATCAACATCAATTGTTAAGCTGACGTTGCTAGTACACCACGATCGCAGCGTTGCAAGGTCTGGTAGCGGCACCGAATCCGCCAACGGCAATTTGAGCAATAGCTGCCAGTGGTAGCGGCGGGCAACGCGCAAAATCGTCGCGGGGGCAGGACCTAAGCGCTCAACACCCTGTTCTTCCAGGTAAGCCAGTGCCAGTGCGATCCGTTCAGCGGCTTGTTGCACGGCGATCGGGCTGGTGCTGCTAAATCGAAGCAAGACCAGACGGCTGTAGGGAGGATAGTGAAGCTGCGATCGATGCTGCAACTCGTCCGTAACAAACCGCTCGTAGGCATGGTGCTGCACCGCCTGAATCACCGGATGTTCGGGTGAGTAGGTTTGCAGAATCACCCGACCCGGCTCTTCTCCACGCCCGCAGCGTCCTGCCACCTGCGTCAGAGTCTGAAACGCCCGTTCATTCGCGCGGTAATCTGCCATGTGCAGCAGCCCATCCGCCGAGACAATGCCTACGAGCGTCACCTGAGGCAAATCAATGCCTTTTGCCAACATTTGGGTGCCCACCAGCAAATCTGCTTCCCCGTCTGCAAACTGAGTGAGGAGCGCCCGATGTGCCCCCTTTGTTCGCGTCGTATCGCTGTCAAACCGAATCAGCCGGAAGTCTGGGAACTCGTGGGCGATCGCCTGAGCAATGCGCTGCGTGCCGCTACCAAAATACTTAAAGTAGGTCGAACGACACGTCGGGCAGTCTTTGGGTAAAAGCTGTGTATGGTTGCAATAGTGGCAGCGCAACAGCGGAGTCGCTTCGCTATGGACGTGATGATACGCCAGCGACACATCGCAGTTGGGACACGTCACCACATAGCCACAGCTTCGACAGGAGACAAAGGTGCTGTGTCCCCGACGGTGAATAAACAAAATGCCCTGCTGGTGGTGTTCTTTCAAATCCAGCAACGCCGATCGCAGCGATCGACTAAAGATGGAATGATTGCCGCCATGCAATTCCTGCCGCATATCCACCACCTCGATCGGCGGCAACGGGCGATCGTAGATCCGCGTGGGAAGGGAGAGGTAGAGGTGAGGAGTAAGGGGAGAGGAGAGAGGGGAGAGGGGGAGAGTTTTGAGTTTTGAGTTTTGAGTTGGGGAAGTTGTTAGTTGTAAAGCCTCTGGCATGGCTACGCTAGGGTTGTTAGTTGTTAGTTGTTGATCTTCCTGCCTTCTGCCTCCTGCCTCCTGCCCTCTGCCTCCTACCTCCTGCCTCCTGCCCTCTGCCCCCTGCCCCCTGCCTTCTATCTCCCCACCCCCACACGCCACCCAACTCTCCAGCGACGGCGTTGCCGATCCTAGCAGCAGTGGACAGTTCTCTAACTCGGCTCGCCAGCTTGCAACCGTCCGGGCGTGATAGCAAGGAGCAGGCTGGTCTTGCTTAAAGCTGGCATCGTGTTCTTCGTCCAGCACAATGAGTCCGAGATGGGGCAATGGGGCAAAGACGGCAGAGCGAGTGCCAATCACAACCTGAGCTTCACCGTTGAGCATTTGCCGCCAGGTGTCATACCGTTCGCCATCGGATAAGGCGCTGTGATACACGCAAACGCGGTTGCCGAAGCGGGCACGGAAGCGATCGGTCAACTGCGGGGTCAGCCCAATTTCAGGTACCAGCACGAGCGCCGAGCGCCCTTGCTGAAGGATGGGCGCGATCGCCTGCAAATAGACTTCGGTTTTGCCGGAGCCTGTCACCCCATGTAGCAAGACCTGAGCAAAGCCAGAGAGCGCCTGAATGGTGTCCAGTGCAACGGACTGATCGGGCGTGAGCCGTTTTGTCTCGTCGGCTGCGATCGCCAAGCCGCCCTCCCGCCGGAGCACCTCACGCGGCTGCATCACCACCTGACCCTTCTGCGCCAAGCCTTTCAAGGTGGTTGAACTGGTCTGGCACAGTTGCAATAGCTCGGTCACCCACACTTCGCCCCCCTGTCGCCGCAGCACGGAGAGAATTTCTTGCTGTCTCGGTGTCAGGTCAGCCGGGGACGGTGAGGACACAAGGGTAACTGCCAGCTTTTGTTTCGGGCGCACGGGGGTAGGCGTTTCCAGATATTGCTCTACCACGCCCTGTTGCACGAGTTCTTGCAAGCCTCGACGCGCACCTGGACTCTGCCGCTGCAAGAACTGCCAGCTATAGTCTCCGGTTTTGCTGGCGCGAAGGAGGGTGAGGATTTGTTGGGCGGTGGGAGAGAGGAGGGTGTGGGGTGTGGGGTGTGGGGTATGGGGTGAAGAAAAATCAGTTACGTGTCCCGTTGCCTCTTTGTCGTAATCGGTTTTGTCTAAAAGCCGCACACGGCGTTGCGATCGTGCCAGTAGACCCGGTGGTAAAGCAACTCGCACTACCTGCATGAGCGACGTGCAGTAATAGCCTGCCACGCGATTTAACATCTGCCAGTAGGTGGCGGAGAAAAAGCCTGACTGCACCCGATCGTCTACATCCCGCATTTGGGAGGGTTCTAGCCCAATGGGAGGGCGATCCAGGCGGCGAATGGCGATCGCTCCTACCTGCTGCATCCCAAACGGCACGCTCAGAATATCTCCAGGCTGAGCCTCCAGGTGGGGCGGCAACCGATAGGTAAAAAGCCCTTGCGCCCCCGGACAATCGACCAGGACTTCGACCCAGGTGGTGGGCGTGTTGATTTGATAGGGGGTGTCAGGCTCAGCCAAAACAGACATACGAGAAAGCAGTTCGCTGGGTGAACAGATCGCCATCCTACTTGATGGATGCACGGTATGCGGGGTCAGCCTTCAGCCTTTGGCTTTCAGGTCGCAGTCTTCTCGCAGTTTCAAGTTGCCATGATTTTACGCTACGACCGCCTGACCCGTGATCGCTGACCGTGATTCATTCCCCACACTCTAGCTTGTGGCAGAGGGCTTTTCACCCTACCGATAGAGAGGATTACCCCAGTTGTTATGGGAGGCTTTTAGAGGTAGCCATCACGCTTGATGTATAGCCACAGATCTGAAGTCTCAGGAGTGAATTGGGGGACGTGAGAAGTCAGGTGACGAAGGCTATTTTGCCTACTGACTTCTGGATTCTGCCCAGTCTTTCACCGTATCGGGCAGTCGCACCAACCTCATTGAGCCATTAGCAGCAAGAGAACGAGCAATCTTCCTGCCTGATGTTCATCTATCAATCATCACTCACAACCTTGCAAGCAAGCTTGTGGCTGGTCAATACGTCAATGATGGAGGAAGCAGCGGTGAGAAAAATGGTTATTTATCAGTCAAAACTGTATCTTTGAAGGCGTTGTAGCGATCGTATTCATTCAGGTTTAGTTCATCAACGAACGCGTTTTCAGGCAATGCACTTCTGACTTTGGTGCGGCTGCATTTCCGCAGATTGCTATTCCAATAAGACGTTTTGTAGTTGATCGAACAACCTAAAAATGTACTTCAAGTAGCTTAACAGAATGCAATTATCCCATAGTGTCGTAGCTTGAGTGAGTTAATGCCAGAGGATGTCAGATACCCTACCCCAAATTGATAGTCAAACCGTTAAGATCAGCAAATCAAAGATGGTTAAAATGAGCAAATTTACTCAGTCTGAGCATTGCTCATCTAGAAAAGCCTGTGTTTAAGCAACCCTGTGTTGAGACAGTGACCAGGCAACTGTATATAACATCACGTTTGAGCTTTCAGCCCCTTCACACTCAAATGATTCATATGTCCCAAAATTTAGCACCAACCCAAGTGATAGAAACGTTACAGCCTGATGTTACGCCTCCGCCTGCGAATCATCTTGACTCACTCGAATCCCTTCAATTGGTAGCAGATGGCGATTTGCCTGCTGGCTTGAGCGATGAAGATCTTGCAGTCGAACCAAATTTTGATGACATTGATGCGGTTGAAGCTGAACTTTTCCAGGGCGAGGTCGCGGGTGATGACGTGATGAATGCAGGTGATGCTGTTCATGCTGAAGATGAAGCGATCAGTGCCGATGAGGATGTGGATCAAATCGCCAGCGCTCGCCCGTCTGGTTACAGTAAAACCAGCACAGACGATGCCGTGGGTGCGTTTTTTAAAGAAATGGCGCGCTATCCGTTGCTGAAGCCAAACGAAGAAGTCGAACTGGCACGACGCATTCGGTATCTGGTTGATATAGATGGAGTGCAAACCCGGCTCATTGAAGAACTGGGACGGCTTCCTAGTCGAGAGGAACTGGCGACAGCAGTGGGGTTGACCGAGCGCCAGTTAGAGCATCGTCTCTATCGCAGCCGGGTGGCAAAACGTAAGATGATTCGATCGAACCTGCGGCTTGTGGTGTCGATCGCCAAGCGCTATCTCAACCGGGGCGTGCCCTTTTTAGATCTCATTCAAGAAGGTGCTTTAGGCTTAAACCGCGCCACTGAGAAATTTGACCCCGACAAGGGCTACAAGTTTTCGACCTACGCCTACTGGTGGATTCGGCAGGGCATTACGCGCACGATCGCCAACGATGCCCGCACCATTCGGTTGCCAATTCACATTGTCGAAAAGCTGAACAAGCTAAAGAAAGCTCACCGCGATTTACGCAAGGAGTTGCACCGCAACCCGACCGAAACGGAGCTGGCAGCCGCGTTAGAAGTCACCCCCGAGCAACTCCGCAATCTCCAGCAGGTACGCCGAAAGTCACTGTCGCTTAACCATCGCGTGGGTAAAGGCGAAGACACCGAGTTGATGGATTTACTGGAAGATGGCGATACCCAATCTCCCGAAGCTCAAATGAGCGAAACTATGCTGCGGCAAGAAATCTGGGATGTGCTGGGCGATGTGCTCACTCAGCGCGAGAAGGACATCATTTCGCTGCGTTATGGCTTAACGTCAAGCAAGCCCTGCACGTTGGAAGAAGTGGGGGGGCTCTTCAATCTCTCACGAGAACGCGTCCGCCAAATTCAAAGTAAGGCGATGCGGAAGCTCCGTCGTCCCCAAATTGCAGAACGTCTGAAAAGCTGGCTAGGGTAGTTTAGAGCAGGTTTATGAGACTGAGTTTAAGCTGATCGAAAAAAAAGCACCAAAGAAAGTATCCTGCATTAGTCTTGTAGGGCAGATTATTGTCAGACCAATCTGTCTAAAGGTGTCAGGATTCTATGAGGCTTGTGCAGTTTTTCGGCGCGCGCGATCGTGTACATGCAGGTTGCTCCCCTGCTCGGTCAACTCAGGGCAAAACCCATCAGCGTTCACTCAATCAACGTTCACCCAGGCAAACGGTCACAGCAGCGCTGGTATTGAGCATCGTTGGTTCGTCCTTGATACCAGGCAACCTTCATGCCCAGACCGTCCCCTATTGCCAGCAGTCTCAGACAGCGATTAACCAAAAAGAAATGCTCAGGCAGGTGGCGGCTAAAGGCAATCGGGATGCCCAAAAGCGCTATGCCAACCTGATTAAGCAACATGCAGCAGGATTGCGTGCCTGCCGCCGTCAAACCTGGACGCAAACGCAAGCCATCTGGATCAGGCTTTATCCATGCGACGTGAAATCAGGCGCATTAGAAGCGGTGCTCGATCGCATTGTCGATCGGGGCTACAACCAGGTCAATGTGGAAGTTTTCTACAACGGCAAGGTGCTGCTGCCTGCTAATGACAACCCAACTCCCTGGATTCCGGTACTGGCTGGCACAAGAGCAGAAAAGACCGATCTTCTGGCAGATGTCATTCGCAAAGGGCACTATCGCGGCCTCAAAGTGTACGCGTGGCTGTTTGGTCTAAACTTTGGTGCTAGCTATGTGCGTCGTGCCGATAAGCAGCAAACCCTTGCCCGCAATGGGTTAGGTCAAACCAGCTTAACGGCGAACACGATCCCCGGACTGAGTGTAGAGCTAGGGGTTGGCAACCCGGACGAAGCATTTATTGACCCCTACAGTCCGCAAGCGCGGCAAGATTATCTGCAAATGGTGCAGGCAGTCGCCAAACGTCAACCCGACGGTGTACTGTTCGATTACGTGCGCTATCCCCGTGGCTATGGCGCTGCCTCTGTTGCCAGCAAAATTCAGGACTTGTGGGTATACGGTGAAGCCTCACAGCAAACGCTGCTGCAACGAGCGGTGAATTATCGGGGTATGGAGCTGATTCGGCGGTTTTTAGGACGGGGCTTTATCTCTGGCGATGACCTTAAAGATCTGAATGTACTCTACCCCAACGAGCGAGAACCCCTCTGGCAAGGCATAAACCCAACACGTCTGACCACATCTCTGCCCTTAGGTCGTCGGGTATCTCTCTTGCAGTCTGACCTCTGGCAGCTATCCGTAGCCCATGCAACTCAGGGCGTACTGGATTTCGTGAATGCAGCCGTTGCACCCGTCAAGCGATGGGGCATTCCAGCGGGAGTCGTTTTCTTCTCGGATGGCAATCTCAGCGTGGGTCGGAGCGGGTTTGACTCCCGCCTTCAGCCGTGGGATCGCTTTCCCAGTTCAGTAGAGTGGCATCCAATGGCGTATGCTACCTGCGGCAAAGCAAACTGCATCACCGCACAAGTCCGACGAGTGCTGCAATTTGCGCCTCGTGGCACACAGGTCAAGCCTGTACTGGCTGGTATCTGGCAGCAATCGGTGAGCAACCGTCCACCGCTAGAGGTGCAAATGCAGGCACTTCAGCAGATGGCACCCCAAATTCGCTCGATCAGCCATTTTGCCTACTCCTGGCAAGAACCAGGCTCCGATCGCGATCGCAAATACTGCCAGCCCTAAAGCACTTATCACTTACTCGCTAAAGGCGTTGGCAGACCATCAATGCTGCTGGTATTTTTCTGCTGCTGATACGCATGCAAGCCCTCTGCGCCTTTCTTTTCTGCCCACTTGAGTAGCGAGTCTCGCTGACCCACTGGTTCATACAGCGGTACGCCCATGCCACAAGAGGTTTGCACTCGATCGATCGTCGCCACAATCATCTGACGCGCTCCAGGCAGGGGCGAAAACAGTGGGTACAGGTCATGCCACTCTGTCGTAGCAGGCAAAATGGTCTGCCCAGTGCCATACAGTCGCAAAATCAGCGGTGGCTCTTGAAAGGCACAAAACATGAAGGTGATGCGCCCATTTTCCTGAAGATGAGCGGATGTTTCATTACCACTGCCCGTCACGTCTAAATAGGCAACCCGGTTTGCAGAGAGAATCCGAAAACTGTTCAACCCTTTGGGCGACAGATTCACATGCCCTGCTGTAAGGGGTGCCGTCGCAACAAAAAAGATGTGTTGCGTCTCAATAAAGCGCTGAAGGTCATCGGTGATGGAAGCAAAAACTTTAGCCATGGGTCTAAATCACGAATTTTGAGCAGTGCATCGGCATTGATTCGGTAGCGATCGCCGTCACAAAGCACTCATGTACCCATGATCATAACCCCTTGTTTCCTCCCTTCTGCCTCCTGCCTTCTGCCCTCTGCCTTCTTGCCTCTTACCTTCTAACAACCAACAACCAACAACTAAAAACTCTCTTGCCTTCCGCCTCCTGCCCTCTGCCTCCTGCCTTTCCCCCTCTGCCCTCGTTCAAATCACATCCTGCAAAACGCGCCGTGTGCTCCGCCATGCCCAAATGCCAACCAGACTGACGATCGCGCCCATGCCTAGCAGCACAATGCGAAGACCAATGGCATCGGTGAGTGGACCCGCGATCGCCAGCGGCACACTCAGGGCAATATTCACCACATTATTTTGAAAGCCAAACACCTTGCCGCGCATCGATTCTGGCGTTTGTCGCTGAATGAGCGTCTGCATGGGAACCCCCACCATCGAAGCCCCAACGCCCAGCATGGCACTCAGACCTAAACCCAGCCAGAGGTGACTGGTAAACGTAAATGCCGTTAGCCCTGCTGCCATGATGAGAAAGCCGATTAGGGGCAGTGGCTTGTGGTGAAAACGATCGCCCCAGTGCCCCAGCGCTGCCGCGCCAAACACCATACCAATGCCCGCCGCCGCCAGCAAAAAGCCAAACTGCGTCGATGCCAGCCCAATTTCTTCGACCAGATTGATCGCCAGCACCGTTAATGCCGCAAAAACGGAATACAGAATGGTCAACTGCACCATCGCGCTACTGACTAAGCGATCTTGCCTCAGATAAGCCAACCCTGCTTTAAAGTCACTCCAGGGATGGGCTTGCACAATCTGAGGGTCAGCACCACTTTTGCGAATCGGCAGGCAGTATAAAATCGCCGCACCAATCAGGTAAAGCCCACCGATCAAAAACGCTTGCCCAAACTCCCCCCCCACCTTTGCCAGGGTAAGCAACGGTTCCCCGATCGCAAACCCCACAATGAGCGATCCCATCAGCGTGGTGGTAAACAGCGCATTGGCACTCATCAGCCCCTGACGAGGCACTAACAGCGGAATAGCCGCCTGTTCTGCGGGGGCAAAAAACTGGGTCAGCGTGGATTCAACAAAGCCGATAACTAAGAGCACGACGAAGGCTTTGGGCAACAGAGGCATCGCGAGAATGAGCACCCCGCGCAGCAGATTACAGGCGACGAGAATTTGTCGTTTATCGAAGCGATCGACAAAAATACCCGCTGCCGAACCAAACATAATGGCAGGCAACGTGATGGCAAACAGCAGTGCTGAACGGGCAGAGTTTTCCAGTCCGGTTGCGGGCTGATAGTTGACCAGGAGCGCAATCAAAAACACAAAAAAGATCTTATCGGCAACCTGCGACAAGACCTGCGCCGTCCACAGCGCCAGAAAGGGTCGATTCTTGAGGAGTGTACCAAACCCACCATCCGAAGGACTGGTTGGAAGCATAGCGTTTTGTCTAGAAAAGCGTTTGGGAACCAGGTGACTATCCTCCCTTGAGGTGCAATGGTGTAGCAGGGCGATGTGCAGCCATCGCAACCATTCCAGAGCGGCAAGCTGAGCTATTTTAGTGTTCCCGCATGAAAGCAAACCAGAAAATAAACAAGCTTATTTTCTCCTTTTACGTTACTTCTCACCGTTCATCGTAACGGTGCAACAGGGCAGTTATAAAATTGACCGCTGACAGCGCCACTGGAGGTTTAGCTGCATGGGGTGTCAGCCACCAGCCATGCGCCGTTTGGGGCGATCGCCAAAGCTCAAGATGCGCCACACCAGGGTCAGCGTAGAAACTGTCCTCGCCTCCCCCCAGCAAGGCTGAACTCCAATGGGTAAACCAGTCGTGACTGAGACGATACACTGGGAAGCTGCCTATAAGCGGTACGCCCCAACCATCGATCGTCAGCACAGCCTTAACACTTCCCCCCAGGTATTCCCAGGCAACGGCTGCACTTATGGCACCCACAACACCTGCACTGAACCCAATGAATACTAACGGAGGCACCGCCCTTAGATCCGGATCATCGCGGCTGGTTTGCTCATGAAGAAACCGCAGCACATGCCATCCCGCATAGGCAGGATAGCGCTCAGCCGGAAACACCAGCAAAGACTCTGGCTGTAACGCCACCCCCCCGGATGCGTCCCGCACACTCTGAATAAACTGCTGCGTTAATTGGCGATCGTGCATACCAGGACAAATGACAATCCTCATCCGTTTAGCTTTTAGCCTTCAGTTCAGCAATTGGCGGTCAGCGGTCAGCGGTCAGCTTGTTAGCCTTTAGCCTTCTGCCTGCTTCTAAAAACTAACAACCAACAACTAACAACTTTCCTAGCCTTCATCCTTCACTCCTCACCCCTCAAGCATCTTAAGCATTTTCAAACACATTTCTGCCCTATCCCCCTGGATAGGATGTTACCCTAGACGCTAATGGGTAATGCTTCTGAGCCGTATCCTTGTCGTAACAGGCGATCGAGATGGCTTGAGTGAGCGATCGTTTCCCAGCTTAGTCCATTCATGTTGAGGCAGTATCAGTGGTCGCTACTCCTGAAAAACTCCAGCCCTTAGTTAACGAGTCTAACAACGAGTCCAACGCCCAGGATCGGGTAGCCGTTCTCTTAATGGGCTACGGCGAAGTAGAAAGCTATGAAGACTTTGCCAACTACAACGAGCAAGCGCTGAATCTTCTAACGGCAAAGTTTGCGCCTGTCCCGACCTGGGTGTATCCGCCGCTGGCAAAGCTGTTAGCCGCGTTTGACCTGCACGAATGGAGTCATCAGCACGACCATTTCATTTCGCCCCATAATGCGATTTTTGAGCGTCAGCGGGCTGGCGTAGAGCAGTCTTTACAAGAGCGCTGGGGCGATCGTGTGAAGGTCTTCAAAGCCTTCAACTTTTGTGCTCCCTTCTTGCCAGAACAGGTTTTAGAGGACGTTAAAGCGCGAGGGTTTGACAAGATTCTGATTTATCCGCTTCTGGTGGTCGATTCCATTTTCACCAGCGGCATTGCGGTGGAGCAGGTCAACAAAGCGCTGACGAAGCTGGCGGATGGCACCGAGCACTGGGTCAAAGGCACGCGCTACATCCCATCGTTTTACAACGAGCCTGAGTATATCGATCTGCTTGCCGACCTGGTAGAAGATAAGATCAAAACTGACCTGGCTGTGGCGCATCTTCCCTCCCAAACGGGCATTGTGCTGATGAATCATGGCTGCCCCCACAAAGCGAAAGGCTTTACGTCTGGAATTGATGAGAGTCAGGCATTGTACGATCGCGTCCGCGAGAAGTTGATCTACCGCTATCCCCTGACCTCGGTGGGTTGGCTGAATCACCAAACGCCGCTCATCGAATGGACGCAACCAAATGCTGAACTCGCTGCCAGGAACTTGATTGATCTGGGTGCGACGGCTCTCATCTTCATGCCGATCGGTTTTGCCACCGAAAACCACGAAACCTTGCTAGATGTAGACCACATCATCCATACCCTGCGTCGCAAGCATCCTGAAGTAACTTATGTGCAGATGGAATGCGTTAACGATCGACCAGACTTCCTCAAAATGGTTGCAGAATGGGCGCATCCACAAATCGAGGCGCTGCTGGCAGAGCAGGCGCTAACGGTGAATCCCAGCCTTGCCCCCCACAGCCATGAGCATCACAACGGTCACTCACACGGAGATTCGCACGGGCATGGGCACTCGCACGGGCATGGGCACCATCATCATTAGATAAGCTCGAAAACCATCCTTGAGCTAATCACATCGTTGTGTTGCTGGATGCGATCGCGCCCAGCAACACATTGTTTTTGCATTCCGTTCACCGTTCAGTACCATAGAAATACCTGCTGCGAGCCACCTTGCTAGGGGCTGTCATCAATTACTACTACACATTACTTTTAGCAAGGGTTCCAGCCCCTAGCTTCATGTCTTGGACGGGCGCGATCATGCTGATACCGAAAGGTTTCGGAGCTGAATTGATGACGCGCCCTAGTGAAACCTCTATTGGTGAAAAGCGATGTCCCTACTTGAACTTCCACCCACCCAGGCGGAACTTCCCTACGACGATGGTGTCCCGATGGAAAGTGCGCGACACAAAACCCAGATGGACTTGCTGATCGACGCGCTCATCCCCTGGTTGGCTCAGCGAGACGATGGCTTTGTCGGGGGCAGTATGTTTGTCTATTACAGTCTGGCGCAGGTACGCAACCAGGACTTTAAAGGACCAGACTTTTTTGCCGTGTTGGGAGTCCCTAAAGAGAAACGCAAAAGTTGGGTCGTGTGGGAAGAAGGGAAAGCACCCGATGTCGTGATTGAGTTGCTGTCAGACAGTACCGCTGCCGCCGACAAAACGAAGAAAAAGCTCATCTATCAAGAGCAAATGCGAGTGCCAGAATACTTCTGGTACGACCCCTTTAACCCGAGTGACTGGGCTGGTTTTGCGATGCAGCAAAATGGGTATCAACCCCTTGTTCTCAATGATCGCGATCAGTTGCTGAGTGTCTCCTTGGGCTTAGCCCTACAGCGTTGGCAGGGAACATACAAAGGCATTGATGCGACCTGGTTGCGCTGGGCAACGGTAGAAGGAGACCTGTTGCCAACGCCTGAAGAACAGGAACATCAACGAGCCGAACAGGAACATCAACAAGCAGAGCTGGAACGTCAACGAGCCGAACAGGAACGCCAACGAGCCGAACAGGAACGTCAACGAGCGGATGGTGCAGAGGAGCAGTGACTACAAACAGCGCGCAACCTACTGGTAGAAGGGATGACGATGGAACAGGTTGCCAGACTCACAGGGCTGAATGCAGAGGCGATCGCGCCCTTGCTTTTGTCATCTGAGCCGTGAGATGTCGTCTGGGCATGAATGCGATCGTGTTTGGTAACATGACGCTGGTCTTTAGTGCGATCGCGATGAAACTAAAAAACCTGCGTTCGGGAGAAGAATTGAGACAAGAAAGAGGCAAATTCAAATAGTCTGAAAAGGCTAAACTCTTGCGCCTGGTTTGCCCTCATGTTTAGTCTAGAAGAACTCTTTTGCTCCGTGGATGATTTTTGCCAATTCTTTGCGACTGCCTTGTAACATGAGGAATAACCCACTTGCCTCGATCACATGAGTGACTTTGATCGTTACTACCGAGTGTTAGGACTAAGACCTGGAGCGTCCCTTGAGGCGGTTAATCAGGCATATCGCCAATTGGCGTTCCAGTGGCATCCTGATCGTTTGCCCAAAGACGATCTAACGCTACAAGCGGAAGCACAAGAAAAGCTCAAAGCACTAAACCAGGCACGGGATCAATTACGATCGCGTCCGCTTCACTACCAAGCCCGTGCTGAGCGTTATGCAGACAGAGACCGGGGTTACGCTGATCGAGGCTCTGCTCGTGATGACTATAACCAGCCGTCGCGCCCGAAGCCACCGCAAGCTAAAGCTTCTTCTCAAGCCGATCGGGATGCAGCGGCTCAGTCTACTTCTTCTGCCTCGCGATCGGCTGCTCGCCAACCCTCCAATTTCGCCTCTTGGCAGCAACAGCCTCCTCCGCCCGCTTCAGCTAGCCGTCGGTCTACGACTGATTTAAGCGGTACTGATTGGCAAGGAGCAGATTTGCGAGAGCAGGATTTCTCCGGTCGAAACCTGAGTCAAGCAAACCTGAGTCACGCGAATCTTAGCGATGCTTTTTTGCATAGGGTGAATCTCTCCCATGCCAACTTAGCGAGTGCCAATTTATTTCGGGCAAATTTGCTGCAAGCGGATCTCCGCCATGCCAATCTTCGGGACGCAAATTTGATTGGGGCTGATTTAAGTGGGGCTGACTTAAGTGGGGCTGACCTTCAAGGAGCCAAAATTGGCTTTTCCGATCGGATCATGGTCAAATTGACGGGCGCAATCCTCACGGGCGTGATTATGCCCGATGGCAGTGTTCATTCTTAGGCAGCGCCATTAATCTCCTGCCCCTCGACTCCCTTTTCTTCACGGCTGCTTTGTCTCTGTCCACATCAGCGCGATCGCCAATCGCATAGCTTGCCCCACGGTGGATAAGCGAGCGGCTTCGGGTGCCGTTTTTTCCCAACGCTGCATGTGAGCGCGAAAGCTTGTGTCTTGTTTGGCGCGTTGAGTGATGACCTGGCTAACTACTTTCTTTTGAATGTCTTCGGTGGCAATGCCTTGGCGCGTGAGATAGTTCAATAATTGCTGGACGCTTTGCACAAATTGTTCAGGTGCCTGAGACATCATGATGTGCTGCATTTGTCGTACCACTTCCTGGTATAACCGTATGCGTCGATCGGGTGATGGCAAAAGCTTTGGTTCTGCTGGTGCTGGTTGAGGAGGGCAATCTAGGGTCAGGTTCGGCTCGCAATCCTGAGGGGCGATCGTCAACAGGTTTGCAATCTCAGCCTGATGCGTTATCAGCCGCTGCAACACCTCTGGATAAAGCTGAAAAATGCGCCGCGATAAAATTTTGGCATTCACGGTGCGGCTTGCTTTTAACCGTACCAGGTAGTGATCATCTGAGGATTCATAGGCTTTTACGGTCAGCGCCAACCCGTTTCCTTCTCGACCGATTTGTGCCAACGTAAAAGCAAGTGCTTCCCAGTTGGGTGCTTCTGTCAGATGCACTTCGATTACGGCATTGTCTTCGTCATATTGCCGCCCTAGTTCGCCGGGTTCCAGTTCACGCCCTGTGGGGTAGCGATCGGTGGGGCTTTTGGTTGTGTAATTAAACTGGGTAAAGACATAGCGGCAATTGGTTTTGGAAAAATCTGTGTCTTCTAGATGCCAGTTGGCGATGCAGCAGCCCGTCAGCTGAGCGCCGTCCAGGTTGGTGCGGATGAGGTGGCTTTCTAGCAGGTACGCATCGCTCAGGTCGGCTTCGTTTAAGGAGGTATCGCTCAAATACGCGCCGCTGAGGTCTGCCCGCTGCAACGAGGCTCCCCGCAGATTGGCATCTTTGAGATCGGCTCTGAGCAAGTAAACATCTTCCAAATTTGCCCGCAACAAATGCGCTTTGCTGAGGCTTGCTTTCAGCAAATACGCTCCGGCTAAATTGGCTCGACTCAAATCGGCGTTGCTGAGGATTGCCTCACTTAGATCTGCCCCGGTTAAAATGACTCGGTGTAAATCGGCTCCTGTGAGGTTTGCCTGCCGTAAATAAACACCGCTCAGATTTGCTTCAATTAAATTCGTGCTGATGAGTGATGCTTCTCGCAAGTTTGCTTCTTCTAAGTGTGCCTCTCGCAAGTTAGCCCGATCGAGATTGGCGCTGGCAAGATTCGCACGGCGCAGGTTGGCTTCCATGAGTTCTGCCCCGGTTAGCAAACTGCTGCCAAGTTTCGCCCGTTCTAGATTGACCTGATCTAATTTTGCTTCTTGAAGGTTCGCGCTACTCAGATCGGCTTCTTGAAGCACAGCCCAGTTCAAATCAGCGCTTTGCAATTGCGCTAATCGAAGGTCGGCTTTACTCAGATTGGCACCGCTGAGAATCGCCTGGTTCAGAATAGCGTTGTTGAGAGAGGCACTACGAAGGTCTGCTCGTCGCAAGCAAGTGGCTGTCAGGTTAGCGCGACTCAAAAACGCCCAACTCAGGTTCGCTCCTGTCAAATTTGCTCCAGTGAGATCGGCATCTCTCAAGTTAACGCCGCTCAGGCTGGCTCCACTCAGGTCAACATGGGAAAAGTCTCGCTCGCCTTTCTGGTATCGCTCCAGTAGATCCTGTACTTGCATATTGACCTTTTGAGCAGAATGCCGATCGTGTCAGGTGCAAAGGCTGACTATGAAGTATCTTTCTTGTGCTTAAGTCTGACGCAGATTCAGGATTGCTACAGAGTAAATCGATTTGATGGGATAGTCGAGAGCCATCAGCGAACCAGTTTAGGGTTTGTAGAGCAATTAGTTGTAAAGCCCTAAAGCCTTCGGCATACCAGAAAGGGTTTTTCGTTGTTAGACTAAGCGCTCAATGGGTACAGCTGACTAAAAACTTTTCTTGAATGCGCTTCGCGCTATACAACTAAAAACTTAACAACTACTTAGGGTAGCCATTGGGGACGAAGCCCCGGTAACGGCAATGATTCTGGCTGAAGTTTAGCAGCGGGATTGCTGGGATCGAGGGGCAGTAGCCAGAGGCGACTATCGGCAATGACTTTGCCTGTGCTGTCTTGCAACTGCCCACCAACGGGTGCACGAGACGGCGCTGCTTCTAGCGTTTGGTCAAACAAAAGCGCTAGCCCGTCGGGTGATAAACTCACCTGTACATCGCGCTGATCGGGCAGAGAAACCAGAGGGCGGAGTTGGCTGGTCTTAAGATTAATGGCTGCCAGATACGGCTTTTCACGGTAGATATTGCCTCCAGTCAAAAGGTCGGTGAGTAAGCAGTAAAGGGTTTGTTTCGCAGGATCAAAACGTGCGCTCAAAATGGAGCCTGTGGTACGGAGCAGCTCTTTCTGCGTGCCTTGATTGCTCACTAGAAAGAGCGATCGTGTATTGTCCGTATTAAACTTTACCATCGTTGCCAGGGAACCATCTTTGGCAAAGCTCAGCACCATCCCAAACTTGGGTAAAAAGTCGAGCGGCTTGGCTCCTGGCTGTAAGGGCAAAATCGCCAGTCCTTGCCCCTGGGCGATCGCCAACGATTGGCTATCGGGCGTAATGAGAAAATCGCCTCCCGGATCTCCTTTAAGCGGCTGAGGTGGGGTATCTGCTTGAATCAGCCAGGGACCAAAATCGTTCGGGTTACTCCGATTCACCCGCTGCGCCACAATCTTGCTGCCATCGGGTGAAAGATCAAACTTCAGGTTTTGATAGTCTTTGTTATCCAGGACTAAATCAACTTTGCCCGGTGCATCAGCGACAGAGCTTGTCTGGGTTGGTAGCGCTTGGGCATTTGGCTGTGTTGGTGACTCTACATGAATGCCAGTCGTCACCACAAAAAGCTGCTGATCCGTCACTGCCGCAGGTTGCGTGGTGCGGGGGGTTGCCGCAAAGAGCAGGCGATCGCTCAGGGGGTACGGCTTAAATTCCAGCACCACCATATCTTGCGGCGAGAGGATTTGCTTTTGCTGCTGGTTCAGGTTAAAAAGCACCAAGCGCCCCGCTTCCTCCCCATTCACGCCAATGTAGGCAAACACCCGATCGTGGGTTTGAAACCGTCCGGTAAAGGGCTGCATGGACGATCGTGTGCCCGCAAAGCGATCGCGCGCTTTCTGCAACTGCACCTGAAAGGACGTACCGTAGGGCGCTGGAGTGTTGAGGGTATATGCCATCCGTCGTCCAGCCCAACTTACTTTTCCAGGTAAGGGCGGCTCCAAGCGCAAATTTGACTCCACGCTGGCATGATCCATCGGGCGACTGAAGGTGAGCGTAAAGGCGGTGTCATCCGCACCGATTTGTTTGTCCTGCCAGCTAAAATCGCGGACACGAGCCGAGGCATGTTCACCGCTCAGCAGCAGCAGACCAATCAGCAAACTCAGCGTTACGATGAGAACGATCGCAACCCGATCGATCGGTTGCGTCCGCGAACGTAAGGTGGCAGTAAAATTTGAGCGAGTCAATGGGGCACTCTACCGTAAAGACATCAAACCAGCCAATCAAAGACTAGCAAATCAAAGACCGATCGTTGCGTGACCTGATGCTCTCGTCAAATCATCGCCATCAATGGCACGGTTAACTGCACAACAGTCAATTGGATTAAGGATAACCTGTGGGACACTCGTTCAAAGATCTAGGTTCAGATATTCTACTCATCGAGCATCTGCTGGAACCAGCGCTCTGTAACCATGTGATGCAGATTGCCGAATGCTGTCAATTTAAACCTTCCAGCATTCTCGTAAATGTGGTCGATACAGACGTTCGCAGCAGCGACATGCTGCCGTTGGGGAATACCGGGCAGCAGCTCCAGGAATCGACCAACCAGATCTTACTCACAAAAGTGCAGATCATTCAGGATTTACTCTTTAAGCACTACGGCATCAAATTTTCCCAGGCGGAGATGTGCTCCATCTTGCGCTACAAGCCAGGGCAACGCTACAAGCGCCATGTCGATAACCTGCTTCTGGCGAGCCGCTTTCAAGAAATTGCCAATAATATTCCCACCCGCGACATCAGCATCGTCGGTTACCTGAACGATGATTTTGAGGGCGGTGAGACGCTTTTCGATCGCCAAAACATCAAAGTCAAACCCCAAGCAGGCAGCGCGATCATCTTTCCCTCCTACTACACCCATCCTCACCAATCCCTACCCGTTATCCGAGGACGCAAATATTCCTTCACCAGTTGGTTATTCTATTAGTGGTGCAAGTTGATTGCAGCCTTCTCTCCTCCTGATATCGCCGCAAATACCCAGTAGAAAGTTGTTGGCGCTGACATAGTTACATCCATCAAATTCCAGGGAATTCTAGCTAGTGCGGTTGCTATGAAAAAGACTATCAGGGCATGGACGATTTAATCAGTAAATTAGCAGGTTTGGGAGTACCAGGTTTAGTTTTAATTTTCGTGATGGGTGCAACTGGATTTGCAGGAGCAGCGGCACTAACAACAGCATTGGCAGCTTTAGGCGGACCTTTTGGAATGCTTGGAGGTCTCGCTGTTCTAGGAATTTTAGCCACCCTTTCGACTGCTGTTGCCACGTATGGTGTAGACACAATTGCTAAAAATGTTGTCTCCGAAATGATTAAGTCAGGGAGATCAAAACCTAATATCATCACGGAAATCAACAATTTTCCTTTAATCTCTAATGATCTGCGAGCAAGACTGAGAGATTTCGTTCAAAATGCTTAGATACTAGAGTGAAAGCAACCTACAAATTGAATTTTTTACTGGTGGTCGTTCTTCATCTAAATACAGCGATTTGCAGCTAGATGAGGTACAGTCCTCAGCCCGAAAACTAGATTGGTAGCTCTTTTCACTGCTGACTTCTGGCTTCTGACTTCTGCTGTTTCTTCTTTGGCGTAATTGTCTCGCAGCGTAAATTATGCTGCCTCCAGTTTCTTATCCTGCAACAACGGAAACCCTAAAGCTTCGCGCTGTTTCAAATAGCTCTGTGCCACCTGCCGCGCTAGATTGCGAATCCTGCCGATATAGCGCGTCCGTTCCGTTACCGAAATCACACCCCGCGCATCCAGCAAGTTAAACGTGTGTGAACACTTCAGCACATAGTCAAACGCAGGTAAAACAAGCTCTAGCTCCATCAAACGCTTTGCTTCCTGTTCGTAGAGCTTAAAGAACGTAAACAGCAACTCCGGATCGGAAGCTTCAAAGTTGTACTTAGAGCCTTCAATTTCCCCCTGCAAATGGACATCGCCGTAAGTCAGCGTGTCGTTCCACTGAATGTCGAAAATCGAGTCTACGCTCTGGAGATACATGGTTAGTCGCTCCAGCCCGTAGGTGATTTCGATCGACACCGGATGACAATCAATCCCGCCACACTGCTGGAAGTAGGTAAACTGCGTCACCTCCATCCCATCTAGCCACACTTCCCAGCCTACGCCCCACGCACCCACCGCCGCATCTTCCCAGTTATCTTCCACAAACCGCACATCATGGTCCTCTGGCTGAATGCCCAGCGCCCTCAGCGAATCCAAATACACGTCTTGAATATTATTTAGAGACGGCTTGATCAATACCTGATACTGGTAGTAGTGCTGCACCCGATTGGGGTTCTCTCCATACCGTCCATCCCCCGGTCGCCGACAGGGTTCCACATACGCCACCGACCACGGCTCCGGACCGATCGCCCGCAAAAAGGTATGAGGACTTTTCGTACCCGCCCCTTTCTCCGTGTCATAGGGTTGCACAATCAAACAACCCCGATCGCTCCAAAACCGGTGTAAAGCCGCAATGACAGACTGAAAGTTCAAGGACGTTCTCCTGAGACCAAATAAACGCTTTGTGCCTTTTCATTGTGCCGCAAAGTGTTCCACCGTCAGCGCTCTCAAATGGTGCCGATAGTCAAAAATTTTCCGCTAACGACTGCAAACAGCTTTCAAGATGCTCCGCTGCTACCAAGTTGCCAAGCCTCTGCTGGCGCTCATACTCACGGTGCAAAAGGCTATTCAGCTCCAGCAAGCGATCGTCCAACGACTCCCCACTCGCCATCAGTGCCGTCATCCAAACCGTTTGAGCCTCATCCACCTCCCCCTGTAGCAGCAGGCTCAAGCCCAAAGACCAATAGTGCGACACGCGATCGGGTGCCTCTTCCACCAGTTGACGATACCGCACCGTCGCCTGAACATAGTCTTGCTGCTCAAACAAAGCCATTGCCTGCTGTTGTAAAGCATCGCTTGGCGGCTGATCCCGCGATCGTCCACCTTCAGCAACCAACCCCTCTAACCAGGTAATCCACTCCTGCGCCCGCACTGACCACCGATACGTCTGATTCACATAGCTAACCTGTTGCTGCAAGCGCCGCTCCGTTTCTGCCGGATTCGCTAAGCCCTGCTGAAGAACCGCAACGACGGCATCAATAAACTGCTGCTGATAAACGGAGCGATCGTCACCCATCGGAATTAAGCGTGCAAACCCAGCCGTGGTCTCTGGCAGCGCCCCCAAATCACTCGTCACCACCCAACACCCACTTGCCATCGCCTCCATCACCGCAATGCAAGACGTTTCAGCAAACGTATTCGGATACGCCAACATCGATACGGCTTGAAGTTCCTTGGCTAAAACGGGCTGAGCCACTGATCCCACATATTCAACGCCCTCGGTTTCCTGGCACTGCTGATACAGCGCTTCATACTGCGTTTCAGGCAAGTTGTATACCTTCATGCTCGAAAACACCTTCAGCGTCGTTCCCGGAATCGCGCGCTGAATCGCTGGAAACGCATCCAACAAACGATCTAGCCCCCGAAAGGGCGTGCTTGTATACGCCAAAATGGGCGGGTGGGGTTTGTGCGTGAGGGCGATCGCAAGACCACCCTCATCACGCTGAAAAACGGGGCTAATCCCATTCCTTAAAACTTGGATACGCTGAGGCTCAACAGCAAAATGCTGCTGATACTGCCCAGACTGCCATTCACTAACTAAAGCAAACCCATCATAAACAGCACACTCATCCACCTCTTTCAAAGCTTGAATCGCTGGTTGGTCATGCGCGTGTTGTGTCCATAAAACCAACCGTGTCCATTCTGGCAAAACAGCCCGTAACTGCCGACCATGCTCAGCTACATTCACAACGACTAACACATCCAGCGTTTGCCGTAGCTCGATCGACATCTCTGCAAACGGTAAACACGTCACCCCAAGAAACACCCCAGGAGTCGTCGTCTTGTTCAACAAAAAGACCTCCTGCCCCTGCCTCACCAACTCTTCAGCCAGGTAGCAGATGGCAGAACTTGAGCCGCCCAACGGTTGGCGATAAGCCGTCTCAGCCGTGTAATCGTAATCAGCAACATCCAAAAAGGCTATCCGCATCTTGGCTTCTCTCATGGCAAATCCTCACCATAAAACCATCTGATGCCTCCGAGACATACTTTGCTGCTTCAAGCGATCAATTCTGTGTAGTGATCCCCAGTACAACTACTGTTAAGTTGTCATTCTCCCTAGGGCGTGTCATCAATTCGCTCCGAAACCTTGCAGTATCAGCAGCATCACGCCCGTCCCAACACATCAGGCTAGGGGCTGGAACCCTCGCTGCAAGCAATGTGTGGTCGGCATTGCTTGCAGCCTCTAGAGTCGATCGCCCTTTCTCCAGCCGAAAGATGCTATCACCCATCGCTTAACTCGCTTTGACTAGAGCGACCACTTTCAAGCAACGCTTAGTAAGACATCTAACTGAAAAGCTCCCAGTTCATTAAAACTTCCACCAGCAGCAGCTTTCGGTCTTACTCAGCTTTCTTTTCTTAATCTTCTTGACACCCCCGCTATTCTTCCGTTATATTGGCTAAGCGGTCGAGAGGAAGTGAAGCGCGAGCGACACCCTTGCGGTCAGCCCGAACCTAGAGAATTGAATAGTTTGGAAGCCAGAATAG
>JAHHHL010000042.1 GCA_019359375.1 Lyngbya sp. HA4199-MV5
CAACTTCAACCAGAGCATCATCGACTCGCAGGGACGCGTGGTGGGCACCTGGGCGGACATTTTGAACCGTGCGAACCTGGGGATGGAAGTGATGCACGAGCGGAATGCGCACAACTTCCCGCTTGACCTGGCGGCGGGTGAGGCGGCTCCGGTGGCGCTCTCCGCTCCTGCCATCAACGGTTAGTCTCGACTCTGGGTGTGACCAGGGCTAGTTGATTGATTGATTAGAGTAAAAGCGCTCCCTCTCTGAGGGGGCGCTTTTGGTATGAACTAGCGGCGTTCAAGCATGTTTGGTAACGCTTCCTTTAGATGGAAAGAAAACATTAGTCTTTCGCCTCTAGTCTTTCGCCTCTCTTTGCTTCACAAGGCGATGCGTGACCAGTTACAGCCGTTTTCAAATGGGTTAGCCACAGTGCGGACATCTTGCTCGCGGGCGTGAGCGAGACGCGCACACTCTTTGGTATGGCTTGTGCTAACGAAACTTGCTGTAAGGAAGGAGACAAGTAGTCAAGGGACGCAAAACGGATCGGAAAGGGATAGGAGTTTATCCAAACGATCGCGCCCCTGCGTCAGTAAAATTCACGCAATCCCGATCGTATCCAACACTACTATGTACCTGTGCCAGCAAGCGTACTACCGGAGCTTAGGGTTACGAGAGCGAATTTTGACCTTCCACCCTTGATGGTGGCTGCTGTGGCGAGTTTGTTGTGGCATCAGGTGCCCTCAGTGGTTGAGCTAACCCGGATGCTCAACCGTCAAAACCTCCTATGGGCGACAGCAATTATTATTTGCTGATGCCCAACTTCGGGTACCCTGGATCCTCCAGGCTTCTTGCCTAGCTGCCAAACTCCGAATTTATAATTGCTAAAGGCGATAGGATCGAAACGATCTAGACTAAATCATCCTTTACAATTACCTGCCTTTAACGATGGCGCTTAAGATCATCGATCAGTTTGACAGCAGTTTTACCCTCGACCCCGACGCGAAAGCTGCGCTGTTCGGATTATTGCAAAGCGAACCCTTTTTGCAGCAAGTCGCACAGCAAGCAAACTATCCAATGGTGGAATTCACAGAACTGTTGTTTCAGCCCATTCCCTACAGTGCTGCTACGCCAAAGGGGATGCCTGCTGAATTTGAGCCATTTCACAAGACTGATGGCTACGTGATTATCAACGTGCCGCCCAATTTTATGTTTAAGGCAAAAATTTTTAAACCTAGTCGGCTTTGTGCGATTTACCGACAGGCTCAAGGCTAACGAAACAACCTTTCATCCCTCACCCTTGATCTCCCAAATGTCTGCCCACACCGAACCCCCTTTCCTCTCCAGCCTAGAACTCTTTCCTTATCTTGACGATCGCGGTCAGTTGCCAGAACAATTTCAGGGCAAAGTGGGTGTATATGCCATTTTTGATCAACAGCAACGGCTGCAATATATTGGCTATTCGCGTGATGTGGTTTTAAGCCTGAAGCAACACTTAGTGCGCCAACCAGAACACTGTTACTGGCTTAAGGTACAGACGATCGACCGTCCCAGTCGCACAATTCTAGAAGAAATCCGCGCCGCTTGGATCAGCGAGAATGGGTGTGTGCCTACAGGCAACGGTGTGGATGAAGGCAAATGGACGCAGGCGATTGATGCAAAGGTGCAAATGACTCCAGAAGAGCAGTCGAGCTATGCGGGGGCGATCGATGAATTGACCCAAACGAAAGTTCTTAAGCAAGTTGCTCGTCGAGTAGAGGCAGACCTCCTGAAAGTGTTGAAGTCTCGCGGCATGCAGGTCGAAATTCGCTTTAACCCTAAGCTGAAAGAAGCGGGCTTGTTAGATCTGAAGTGATTCAAGCTTTGTCAGTCTGCTAACCGTTCCTGCTCGGCCATCTGCTCGTAATATTTGGGGTTAACCGGATTCTCATCAATAGCGCCTCAAGCAATGGGCTGCTGACCACTTTAATCAATTGGACAGACTGATCAGAACGGGCGTAACCTGACGTAGTCCTACACCACATCGCAAGGGAGCGATCGCTTGAACAGACGCGATCGCTCCCAACTCCTATCAATTAGGCTTGAATGGTCAGTAGAAAACTGGAGCTGACGAATGCCCCAGCGCGATCGCTGGCCCGCACGACAATACTGAGCGTCCCAACCTGGGCACTGGTGGGGGTGCCGCTAAAAACGCCCGTATTGGCATTGAACCTGAGCCAAGTCGGTAACGCCCTGCCATCGCTGAGGGTAGCACGCAGGGTGAGCCAATCCAGGTCATCGTTGGCGGCCACATCTTCATCAAAGAAGGTGGTAGCTGGCACGGTATAGCGGAATGCTGTACCCACTTTCGCTGTCCGATTTGTTAGGGGCGTGACCACGATCGGGGCATCATTGGCATCGTCAATGGTGAGCGAGAGAACCTTCTCGAACACGCCACCCTTGCCATCATCGGTGCGAACTCGCACACTGTAAGTGGACTGGGCTTCGTAGTTGAACGATCGCGTCGTCCGCAAGGTATTCCCCACAATGGTGAAGGCGGCATTGTCCTTACTACCCGTACCCGATACCAGCGAGTAGGTGAACGTATCACCGGGGTTGGGGTCAGTGGTGGTGAAGGTACCGACGGTTGTACCAGAGGCAAGGTTCTCGGCAATGCGGGTGCTGCTGAGGCTGAGGTTCGTCGGTGCCTGATTGGTGCTGCCGGAGTTGACGGTCAGGTTAAAGCTCGTGGTCGTTGATAAGCCGCCGCGATCGGTCGCTTTCACCAGTAAGCTTAAGGTGCCGACATTGGTGCTAGTGGGAGTGCCGCTAAAGGTGCGGGTGGTGGGGTTAAAACTGAGCCAGGTGGGGAGGGTACTGCCGTTACTGAGCGTCGCGCTTAGAGCCAAGACATCGCCCACATCCGGGTCGCTGAGGGTGGTCGTGGGCACTACCAGGCTAAAGGCGGTTCCCGCTGTTGTGGTTTGGTTGGCGATCGCCGTTCCGACCACAGGCGCTTCATTGACATCCTGGATCGTGAAGGTCAGAAATTTATCAAAGGTACCACCCTTACCGTCATCCGTGAGGACTCGAATGTTGTAAGTAGACATATACTCGAAGTCAAAGGACCGGGCTGCCCGCAGGGTATCGCCGACAATTGTGAACGCCGAGGCGTTGTCTCCCGTGGCTGCGATGATTGAGTAAGTGAAGCTATCACCCGGATTTGGGTCAATGGTCGTGAACCTGCCTACCGTTGTCCCACTTGGCAGGTTTTCTGCCACAGTGGTGCTGCTGATGCTGAGATCAGTGGGTCTCTGGTTAAGGTCGCTAATGGTTAGGCTAAAGCCAGTGGTAACGAATAAGCCGCCGCTGTCAGTAGCCTTAACCACCAGATTCAGGGTACCAATATTACTAATGCCTGGTGTACCACTGAAGGTGCGCGTGGTGGGGTTGAAGCTAAGCCAACTGGGTAGAGCACTACCATCACTGAGCGTGGCATCATAAGTTAAACCGCTAGGAGCATTCAACCCAAGCTCCGGGTCGTAGAAGGTATAGTTAGACACGACATAATTAAAGGCGGTGCCAACAGTAGCGGTTTGATTAACCAATGAGCCGAATAACTGCGGCGCTTCATTCACGTTCAAAATCGTGATCGTCAATGGTTTCTCAAAGCTGCCACCTCCACCATCATCCGTGCGAACCCGAATACTGTAAGTAGACTTGGACTCGAAGTCAAAGGATCGGGCTGTTCGCAGCGTATTGCCGACGATCGTGAAATTGCTATTGTCGTTAAGGTCACTACCAGATACCAGCGAGTAGGTAAAGGCACCGCTAGAGTCTGGATCGATGGTCGTAAATGACCCAACAGCGGTATTCGCAGGAAGGTTTTCGGCAATGGTGGCGCTGTTTAAGCTGAGGTCAGTGGGTGCTTGATTGGGGGGAGTTCCGCCGCCCTGCCCATCGCTCAAGTAGCGGACCAGGGCAACACCATTCGCACTACCAGCAACCACAATATTGCCGTCGGGTTGAACTAACACACTACTGGCAATATCGCTTGTGCTGCCCATATCAGTGATGACCCGCCCACTACTACCAAAACTGCTATCGAGACCAACACCGCCGTTGTAACGCACCAGCGCAAAATCGGCTCCCAGGCTATCAGAGCGCCGTCCGGCAACGAGCAATTTGCCATCGGTCTGCAGAGTCACTGCATAAACGGAATCATTGGTACTGCCCAAATCGATTAGGATTCTGCCACCGTAACCAAAGCTGGTGTCGATGGTAAAGTCATTGTTATAGCGCACCAGGGAAAAGTCTTGATTTGTTACCCCAAAGGGATTGGCAGTGGCGGCGACAGTAATCTTGCCATCGGTCTGTAATACCAATTTGACCGGGGCAAATTCGTTAAAGCTAAGCTCTGGGAAAAAGGTACGGGTGCTGCTGGTCAGACCGCCGTTGGCATTGAAGCGCAATAGTGTCAGGCTGTTGTTGGGGTTAGGATTACCGAGGGCATCAGCACGCGACAGACCCGCAATGATGATTTGATTGTCGGGTTGAATCGCAATGCTGTAGCCGCCACGATCGGCATAATCAATATCCGCAATGACGATACCACCAGCACCAAAGGTCGTATCGAGGCTGCCATTGCTGTTATAACGAGCCAGGGCAAAATCACTACGACGGCTGGTTGTCGTATACCCCGCTACCAGAATTTTGCCATCCGATAGTAGTACGGCACTTTCCGCATAGTTGGATTCACCACCCACATACGTGCGCACTTGACCACCTGTGCCAAAGGTTGAGTCCAGACTACCGTCGCTGTTATACCGTACCAGGGCAAAATCGGGTACGTACCGAACATCGTTACTAGCAGAACCGACCACGACGATTTTGCCATCAGGTTGAACGAGCACCGCTTTGGGCGATTCTGTGTCTGACAAGCCAGAAAAACTTGGGGTATAGAAGTTAGTCGTCACGCGACCATCGCCATCAAAGCTGGTATCTAAGCTACCGTCGCTGTTGTAGCGGTTGAGTGCAAAAGAGCTATTAGAGCCTCCAATGGAACCAGCCACCAGCAATTTACCATCTGATTGATAAGCGAGGGCAGCGCCAAAACTGCCAGGTGTTTGAACTTTACCACCAACACCAAAGCTGGGGTCTAAACTACCGGCGGTGAATAGAGCAGCATAGGATTGCATCACTTCATCTCGAAAGCAGGGCGATACGGTCATTGCTTGGGTGGTGACATCCAGTTCCCAATTGCCACCCAAAGCCGCATTGCCGATCGGGGTACTGGAAGCGGCGATCGCCGCCCCCGTGATCCATTGCAGGCGCTTAATCAACTCACTGCCAGCATCCCCCGCTGCCACATTGCAACCATAAAGCAAAAGCTGGCGATCGGGATGACAAAACCATCGTTGTAATTGATTGACGTAATGCTCTAAAGTCGCCAAACTTAATTGCGTATTGCCTAAATAGAGGCAACCAGGCGCTCCATGAGACACTAAATGCAAACTGTTGAGCTGGGGATAAAGCGAGCAGGCGGTGGTAATTTGATCAACCCCATCTTGTTGTGGGTCAAGTATGAGGACTGCCGCTGCTGGTGCCAGACCAGCCACCAATTCTATGTAATCTTCAATACATTGATCGATAACGACTAACGTTGTTCTAGGTACAGAAGAAGACCACTGAACCATCGGTCGGGTAAGCGAAGCAAGACGTGTTTGCACGTCTGAAATGATTGTGCTTTGCATAAAAAATCTGCGATCGCATTTGCAGAGATTAATAATGTCAATTGACCAACTGAACACTCCTTTAAGAGAATTTTCGTGCGCTCTACGTAGAATTGCAGAGATCCTTTCTATCGTTTATGAAAAATTTACTTCATACTCATCAGGGCTTCACTTTGGCTTCGCTTGGCACTCCCGTCGCTTTTGATGCTGAGGCGAGCGTTGCTGATGTGCATCATCGGCTGGCAACCAGTACGCATCTTACACGCTCTGCCACATGCCCTCAAAGCGTTTGCACCTGTCGAGCCAGCAGCATAAACCTTAAACTGCCTGCGAGGACAAAAGACCGTGAGATCGCCGTTGTTGTAAAATGTTAATTACAAAATGTTAATTACATAGACTGCTTTATTGCATCAATTTTCTTCTTGAGTTCAACTCAGGATTGACCTGAGAGGCTGTTTGAGAAGGGTGAGGGGTGTGCCAAATTACGCCAAGCGTCTGACCATGAGTCGAATCATCGCGAGATAAATCATCGTTTCAGCGGTTTCCGGTAGCACTTCATAGTCGCAATTGAGCCGCCGATACCACTGCCACCAGCCAAAGGTCCGTTCGACAACCCAACGCTTTTTCAACAGCACAAAGCCCTTGGTCTGTTCGGGGCGCAGGACTGGGTAAACGACCTAGCGCAAGCGATCCATCACCCATTGCAGCAAGGGCTGCCCAGTGTAGCCGCCATCCACCCAAACCAGGTAGAGGCGACAGACTTTCGCACCCAGCTCAGACAGGCGTTGCAGCACCCGTTTCCCGCCCTCGCGTTCCGGTAGACTCGCGGCGGTCACGAGCACAGCCATCATCAAACTCTTATGGAAAAGGGCGATCGCGCTGTAAGTCCTCCAACAGATTTATGTGCTTACAAGTTTAGCTAAACTTTAAATGTCTACTTTGAAAGACAAATGCGGAACACTTCTGCTTCATCAGCATCAAAATCTTTTTTCAGATGTAGATGGAAACCAATCGGGTAATTACACAGTGCAATCTTGAGAAATAATTTGGCTAGACTCAGAAAAGCCTGACGATTGCCATACATCACCGCAACATTATTCTCGATAGTAATGTTGAACTCTTCATCTAGGGAATTACCATGATCGAATGTAATCTCATTCCCTGATGACTGATCTTCAAACTCAAACTCAAACTTCTGTCTCATTTCGATCCTTCTTTACTTCGTAATATGAGCGTTATCAATGATTTTTTAACCTTTGGAATTGCTTTGAGTCTGTCTTACAGTAGTTAAGTTAGGTTTCCTGACCTTAACCCAATTTCCAGAAAAGGTAATCGTCCAAGCTAAAATGAATGGAGCAGTCGCAACGATGTCAAGCCTATGGCAATTCGCCAACGACGTTACAGCAAAGAAGAGTTAGCCCGACGTGGGCAAGCACTCTATGAATCTGGCATTCGGCAACAAGTCGAAGCGGGTAATGAGAGTAAAATTGTTGCGATCAACATTGAAACCGGAGCGTTTGAAGTCGATGAAAACATCGTACCTGCAACCAATCGGCTCTTTGACCGCCTTCCCGACGCTCAACCCTGGGTCATTCGCATCGGACATCGCGCCGTTTATCATTTTGGGGCACGAAGTCTGAAGAAAAGTCCATGATGGAAGGCGTTGTAAATTTACGGCGTGAAGCCACGCTCACTGTTGTCATCGGTAACTCAAAGCGGCAACTGCAAGCGATCGATGCTGTGATCGACACGGGTTTCAATGGCTTTCTATCGTTGCCTCCTACCATCATCACTATGTTGAATCTACCCTGGAGTGGTTCTGATTTTGTCACCCTGGGTTATGGCAGTGAAACTTACTTTGATTTGTATACTGGGACTGTAATCTGGGATGGGCAGTACCAGGAGATTGATATTGCAGAATCAGAGACAGAGCCTCTACTAGGAACAGGGCTGCTTTACTGGTATCGGTTACGGGTTGACAGCATTAAGGGCGGAAAGGTTGGATTGAAGCCTTGTGAACTAACGATCCCTCGTTCTAGAACCTGGCACGGCAAGCCTGTGGGAACATCGCCAGCACGACGGGCACACTCGCGAGTTGGTTTGTTTACCTGATGAGAAGTTGAGAAGAAGGCAGGAGGCAGAGGGCAGAGGGCAGAAGGCAGAAGGATGGTGCAAGCTTGAGTGGACACATCTGCGAGGTAGTGGTTCACTTGACGGGAAGTTAAACATGTTGGCGAGAGCTTGACATCGGTGACGATGACGTAAGGGGTTCAGCTTATCCCGAACTCAGGCTAACCAAACCCGTTACTTAACGCAGCCTTTACCCAAAGTCGGTAGTGTAGTTTGAATGACTGTGAGGATGGTAGGACGTGAAGCGTAGTGTAGTGTTGACACTGAGTTTATTGTTGCTAGCGGGGTGTGGCAAAACGCTGGATCACGATCGCATCGCGCAATCGATCCAGCAAGATGTCATCAAGCAGGGCGGCGTTTCGTTGAAAACTGTAACGTGCCCCAAAAACGTCAAGCTAGAAGCAGGTCAAGCCTTTGAGTGCATTGGCGAAACGGATACAGGGTACACGTTCACCATTCCCGTCAAGCAGCAGGATGATCAGGGCAATGTGCTGTGGGATGTGCCGAATGCCAAAGGGTTGCTGAACTTGGCAAAGTTTGAAACGATCGTGCAGGAATCGGTGCAAAGCGAAATGGGTTCCCGTCCTCTCATTCGTTGCGGCGGCACCTACAAAGCTGTAAAACCAGGGCAAACGTTTGAATGCGCAGTTGAGGTCAAGCCAGCACCAAAACCACCACCAGCGATCGCTAAAAAAACTCAAGCAGCCGCACTTAAAACCGTACCAGTGAAGCCCAGTAAACCGGATACGATTCTGGTCACGATCGATCCACAAAATAACATCAATTGGCAGCGCGTTATTCCTGGAGCCGTAAACCCTAAATCAACCAAGTCACCGACAGCAAAAACAGCGCAGTCTAAAACAGCCGCCGCTCCGACAGCGACCAATGCAGTGAAACCTGCTCCACCCGCCAAGAGCAACGCCGAAGATTTTCTCAACCAGCCAGGTGCTGCCGATCAATTTTAGCGGCGGCTTTAAAGAGAACCACGCCTGTGCTGGTGCCCATTCACGATCTCAGCCCTGGTATTGCCTTACACTGCATCCCAAATAATTAATTGAATCGGCGTGGGATTGTACCCATTGCAGGGGTTGTTCATTTGCGGACAGTTAGAGATCGCCACCAGCGTACTCATCTCCGCCCGGAGATCCACAATGCTACCGGGGTCAGAAATGCCATCCACAATTTCGAGCGTGCCGTCTTCACTCACAGGCACATTCATAAAAAAGTTGATGTTGCTCGTCATATCCCGTTTGCCCAGTCCGTAATCTTTGATGGCATAGAGAAAATTTTCCACACAGGCGTGCTGCCATTTTTTATCCAACCCAAACCGCACCGAATTACTCTCGCAACTGCACGCACCGCCCGACGTATCGTGTCGTCCACACGTATCGTTTAGCACCGTCATCAGCACATTCCCATCATTGGAATACAGCTTTGTGCCTGTGGTGACAAAAATATTGCCCTGGGCGCGAATCGTATCTGGCGCGCTGTAGCGCTCACTCGGATCATCCGCGTTGTAAACGAGAAAATCCACCGCCTGATTGCCACCCAAATCCACAATCCGCAGCACCTGTCCTTTGGTAAGCACCTTCGCCCAGGGCTTACGAGCGGGCAATACCTCATCATAAATTGCTTGTTTTGGGTCAAGTTCGATCATTGCCGCAACCATTATTTAATCCTCCAAATGAGTCACTACTAAAGAGAGCTTGCTGAAAAAGTCAGAACTGAACGAGTGAGTTATGGGTAAACAGAACTTTTTGGGGTTTGACCCACGCAAACAAATCATGGAGAGTATAGCGTTCTCGCACTAAAAACCGATTGATACTGTCGGGAGACACGTTCTCCAGAATTTGCGCCAAGCGCTGACAACTGACGTACTTCGATTCTGCCAACAAAAACACAGTGTAGAGATGGAGAGCACACTTGGCACTCGAAGGCTTGCTGAGGGTACGCATGAGCGGCTAACCATAGCGAGGGATACCTTAGCATCCCGTTTGACGGGCATGAAAGCTACCCCCACATGAGATGCATCTTGTCAATGCGTAAGTCCTATTTTATTAGAATTGCTGTGGACAACTTATGCTTTCATAAACGGACAATTTATGGCTACAGGCACACTTAGGAACGCGAATTTAATCAGGTGTAATTCTTTGTGTAAGGACGTTAGATGTAACGTCCCGACAGGCGGGGAGTGGTTCAGGTTAATTAATTCACGATCTTTAGCTGTTTGCCACCAAGGGTAAGGCAATCAAGAACTCGGCTCCTTCGCCAGGAGTGGAAAGACAGGACAGATTGCCCCCGTGCTTTTCGACCACGACTTGATAGCTAATGGATAACCCCAAGCCAGTGCCTTTACCGATCGGCTTCGTGGTGAAAAAAGGTTCAAAGACTCGTTGCCGGACTGGCTCTGGCATACCTGGACCATTATCCGCAATGCGAATGTGAATTCCGTGGGGCGCAGACGGTTCCGGTTTTGAGCGATCGACTACCAGTGCGGTCTGAATGGTGATAGTGGCAGGTTTTTGCCCCTGTTCCTCTGGGGAACGCTGACAGTTGTATTCATCCAACGCATCGATCGCATTACTCAAGAGGTTCATAAACACTTGATTCAACTGTCCGGCGTAGCACTCCACAAGCGGCAGATCCCCGTAGTCTTTAAGCACCTGAATTTCTAGATGCCCTGCCGTTGCTTTGAGCCGACTCTGCAAAATCATCAAGGTACTGTCAATGCCGTCATGAATGTTCACTGCCTTGATTTCTGCCTCATCCATGCGCGAGAAGTTCCGCAGTGCCAGGACGATCGTCTGGATACGCTCGGCTCCAACTTTCATCGACGTTAAGAGTTTGGGCAAATCTGCCTGAAGAAAGTCAAGGTCGATCGCCTCTGCCTCTGCCTGAATCGCGGCGACTGGCTGGGGGTAGTGGTGCTGATAGAGTTGCAGCAGGTTGAGCAGATCGTGCGTATATTCGCCAGCATGGTTCAGGTTGCCCGAAATGAAGTTGACCGGATTGTTAATTTCGTGAGCCACTCCGGCAACCAGTTGCCCTAAGCTTGACATTTTCTCAGTCTGCACCAGTTTTGCCTGGGTGTGCTGCAATTCCTGAAACGCCTGAGCGAGTTGCTGTGCCTTTTGCTGTAACGCTTCTTCTGCCTGTTTGCGTTCTGTGATGGTCGTTGCCGTGAGCACCAGCCGCCGAATGCTGCCTCTGTCGTCTTTGATCGGGTTGACCGTAGTTAACCACCAGATATCCTGCTCCTGAAAGGGCAAATGTTCTTCATAGCGAACGCTCGTGCCAGCACTGACACAATGCTGATAATTCTGGCGCAGAGTTGACCCATGTGTCTCACCAAAGAGTTCCTCTGGTGTTTTACCCGCGATCGCGGCACTGGGAATGCCTGCCAGTTTTTCGGCTGTCGGGTTCCAGGCAACATAACGGAACTCGCCCGCGTCCAGCACATCAATGATGGCGATGATGTGTTCGACCCCTTCATACACCGTGCGAAAGAATTGTTCTTGTTCTCGCAATTGCGCTTCTGCCTGTTTGCGGTTGGCGAGGTCATTCCCAATGGCGACGTATTGCCTCACCGCAGGCGCAAAGTGGCTTTTGATGGCTTGAGCCAGCTTCAGGTCTGTCTCCGTCCAGCTACGTGCCTGCTTGGTCTTATGCTGCCGCCACAGGTCAAACGATTGACGCGGTAGCTGCTGGCGCTCATCTGGGTCAAATTTCCCTGCCCACAGCCGTTCGGTATCGATTTCGTGGCGGAAAAGTGTCAGAAAACCAACGGTTTGTTGCCCCTGTTGCAGCGGTAGGATAAGCAAACTGCGGATTTGAGTGGTTTGAAAGACTTCTGTTAGAGAAAGACACCGAGCATCTTGATAAAGGTCAGCGATCGCAACTTCCTCTACGTGGTGATGGGTTTGCCACAGAGAATGCTGTTCCAGTGGTTTGTTGTGAACACAAGCAGCATCGCTGGGTTGGTCACCACAGGTGTAGAGTTCACCCGTTGGGCTGGCAGGGGTCGGTAGTAGAAAGAGCCGCCCACCCGCCCCGCCAACCGCTTCAACCGCTGCTTCTAGCGCTGCCCCAAAAGGATTGGTACTGCTGTGAAGTAGGGTGGCGATCTGGTTAGCAGTGCTTTCTCGCTGTGCCTGTAGCTGCACCTGGCTGAACACGTTGGCGTGAGCGATCGCGGTTGCAACCTGATCGACAACCAGTTGGAGAAAACGCAGTTCAGCTTCAGAAACGGGACGCGGTTTAGAGTGGTGGGCAACGAGCAAGCCCCATAGCTGCTCCTGTTGCAGAATGGGGACAACAACGGATGCCTGTACACCCATCGCGTTCAAATAATCGCGATGGCAGGAGTCAACAGGGCGATAGCGAATGTCTCTAGAGGCACTGTCCCTCCCTTCAAAAGCATCGGGAACACTCCAACCAGTTTGCTGAGTAGACAGATCCACAATGGCGTGTTGCCGCACTTTCAAAAACAGTGCGCGGGTTTCTGGTGGAATATCGTCAGCCGGAAAGTGTAGACCCTTGAGAGACGGTAACTGCCGATGCTGTATGGCTTCCGCAAGCACCTCTCCATGCTCATCTGGATGAAACCGATACACGACTACGCGATCGATCTCCAGAAAACGGCGCACCTCTGTCACCGTTGCCTGTAGAATTTCCTGGAGCTGAAGGGATTGACGGATAGTGGTGGTAATGTGGTGCAACTGATCAGCCTGTGGCGATCGAAGTGGCAGTTTCGACACGCGGTTGGAGAAGACCATAACGAAAACACTCAGCCCATAATTCCTTGATTAGTATGGACACAAGACACCGTTTTTTAACCGTTGCCAGGGTGCAAATCTTTGAGCAGAAACCTACGGACGCAACCGTTGCGTAAGCTCATTCCGCAGTCCTTTTACTGCGTCGAGTCACACTAAGTAGCCGTTGAGTTTTTAGTTGTATAGCCCTAAAGCCTTGCGACACGCCAGAAATGGGCATACCCTGCGGGAAGCAAGCTACAAGAAAAGTTTTTAGTGAGCCGCCCAATGACTCGATTAGTCTAACAATTAACAACCAACAACTAATTACGTTGCCACCAGGCTGCACACATCCAGGAGGTTTGACTGCGTGACCCATCAAGCCGGAATTTTCAGGCAGCCTCACCAAACATTGACCATTGGCATCATTCTCGCGGTAACGATGGTCGCGTTTGAAGGCTTGGCTGTCACCACCGTGGCTCCTAATCTCGCTCAAGACTTGCACGGCATTAACCTCTTTGGTTGGGTGTTTAGTGCCTACCTACTGGCTCAACTGATCGGCACCGTGATCGCCAGTCACCAAATCAATCAGCGAGGTCCGGCTTCACCCTTTATCGCTGGCTTAGTGCTGTTTGGGCTGGGACTGGTCATCACTGCTTTTGCCCCCAGTATGCCGATCGCGATCGCGGGTCGAGGGTTTCAAGGCTTTGGAGCGGGCGTTTTTGTGACGTGCATCTACTCCAGCATCTTTCTCTGTTATGAAGATGCACTCCGAGTCCAAATCTTAGCGGTCTTTTCAGCGTCGTACATCATTCCAGCCCTGATCGGACCCTATGTTGCTGGCGTGATTGCGGTGCATTTTACCTGGCGCTTCGTCTTTGTAGGGCTGCTCCCATTCCTCGTGCTAGCAACCGTTCTAACTCTGCCAACGTTCCTTCGCATTCAGTCTGGTGGCACAAACTCGGATGAGTCCAATCGCTTTGGGGTTGCGATCCAGCTTGCGATCGGCACCGGTTTGATGTTGACTGGTCTTGGGCAGTTACCACAAATGCTGGGCTTCTGGGTTGCGTTGGGAGGCCTATGGTGTGTGGTGCCGCCACTGCGAAAACTGTTGCCTGCTGGTACGTTTGTTGCTCAGCCCGGTTTGCCCGCAGTGGTCGCTTCGCGCGGTCTCTTTTTCGCCAGTTACTTTGGTCTTCAAACCTTTCTGGTATTTGCCCTCACGACTCTGAAGGCACACGCCTCTGATACCGCAGGCTTGGTTGTCGCAGTGGGTACAATCAGTTGGTCAACGGCTGCATGGCTGCAAGCACGCCAGGATCGCCAGGATAGTGGCGATGGTCGTCGGTTGCGGGTACAGGTTGGCATTGTCTTTATGCTTGTGGGCGCAGGGCTAGCACCGTTGGCTATCTGGATACCAGAGGGGGATTTGTGGATAGCGGTTGGTAGCTGCATCCTACTCGGCTTTGGCATTGGGTTAGCGCATCCCACCAGTGGCGCGATCGCCTTCAGTTGTGCGACCAAGAGAAGCGAAGGCGCAATTTCGGCGGATCTTCAAATTGCCGATACGTTTACCCCAGCGATCAGCATTGGGCTGGGTGGTGCGTTGCTTGCAATCAGCCGCACGTCTGGCTGGGCGCTATCGGTTGGAGTCACTGCCGCCTTTGCCGTGCAATTTTTACTGATCGTCGTGAGCTTACTGGCAGCCTTTCGTCTTCCCCAACGGTGGAAAGCTTAGAGCTTCATGGCAAGGCTTAACTGAGATCTTGCCCCTCTCGCAATAACCCGCCCTGCAATAAATTGCGGGCTAACAGAATGAAGTCCGTTAAAACGGACTGACAGTCCACAAGCTGGGCTTTCCAGTCCACTACCCTTCGGGAAGGCAAAGCCTACAGTGGACTTGCCTTGATTAGCCCGTTTGCATCGCGTTTCCATAGCTTTAGCTTCCCGCAGGGTAGGAAATACTTTTAGTTCAGGGCGGGATAAGGAGATGGTCAGAAATGCCGGAAATACGTCTTCTTAGAGAATGGTGCAAGATTTGAGTTAAGCCAAAAGCGAAAAACTCACCATGAACGACTTTAGACCAAAGCCTCAACGATCGTCTCAGAGGCTGTTTCAAACGTTCTACCACCTGGAGCGAAGTCTGACCGATCGCCCTCAACTCCTCTTTTGAAGGGATAACTTGGAGCGCTTTCCCCTTTTTTAAGGGGGGAATGACGGAGATGCCGAGGACTAAGCGCTACAGCCTTTACCGTTTCAAGCACTCTCTCAGTTCTATGCTGCCTCTCAGTTGCGTCTTGATGTTCGTACCAGTCTGCCCACATTTTTAAGGGTCTTGCAGGATGTTCACCTGTTGCTTCTGCGTTTTCAAAATCGTAGGCATCAATAAACCGTTGCAGAATGGCCATCAGACTGGTATCCAGACCGTTCGCTTCACTTAAAGACTGTTTTGCCGCCACGAGACTAGCGCGAGCGTAGGCTAGCTCAGTCAGCAAGCGTCTTGCTGTTGGTGGAGATGTGTCGTGTTCCGCGATCGCAAAGAGAATCCGTACAGCACTATGCGCTATGTTGGGATCCGAGTTCAGGAAACCAGCCGTCAGTCCAGGCTCTTCTTTATCCAGGAATGTCACGTAGGGTGAAACTTCCTTTGAAGGCACTTCTCCACACGAATTCCACACCAGGGCTGCTCTTTTCTGAGCATTGTACTCATGACTAAAGGTGGGCAAAAAGATTTTCTTGCTAGTCCAGAAATCACCAGCAGGCTCATTTTTACACAGAAAACCGATGAGGCTCTCTTGAATGGAGTGTACGGCTTCTTCAACATTCATGCCTCTTAAGACAGTTCGTCGGTAGAACCAGGGCGCAATCCGTTGAAAGATGCCATAGTCTGAATCCATCGGAAACTTTGTCATATCGGAAGGAGCGAGATAAATCAAATAATTTGGGTCAGCAGAATTTAGCTGAGTATATTTATTTGGAATGCGTTGAATGGTACGCAAATCATTACCAAAGCGATCGTCAATGGCGGCTGAAACAATATGCTCCAGGTCATGCCACTCAGGAAGAGGATAGGGCACGAAGTAGTTAATTAAAGGCTGATTATAATCACCTTCTCTAACGGCTTGTTTACCTCCAGGTTGGGTGATCACGGCATGTCTAGCAATCCGATGAGTGGGTAAAACATCTGGCTTGCATGACTGAATAAACATAATAGTGCCAACATTCAGCAACGCAATGCCAAGGTGATTCTGTTGCAGTAATGCCCAAAGGTATTGCAGCTCTCTAGGATAGGCACTGGCAAGGCTACTTAGTCTTTGAGCATCCGCTTTTGAGCAGAAGCGTCTACCATTAAAATCGATCAGCGAAGCTGCTGTCTGAAGGAGAGTTTCTGCCGTACTAAGCGCGATCGACGGTCGAGCCTGTAGACCGTTAGGTCCAGTGCCAAAGAGGTCAAGCGCAGATAGCTGAAATTGTTCACGCAGAAAAATAATCATATTTTCGCGAACCGCATTCTTAATCTCACAGGCAATCTGGTCAATTTTTTCTGGTGCACCCATCAATGGCGATGTTTTGATGTCGGCAGGCACGTAAGCATTAGTCATTGAAACACCTCAGAAAGTGCGCCGCTGGTTTGGCTCCCTCGGTTAAATATGTCTACCCTGATTGACTGGATAGAACTCATGAAACCCCTGTTTTAATGATAGTTTTTGACTACTTGCAGGGATGAAGAGAAACAAACTAACAACCGATAGATACATTACATCGGTGCCTGCTCCTGATTTAACAGGGAAGCATGTGGGGCGATCGTCCTGGCTTAGGATTTCTCCCATACGGCAGAGTGTAGCTTCTATACTGGAGAAGGAAATGGCTTTCCAGAGGCACCAGGATGACTCCGAATCCCAACATTATGCAGGCGGTGGAACGTCTGGATTACCGCGTCACCGTTGGCGATATTGCCAGTCAGGCAGGGTTAAACGTCAACGTGGCACAGCAAGGACTGTTGACACTTGCATCTGAAGCAGGTGGGCACCTCCAGGTGGCAGAATCGGGCGAGGTGGTTTACTTATTTCCGCAAAATTTCCGGGCGGTGCTGCGTCAAAAATATTTGCGGTTGCAGTTCCAAGAATGGTGGAACAAAGTTTGGAAGGTACTGTTCTACCTGATTCGGGTTTCCTTTGGCGTGGTGCTGATGGTGTCCATCGCGCTCATTCTGCTGGCGATCGCCTTTATTGTCGCCGCCGCCAGTGCCAGCCGTGACGGGGACGATCGCCAGGATTCGGGTGGGGGCATTTTCATGCCGAATATGTGGTTTGGACCAGATTTTTTTTGGTTCTTCTCCCCAAACTATTACGATCAGCCACAGCAGCACCATCTGCGGCGATCGCGCTACGACGAAAAGCCAAAACTGAACTTTTTAGAAGCCATCTTTTCCTTTTTGTTTGGCGATGGCAATCCTAATGCTGATTTAGAAGAACGTCGCTGGCAGGCGATCGGCACGGTCATCCGTAACCAGCGTGGAGCGGTTGTGGCTGAGCAGCTTGCGCCCTATCTCGACAATATTGGTCAAGGGTACAGCCGGGAATACGAGGAATACATGCTGCCCGTGTTAACTCGCTTTAACGGTCAACCGGAAGTCAGCCCTGAAGGTGATCTGGTCTATCACTTTCCCGAACTTCAGGCAACGGCTGCTCAAACTCGTCCCAAGCCTGTTTCGGCTTACTTTCAAGAATTTCCCTGGCGCTTCAGTCAGGCGAGTTCAGGACAGGTCATGCTGGCGATTGGGCTGGGTGGTGTGAACCTGGTTGGAGCGTTGGCATTGGGCAAATTGTTGGCGGGTGGCTCTGCGGCAGCAGCACTGGGTGGCTTGGTAGCCTTTGTGCAATCCATTTACTGGCTACTCCTGGGCTATGGCGCTGCCTTTTTAGCGCTGCCACTGGTACGCTATTTTTGGATTCAATGGCGCAATGGTAAGATTGCAGCACGCAACGAAGCACGTCAAGCGTATGCAGTGCAGCTAAATCAGGCAGACCACAAGCTTCAGAACAAAATCGCCTATGCTGAGCAATTCGCGGCTGAGACGGTGATCGGCACCGACGATCTGGCATACACAACCGAGCGCGATCTGTTAGAGCAAGATGTGGAGCACGCTGACAAAATTGACGCTGAGTGGCAGCGCCGCCTCAATCAAGGACAGACGTAGCTTCATACGATCTTTGATGCGGTTTGGCTTGTAGAACAAACGTGTTTCAGCGATCTGCAAAGGATCACAGCGCGTTTACAGAGTGTGTTCAACTCTTTACAGAACTGAGCGTGAAGCGAACCGCCATCAAGCAATACTGAGAATATGAATTCTCTTATGACTATCAGTTAACGGTATGAAAATTCAGCTTGGAGATATTCTGACGACTGAGAATGGAGCCTTCTACCGTGTGGTGGAGTGCGGCGAAAATGTGGTCTCACTGAAGCGACTGAACGGCTACACGTCTTTTTCTTGCAATCTTGCGTTTGTCGAAGCTCAGTTTCAGTTTGTGCAGCCATCTTCTTCAACCTACAGCCGCTCTACCTACGTTTGATGACCTTACAGCGTTTTCCAATTTGCTGAGGTACACCTTACTCCCTTAACTCCTTAACTCCCTGCATGGATCTGTACTTCACTTGATTGAAAATTGCTGTATCTACCTGCGTCTGATGACCTTACTAGGGGCTGTCATCAATTAATACTACATATTGCTTGCAGCAAGGGTGCCAGCCCCTAGCCTGGTGTGGTGGGACGGGCGTGACACTGCTGATACTGCAAGGTTTCAGAGCTAATTGATGACACGCCTTAGATGTAGCGTCTTTCTACATTCTTTTGTAAAGAACGTCGCTATTGCGGAGTAACCGTGCAAAATGTTAGGAGCTAACTTGGCAGTGCGTTCATCTCTACCCATAGGATCGCTATTAAAGTGGTGAGAATGACTGTCTCTGACCTGGTTTACACGCTCTATCGATGATCCGCAACGTGACGTTAACGCACCTACAGATACTAACAGCCTGTACGCTAGCGGCGATCGCCACTTGCGAAGGGGTGTATACCAACAGTGCCACCGCTAGCGCTCGACCCTCTTCGTCTAGCCGCCAGCCAGCTTTCAATACCATCGCTCAGGCGATCGCGGCTCCTGTAAGCTCACCGGGTACAACCGCGACGGCTGAGGCGCAGACTACAGCAACCAGCACACCGTATTATCAGGATTACCAGCCGATCGCCCCAGCACCAGACGCGGCTCCAACTTCTGAGACCTCGATCGCAGCCCCCAATGCTTCATCGGCAGTCGGGTCTGACCAACCTGCAATTCCCTTTGGTACGCCTCTATCGCCCGCTGCACCATCAGCAACGGTAGCCCCCGCAGCCGCACCAGCCACACTTGCATCCACAAAACCACCCGACTCGATTGATACTCCGGTTTGGGTGGTGCCATCGCAACAAGCGACGACTCCTGAGAGTCCATCTTTGCCCGAAACCACACCAGAAGCAGTACCGGATAAAGTCACCGTGCCACCGCTGCCTTCTGCAACGCCGACCGTCATTCCCGCCACCCCCAACGCTACACCCGTGCCGACTCAACGTGCTCCAACGGGTGCGATCGCCCCTAATCGGGTCGTGCCTGATCTGGTGGTGACTGCAACCGATGTGCAGGTTGTGGGAGTAGAGGCAGAACTCCAGCAAGTCGTCCGCAACACCGTTAAAACCAAACCAGGTGGGGGGACAAGTGGGAGCCAACTCAAGCAAGATGTCGCCGATATTTTAGGAACTGGGCTGTTTGCCAATGCCAGCGTCAGCAGCCGGACCAATTTGCAAGGGTTGAGTGTGCTGTTTCAGGTCGAGCCGATCGTGGTGCGATCGCTCCAGCTCTCTGGCGCACAGGCACTCACGGTGGAGGTGGCGAATCAGTTGTTTGGCGCGCAATTGGGAGCACCCGTAAAACCTTCCTTGCTGAATGAAAGCGTCAGGCGAATCAACGAATGGTATGCCCAAAATGGCTACACTCTGGCGCGCGTGTTGACCCTACAACCAACCCGCGAGGGCGTTGTCACCGTTGAAGTGGCTGAAGGCTATATCGGCGATGTCCAGGTTCGCTTTGTGAACAAAGACGGCAAGCCAGTGGATGACAAGGGACAGCCCATTACGGGACGCACCCAACCAGCCTTCTTACGCCGTCAGATTAAACTGCAACCGGGGCAGGTGTTCCGCGACGATCTGGCTCGCGCCGATTTGCGACGGCTCAATGAATTGGGCATTTTTGATGGTGCCACCGTTTCTTTTGAGGGGGATGCGCGGCGGGTCGCGGTCATTTACAACGTGTTGGAAGCGTCTGCGCGACGGGTGAACTTCAGCGGTGGCTACAACGACGAGCAGGGGCTATTCGCCTCCATCAATTTTCAGGACAACAACTTTGCGGGCTTGGGACAACGGTTTAGCGCCAACGTGCAGCCTGGAACGCTGGATACGCAGTTCGATGCTCGTTTCGACAGTCCGTACCGCGACACAGACCCCAATACGCCAGGTTACGGTGCAAACTTTTTTCGGCGGCAGGGGTTGTCACAGGTCTTCGATGACGATATTAAGCTGCCCAACGGGAGCCGCGTCCGAGAGCGAAAGATTGGCGGCGGGATTAATGCCACAAAACCATTAGGCTCAACCTGGAAAGGAACGATCGGGCTGAACTATACGAACGTGAGCCTGCGCGATCGCGATGGCAATATCTTCGCGAGAGATGGCAGAGGCAATCCCCTTTCGCTCAGCGGTACGGGCATTGATGACCTGACAACCCTCTCCTTCACCGCGTTTCAAGATTTGCGCGACAGTGTGGTCAACCCTAGCCGTGGCTCGGTGATCACGCTCAGTACAGAACAGTTTCTTCCGATCGGGCGGGGCGAAGCGCTGGGGAATCGGTTGCAGGCAAACTATGCCTCCTTCATCCCAGTCAATCTCATCAAAGCGGGTGCAGATGCCCAACTGCCTCAGGTCTTTGCCTTTAATCTTCAGGGCGGCACCACGATCGGAGACTTAGCCCCCTACAACGCCTACGTCTTGGGTGGTCCCAATTCTGTCCGTGGTTATGGCGCAGGGGATGTTGCCACCAGCCGCAGCTATTTTCTCGCCTCAGCGGAGTATCGCTTTCCCATTTACCGCTTTATTGGGGGCATTGTCTTTACCGATTTTGCCTCTGATTTGGGCACCAGCGATGAGGTGCTTGGCGAACCAGGAGTACAGCGCCGCAAGCCTGGTACGGGTGCAGGTTTTGGGGTCGGGGTGCGGGTAAATTCACCCTTTGGCATCATTCGCGCCGACTTCGGCATCTCAAATCAAGGCGACACACGCGTGCAGTTTGGCTTTGGTCAGCGATTTTAGGGAGGGTGTGGGGTGTGGGGTGTGGGGTGTAGGGAGGGGTAAGGGGTAAGGGGTAAGGGGTAAGTTGCTTGGCTTTCTGTGTCTCCACATCTCCGCGTCCCCGCGTCTTCCCTTCTGCCTCCCTCTGCTCCCCTTACTCCCTCTGCTTCCCCTGCCCCCTGCCTTCTGCTTTTGCCCTTTAGCCCTCTGCCCTCTGCCTTCTGCCCTCTGCCCTCTGCCCTCTGCCCTCTGCCCTCTGCCCTCTGCCTTCTTCTAACAACCAAAAACCTTTCTTGAATGCTCATTTCTGGTATGCCTGGAAGGCTTTAGGGCTATACAACCAAAAACTTCTTCTGCCTTCCTACAGTCCCTGTGTATCTAAAAGCGCATCAGACAACGCTGAGACTTGTAGGCTTACGCCAGCCAGAGTGGCTCCGCGCAGGTTGGTTTCGGTTAAGTCTGCGCCCCACACATTGGCATCGGTCAGATTTGCGTCCGTGAGGTTTGCCTGGGCGAGATTTGCGCCCCAAAGATCGGCAGCGGTGAGATTTGCGCCCGTTAAGTCGGCTCCGGTGAGGTCTGACCCTGAAAGTGACACGCTCCGCAAGTCGGCATAGTGCAGTACGGCGTTTGGGGCAATGAGATAAGCGCCGTGCTCTTCAGGTTTGTAGTCAATGGGAAATTGGGTGCGGTTGTCGTAAACGGCTCCTTGTAATGTCGTTCCATGCAATGTGGCAGTGCGGAGGTCAGCACCAAAGAGGTTGGCTTTGCACAAATTTGCACCTGTCAAGTTGGCAGCGGTGAACGACGTGCCACTTAGATCGGCGCGTTGCAGGTTTGCCTCGGTGAGGTTTGCCTCTGTCAGGTCGGCTCCACTGAGGTTGGCGTGTTGCAGGTCAGCGTCCCGCAAGTTGGCATGGTGCAATGCGGCGGCGCTCAGGTTTGCTTGGCGTAAGCTCACCCCAAACAAGGTTGTCTGCTGCAAGTTGGCATGTCTGAGATCGGCATCGCTCAGGTCAGCACCGCTGAGGTTTGTGTGGGTGAGGATGGCGTGCTGTAACAGGCTTTTAGGTGCAATCAGGTAAGCGCTGGCGATCGCAGGGTCGAAGCCCGCCGGAAACCGAGTCGTGCGATCGTAGAGCGCTTGCTGCACGTTGACATCTTGCAGCGTGGCATCGCTTAAATCGGTCGATCGCAGGTCAGCAGCGATAAGGGTTGTCTCGATCAGATTGGCTCTGGTCAACCTGGCCGCTTTGAGATTAGTGCCCGTTAGCGTTGCCTGACTCAGATCAGCATCGCTAAAATCCGCTTCCCAAAAATCAGCAGCCGACAAATCAACCTGCTTGAGATCAGCCCAGCTTAAGTCGATTCCGCTAAAATCGCGTTCGCCGATCGCATATTTTTCGAGGAGGGTGGCAACGTCCATGTGTGGGAGTGGGGAGTGGGGAGGGAGGAGGGGGAGAGAAGGCAGAGGGCAGAGGGCAGAGGGCAGAAGGATGAGGGATGAGGGATGAAGGATGAGGGCTAAAGGGCAAAAGCAGAAGCAAAAGGCAGAAGGCAGAGGGCAGAGGGCAGAAGGATGAGGGATGAAGGATGAGGGCTAAAGGGCAAAAGCAAAAGCAAAAGGCAGAAGGCAGAGGGCAGAGGGCAGAAGGATGAGGGATGAAGGATGAGGGCTAAAGGGCAAAAGCAAAAGCAAAAGGCAGAGGGCAGAGGAAGCAGAGGGAGTAAGGGGAGCAGAGGGGGTAGAAAGGAAAACATGGCGGCAGGGGGACGCGGAGATGTGGAGACACAGAAATTCAAGCAACTCACCCCACACCATTGCCCTTTACCCCTTACCCCTTACCCCTTACCCCTCCCCACACCCCACACCCTATACCTCACACCCCACACCCTACCCCCTATACCCCGCTCCTCACTCCTCCCCCCTCCCCTCCAGGAAGCGCTGTATATTCCTGCTGCGGTAAGAGTTGGTCGAGGTTCAGTAGAAAGATGGGTGGCTGCTCTGAGTCAGGAATGATCAGGCATTTAACGCAGCGTATTTGTCCTCCAGTGAGGTAGGTGGGAGAGAGGGGTACAAAGGCAGATTCTGGGACGCGGCGGAGCATGGGCGGTGCCTCAAGCGGGAAGCCGATCGTCGTTTCAGCATCAGGCTGCACCAGTAGAAGAAACGGCGCTGATGGCGGATCGAGAGGACTGGTTGTGGAGAGGGATGAAGTTTCACCAGGCAGCAATGGTTGACTGGCTGCACCAAAAATCCGCTGCTGAATGTCAAGAACAGGGATTTCTCGATCGTGATACAGGGTCAGGCTGACATCTGCTCCATTGCCAGCACCGTAGAGCTTGCCTAACGGAATCACTTTCTGGGCTACCTGAATGGGCAGTGCAAACCACTCTTGTCGCAGGCGAAACACGATGATCTGGTGGGTCAACTGAGCTTTGCGCGATCGGAGTCGTTGCGATTTTGGAGAAAGTTGGAGGGACATGGGGGGAGGGAGGAGAGAGGGGAGAGGGGGGAAGGGGAGAAGGGTAAAGGGTCAAGGGGCAAGGGTGAAAGATAAGAGGATATCCTTGGTGATTTGATGTGAGAGTTCAGTGCTTCATACTTCGAGATTCGTCGTTGATGCTTTGGGGTTCAACGTTGATAGTTTGAGGTTCGGGGTTAATACTTTGGGGTTCAACGTTGATGGTTTAGGCTTCGTCGTTGATAGTTTGAGGTGCGTCGTTGATGGTGCAAGGTTCAGCGTTGATGGTTTAAGCTGCGCCGTTGATGCTTTAGGGTTCAGCGTTGATGCTGAAAACTTCGTTGTTGATGCTCCGAGGCTCAACGTTGATGTTCTAAGGAATGAGAGCTAACCAACACCGATCTTTGTAGATTGGGTAGAACAGCGTGAAACCCAACGCCTCTACTGATGTTGGGTTTCATGCTTCAACCCAACCTACGCAGGTTATTTAATCCACGATCCTAAGCAGGTTCAAAGAAGCTGATCGCCTCACATGCTGTCTCCCTTTTTTATCCTTTATTTTTTATCCTTCACTCCTCACTCCTCACCCCCTCACCCCTCACTCCTCACCCCTTTCCCCTTTTCCCCCTACACCCTCACCCCCGCCCCAATCACGCGCTCCAGGGTTTGCAGCAAATCGTGTTCGTTGTAGGGCTTGGAGAAGTAGGCGGTGGCACCGAGGTTCATTGCCAGTTGGCGGTGCTTGTCGCCGCTGCGGGAGGTCAGCATGGTGACGGGGAGGTGCATCAGGGAGGGGTTTGACTTGACTTTAGTGAGAAAGCCGTAACCATCCAGACGGGGCATTTCGATGTCGCAAATCACGGCTTGAACCGATAGACCTGCTTGCAGTTTCTCGATCGCATCCTGACCGTCTTTTGCCTGTTCCACCCGGTAGCCTGCTTTTTCTAGCGTTAAGGCAAGAAAGCGCCGCACGTTAATGGAGTCGTCGATAATGAGGATTCTGGCGGCAGTTTGAGCAGGCAGAGGTGGGCGGGGAGCACGATCGCCCGCAAGGACAGGCATGGCAGGTGGACTGGGCGGAGTTGCCAAACCGGAGCGTTCGCAGCTTGTAATCCAGTGCAGCAGTTCGGGGACGTTGACGAGGGGAACAACGCGACCATCGCCCATGATGGTACAGTTCGCGAAGCCTGCTGGCAGAGACAGGGTGCCTTCAATACGGCGAATGGCTACTTCTTGCTCACCCCAGCAGCGATCGACCTGTAGCCCAAACAGTTGAGTGCCCTGGCTCACCATCAACACGGTGGCTTCGTTAATGCTGGGTGGTGCTTCCAGGACATAGGGTTGGCGTGGGCAGTTGAAGACCAGCCAGCGCGCCAGCCGAATGAGCTGTACCAGCGTGCCACCCCAGTTGAGCACTTCGCTGCCAGCCGTGGTAATGACCTGCTCTGTTTGGAGCAAGATGAGTTCGCCGATCGCATCCGCAGGCAGTGCCAGCAACATCCCGTTGCTCTCCACCAGCAAGACACGCACAACCGAGAGCGCAAAGGGCAGCGAGAGAGTAAACGTGGTGCCAATACCCGCCTTGGTATCAACGGTAATTTCGCCGCGCACTTGCTTGAGGTTGTCGCGCACCACATCCATCCCCACACCACGACCAGAAAGCGATGTCACCTGGTCGCGGGTGCTAAAGCCCGGTTCAAAGATGAGGGACAGCAGTTCCTGGTCGCTTGCTGCCGCCAGTAAGGATGGATCTAGCCCCATCTGTTCGGCTTTGGCGCGTACTTTGTCGATCGGAATGCCGCCCCCATCATCCCGCACGGTGATAAAGGTGCGATTACCACGATGGCTTGCCTGAATTTCGATCGTGCCTTCTTCGGGCTTATGACGGGCACGGCGCATTTCAGCTTCTTCAATGCCGTGGTCAAAAGCATTGCGAATGAGGTGCATGAGCGGATCGTTCAGCGCCTCCAGGATGTTGCGATCGATGAGAGTATTGCTGCCGTTGAGCTTGAGCTTGACTGGCTTGTTGTATTGCAACGCCAGATCTCGCATGGCACGGGGGAAGCGATCGACCACATCGGATAGGGGACGCATCCGCACTTGCGTGAGTCCGGTTTGCAGATGCTTGGACGTTTTGTTCAGTTCGCGGGCGGTTTGCTCGGTGTCGTCCAGGTTTAGCTCAATATCGCTGGTGACTTCCTGAATCTGGACGATGGTTTCCATCATTTCTTGAGACAGCAGGTGATGCTTGCCGTAGCGATCCATTTCCAGGCTGTCGAAGCGGGTGTCGGAGGGGGATGGGGGGAGTGGGGAGTGGGGAGTGGGGAGTGGGGTGTAGGGTGTGGAGTCTGGTGAAGCAGGGCGGAGGGCAAGGAGCTTGAAGTCGCTCGATCGAGGGGTTGCCTGATCATAGAACGATCGCAGGCGGGCATTGGATTGCTCCAGGGAACGTACTCGACGCGTGAGGGTATGGGTTAGGCTTCGCATTCGCTGGATATACATATCCATGCCATTACGCTGGATCGTCAGTTCGCCCAACAAATCATTGAGTTGATTGAGCTGTTTGACGGGCACTCTTACGGTCGCATTGGTATCTTCCTCTGGGGCAGCGTTTGTATCCGCGTTGGTGTCCAGCACCCGAAAGTCGGTTGTCCGCGATTCACGTCTCGCGGAGGGCTGCCGTGCCAGCGGTTGCGTAGGCTCTGGTGCAGAAGGCATGGTAGCAGACACCGTCTGGTCTTCATTCGTTACCGAATCTTCATTCGTTACCAGGTCTTCGCTGGCTACCAGGTCTTCACTGGTGATCGGGTTAAGCGGCGCATCCGTCAGTGAGACATCTGTTAGGGGTGCATCCGTGGGGAAGAAGTCAAAGCTACCCGCGTCGTCCTGCCAGGTGCCCAGAGCTTCGGTTGCGTTAAGGTCGTCTGCGTCATCCTTCCAGGTATCAAAGGTGTCGATCGGTCGGTCAAGCGTGTCTGCGTCGTCGTACCAGGTGCCTGCTTCGGTGAGGTTGGCTGTAGCGTCAGGTGGAATGTTGAGCGCCTGCAAATCGATCGCAGTCGGGAGTCGATCGCAGGCATCTGCCAGCACAAGTGTTTGCGAATAGCGCCAGGATTGTAGGGTTTCATGGGCGATCGCCTCTGTGCGATCGGGGGCTGCCTCAACGGCGTAAGTGACCGATCGACACAGGCGAATGAAGGCATCAAGCTGGAGCATTTCGCCCAGTCCGCCTAATTCTTGCGCCAGAATGGCTAGCTCTTCACGCAGGCACGGCTGATCGGGGTTAGCCAGCACCGCTTCTAATCGCTGAAGGCATCCTTCGACTTCCGTTTCAAACAGCAGGGCAATCACCGCTTGTCCGTCACTGTCGGGCGATAGGATCGAGGCGGCATCTTCTGCCTGTGGTTCGCCCAGCCGCTCGTAGAGTTGATCGAAAATTGGCGTGGCGTGGGCGGTGAGCCAGTCTGCTTCGACGGGAACATGCTGGCGATCGCACGTCACCAGATGGCGCAAGCAGTCGATCGCTGCCAGCAGAAGCCGTTCCAGATCCAGATCGATTTCGATGGATTTCTGAATCTTCAGAACCTTGAACGAATCTTCCAGGCGGTGCGAAAGGTCACTCAGCGGTAAAAAGCCCATCATGCCAGCGCCACCCTTAATCGAGTGCGCCGCCCGCAGTGCCCCATTAATCTGCTGCGTGTCAATCCGACTGCTGGAAAGCCCCAGCACGGACGATTCCAGCACATCTAGATACTCTTGCGCCTCATCGAGAAACTGCCGCCGGATTTCAAGTTCTTTGTCCTGCATGGCGCTGGGTAGTTGTTGGTTGTTAGTTGTTGGTTGTTAGTGGTAGAGAGTGGGGGAGGCGGGGAAAGGGGGGAAAGCGGGGGGAGCAGGGGGAGCAGGGGGAGCAGGGGAAGTTTTGAGTTTTGACCAGTGAATCAACCTTATTTGCTGGAACGCTGGAGACCGTTGACTGATTACTGTCTTTAGGCTCCTGCTTCCTCTGCCTCCTCTGCTTCTTCCTGTCTTCTGCCTTTTTTAGGCTTCATCCTTCATCCCTCATCCCTCATCCCACTTTGAACGTGCCGACGGATTCCTGTAGCTCGTGGGCGACTTCAACGGTTTGGCGGAGGGCGCTGGACACCTTTTGAGAGGAGTCGAAGGTGCGCTCAGAAACTTGCACCACGTCTCGCATGAGGGCGGCGATCGCGTCTGAGGTTTGGGTTTGGGATACCGTGGCGTTGAAGATGGACTGTACCAGGGTATCGATTTGGCGAGAGACTTCCAGCAATTGTCCCAGGCTTTGTTTGGCATCGCCGACTAATCGGGTGCCTTCGACAACCTGCGTGGTGCCGAGCGACATGGCTTCCACCACTTCGCTGGTTTCCCGCTGAATGTTGTCTACAATCTGCTCAATTTCCTGGGTGGCGATCGCCGATCGAGCCGCCAGTTCACCCACCTCTTCTGCGACAACGGCAAAGCCCTGACCCTGTTCGCCAGCCCGTGCCGCTTCGATGCCTGCGTTGATTGCCAGCAGGTTGGTTTGCAGGGCAATCTGGTTAATGAGCGAGACGACTTTGGAAATTTGTTGCGAAGATTCACCCAATCGTTTCACCTTCTTCGCCGTTTCGCCGATCGTGTCTCGTAGCGCCAGAATGTTTTGCACCGTCAGATCCATTGCATCTTCCCCGGCTTCAGCGGTCGAGGCTGCCGATCGAGTAACCGCCGCTGCCTGGCGCGCACTGGTTGCCACGGTTTGAATGGAATTCGCCATCTGTTCGACGGAATCGAGGGTACGAGTGGTTTCTGCCGCCTGTTTGGAAGCATCTTCAGCCAACTGTTGAATGGCGTGTTCGTTTTGACCGAGTGAGGCGTTGACCTCCAGTGCTGAGGTTTTCACCTGAGTGACAATCTGCCGCAAGCTTTCCACGATCGAGTTAAAGAAGTCTGCAACGGTACCGATTTCGCCTACTGTCACCTCGGCACGCACGGTTAGATCCCCGCTGGCAGCGCCTTCAATGTCACCCAGCAGTTGCAACAACTGCATCTGAAGGGCTTCGGTTTGCAGCCGCCTTTCTTCAGATAGGGTTTCGGCACTCACTTGCGCCTGCTCTTTCTCTTCAAACACTCTGGCTTGCTCGATCGCAAACCCAAGCTGAATCGCCACTTGTTTGAAGAAGTTGATGTCGCCCTCCTGCCACTGACGGGGTTCAGTGCATTGATGGGCAACCAACAGACCCAACAGCGTGCCTTCAACCAGAATCGGCGCAACCAGATTTGCCTTGACCTGGAAGGGTGCAAGTTGGTCGAGGTGGCAGTTAGTCAACCCCGCTGTGTGGATGTTTGCCGTTGCCTGCACGCGCCCCTGGCGATACTTCTCAACATAGCCCTGGGCAAAGCACGGGTCAGCAATCTGAGCACCGAGGGCGAGTGGAAACCCGGGCGCGACCGATTCAGCCGTGACGGTACCCTGCCAGTTTTCGTCAAATAAGTAGATGAGGGTGCGATCGGCTCCCAGGGCATCACGAGACCCCTTGAGGGTGGCAGCGTAAATCTGCTGCGGGTCAAGCGTTTCGCGCATCCGAGCGGTGATTTCGCTGAGCTGACGATCGAGCCTCCCTTCTTCTTCCCGTTGTTGCAATAGCTTCGCTTGCTCGATCGCAAAGCTAAGCTGAATGGCAACCTGCTGGAAGAAGTTGATTTCGCCCTCCTGCCAGTGGCGCGGTTCGCTGCATTGATGGGCAATCAACAGACCGAGTAGGGAGTCTTCCACTAGAATGGGCACCACCAGATTTGCCTTGACCTGGAAGGGTTCAAGCTGTCCGAGGTGACAGTCGGTTAGCCCTGCTTCGTAGATATTTGCCGTTGCCTGGACGCGTCCTCTGCGATACTTCTCAACGTAGCTCTGAGCAAAGCAGGGGTCAGCAATCTGAGCGCCGAGGGCGACTGGGAATCCGGGCGCGACCGATTCAGCCGTGACCGTACCCTGCCAGTTTTCATCAAATAAGTAAATGAGGGTGCGATCGACTCCCAGGGCATCACGCGTCCCTTTGAGGGTGGCGGTGTAAATCTGCTGTGGGTCGAGCGTTTCGCGCATCCGAGCCGTAATCTCGTTGAGTTGACGCGCTTGTTTTGCCGCAATTTCTTGCCGCTTGAGCAAATCTGACTGATCCAGGGCATAACCAATTTGAGCCGCTAGCTGGCTAAAGAAGTCAACATCAGAGGGCTGCCAGTTGCGAGGGGCTGAGCATTGGTGGGCGCAGACTAACCCCATCAGTTCGCCATTCACCTTGATGGGCGCGACCACGTTCGCTTTCACCTGAAGGCGCTGTAGAATTTCGCAGTGGCAATGGCTCAAATTACCTTGCGAAATATCGGTGACGTGCCAGACGCGCCCACTCTTGTAGCGTTCGATCGCCCCCTCTACCAGCGGATCATAAATAGTTTGCCCCAGGGCACGCATCCAGTTCCCGCCGACCGATTCAGCCGTAATGATACCGCTCTTGTAGTCACTGTTGAAGCGGTAGATGAGGACGCGATCGACCCCCAGAAACTCTCGAATTTCATCCACGCCCGTTTGCACAATGTCGTCAAAGTTGAGCGTCTGGCGGATTTTGACCACCACAGTACTCAGCAGTTCCGACTGTCGTGCTTGCAGGTCGCGGTGTCGGGCTTCGGCTGCCAGTGCGGTTTCAGAACGAACAATGCTATCTGCCATCGCGTTAAAGGCAATGGTCAGTTGCCCCACTTCATCTAACGAGGAGACTTGCGCCCGACGGGTGCGATCGCCATCGGCAAACGCCTGGGTGGTTTGTTCCAGGTTTTCCAGTGGACGCAGCACCAGTCGTCGAAAGGCGGCTGTCCACAGAGCAACGACCAGCAGCGTCAACACCAGCACGATCGCTTCTTGTCGTAAGCTGCTGGCAATCAGCCCATTCAGCCCGTCTTCCAGGGTGCCTCTCACTAGAATCGCGGTTGGCTTATCACTAAACGTGGGTATTGCCCCCTCTGGCGTTTCCACAATCTGGTTGGGTACTGCCTTTGCCGCAATCGTGTAGGTGTGGCTACCAATGTCTAGCCGCTGCGTGACGGCACCCCCTTTGGCGGCAGCAGCTTGTACCAGCACATCGGTCGCAGGGAGCGTTAGTGGAGCGGGCTTGTTCGCATCCGGCTTCACCTTGTTGATTGCAGTCGCCAGCGTAAATGAGCCATCCGGTTGACGGGCATACACCGCGCTATAGCCGCCACCAAACGCTTTAATGGCTTCTTCAACGATCGCGGGCTTGGCATTGACGAGATCGCCAAACACCAGTGCCCCAATCACCGCGCCAGTATCAGGGTCTTTAACGGGTGTCACCACATACCGCACCAGAGCATCCTGCTTCTCTAAGCCAGTCGGTAAAGACGGGGCTTCTTTCGTCAGCTCAGCCCACGGCACGATCGTGCTGGCTTTAAGCTGAGCAGGCGTTTTCAGCACTTTGCTCACTAAACCATTAGGGTCAAACGTTTCGCCCCGGCGATCAGCATTTGCATTCGCTACAATCCGCAGATCTTTATCCACCAGCGTGGCGTACTCTATCTTGCGGGCTTTGAGCTCGTTTTGCAAAGTTTGCCGCACCTGGGCTACCAGATCAGCATTGAGTTTGCTGCCTTGTGATTGTGCCCGTGCCGCGCTAATCAACGCTGGATTGTCTGCCTGCCCCCGTGAGCCAAAGCCCATTCCATTAATTTTGATGTTGTAGCTCGTTTCTGTCGCGGATACTTCTGACTTTGCCTGCTCTAGAAGCTGTGTCCGCAAACTGCTGGTGAGCACGACGATCGACCCCAGACCCAACCCCAAAATGGGCACCAGCTCACACACAATCAATGCCAGTGCCTGCTTGCGACCGATCGGCAAGTTGCAGAACAGTTGAATCAAGAAGGGGCGACGTTTGACCAGTGGGGGCGTTGGCAGATAATCAGCTTCCAGGTCATCGGGCTGACGCGAGGGCGCTGATGACATGCCGCGATCAGGCAGCGTCTCGCTTCGAGCATCGCTATGCAGGTGATCAGTGCTGTGTGGGTGCGAGTTTCGCTCCGTTAAATGGTCTGCTGCATTGATTCGATTAACCATAAGGCAGGCATCTCAAAGTAATAATGTGAGTACGGTCGCAAACGGCTGAGTCATTTTTTTAGCAACACTTACGGTAGATCAGACGAGTTGTGGAAAACGGGCGATTGCAAGACGCTCGGTGCATCCAGCACAAACCAGATTTCTTGCTCTTGCAGCACGCATCCCCGCAGATAGGTCAGCACGCTGGATGGCACATGGCTGGGTGGCGGCTGAATTTGGTCAGGTGTCATCCACACCATGCCTTCGACTTGCTGTACCACAACCCCCAGCGACAGGTTACCCGGACGAATGATGACAAGGGAGTGCTGCTGGGAATTCAAATCGAGCGCTGGAGTGCCCAGCAGCCGCGTTAAATCGACAACCCAAAGCACACGGCTCCGACGATTCATCAACCCAAGAATGCAAGCCGGCATGTTTGGCATCGGCGTGAGGCGATTTGCCGATAGCACTAACACCTCCTGCACCTGCTTCATGGGCAGCACGATCGGCGTTTGGGGATCGAGCAAAAACTTAAGGTACGCCTCTCCCAACGCATGGGGTTGGCGATTTTTAGTCACGGTCAATGCAGATACTGTCATGGTCTACCCCACGATCGCTTTGACAGATCGAACCAGTTGTTCGCGGGTGAAGGGCTTTGTGATGTAGGCATCAGCGCCCTGTTTCATCCCCCAGAGGCGATCAATTTCCTGGTTTTTAGAGGTGCAAATGATGATGGGTACTTTTTCAGTGATCGGATGTTTTTTCAGGCTGCGACAGAGTTCAAACCCGCTCATTCCTGGCATGACAACATCCGTAATGATGACATCAGGTTTTTGCTCGATCGCTTTGTTTAAAGCCTCTTGGGCACTCACAGCATTGATCACGGTATAGCCACTTTCGCGTAAATAGTGACTCATCAACTCTCGTTCAGACGGCGTATCTTCAACCACTAAGATCGTGATCATCAACGTTAAGCTCATACAGTCCCTCTATGTAATCTACGAATGGGGTAGTTGTTAGTTGTTGGTTGTTAGTTTTTAGTTGTTAGAAAGAGCAGCAGTCAAGAGTCGAAGTCTAGAGAAGGCTAAAGGCTAAAAATCTGACTGCTGAGAACTCAAAACTCCCTTCGGCTTGAGCTCAGTCCGAAAGCAAAACTCAAAACTCTCAGACTGACCGCTGACTGCTCTTCAAACCAACAACCAACAACTAACAACTAACAACTATTAACAGCTAAGATGTTTGAACACAATTTTGAGCAATTCTGATTGCGTAAAGGGCTTTGTGAGGTAACCAGAGGCACCCACAAGTTTTGCCTTGGCTCGATCGATAAAGCCCGTATTGCCTGTCACCATAATGATGGGAGTGTTTCTAAAGGTGGGATGTCGCCGTAGGAGGGAACACAATTCATACCCGTCTAAATTAGGCATTTCCACATCCATCAGCACCAAATCCGGTTTACTACGCACAACTTGCATCAAAGCCCGGACTGGATCGTTCACCATGACAATGGCAAAACTTGTATCATCCAAAAAGCTGTTGATCGCCTGTAAAACGGTGGGGCTATCATCAACGCACACGATCGTATATTGGGCTTTATGCGATTCTGCTTCAGGAGGCTTAACACCATTGGTAGAAATTGCTTTTGTGGTAGAAGCGAGTGGTTGATCGGTTAAATTATCGGGTGCTACAGGGGGCTGAGACACCTTTGCTTGAGAGGCAAAATCGGGACGTTTGCTGGGTGTAGGCAGGGATGGTTTAACCGGGCGCTGTTGCCGTAACCGCTCCTGGCAAAATTCAACTAGCGGGCGTAAATCTAGCCGATAAAAGATGGGGAACTCGTCAAATTTCTCTTTTTCAACTAATTCATAGCTGCCCTCCTGTACTGATAGAAATGATTCGATCACTTCCTTCGCTAGCTCTTCAATCAAGCTGGCTACATGCTCAGGCGTTAAATGCTGCTGTTCCACCAACCAACAAAGGGCACGGTAATCTGTGCAGATTCGCGATCGCATTTCTGGAGCGCTTTCAAATAAGAGGCGTACCTGTACCCGTACGGCGCTCACCAGGCTGGGAGCGTGTCGGCTGATTTGGCGCAAATGGCGATCTAATCGCTCAAAGCGATCAACCGAATACGATGCATAAATCAGTTCGCCTTGATCGAGGTAAATTGACCAAAGTGCTGCATTGCTAGACACCCGCAAACAGCCACTTACCTGGCGACTTTTGGCTTGCGCTAAAAGGCTTAAGGGGTGCAATCGTTGAGAAGGCTTATGGTCAACCATAGACATGGTATTCATGATAATCGGCTCTGATGCGTTCAAAAAGGTCAATAGAAGAATAGAATTTCATCGTTAATACAGCACAGCCTGATGCCTAATTTAAGGACGCTCGTTAGTGTTTAAATTGCTCAAAAAACAAATAGTTTGGAATAGCGTTGTGAATGAATGTCACTAACGTCTCATTTACCACAAAGATCAATCATCAGCTTCTAGCAACCTAAATAAAGCAGCATAGAGGCACATCGCTTAACGCTAGGGCGCGTCATCAATTCAGCTCCAAAACCTTGCGGTATCAGCATTGTCGCGCCCGTCCTAACATACAAGCTAGGGGTTGGAACCTCTACCGCAAGTAACGTGTAGTCGTAATTGATGACAGCCCCTAGAGCTTCCAGACCTGTTGCAATAAAGGTAGCAACAATCTGGTTACTACCAGAGTGATCACAAGCGGTAGTATGAAACACGGCAATGGTGTACAAACTGATGTTGATGTTGCGCGATCGAATCAATCGATCGTTGTGACAACGTTATGAATTCGTTTGAAAGTTAAAGATGAAACCGACAAACATCCAACGAAGGAAAACAGTTTGAGAGGTAAATGCGATCAAGTAGTTGAAGCGGTAGAAATGCAGCCTCTTAAAACTGGTGATGCTTGATTGAAATCGCTCTGGAGACAGATATTTTTGAGCTAGTACTGAGCATAACTTAAAAAGAGGAGAAATGGATGAAGGAATGATGAAGAAGTACCTAAATCAGATTCACTCTTATGAAGCAGAAATAACTTTAAATTACGGTTTAGCCTCAGATGCATAGCTTTTCAGGTAAAATTTTTACCTTCTAAGAAGTGTTTATTTGAGATGTTTTTGATCGATGAGCTAGCATCTTCTAAGTCTAGTCTTCTTCTCAGTAGATAGTATCAGGAGGCTGATACAGCAATTTTTAATCAAGTGAAGTACAGATCCATGCAGGGAGTCAAGTAGTCAAGGGAGTAAGGTGTACCTCAGAAAATTGGAAAACGCTGTGAGAGCTTTGATGAGTGCATCTCAGTTTTACCGGGTCAAGGTTTGCTTTGATTGGTTTATTGAACATATCTACCAGTCTGCCTTTTGTTAATCTAACGATCGCAGTAGCTGTTTAATCTTGCTTTGCTGCTGACGATCGAGCGTTGTAGGAAACCGTAACTCTATTACCGTGCGATCGTGCCTTTTAAGAGTGTCTTCTGCTAGAGGAGGAACTTCTAAACCTGGTAAAATGCCTTCAACAGTTTGCACTTCAGCAACCAGGCTTTGCATAAATGGGCTATCAGAATCCTGTGCAATCAGTAGCCCAATTTGCGGTTTATGTTGCTGCAAAAGCGTTAGTTTGGGTACATCCCCTTCATGCAGCTCTAAGCAAACATCACGAATGCCAATTTCAGTGACGATCGCGGTGTAAGATTGCCCTTCCCAACCATCCCAGTACAACTGCGCGACAGCACGCACTTGCTTGCGAATTTTTACACCCATTTCGGGTTGAAATTCACGAAACACGCGTCCAAAGCTGCTCATAATAAACCGCAGCGACGTGAGTGGATTATCAGCGGTCGCTCGCTTTTGCGAATACCACTCTTTGACATCTGAATAAATCACGACGCTCAGGTCATCTTGCTGGGTACGGCTCAGGTTGATGAACTGGACGGAGAGGACCGTTTGTAATTTGTCGGTGGCGATCGCACGGATCACATGGGCATCCACCAGCACCCGCGCTCCGTAATCACCAATAAGTTCAATCCGCACAATATCCGGGATGTTGGGCCATACGTCGAGCAAAATCCGTGCGCCTGTTTCGCTAACATTTGTGGTGGTACCTGTCCACGTTTGGCGATCGCTGTGGATGACGACAGGCAGTTGACGCGGTAGCCGATGTGCTTCCCGCAGTTGGGGTTGCTCAAACGCAACCAGACACGCTGCCATGACGAGAATCAGATCAAAGACGCACCATAGCGCATTGATGATCACCGCCTGCCCATCTTCGGGGCTGACCACAAACCAGAAGGGGACGGCAATCAGCGATGCACCTGTAATTGCGCCCAAAAATACCAGGTAGCGCACGCTTTCTAAATCAAAACTGCGTTTCGTTACCGTCAGCCCTTTATCTGTGACGTTGAACGTCCCCAATTTGGGATTGACTAGCGCCAACAGGGTGACGATACCTGCCTGAAAGGACAAGGCAAATTCGTAAATCTCATTCCAGAACGAAAAGCGGACGTGCTTGTAGGGAATATGATTGGTTTGCATCGACAGCAAAATGTGCGGCAGTGCGTAACACAGCGTCTCGAAGCCCAACCCCTTCACCGAGTTGATGCCCAGCAGCAGATACAGCACCGGGGCAATGACATACATCAAGCGGGGAAAGCCAAAGAAAAAGTGAGAGGTCGCGCTGAAATAACAGAGCCGTTGCGCCAACCGGAGCTTGAGCTTGCGGTTAAAGAGGGGATTTTCGAGCCGTAGAATTTGTGCCATGCCCCGCGCCCAGCGCACCTGTTGCCCCACGTAGGCGGAGAATTTTTCGGGTGCCAGCCCCGCCACCATGATCTTGTCGTAGTAGACCGTTTCGTAGCCGAGAGAGTGAAGCCGCAGGGACGTGTGGCAGTCTTCGGTCACAGTTTCGGTGGCAATGCCGCCAATTTCGAGAATGTAGCTCCGGCGAATGACGGCAGCCGACCCACAGAAAAACGCCGCATTCCAGAAGTCGTTGCCTTTTTGCAGCACTTTGTAGAACAGTTCGTTGCCCACAGGCACCTGTCCCCCAGTCAGCAGGTTGCGCTCAAAGGGATCAGGGTTATAGAACCAGTGGGGCGTTTGCACCAGCGCGACTTTGGGGTTTTGAAAAAAGCCGACCGTATGTTGCAGAAAGTGCCGCACCGGGATGTGATCGCAGTCGAGGATCATGACCAGATCACCCGTGGTTTTCGTCAAGGCGGTGTTGATGTTGCCTGCTTTGGCGTGGTCGTTGTTGTCTCGCGTCAGCATGGTGCAGCCGAGTTCTTCACACATCTGGCGCAAGTCTTCGCGGCGTTCCTTGTACTTTTCGGCGCGACCATCATCCAGCACATACACCTGCTTTTTGTCAGCGGGATAGTCTGTAGCCAGCGCTGCGAGGGTCGTTTTGCGCACAATTTCCACATCTTCGTTGTAGGTGGGGATGTAGATATCAACGCTGGGCAGCGCGTCTGGAGGAATGGTGGCAAGGTCAATGGGAGTCCGATCGCGCACCTTCAGCGTTTGAAAGTAGGCAAGCATCAGCGTGCCGATCGCGTACAGTTCCGCCACATAGAGCAACAGGCAGAAAAATCCATTGAGCCAGTTGTCCAGGTTCATGGTGTATGCCGTGCGGTAGTAGAGATAGCGCACAGTCGTCAGCACACTTAGCGCAATGAGAACCAGGTGCAGCTTTTCACTCCGCTCTGTCTCATCCTGCTGCTCCTCCAGCACGACGATGGTGTAGCCGATCGTCACCAAAATCAGACCCAAAATTGCCTGCTGCCAGGTTGGAGGACGCTCCGTTACCAGCGGCACAAATAACCACACAGACGCACCTGCCAGTAGCAAAAGCTGATAGCGGGTCAGCCATTGCAGCGTGCGCTCAGACCAATCTGGCAGGCGATCGACGAGCCATGTCGTGAGCCATTTCTGCCATCGAGGGGTAGGGTTGGCTGGTTGGTGATGAACCCGGAGAGGGAGTTTGAGCATGGGGCGGGAGGGGAGGAGTGAGGAGTGAGGAGTGAGGAGGGGGAACAGGGGACAGGGGACAGGGGACAGGGGGAAGTTTTGAGTTTTGAGTTTTGAGTTTTGAGTGTTGGAATACTGGGGTCTGAGTTGCGAGAGGGGAGCTTAGAAGTCGGGATGACGAGCTTTTAGCATGGGGGGACGAGCTTAGAGGTTAAAGTGTCGAGCTTGGAGGTTGAAGAGTCGAGCTTGGAGGTCAGAGCATTAGCTTTGGAACTTGGAAGGTGGAGCCTGGAACTCCGAGCGTGAAGGTTTGAAGTCGGAGTGTCGAGCTTGGAGGTCGGAGCATTAGCTTTGGAACTCGAAAGGTGGAGCCTGGAACGCGAAGGGTCGAGCTTGGAACTCGGAGCGTGGAGGTTTGAAGTCGGAGTGTCGAGCTTGGAAGTTGAAGTGTCGAACTTGGAGATCGGAGCATTAGCTTTGGAACTCGAAAGGTCGAGCTTGGAACTCGGAAGATGGAGCTTGAAACTCGAAAGGTCGAGGTCAGTAGTCAACGTTTTAGCCTTCACCCTTTAGCCTTTTTTCCCTTCACCCCTCACCCTTTACCCTTTACCCTTTACCCTTTACCCCTCTCTCCTCACCCCTCTCTCCTCACTTCTTCCCCAACCTCCCCAAATATGACTGGGCGATCGCGTACAGCAACAACGCCGCCACAATGAAGCCAGGGGCGAGGATGAACCAACTGACGCGGAGGGTTTGCAGGAAGCGATCGAGGAGGCTGGTTTCGCTGAGCTGCTGTTTCTGCTTTGCCTGTTGCAGAAACTCTAGCGAGTAGGCGTTGGGGTTGTACGGGTTGGGGTCTGGTTCGCCAGCGCCAATGAGTACGGTGTCTTCGCGTAGTTGGAAGAACAAAAAATCGCGGTTGAGCAGATCGCGTACCTGATCTAGCCCGGTGCGGGTTTGTCCACTGAGCAGGAGGAGGACGCGATCGCGGTTCCAGGGCGACACAATTTCTTTGACCATGCCTTCCACATCGGGAAGGGTCTGAATTTGGCTTTGCCCACGCTGACGACGAAAGGCATCCTGGAGGGTAAAGCCTTCTGCCTGCAACGCATCGGGGAGGGGGAATTGTTCGCGGGTGCCGATGGCGATGAGGTGGCGATCGCTCCGCTCGGTGGTCGGCAGTTTCCCAGCGCGAAACACGTTCAGCTTGACGGCTTCTGCCTTGCTCAACCGTCCTAACCGGGCGCTGATTTCTAGCAGCAGTGCCAGATCGGTCTGGGTGGGGGCTTCTGGGAGGACGATCGCGGTTTTGGACAAATCTTGCGGAGCCGCAAAGGGATAGCCAAATTGCAACAGCTTGAGATCGGGCACCTGGGCAACGTTGGTACGATTTAGCTCGAAGTTGGTATCGGCGTGGACGGTGCCCCAAAGCTGTTGATCCAGTGCCCGGTTACAGGAGCGTCGTTCACGAGGGTCAAGCTGAAACCGAATGCGGATTTTGGAGTTGGGCTTGATGCGGTCTTCGGGCAGTGCGACTCTCAATGTTTCGTGCGATCCGCCCGTGACAGAATCGAGCTTTTTGCCGACGAGTGCCAGCCCGTCTAGCTGCACTTCGATCAGAGAGGTGAGTGGGTTTACCTGGGGGCTATAGCTGTAGTTGAGGTTGATGAAATTTCCGGTCGCAAACTGGTCGTCAGGCAAAGCGCGGAAGTCAAATTCCATCACGGGCGCATCGGCACCCCGGACGGTCATGTCTTCGTAGGGTTTGGTGTCGAAGGTGGTCAGGTCTTTAAGCTGAAACCGATTGCCCGTTGGGAGATAGCCTGCCCATTCCCGTGCTGGAGGGCTGGGAACCTCGGTGACTTTCTGGACGACGATCGCCTGCCCCGTCCCCAACTGGCGATCGCGCGGCTGCATGAGAAACTGTGCCGCTTTCGCCACGCCCTCGTCGCTGTTGCCCGTAATCACCAGGACGGGATGGAGCTTGTCGGGAGTCGTCGTCAGCATCACCACACCCACATCGTTCGGTAAGACCTTCTTCTGATCGTCCCGCACCTGGTTATCTTTAATGGACAGCGGCAGAGTCAGCGTTGTGAGCGCAGGCTGGGTTTTCGGGGTGCCAATGATGACCAGACGCTCATTGGGCTGCATCTCGTCGATCGTCGTCAGCAGGCGCGTATTCAGCGGTCGGTATTGGGCAAAGCGTCCGATGTTTGTCTGAAAGCGAGTGGTCGCCGTCAGCCAGGGTTCCTCTACGGTGTTGGGCAGCAGATAGGCAAGCTGGTTGGGTTCCAGGCTGAGATCATCGAAGATGGGGTAGGGATAGCGGTTGAAATTGAGCGCGATCGGTTGGGGCTGAAAGTCAAACACCAGCTTGGAATCGGGCAAAATCTCTGTCCACAAGGATGGGTCAAAGGGGTCTTGGGTGCAGGTGGGTGAATTATTTTGCAGCGCTGCCAGCACGACCTCGTTGTAATCCTGAATGATGTCGGGCGGAATGTCAAACACGGCGCTGCCGATTTCTGCCTGTTTTTTGTTGAGCGGCAGACTGCCCACGCTGGCACCATTGACATAGGCTGTCAGGTTCGATCGCGTGGCATACAGCGCTGGCGAATGTCGAAACCGAATCTGGAGTTTGGCTGATTTGGGCTTCCAGGCGCGAGGACGAGTGAACCGTAGCCGCATTTCATCGTAAATGCTCCGCAGCCGCAACCGATTGCCCACAACCGGACTCCGGTTAAACTCCAGCACATACTGACCAGGAGCCAACGGCGACACGATCGTCCCTTTTTTCACCGCATCCGACACATCTGGATCTTTCGCTGCGGCTTCTCCTGACACCTGTGGGGGAGCTGGCACTTTATCAATCCCCGATGTGGCAGGCGCTTCAGCCGGAGGATTAGTCTGTGCCACGGTGGGAGGCTGCCAATCCAAGCTCAGACTACAGAGTAGGGTGAGGAGAAAGAGGGCGATCGAGAGGCAGAAGCGGCGAGAGTGTTGTAGCAAGTGTGGTAGAGGGGAAGGGGTAGGGCGCATGGGGAAGGCGGAGGGCAGAGGGCAGAAGGCAGGAGGGGAAACACCGCAGAGACGCAGAGGCGCGGAGCTTTAACTCAAAACTCAAAACTCGAACTAACAACCTTTCTTGAATGCCCTTTCTTGGATGCCTGAAAGGCTTTAAGGGCTATACAACTAAAAACTAAAAACTCAACCTAATACCGTTCCCACGAGGGTTGGAAGCCGCGTCGTCGGAGGAGATCGACCTGGATTTTTTCGATTTTGCGATCGGTCGCTGTATCCGATACTGTCGTGGGCGTTTCTCTGGTGCTTTGTGCCTGTCGTAGCGCTTTGAACTGTTGCAGGGCAATGCCGGGATGATCCTGGGCGAGGCTGAGTTCGCCAAGAATGCGGCGGGTGTCAAGGTCATCGGGACGGAGTGCCAGCACGCGATCGTAAAGTGTCTTGGCTTCGGCGTAGCGCTGCTGTTGAAAGCGAACCCCTGCTAGAGCCGCGATCGCGTCTACATTGTTGGGCTGCTGCTGCAAGATGGCGGTGTATACCTGATCTGCAAGCGCCAGATCGCCCAGGGTTTGCGCCAGATCGCCTTGCACAAAATAGGCGGTGATGTCGCCTTTGTTGCGCGTGACGAGTTGTTCGACCTGCGATCGTGCCGCTGCCGGATCGCGGGATGCCAGCACTTGCAAGGCACGACGCTGAATGGCGAGGTTGTCAGGCTGTACGGTTAGCAGGCTGGCGTAAAGGGCTTCGCGCTTGGGGTCGGCTGGCAGCGTTCCCACGAGGCTAAACAGCTCTGGTGGCGTTTCTGTTGCTGAAGGTGACTGGAGCCACGCAGCAAGCACCGTTTCGGCTTCGGCGAGGGTGATGCGATCGGCACGGTAGGCCACGCTGGCTCGACCCAACTGGGTGCGTAAATCCTGCGGTTTGGTCGCCAAAATCTGATCATAGACGCGCAAGGCTTCGTCCGATCGCCCCTGTACCTGTCGCACGTCTGCCAACCCCAGCAGAGCATTCGACAAAATAGGCGCGGGTGGATTAGCGGCAATGACGGCTTCATACCGTTGAGCGCTGGCATCCAGCTTGTCTTCCCGTCGCTCGATTTCGGCTAGCAGCAGTTCGGAGGCACGATCGCGCGCACCTGCTGGGGTGGCACTATACGCCTGGAGTGCCTGCCGTGCCTGCTCAAAATCTCCCTTCTGCACGCAAATTTGAGCCACGCGGAAGTACAGGAAGGGTGCATCGACCCCGCTCTGCAAAAGCTCTTGATACTGGGGCAAGAAGGTTGGATCAGGCGGATCAAGGCGAACGAGTGCCAGTGCGATCGACTGTCGTTCTACCGCGCTGCTGGGCAAGGGTTGTAAGACGGTCTGTAGCTGCTGACGTAATTCAGTCGCGGTGATTTGTCTGAGCTGGTAGGCGATCGCCCATCGCTTTACGACTAAACCAGGTTCCGATCGCTGAGTAATCAACTGTTCGTACAGCGCCAGCGCATCCTGTCGTGCAGGTGGAAATTCGCTGAACACATCCGCTGCCTCGGTCAGCAATCCCGGTGATGGGTTAGCCGTTTGCTGCAACACCTGACGATAGCGATCGACCGCTTCTGCATACAATGCGGTATCGCCTGACTGCCGCCCAATTTGACTGAGTGCCCGTGCCAGTGGCAATGTCGCGTCTGGCTGATTGCGTAACGGTTGAAGCACTGCTAACGCCTGATCGGTCTGCTGGTTTGCCTGATACGCAGCCGCAAGGGACGATCGCACCTCGATCGCACCTCGATCCGTAGTCTTCAACTGCCTCAGTTGCGTCTCCAGTAAGGGAATAGCTTGTGCAGACTGCCCCGTTTCCCGCAACCCGGTGGCATAGGCAACCACCGCCGCTGTTGGAAACGCCTTACCCGTCGATCGGTAGCGTTCAAAGAGCGTTACGCCTTGAGCATAATTGCCGCTGTAGGTGTATGCCTGAGCCGCTCCTAGCAGAATCGCTGGCGTAGGCTTCTGGAGCAGTATTTGGTAATCCGTCAGCGCCTCAGTAAAGCGCCCTTGATAGCCATACAGCACCGCTCGCTGGGCACGATCGCTCGTGCGGTCTGGAGCCAGCGTCAGTAAAGCGGTCAACGCCTCAATGCCCTTCGCCTGCCATTCTGGTCGATAGCCACCCAGCACGCCGATCGCCGACAGCGCCGTCTGATTTTTTGCATCCTGCGCCAACACCTGCTGATAGGCTGTCCACGCCTTCCCATCCTGCCCTGCCTTCTGATAGGCGATCGCCAGCCCCAGCTTTGCCTCTAGCGACTGTGGATTTTGCCGTAAAGCAGCCTGAAACGCCGCGATCGCATCATTCACATACCCCCGGTTCAGCAGCGTATAGCCCTGCCCCGCCGAGACGGATTGTGCCTGCGATGGCAGTCCAGAGAGGGTGATGAGTAAGCTACTCGCTAGAGCCAGCAGGAAGCGGGGAGTGGGGAGTGGGGAGTGGGGAGTGGGGAGTGGGGGTAAAGAGTTATGAGTTATGAGTTTCGAGTTTTGAGTTAATGCTGCTTCCCGCGCTTCCTTCACTCCCTCTGCTCCCTCTGCTCCCTCTGCCTCCTGCCTCCTGCCTCCTGCCTCCTGCCCTCTGCCTTTCTCCAACAACCAACAACCAACAACCAACAACTTCCACACCTTCTGCCTTCTGCCCTCTGCCTTCTGCCTCCTACTCCTCATCTCGACCTCCTGAATACTGACGAAATGTCAAAATCTGTGCGAATACGAACGCCCAAAACGGTCTCTGAGAAGCTATTGCGCTCTTGCAGCATGACGGCTGCTCGTAAATTGGGTGTGATGCGAAAGTCGTAAAACAGTTCCAGGACATCGGGATTGTTGTCGCCGCGTGCCTCCCGCAGATCGTCATTTGACAACTGCCGACCGTAGCCCAGTCCCAGGCGATCGCTCGGCATAAAGACATCCAAAAAGTTCAAGCCAGCGCTGTAGGTCGTACCGTCGCTATCGAGATTCAGGTTTGAGTAGCGTCCGTAGCGTCCAAACAGTCCGAGTTTGAGGCTGGGAATGTAGACCTCGGCGTTGATGCCATAGGCTTCTTCACGATCGCCCCGTTGCGGTCCTAGCCTGCCCGATCGGGGAATGTCAAAAATCTCTCGAAAGCCGCTGCGTTGTCCAGCATCGCGGGAGGAAACGTAGGTGCCACGGATGATTGCCGTCCCAAACCGGACTCCGACTTCACCTGCAAACCCGTCCAGGTTGAGGTCGCCTAAACTACGCGATGAGGAGAATGTCATTGCCTTGAGGTCGATGTCGTCTGTGACGCTCCAGTTCACCAGTAGCCCTGGACGGGAGGCAATGCCTGCGGCTGCCAGTGCCGGATTGGTTTGAAACACCGAGTTGAAGAAGTGCGTGGCTCCATCTTTGGCAAAGCTGTTGCGATCGAAGTAGGACGTGAGATCCATCAACCCCACCACGAAGCGCAGAGTTGGCAATGAGGGTAGCGAACCCGCAAAGTACAGTTCGTTCAGGTTCAGCCCCGTTTCTTGAGAATCGGCAAACCCTCTGCCTGTGGTCAAATCCACTTCCGCACCAAAGCCAGCGTTGGGAGTCACCGGGTAGAAGGTGGTAACGCGTGCCCGCGCCGAGGTATCACTGCCCTCCTGCTTGAACACGCCCTGCAACTGAATCGACGGCACACCTAATACAGAACTTCCTTGCTTCAGCACGTTGTCTGATGGGGCTGGCACGCCTGAATCTGCGAATAGCACCGATCGCCCTTTTAAAGCGTTCTCCAGTTCAGGTTGGCTTTGCGCTCGTCGAGGCTGGTTTAGATGCGCCTCATTTCCTACGTCAGACTGTTGGGCGAGCCACGCTGGGGTGGGCAATCCAGCCACTTTTGTCGCTGTTTGAGCGGTGTCTATATTGAACGTGAAAGCGCGATCGCCCCTTAGCGAGCTACCCGTCAAAACTGGGGACATCACCTCACCACTGAGGGCTACGATCACTTGAGTACGCCCACTGTATGCAGAAACCTCACTGCTAGGCACGCTTGAGATGAAGGATGGAGTTGAAGCAAGGGGCAGCGCTGGGCGATCGTCGGTCTCTGGTGCTGATTCTGCAAAAGCGATTGAGCAATGGCTGAGCGTCTCTGCTGCTCCAGCAGTCAGCACGACAGCGACCGTTAGCCCAAGGTGTAAAAAGGGATGGAGCCGGATTCGTTTCAGTCGTGTTAGCCTCGGCGAATGCTGAGTCAGGTGAGTCTTCAAAGTGATCATCTTGATTAGGTAAGAGCCATCCCACACGATTCAGTGCTGCAACGGGCGATCGAGCGATCGAACCAGTCACAAGCCTGAGCATGTGGGCTTTGTGCAGCAGTAGACTAAGCAGCAAGCAACGAACACCTGCTAGTAAAACGAAATCGATCCAGACGCAAATGTCATCAACTGGGGAAGACCAGCCAGCAATTCAGAGCGAGTTGCCTTATTTCTGCCGTGAACGGATCTTCAAACGATTCCCGTCAGCGCTTCAAACCGGGGCATAATGTGGGGCACAACCACTGTGCGCTCATACCAACCCTGCGTAAATCACTGACGTTTCTGACTTCTGTATTCCGTCGCTTACGGAGTGATCAGGGTGATTTCTGTAAAGAGCACGTAAGTTTTTCCGCCTTTCGGCTGAGTTTTTCCGCCTTTCGGCTGAACTTATTTGCCTTGAGAGAAGCTTTTCCGCGTTTAGGCTGAACTTCTCCGCTTTTCTACTGAGGTGCTGTTATCTATGACAACTACCCATTGCTTGCAGCAAGGGTTGCAGCCCTCAAGGACGATCGCCCGATCGTTTCACCAGCAAGACGGATTTTACCGGGCGCATGACTGGTTTACCTGACGAGTCAAGCTTGCCATAGAGGGTTTTGCCCTCGTAGTACAGTGACGAGGAACTGCCGCCATCCAGGTTCATTGCCTCCTCCACATCCAGCGTTTTGAGGAAAGCTGCCAGTTCGGGTAAGGTCATGCCACTGCCGTCAATCCCTGGCTTTTGAGCAACCATGACCCACAGCAAGGAGCGATCGCGGGTGATGCCGATCGCGGTTCTCGCATTCGGTTGCTGGCTACCCAGAGCATCGCGGATTACGACTCCGTTTGCTTCAGCGACAAACCCTTCTGGTTGCGTGGTGATGCTTGGCAGCAGACGAGGACCACCCCCTAGCGCATTCACCAATTGACAGCCGGCTGGAACTGCCTCATGATGCAGCGCGATCGCATACTCGCGCCGATCGCCACACTGGTACTGCCGAAACTCGGTGCGATTCAGGATCTTGCTTCGATAAGGCACCAGGTTCGGGTTGCTCATCAAGCTCTCGTTCTGCCGGGGGTCAGCCGCAAGTTTGCCGTTGAGTAACACGTAAGCTGTCGATTGCTGATTGTCGGGATCGAAAAAGCCCCCGTTGAGCGCTGCGATCGCGCCCTGTTCTTGAGCCATTGCAGAAACCGTCCCTACTGTTTTTGAGACCGCAGGCAACACCGCAAATTGACCGTCAAGGGGAATCTTTAATGTGTGAACAATACTATGCGATCGTGGATAAACCCTAAATTGCATGGCACGTTTAGGTAAAGGCGCGATCGCGTTGGGAGTGTCGCTAGAAGCCGCGATCGGTGGAGCCGGAGTCAGGGTTCGTTGGATGCCCCAAGCCATTACGCCAATGCCGATCGTGCTTAAACTCGCTAACCAGATTGCTTTCACGCAGTTCCCTACAAACCAGTTCGTTACAACCTAACTAATTGATGGAAGACACACCCGATTCGGATGTCATCTGATTCGGATATCATCTTAAGACGTTACGTTAGCGTTCGGTAAGCACTCATGAAAACGAATGCAGTTCGTCTTTTAGATACTTTAGGCATTGCCTATGACCTGCGCGAGTATGCAGTCGATCCCGATGATCTGGCTGCTGAAAGCGTGGCGCAAAAGATCGACATGCCAACCGAGCAGGTGTTCAAAACGCTGGTGGTGCGGGGTGACAAAACGGGAATCTGTCTTGCCGTGATCCCTGGTGATACGCAGCTTGACCTCAAAGCATTGGCAAAACTGGCAGGCGATCGCAGTTGCCAACCCGTGCCGCTCAAAGAAGTCCAACCCTTGACGGGCTATATTCGTGGCGGAGTCACAGCCCTTGCCTGCAAGAGAGAGTATCCCGTCTATGTCGATGAGCTCATTGAGATTTTTGATGTAATCTCCATTTCAGCCGGAATGCGGGGACTGCAAATTCTTCTGGCTCCGGCTGACTACCTCCGCGCTGTGAACGGAATGATCGGTGCCATTTCGCAACCAAAAGTGTCATGATTTAGTACGAGTTTACTAGGGGCTGTCATCGATTACGGCTACAAGTTAGTTGCAGAAAGGGTTTCAGCCCCTAGCCTGGTGTGTTGGGACGAGCGCAATTATGCTGATACCGCGAGGTTTCGGAGCTGAATTGATGACGCGCTCTAGGGCAAGTGTAGCAGCAGCGACTAAAAGGAACGTAATGAGTGTCATCACACGGCGACTATCTGTACCAGAGTTGAGCCAGCAGATTTTGACGATGGCAAAGTCCGGGGTCTATCGAGAATCGGTGTTTGAAGCGCTGCGCCCGATGGCAACCAAGAAGCAAATCAGTGCCGCGATCGCCCACTCCAAGCGGTTTGGGCTGCACTCCGTTGCCAGCCTTCGGGATGACGAACTAGGCACCTACTATCAGGTTGATCTGGTGAAATATCAATCGCTCGAACACGCGATCGCCACTCCAGCCCATCTCGGTGACGATGCCGCTTTACTCGAGCGAGTCATGGAGGCTACAACCTCTGTGCAGCGAATGTTGTTCGTCGCTAAAGGCTTAGCCGCTCTGCTCGGTGTGGTGGGCGTACTTTGCCTGCTCGATCACCGCCATCAGCTTGGCATTGGCTTACTCAGCGGTGCCTTTAGTGCAGCCGTCCTCTGGGCAATGCAGCGATCGCTCAGCCAGAAGAGTCTTTAAAGCCTCCGAGCGATCGCTTTCATTGATAGAAGGCAGAAGGCAAGGAAGTTTTTAGTTTTTAGTTTTTGGTTTTTGGTTTTTAGAAGGAGTGGGGAACAACTCATAACCAACAACCAACAACCAACAACTAACAACTGGTTAGCTCAAAACTCTTCCCCTACTTCCCCTGCTCCCCCTGCTCCCCCTGCTCTTTTCGGTTATCTTCTCAACGCTCTAATCAGTGCTTAACGAGCGCTTTCAACGTTGCCGCAACCGCAGAAGCTCCGGGTTGTGCGGTTGCATTCCGCGTATACCACCATGCCCAGGCAATGAGAACGGCTTGTAGCGGCAATCGTGCCCAATAGAGTGCTGGATTGTGGGGAATGCCTTCCAGCTCAATATTGTTGATCGTCATGTTGATGTTGGCAGGGAACACGGCAATAAACAGGGCAATTAAGCCCCAGGCTGCTGCCACACTGACCAGCGGAATGAGCAAGCCAACGCCGCCCAAAATCTCGAAAAAGCCGCTGATGTAAACCAGTTCCAGCGGATACGGAAGCTGTGGCGGCATGATTTTCACAAACGGCGCGGGTTTGGCAAAATGAATAATCCCAACGGTGATGATGGAGATTGCCAGCACAACGCGCAAGATCTCTTTGCGATGGAGCGATCGTGGTTGCGTAAGAGTCATCAGGAACCAGCGCTATAGGTAAGCTGAAGATAACAGCCTTTGGGTATAACAGCCTCTATCCACAGTCGCCCTTTATAAAGTCGATCGCGGAGATCCAGCCATTCAATGGCGATCTTCTCTAAAACCGCAAGACTGAAAATGCCCAGACACGCAGCCAATGCCAGGACGATCGCGGGTCAGTACGAGCCTCAGCCGAACCTGCAAAAAACGTTGCCAGCGATCGAGCCGCCTTTTCCAAACTCGCAGGATCATCGGGATAGTGTGCCTCCGCAGTTTCGACCAATGCTTGCATCGTTGGAGCCGTTGGTTCAATACCGCAGGCTCTCAGTGCATGAAAGGCAGCTTTGACTTGAGCCGCATCAAATTTAGACAATTGCATCAAGACACCCCTTATACCATTTCCTTAAACAGTCTCCAGTCATCAGTCATCAGTCATCAGTCATCAGCCTTCGGTTATGCCACGGTTGCTTGCGGCTGTTCACTGACGACTGTTAAACCCTTTTATCCTTTAGCCTTCATCCTTTATCCTTCATCCCTCCGCGTCTCTGCGATCGATTCTCAATGAGACTTAATTCTCATCTCTAACTACCCCGATCGGTCAACCAGTTCCCTAGAATAGTTTTTTATCGGCTTCATTTTCCCGGTTGCTTCCCCATGACCTCAGACACCACTCGCCAGATCTGGATCTACGACACTACCCTACGGGACGGTTCTCAACGAGAAGGCTTGTCGCTTTCGTTGGAAGATAAACTTCGCATTGCGCGACAGCTCGATCGCTTGGGCGTGCCGTTCATTGAGGGAGGCTGGCCTGGGGCGAATCCAAAGGATGTCCAGTTTTTTTGGCAACTCCAGGAAGAACCCCTGACACAAGCTGAACTCGTCGCCTTTTGCTCTACCCGTCGTCCCGGCATTGCTGCTGCGGACGATCCCATGCTGCAACCTATTCTGGCAGCAGGCACACGCTGGGTCACAATCTTTGGTAAATCCTGGGATCTCCACGTCACCGAAGGGCTGAAGACTACGCTGGACGAAAACCTGGCGATGATTCAGGACACGATTCAATACCTCCGCGCCAACGGTCGTCGGGTCATTTACGATGCCGAGCATTGGTTTGACGGCTACAAGCACAATCGGGAGTATGCGCTGGAAACGTTGAGAGTGGCGATCGCCGCAGGTGCAGAATGGCTCGTCTTCTGCGATACCAACGGCGGCACGTTACCTCATGACATTGCGCGAGTGGTGCAGGAGGTGATGCAGGCGTTTGGTTGGGAGAAGGCAGAAGCGGAGAAGGCAGAGGGCAGAGGGCAGGAGGCAGAAGGCAGAAGTCAGGAGTTAATGTTGTTGGCTTCACAAGCGAAGCAGGGGTCAATGACGTTAGAAGGAATCAGAAGTCAGGAACCGGAACAAACGAATCACAAAGAGCCGCAACCAACAACTAACAACCAACAACTAACAACTCTCTCCCCACTTCCCCGCCTCGGCATTCACACCCACAACGACTCAGAAACAGCGGTTGCTAATGCGATCGCAGCGGTCATGCAGGGAGCGTGTATGGTGCAGGGAACGATCAACGGGTACGGCGAACGGTGTGGCAATGCGAATCTTTGTTCCTTGATTCCAAACTTGCAGACAAAACTCGGCTTTAGCTGCATTTCTGCCGACCAGTTAGAGCAACTGACCGAAACCAGCCGTTTTGTGAGCGAAGTCGTGAATCTTGCGCCGGATGACCATGCGCCGTTTGTCGGTCTATCGGCGTTTGCTCACAAAGGCGGGATTCACGTCAGCGCTGTGGAGCGAAACCCGCTGACCTATGAGCACATTGAGCCAGAGCGGGTGGGCAACCGTCGCCGGATTGTGATTTCTGACCAATCGGGGTTGAGCAATATCCTGTCAAAAGCCCGCAGTTTTGGCATTGAGTTGAATAAGCAAGACCCGACTTGCCGCCAGATCCTTACCCATTTGAAGACGCTGGAGAGTGAGGGCTACCAGTTTGAAGCGGCTGAGGCAAGCTTTGAGTTACTCATGCGCGAGGCGTTAGGACAGCGCCACAAACCGTTTGAAGTTAAAGGCTTTCAGGTGCATTACAACATGCTACCGGACTCAAATGGCGATCGGGCGACTTCTCTGGCAACGGTGAAACTATCCGTCAGCGGCAATGAAATTCTGGAAGCTGCTGAAGGGAATGGTCCTGTCTCGGCGCTGGATGCCGCTTTACGCAAAGCGTTGGTCAGCGTCTACCCCGAAATCGATACCTTTCACCTGACGGATTACAAAGTGCGAATTCTCGATGGCACAGCGGGAACGTCTGCCAAAACGCGGGTGTTAATTGAATCCAGCAACGGACATCAACGCTGGACAACGGTTGGCGTTTCCGGCAATATCCTGGAAGCGTCTTACCTGGCAGTGGTAGAAGGCTTGGAGTATGGGTTGCTGTTGCAGAATCAGGCAAAAGAGGCATTGACCTCGTCTACACCGAGCAAATGATAACCCCTCAGCGCTAGCGCTGCATTTTAATTGCTAGAGTTTGAGCTACCTATAATTCCATTGACAATCCCCTACCTCCTTCATAGGCTTGGAGCATGAAGGTCAGGAATATAATCAAGCTAATTGAGCAAGATGGGTGGTATTTGGCTCGGACACGAGGTAGTCATCGTCAATACAAACACCCCAACAAATTAGGTTTAGTCACCGTGCCAGGAAAACTGGGTGATGATCTGGCTCCGGGAACGCTGGATAGTATCTTGAAACAAGCGAGTCTGAAATGATGCAGTATCTTATCGTTATTGAGAAGACAGAAACTGGATATTCCGCCTATTCTCCTGACATGTCAGGCTGTGTCTCGACTGGAGCAACCCGTGAAGAAGTTGAACAGAATATGCGCGAGGCAGTGGAGTTCCATTTGGATGGATTGAAGTTGGAGGGGTTAGAGATTCCACAGCCCACCACTTCATCAGCCTATGTTGAGGTCGCCGCATAGCAACCGCGCTGCACCATCGGTAGGGACGTTACATGTAACGTCCCTACCGAAGTTTGATGCCCTACACCTCGACCTTCACACCTTTCCAAAACGCGACATAACCCGTGATATTCTTGGCGGCATCTTTGGGCGTGGGGTAGTACCACGCGGCATCGGGGTTGGTTTTGCCGTCTACTTCGATCGTGTAGTAGCTAGCAGTACCCTTCCACGGGCAGCCTGTATGGGTGCTGCTCTCTTTGAAATATTCGCTGTGAATGGAATCGGGTGGAAAATATTGGTTTCCTTCGACGACTTCGCAGCGATCGCTTTCGGCTAATACCGCACCATTCCAACTTGCTTTCGGCATCGTCTTGACCTAACAACGTCAAGAAAAGCCTAACGAACTCTGGGATTGGCTGCAAGGCGGGGACAGTTGTTGGTTGTTAGTTGATAGACTGAACTGCATGATTGCCAGTTTTCTTTCGCCCGAAAGTGCTCGACTCACCGAACCCACCTCGATCGCTCTTGCCCAGAGCATCGATCGCATCGACCTTTTAACGCCACTCTGCGCGGGACCAATTTCAACTGCCTATGTGCGTCAAGGTTCCGGTAGTACGCCAATCTTGCTGCTGCACGGCTTTGATAGCTCGGTGTTTGAGTTTCGTCGCCTGTTGCCGCTCCTAACAGAACAGCAAGAAACCTGGAGTGTGGATCTGCTTGGGTTTGGGTTCACCGATCGCCCCGTCAACCTTTCATTTAACCCCGTCGCCATCAAAAGCCATCTCTATGCGTTTTGGAAGGCAAACATTGCTCGACCCATGATTTTAGTGGGTGCTTCAATGGGTGGAGCCGCCGCGATCGACTTTGCGCTGATCTATCCCGAAGCTGTGGAAGCGCTCGTTCTCATCGATAGCGCTGGCTTTGCCCGTGGTCCCGCGATCTCCCGCTTTCTTTTTCCACCGTTGGGCGAGTTAGCCACTAGCTTTCTCCGCAGCCCCAAAGTACGGCGCAACGTCAGCCTGCAAGCCTATGCCGATCCCAGCTTCGTCACACCCGATTCGCTCCTGTGTGCCGCGCTGCACCTGCAATGCCCCCACTGGCAGCAAGCCATTATTTCGTTTACCAAAAGTGGCGGCTATAATTTCTTGGCAGATAGAACTGCTGCGATCAATCACCCTACCCTAATTTTATGGGGCGACTCCGACAGAATTTTGGGTACACAGGATGCCGAAAAGTTTCACCGGGCGATCGCTCACAGCAAGCTTGTCTGGATCAACCACTGCGGTCATGTGCCCCATTTAGAAAAGCCAGAAGAGACGGCAGAGCAGATTTTAGCGTTCTGTGCTTAGAAGGCAGGGGGCAGAAGGCGGAAGAAGTTTTTGGTTGTTAGAAGGAGGCAGAAGGCAGAGGGCAGAGGGCAGAAGGCAAAACGCTAAAGGAATTTACTCCTCACTCCTCACCGCTCACTCCTCTCTGTTCAACTCAAAACGTTTATCCTTCATCCTTTATCCTTTATCCTTTCTTCCCCATGTCCCAAATCAACGATCCCGCCCTTGTCGCTGAACTCACTGACCTGTACATGACCTACGAGAAAGCGCTGGTCGAAAATGACATTGACACGCTGGACGCATTGTTTTGGGATTCTCCTGAAGTGCTGCGGTTCGGTGCCACTGAGAATCTGTATGGGGTGGAGGCGATTCGAGCCTTTCGGCAAGGTCGCCCGACCAAAAATTTGGCACGAGACATTTCTCACCTCAAGGTTGTGACGTTCGATGCTGATACGGCGATCGTCACCCTGGAGTTTCAACGACTGACCAATGGCACACCGCGACTGGGTAGACAAAGCCAGGTCTGGCGAAAATTGCCGGAAGGATGGAAGATCGTCTCAGCCCATGTATCGTTGCTGCCAGTAACTTGAACGTCCCTCCTACCCGACTCGCTGCGTTGACTCAATCTCAGTTAGAAAACTGGGTGGAGCAGGCAACAGTTTATGCACAAACGGGACATTTACCGGACTACATTCCGTTGTTGGCGCAGGCAAACGCTCAACTCGTGGTGGTGAATGTCCGGTTAGTTGATGGAACTAGCTATAGCAAAGGGACGATCGCTCACTCCTTTGCATTGATGAGTGTCGTCAAGCCCCTCCTATTGCTGTTTTTGCTAGAGCAGGTGGGATGGGATGCCGTGTTCGACCATGTTGGAATGGAGCCATCTGAGCAGCCGTTTCATTCGTTGGCGCAGTTAACCGCCGATCGCGGCTTTCCACGCAACCCCATGCTCAACAGTGGGGCCATTGCCCTTGCATCAATGTTACCGGGGAAAACTGGGAACGATCGGTGTGAAGCACTTCGGCGATGGCTCAATCAAGCCTCTGGTAGTCGCTTTGTGTTGGACACTGCCATGCTGGCATCGGTACGATCGCTGCGGAATGAGACCAATCGTGCGATCGCGGATGTGTTGCTGCGTGCAGGTCACATTGATGCCATTGAAACTGCTTTAGACACGTACAACCATATCTGCTGCCTCTCTGGAACGGTTGAGGATCTAGCGCAAGTCGGACTGCTCTTGGCTCAGCCAAAGCTAGCTCAGCCACATGGACAAATTCAACCCATCCATCAACGCACGGTCAATGCCCTGATGCTGACCTGCGGCTTATATGAAGCCTCTGGTCGCTTCGCAGTACGGATTGGACTACCGACAAAATCTGGAGTAAGCGGAGCCTTACTGTCCGTGGTTCCAGGGCAAGGCGCGATCGCCTGTTACAGTCCTGCTTTGGATGCGACAGGGAACTCGATCGCCGGACTCTTTCTGCTCGAACAACTCACTCAAACGCTCAACCTCAGCCTTTTCGGTTAAAGAGGGGGCATAGATAAAACTTACGCAAACCTCGGAGGCTTAAAGAAGCACCAGGCATCATGTCCAGCAAATTGGCTTAAACCTCCAAGGTTTTGGTCAAGTATGTGTAATACCAGCGCATCTGTGACGAGTTAAAGCAGCCGCAAGATGAGCGGATAGCGGTAGGGCGTTTGCGGTTCAGTCGCCACACGAACGATCGCAATAATGGGCAACAAAATGCTGGCAATGCCCAGAAGAACGAGCAGAGGGATGCCGATCGCCACCAGCACCAGCAGCCCAAACAGAATCGCGTAGAGAAACAGATTGATGTGAAAATTGATCGATTCTTTGGCGTTTTCCTTCACCACCGGATCGTCCGTAATCAGGAGAATAGCGATCGGAATGCCGATCGAAACGATCGTGGAGCTAAAAAAGATTGCACCATGACAAAGCGCTGACAAAAGCTTACGCCGATCTTGATTATCCATAGCCGCTTAAAATGGATGAAATGAGTACACTCTGGCAACCAATCCCGTTGCCTCCAGACCCGTACCTGCCCATTTTACTCACGGACTGCTGGCGATTGTCGCTATCTTTAAGGAGGCAGAAGGAGGGAGAAGTTGTTAGAAAAAGGCAGAAGGCAGAAGGCAGAGGGCAGAAGGAGGGATGGGGAAAGGCTAAAGGCTAAAGGCTAAAAAGCTGTAGCTTGCTTCCCGCAGGGTTGGCTGACCACTGACGCATTCTTCCAACTCAAAACTCCTAACTCAAAACTCTCAACTCTTAACTCCCAGGCTGACCGCTGACTGCTCACCTCAAAACTCAAACTCATAACTCATAACTCTTCCCCCCTACTTCCCCTTTCCCCTTTCCCCCTCTCTCCTCACCCCTCGCCCCTCACCTCTCCCCCATGTCCACAGAACTCCAGGCTGAACTCCAAACCGCAGTCGATCGTCGGCGCAATTTTGCCATCATCTCGCACCCGGATGCGGGTAAAACAACGCTGACGGAAAAACTGCTGCTGTACGGAGGTGCCATTCACCAGGCAGGTAGCGTCAAGGCGCGACGGGCACAGCGACACGCCACCTCGGACTGGATGGAGATGGAGCAACAGCGGGGGATTTCCATCACTTCCACTGTGTTGCAATTTGCTTACCAGAACTGTCAGATCAACCTGCTGGACACACCGGGACACCAAGACTTCAGTGAAGATACCTATCGCACGCTGGCAGCCGCCGATAACGCGGTGATGCTGATCGATGCTGCAAAAGGTCTGGAACCTCAAACCCGCAAGCTGTTTGAAGTGTGCCGTATGCGTGGCTTGCCGATCTTTACCTTTGTGAACAAGCTCGATCGCCCCGGACGAGAACCCCTAGATCTGCTGGACGAAATTGAGCAGGAGCTGGGCTTACAGACCTATGCAGTGAACTGGCCGATTGGGATGGGCGATCGATTCAAAGGGGTGTACGACCGTCGCAGTGAGCAGGTGCATCTGTTTGAACGGAGCGCTCACGGTCAACGAGAAGCGATCGACACGGCGGTTGATCTCGGCGACCCACGCATTGAAGACCTGCTAGAGCAATCGCTTTATTATCAGTTCAAAGACGACCTGGAATTGCTGGAAGGGTTGGGACCAGAACTCGACCTGGATCTGGTGCATCGGGGCAAGATGACCCCTGTATTCTTTGGCAGCGCGATGACCAACTTTGGCGTGGAACTCTTTCTCAATGCGTTCTTAGATTACGCTCTGAAGCCAGGTTCCCATGCCAGCAACAAAGGCGAGATTCCACCGACCTATCCAGAATTCTCTGGGTTTGTCTTCAAGCTCCAGGCAAATATGGATCCCAAGCACCGCGATCGCATCGCCTTTGTGCGCGTGTGTTCTGGTCGCTTTGAGAAAGACATGACCGTGAGCCATGCGCGATCGGGCAAAACGGTGCGCCTGTCTCGTCCCCAAAAGCTCTTTGCCCAAGATCGGGAAGTCATTGAAGAAGCCTATCCCGGCGATGTCATTGGCTTGAATAATCCCGGCGTGTTTGCGATCGGCGATACCATCTATGTCGGTTCCAAACTCGAATATGAGGGCATTCCCTGCTTCTCGCCAGAACTCTTCGCCTATTTGAAAAATCCCAACCCGTCCAAATTCAAGCAGTTTCGCAAAGGCGTTTCGGAGCTTCAGGAAGAAGGTGCCGTGCAGATTATGTATTCGGCAGATGAAGCGAAGCGAGATCCGATCCTGGCTGCGGTCGGGCAACTGCAATTTGAGGTCGTACAATTTCGGATGCAGAATGAGTACGGCGTGGAAACCCAGCTAGAACTCCTGCCCTACAGTGTGGCTCGCTGGGTCGAAGGCGGCTGGGACGCACTAGCAAAGGTTGGTCGTCTGTTCAATACTGTGACGGCGAAGGATAGCTGGAACCGTCCTGTGCTGCTCTTTCGTAACGAATGGAACATGAATCAGGTACAAGTAGACCATCCGGAGTTACAACTAAACGCGATCGCCCCCGTAGTTTCTGGGAGCGAACCGGGCGCTTTATGAAGCTATCTTAGAAAGGCTACGCGCCAGCAGTCTACCGTCCTCTTCTAAGTAGGAGATGCCCTATGCCTCCGGTTCCTGATTCGTCCTCGATCGCCCAAACCGTTCCAGACCTGGAAGCCGGACTCACTGCACTGAAGCAGGGCGACTACAAGACCGCGATCGCAAATTTAGAAGCAGTGCCTTTAGCACCCGATCACCCCCTCACCGCAAAAGCACAGATGGGATTGGCGGTTGCCTATGCGCGTACAGGCGACCCGTTGCGCTCAGCGTCACTCTGTCAGGCTCTCCGTCAAAGCAGCAACCGTCAGGTCAGCACCTGGGCAACCCAAACGCTAGCCAGCCTCATGGAAAGCAACCCGCACCTTGCCGGTCAGATCCAATCCGCAGTTCCGGCAACGTTCACGCCTACGGTTGAACCTGCGCCACCACCGTTACCTGCTCCTGTGCTTACTCCTGAGCCTGCTGCGGATGATTTGACAGGCTTCACGCCGTTTGACCCATCAGACCCACCAGATTTTGCCTCTGACGATCGTGAGTCTTTTCTGGATACTGCTCCACAGCCTCACCCTCTTGCGGATGGAAGCTCCGAACGAACGACAACTATTCAATCGGACGCAGACGGCGCGAATGTCCCCATAACTCACCAGCCAGCGTCTAGCCGTGATGAAACTGCCTTTTTGCCAGAAGAAAGTGCCCGGATGATGCGGAGAACAGCGCCTGGGTGGGAAGGGCGATCGTCCTCAACCGTTGATCGATTTAACGGCAAAGTACCCCAGCCTGCTTTAGTGGAGGAGCAACCGCTTTATCAGGCTACCTGGCGACAGGCGGAACGATTAGCACAGGGCAAGTCTCTCGGTAAGGTGAAGCTGCTCCGGTTGCTGCTATTGCAGGCAGGTACCGCCGTGGTGCTGTTCTGGATGGTGCAGGCGATCGTCTACAACACCACGCTTTATTACAGCATTGCGCTCACCAAAATTCCGTTTCTCAATCTGCCACGGGAGTTGTTTCATCCTCCCGTAATTCCCATTCTGGTGTTTCTGGGGATACTCTTTGTAGCCTCTCGCTGGCTGCTAGATGGGCTGCTCACCGTCGCCTATGGACTGCAACCTTTGTCGGTGGGCAAATTGGGAACCTACAGCCCCGAAACCGCCCGATCGCTTCAGCGCTTTTGTCGGCAACAGCGAATTCCCATGCCAGCGCTGGGAGTGTTGCCGATGGAGGAGCCGATCGCCTTTAGCTATGGCTGCATTCCCCACGTAACGCGCATCGTTGTCAGTCAGGGCTTGCTAGAACAACTGGCAGACGATGAAATTGCCACAATTTATGCTAGCGAGATTGGACATATTGCCAGCTTTGATGTGCCGCTGCTGTCGTTAGTCACGGTGCTGATACAGATTCCCTATACAGTGTTTCGGTTAGTGTCTGATTGGGGCAATCGGAAGCAGGCAGCGATCTCGCGTGTTTCGGCAAGTATTCTGGCGGCGATCGCCTACGGGCTGTATGCCCTGTTGCGGTGGGTGGCGCTGTGGCTGTCTCGTCAGCGGGTCTACTACAGCGATCGCGTGGCAGCAGAACTCACGGGCAATCCCAACGGCTTCACACGCGCCCTGCTCAAGCTGGCGATCGGCACGGCTAAAGAAGTCCACACTCAAAAACAAACCAGCTACTTGCTGGAAGGGTTTGACCTGTTGATGCCTGTGGGGCAACGCATGGCAACCACCATCGGCAGCGTCTATTCTCACACGCCGATCGAGTCTGTGTTGGAGTGGGAGCGCACCAATCCGTATCGTCATTGGTTAGCGATCAACAATTCTCATCCACCGACGGGCGATCGACTGAATCTGCTGTCTGTTTACGCCCGTCATTGGAAGCTGGACACCGAGTTGGAGTGGGCAAAAGAACAGCGGTCTTCAGCAAACGGCAGGCTCACAGGTCGCCAATGGCGATCGCTCTTGCTGCAAGGGGCACCCTTTTTTGGACTGGCGTTTGGCTTCGCGACAGCCTATCTTTTCGCAGCGCTGGGCTGGGTCGGCTGGAAGGCAGGCAACAATCAGTTGGCATGGATGTATGGCGATGGGTCACTGCTGCGAGGGCTACCGCTGATTGGCTTTAGCATCGGCACCTTTATTCGCATCAATCCCTTGTTCCCCGATTTGCCCTTCGCCAGCAACAAGCCGACTAATGCACCTGATTCGCTGATAGCGCTCCTGAAACCAATCGATCGCATTCCCGTCAACAGCCAACCCGTCCAGCTAGAAGGCACGCTTCTGGGACGCATGGGCAGTAGTAACTTGCTGAGTCAGGATCTACTACTGCAAACCACAACAGGCATCGTGCGGCTCCATTGGTTGTCGTCGTGGGGACCGATCGGCAACTTATTCCCTCAAGCTGTGCGCCCCACCGATTTACTGCATCAGACTGTCACTGTCACTGGCTGGTTTCGTCGGGGTGCCACACCCTGGATCGATGTAGACACCATGCGTACACCAGGCGGACGAGTGAGCCGTAGTGGACATCCCATCTGGTCTACGATTTTAGGGGCGATCGCCGCTGCCTGGGGCATCTACACCATCTTCCGCGGCGGCATTTTTTAACGAGAGTAAAACTCTACCTCATAGATCAAATATCTGATTAAGTTGTTAGGCTGATGGGTTCCAATGGGGGACTTGACGATGAGAGCATCCCAATCTTGCAAGACTCATTTTGAGAACTGCCCATTGAGATAGGCACAGCGATGCTTGAGCACCTGCGGCACATTATCTTTTTGCCCTTGCGCTCCGGCTAGTTTGATGCGCTGACC
>JAHHHL010000043.1 GCA_019359375.1 Lyngbya sp. HA4199-MV5
CATTTGCACTGAACCAAGGACGACTCCGAGCCATGGCTTGTCCTCCTAATCTCAATCTCACCGGCTTAAATTGTATTGCCTCTCTTGAAAGAGTTAGCTTAAGTTGAAACCAATGACGGTCGTTCGCTCCTAACCAAGCTGCAACATTCTCAAATCAAATTGGTATAACCTCTCGTGTAGAACTGAGTGTAAGCAATGCACGCTAGCCAACCGCTCGTGAATAAGGTAATCTCCAAAAGATGAAGCACGTATTCTCTTTGCGGTTGGTTGGAATCGGTCTACTGCTAGCTTTGCCTGTTGGAGTTGGGTGGTGGGCAGTCGATATGCTGCGCTTTCAGCAATTGGCTGGTTGTCAAGCGAGTGCAGCAACAGAAACAGTGGAGGAGGATGCGGTCGCCGCGAGCTTTTACTGTGCCCAGGTCAGTGCGAGTCAGCAAACGATCGACGGTCTATCAGAAGCCATTCGTCTGGCGCGTCTGGTACCTGCTGATCATCCCTTAGCCGCTCAGGGCGATCGCCTGATTGAACAGTCATCTCAAAAACTACTGGAGTTGGCTGAGACCTCTTTTCAGAGCGGCAATCTTGAAGAGGCGATTGGGATAGCGCGTCGAATTCCAGTGACGACCGGAGCCTACAAAACCGCCGATGAGCGGATTGAATCATGGCAGTCAGCGTGGGACGATGCCCAAACAATTTACAGCGATGCCCAAGCGTCGGCTGAGCGTGATCAGTGGGATCAAGCCTTTGAGAAAGCGAGAGAGTTGCGGCAGCTAAGCAACCGCTATTGGAACAGCGATCGCTACCAGGAGTTAGTGCAGAAGATCCAGGAAGCCAAAGAAGGGAAAGCAGCTCAGGCAAAAGCAGAACGTGAGCGCCAGAAAGACTCGGCGGCAAAATACACAGCTCAACCCGATCTGGTATCGAATTGGCAACAAGATCAAGCACGCGAGGCAGCCGCGAACCTCGATCGTGCTCGCAAGCTAGCCAGTGCTGGCACAGCAGAAGGTTTACGTGCAGCGATGGACGCAGCGGGATTGGTGCTTTACGGGACTCCTCGCTACGAAGAAGCGCAGCGATCGGTGGATCGTTGGAATCGTCAACTGCAAGAAATGGAAGATCGTCCCTATCTCGCTCGTGCAGCACAACTGGCAAGCAAGGGTGATATGTCATCACTCCAAGCGGCGATCGCAGAAGCCAGCAACGTCAGCTTTGGCAGCGCGCTCTACCAAGAAGCGCAGGCTAAGATTGGTCAATGGACTGACGCGATTCAAAAATTACATTCCCAAGCCTATCCTGAACGGTCTGTTAGAAACCGAATTAGCCCCGCTGATTACGTCATACCACCCGTCAAAACAACTGCTCCGTAAAGCGATCGTTTAACGCTAGGGGCTGTCATCAATGACGGCTACACATTACTTGCAGCAAAGGTTCCAGCCCCTAGCCTTGTATGCCAAGACAGGCGCGATCATGCCGATACCGCAAGATTTTTGAGCTGAGTTGATGACGCGCCCTAGCGTGAAGCCTCTAAATTGAAACGCGCTTTTACGCTGCGGCAAAGACGTTAGCGGCGGCGGCGACACCTGCTCCAGGGGTAAAGCTTTCGGAACCAAGTTCTTGCAAGGTTGCTTCTAAGGCACCGATCGCGGTCAAAATGTCTCGATCGCTGACAAAACCCAGATGCCCAATGCGGAAGATCTTGCCTTTGAGGTGATCTTGCCCGCCTGCGAGGATAATGTCGTACCGCTTTTTCATCACGGCGCGAATTTGCTCAGCATCAATGCGATCGGGGATCACAGACGTAATCGCTGGACTCGCTGACTGATCAGGTGCCAGTAAAGGCAAGCCCAGGGCTTTCACCGCAGCGCGAGTGGCACTTGTCAAACGCTGATGGCGAGCAAAGATGTTTTCTAGCCCTTCTGCCTGCATCATACGAAGGGCAACCTGCAAAGCAAAAAACATATTAACGGGTGGTGTAAAGGGTGTGGTGTTCTTTGCCGCATCTTTACGATATTTGCCTAAATCCAGGTAGTAGCGGGGTAGTTTTGCCGTTTTGTATGCTTCCCACGCTCTCGCATTGACGGTCACAAAGCCCAAGCCTGGTGGCACCATATAACCTTTTTGCGACCCAGAGGCAACAACATCCAATCCCCATGCATCAACGGGTACATTGTAAGAACCCAAACTGGTTACAGTATCCACAATGATGAGCGCTTCACCATGCGCTTTGACATGACGGTTAATGGTTTCCAGATCGTTCAGCACACCCGTAGACGTTTCGCTATGGGTGACGATGACGGCTTTAATGGTTTTCTGGGTGTCTCCTTCTAGTGCCTCCCGAAATTTCTCTGCATCAAGCGCCTGCCCCCACTCTGCCGTAATGGGTGAAACGTTCAGACCATAGGCTTGGGCAACTTCGACCCAGCGTTCACCAAATTTGCCATTGCTGCCAACCAGCACTCGATCGCCTGGACTCAAAAAGTTAATGATGGCTGCTTCGACAGCACCTGTGCCGCTAACCGTGAGGCTCAGTACGTCATTCTGGGTTTGGTGCAGCCATTTCAACCCATCCGTGACTTCTGCCATGATTTTGGAAAAGTCGCCGCTGCGATGCCCGATCGGGTGCTTCGCCATCGCGAGTAAAACCTGTTCCGGTACCGGGGTTGGTCCCGGAATCATCAGCATCAACTTGTCGTCCATGAATGTGCCCTGAGAGTCGAGATCACCGCCCTTATTGACGGCACTTTCCAGGATGACACAATTTCTAACCTTTAAGCGAATCCTTGCAGTGGCTTCTGGATGTAAACCATTGAAAAACCAGCCTCTCGTCAATGGGCTTCATGGCTTGAAGTGTGTCACCCATTAAAGCTGTTGACAGAAGGTCGCAGTGAATTAGAGAGGTAAATGCATGACAAAACCGACACATCTTTTAAATTCTTGACTGATAGAGCGAGTAAGGGTGGAAAGAGGTTTTATACTGCTTCAGAGTCAGTGTTATGACAAACGAAAAGCCTCAGAAGCGAGAATTAAAGCACATAAATAGGCTGCGGCTAGACAAGTACGGTAAATCTATCAAGATTTCGTAATTTGATCCCCGAACTGATAAAATACGGTAAGCACACAGAATTACCGTACTACAACATGGAGCCTTCTAAGAAAATTAGCTCAAAGTTTCCGTCTGCATCTGAGACCTCAGAGCAGTTCAGGCTATTCGTTCTAGGAGCTGGACCGATCACACTGCGAAAGCTGCGAGGAAGCTTTTTGGTGGGGTTAGGGTACTTGCTGTCGCCACTCTGCTGGTGGAATGATCTGATTTTTAACCTGCCAGTTGCCTGGGGCGTTGGCTATTTGTTTAGCCTGCTGTCGCCCACTTACTTTTTGCCGGGAACGATCGCAGGCTACTGGCTTTCTAATCTGGTCGGTATTCTGTTGATGCAGTTTGGAGCGGTCGATGTGTTGCAAAACGCAACGAGCGATCGCAATGTAGCCAAAGAGCTTTTGATCGGGGTAGGAACGTCAACCGCCTACACTCTTGTTGTTTTAGCGCTGTGCCACTTTAAGGTGATTGACCTCTCAACCCTTCTTCCTGGAGAGCAATTCTTAAGCTTCGGCAAGCACTAGGAGAACGTAAATATGACAAGTGCGTTGCTCCTGGCTTCCTTGAGCTTTGTTGTGGGAACGATCGTGGGTTTGACAGGCATTGGTGGTGCCTCGCTCATTACCCCCATGTTGATTTTTGGCTTTCAAGTTCCGGTTGCTGTTGCCGTCAGCTCAGATGTCGTTGCCGCGACGTTAATGAAAGTGGTTGGCGGCTGGAAGCACTGGCAACAGAAGACGGTGGATTTGCAGGTGGTGAAGTGGTTGGCGCTGGGCAGTGTACCCGGTTCGCTCACTGGTGTTGCCGTGCTGCACCTACTCAGAGGTATTGAGCTGTTAAATCTGGATGCTCTCTTGCTGCATCTCGTTGGGTTTACTATTCTGCTAGTAACCTTCGTGGCATTGGTTCAGTTGTTGCTGTTAACCTTTGCACCGAACCTAAAATTGCCTGAACTGCCAAAGCTAGATTTGGACACCTGGCGAGGTCGATCGCTGGCAGTGGCGATCGGGTTAAGCCTGGGCTGCGTGGTTGGTCTCACTAGCGTGTCTTCAGGCTCCATGTTTGCGCTGGTGATTATCGCTTTTTTTCAGCTTGACACTCGTAAGCTGGTCGGCACCGATATCACGCAGGCAGCTATTTTGCTTCTATTCACATCATTGGGACATCTCACGTTGGGAACGGTTGACTGGAGTTTAGTGTTTCCCATCTGGTTGGGTTCGGTGCCAGGGGTGCTATTGGGCGCAAAGCTCTGTAAGATCGCACCTCAAAAGCCGCTCCGCTTTGTGATTTACGCTATTTTGGTGATGGTGAGTTGGAAATTGGCAAATCAGGCGTGAGGGGAGAAGGAGAAGGTATGAGGGATGAGGAATGAAGGATAAGAAAGCTAGAGAACGTGAAATGAGTTTATTGTGAAACTAATCTTCATCTCGGTTTGGAAGCTTGAACTAGACTTCACGTCTGGCGCATAAAGGCTAACTTCTGACTCCTGTTAATTTATTGGTAGACGCAAGTTTTGTGGCTATGGAAGCGGTTTTAAGGGCGAGTGATTGAAGCGATATGGCTGCACTTAAAGAACCGATCGGGCGATCGCGGCACTACTGGTTAACGCTACTCGTGGGTGTATGGTTTCCACTGCTTGTCTTTTCAGTTCTCGCTGTGACGGTGGGCTGGTATGGTGATGGGTTTTTGTGGGAAACCCCTATCTTGCAGGCGGTACATGCAACAGTGCAGCCTGAATTAGATGAGTTTGCCAGAACGTTAACGAAATTTGGCGTGTTTTGGGGTGTCTTTCCAGTCGCAACGATCACTGGGTTGGTACTGCTTTATCAACAGCGATGGCGATCGCTGCTTTATCTAGCAATCACGCTTTTCAGCAACATCGTGATTAATCGCACTGCCAAGCTGTTTTTTCATCGAGTGCGCCCTCATTTATGGGAAGTTCCCCTCCCAGAACCAGATTATTCTTTTCCCAGTGGTCATGCCATGTCAAGTATGACGCTGGTTGCAGTGGTGGTGGTTTTGACGTGGGGGACTCGCTGGTGTGGATGGGTGTTGGTAAGCGGCAGTATCTTTGTGGTAGCGATCGCCTGGACGCGCCTGTATTTGGGCGTTCACTACCCCAGTGACATTTTGGCTGGCTGGATGCTCTCTCTAGCATGGGCGATCGCTGCTAGCCTACTCGTTCAACCAAACCAACCATTTGTTGACCGTTCAGTGGAAAGCAACAGCCCAGATTTTTCCTAGTGGTAAATGGATGCTACTGGTAAAACGAGACGCGGTCTACTCCAATAAAACGCTTCCCGTTGCTTCGAGTGCTCCGAGGGGAACCGTGAAAACATAGTAAACGACTCCTGCCCCCAAAAACAAAATGGCGAGGCTCGATAGAATGACCCAGCGATCGGGCGATTCGTAAGTATCTTCTTCAATATGATCGCGGATGGCAAAGTAGTGTTGGGTTGAGAGCACCACTGTCAAAAGACCCACGATCGCAAAGGCAAGTCCCAAGCGCCAACCATTTCCTGGCGGCTGGGGTGCCAGCGGGGGACGCAAGAGGCGAATACGCACAATGAGCACACCGAAGCCCATTAACGCGATCGCGCTCCGCATCCAGGACAGGTAGGTGCGTTCATTGGCTAGGTGGTCACGAATGCGATTGGGATTGCGCTTTTTGGCAACCTCGGAGGTTTCAGCCTTGTTTGTTTTGGGCTTAAAGAGCGAGAACATGACCCTCTGTTGTACGGGTGATTTAATCATAATGGTATACAGACAGATGGAACCAACGCCCCTTCTTTTACCACTGGAAGGGGCGTTAGCCGTTGGAGATCAATCTGCTGGTGCGTTCGGTGCTTGCGCCTCAATTTCTGCTGACGTGAGGGTTGGCATTGTCCAGTTGCCTTCCCCTGCCTTAAACGTCTGGGCAATCGGTGCGTTTAGCCCAATCACACCCGTATCAGGATTGGATGTGAGAATAAGTTGAGTGCCGTCAACAACCCGAAGGGCAAGAGGTTCTGCGAGTTCCTGCCCTTGCGTATCGAATAGAGAAGAGGCAAGCTTTGTTCCACTGGGTAGATAGGCACCTTTGCAATCAAAATCATCATCTGTCACTTGCCCATCGCCCAGGTAGTAAAGCGTTGGCGGCTGGGTCGATTTTTTCGGTGAGACGTATACTGCGATCGTTTTGCCTGTTTGATTGGCACACTGCGATCGTGCGTCAGCCGTTTCCAGCACATATTTTTGAAACTGCAAGGTTGCCATCTTTTGCTGCAATTCCTCAGTAGTGAGGTTTGACTCTTCAGGATGATCCTTGGCTTTCAACAAGGCATCGATCGCCTGCGTCACAGTTGTATAGTCGGGGCTAGTCATAAATTTGCCTCGATCGGCGTTAGCAGGTTGCGCGATCGCCAGATGCACCAAAACCATTAGTACGATCAACAGAACTTTTAAGCGTTGCATCATTCGATTTTCCTTGTTGAACGTTGACTTGTTGAACATTGAGTGTATGGTCATCAGTTGATGGGAAGTGAGAGAACACATTCCCTGCTGAATGCTTTGTCATAGCGATTGATGGAACGCTACGGTTCATTGCAGACAGGGTGAAAGCCTTGGGAGGTTTCCAGCAATTAAATGACCTTTGTAGTGCGGGCATCTTGCCCGCGGCGCGAGCGAGACGCTCCCACTACAGGTAAATTCTGATCTAGAAATCACCTTAAGGGTAAATGAGTGCTAGCGAAAGCCGTTGAAAGCCATTAGAGTGGAATTCATTCTTTATTGGTGAGTGTTCAATCTTGGTTGAACGTTCAAGCAGCAGCAAGACACTGAAGCAATTCAAACTAACGCGTTATGACACTTCTTTCTGCTCTGATTTAATTACAGAGGTGCGTCCATCGTTTCTCAGCAGCATCAGCAGTATAAGTCCACTGATGGCAAGGGTGAGTGTCGCCAAACCTCGATTCTCTAGCGTGTGGCTATCGACCAGAATCAAAATGCCTAGCCCAATGAGGACAAACGGCACCAGTTGGTTTCCATAACGAGTCAGCGTTTCGGCAACCGCTGGCAACCGGGTGAGTTGAAAGGCACTGTAGCACCAGACTCCCACCAACGAGAAAAACACACTCAGAATCGCCGCCAGACTTTCCCAGGTGCAGTTTGCAAACAGCGGGACATAGATGCCAACATTATCGCCACCGTTGGCAAAGGTGATAGCAGCCACACTGTAAGATTGCGGCGACAGGACGCTGTCAAACCAGGGTTGTTCTGATGGTTGCGCAGTTTCTTTAGATTCCATCTGCTCCTCCACTTGACCCAGCATTCGACTCATACCAATGGCGATCGGCACAAGACCCAGCAACCCAATCCACGGACGTGGAAACAACATACTGCCGAAAAAACCAGGAAGACTCGCCAGCACCAGTGCCCCAAAGCCAAGGTATTGCCCTGCAACAATGTGGCGACGACGAAAGGCAGCATTGACCTGTGAGAAAAATAGCAGCAAAATCACAATGTCATCTAGATTTGTTGCGGTAAAAGCTGTGAACCCAGTCGCAAGTGCAGCCAATAACTCATTCATTCTACGCGTCCTCTATTGAGAAGATTTCTAGCAAGCAGAATACCTGTAGGGGCAGGTTCGACACGAACGTGGTTGGCTGGAGGCAAAGAGACTGGCAATTAATTGATTAAATCATCCTCAATTCTCACCACGTTCAAACCAGATTGGGTAACTGCTGAGCTGTCAAACCGGGCGTGAATCGTATCAACACCCCGCTGCATGGATTGAATGACATGGGGCGATCGCAGGCGCTGCACAATAAACCAACCACACGTAATGGCAATGTAGAGTAAGAACAGGTATGGGAAAAGATTGTAGGGTGCTTCTGGTACCGGAAACATTTCACTGCCTGGAATCCCCACACTGCCCAGAACGGGGATCATCATGAATCCGATCGAGAGGATGGAAATCACCACATCTCTTGGGCGCAACTGATGCAGGCGATGGAGATAAATGGGAGCCGCGATCGCGATCAGCACATACACCGTCAAAAAGCCGTAGCTGCACATTGCACCCAGATAGCCCATGCTCTCAAAGAGCTTGATGCCAAACATGGACATCACCGCAGGCACAAGAAACATCACCAGCGTACACAGCGATACGGCAATGTAGGGCGTTCGGTTGGCGGCATGTGCTGATCCCAATCGGGAATGGAACAAGCCATGCCGTGCCATCAAGAAGAAAATGCGGGCGGCTGGGTTGATGGTACCAATCACACAAGCAAAGAAACTTGCCAGCGCGCCGATCGCCACCCACTGACCCAAAAAGCCGACCCCGTAGTGCTCTGACAAAAAGCTCAATGGCTCTTCTGAAGTGGCGATCGCCACGCCTGTCCCCTGAAATCCCATCACCTCAATAAAGGTCGTAAACGTGAAGAATAACCCTGCCAGTACAACACTTCCCATGACGGCTCTGGGAATTGTTTTCAGGGGTCTCTTTGCTTCATCACCCAGTGAAGTCGCACTCTCAAACCCTGAGAATGCAAACATCACCAACACCATGCCTGTGGCAATATGACCCGGTGTAACGCCTTGCAACGTGAGCTGTGATAAATCCAGCGCGAACCCTTTGTGAACCCAAATAATCAAGCACAGCACCGTGATTAACCCCAGCGACAAGCCTTCAATCCATAGCATGGCGATCGCCGAAAGTTGAATGTCTCGATAAGCTGTGTACCAGGCAATGCCAGCCCCGATCGCCAGCAGTGTGATGCTGGAGGGATGAATGCCTAAATGCCCAATCAATACACCGCTAAAGTTCGCAAAGCCGCATAAAACCGACATGCCTGTGAACAAATACGCCAAGACCAGACTCCAACCACAGATAACTCCTGCCGTTGGACCTAAACCTGTGACAATGTACGAGTAAAGTGAGCCTGGAGACGCAGAGCGACTGGCAAATTGATTAATGTTGATGCTAACAAACACCAAACCTACCAAGCCAATCAAAAAGCTTAACCAGGCACCGTTTCCAGCCAACGCCACAATTAAGCCCAAATTGGAAGCAGGAATGGTGGTTGGGGCAATGACCGCAAACGATTGAGCAAGCACTTCTCCAAACGAGAGACAGTCAGCTTTCAAACCATGAGTACTTCGCTCTGTTTGATGGAATTGAATTTCACTTGTCATACTGATGGCTTCTAAAGTGTGGGTTTTCTAACCGAATCAGCAGCGATCGCACCGTGCAGTCATTGTCGGTGTTGCCGTCTCTGCAAGGATCCATTGCCAGTCGATGTTTTCACTGTATGGATTCCAACCAATAGAAGCAAATAGTATTGTTTGTCGAAACGATAAACCACGTTTATTGAATAATTCAGCCAGTAAGCCGCTTTTTTAAAACCTGCTTCTGGTAAGCCTCTGAGCAGGTGATGAAATATTCCGAAAAATAACAAGCCTGACTGATCGAAGCAAGCTTTTGTCAGGACATCCTGAAAGTTAGAGTTAGGACACCTAAAGGCTAGGGCGTGTCATCAATTCAGCCCCGAAACCTTGCGGTATTTGCATAACCACGCCCGCACCAACACACAAGACTAAGGGCTGAGACACCTGCTAAAAATGATGTGTAGTCATAATTGATGACAGCCCCTAGAGAAACGGCTGCGGTTCGGCTATCACTGTTTCAACCCAATCGCTACACAAGATCTGTCAGGCAACCAGGGCAAAACACTTAAGAGTTGCCGCCCCGAAAGCCATAACCTTTGACAAGATAATAGTTTTTAATCCAAATACCAAAGCGGGAAATCGCGATCGTCGTTCGTTCTGAGGTGCGATCGAACTGAGCTAGCAGTTCCGGTTTAACGGGATGCCAATCATCTGAGAGTATCAGCGCATTACGACCTTTAAACGCTGCGTCGCTGGTGTACCAGAAATCAAATTGATCCACGCGATCGGACATTGCCATCACGTTTTTATTATTCAACTGATACGCCAGCGCTGAAGCAGAACGGTAGTCAGTCGTCGCTAAAAATGGTTCACCACTGACTGCCTCTGCCTGAGTTTTAACGACTGCTGCCACCCGATCCCACCCAAACAACATCCGCGAATCTGGATCAGTTTCTTTGTCAAATAACGCCGACAGTGGAAAGATACTGTAATGCGCAACTAGCAACGTTGCAAACAGTAACCCATAACATTGTGTAGCGAAGAAAAGAAGTTTGTGAGAAGGAGAAAAGTAAGAGTTTTGAGTTTTAAGTTTTGAGTTTTGAATAGTACTTTGCAACGTATTTCTAGAGAGATTTGAGTTTTGATTCCGCTCTGATTCTGGAACTCCTAGCTCCTGACTAAAAAACGCTGGCAGCAATGGAAACAATAACAAATACGCTGTGATATTCCAGTAATATAGTGCCGCAGAGAGGAGTGAGATTCCCGTAAGTGTAATGCTAGAAATAATGAAGACCCAGAAAGCAACTGTTGGATAAATCGTGCGGATGCTAAGCGATCGCTCAACTCGCTTCAACCCTTGACAGAAGCCATAGCAAAGCATAGGTGAAACGAGCAAAATGGAAAACAACACAAAATTGAAAAAGGGCGAGAATCTGAGACTAAAGCTACCTGTCCCAACGCTACGATCGACGTAATAGCGAAACGACTGAAAATCATTAGAAAGATTCCATAACACGATGGGAATGAAGGCAGAAAGTGCGATTGCTCCTGCAAAATAGAGTCGTCGATCGCACCACAGCGAACGTAACCGCTTATCGACTATCAGCGTTGCTCCAAAACCCAGGACGACAAAGACTGCATTATATTTAGACAAGATTGCTAGCGCGATCGCCCCTGCTGCACCATACAAACGCCAGCTTTCGCCCCTACTATCCGCTATGTAACCGTCAAAAAAGCGAATGAACTGATAAGCAGAAATTAATGAAAAGGTGATCAGCAAATGATCGTGCCATGCCAGTGACAAGAATAAGAAATAGAGTGGTGATGCCAATATCAATAAAACAACTAACCAGAACAATCGCTGATTTTTATCACCATAGAGATAGCAAATAATCTGATAGTAGGTATAGAAAAAGATCGCATTACTGAAGACATTGGGCAGCCGCAACGTGAATGTAGAGCGTCCTAAAATGGCGGTAAACAATCCTTGAATCCAGGCTGCTAATGGTGGATGATCGTAGTAAGAGAGCGCTGGATGCTGCCCCCATAGCCAGTAATATGCCTCATCAGGGTTGGGAAAGGTTGCGAACCAAAAGATTAAACGTAGAAAGATAAAGGCAAGGAAAAACGGTAAGAGCGATCGTGGCATGAGCAAAAGCTTTGTTGGATTGGATCAGTTTGTCAAACTTAGACGCACAATGAATAGACATAGAGATTTAAACGTTTCGCACTAAGTTGAAGCGAAATATCTTCCTCCGATCGATACAATTGTGAAGGGCAGTGGCTTTGCTGTGCCCTTTAGTTATGAGCCTCATGCATGAATCAGTATTTTGCAACCGTGGCGCGAGGTCTAGAAACGCTGGCAGCGCAGGAGCTAGAGCAGTTGGGTGCCCATGCGGTAGAGCCAGGATTTTGTGGTGTTGCGTTTGCGGGCGATCGTACCCTGCTGTATCGCGTGAACCTTTGGGCTAGATTACCATTCCGTATCCTCATGAAGCTGCATGAGTTTCCCTGCCAGGATGCAGAGGCTCTCTATCAGGGCATTCAGACGATCGACTGGGCGCAATATCTCACGCCTGACCTGACGTTAGCAGTCAACGCAACGGGCAAAACGGAGCAGCTTAACCATACTCATTTCACGGCGCTTCAGGTTAAACGGGCGATCGTCGAGCAGCAGCAAGAACGGACGGGCGATCGCTCCGATGTCGAACTGCAATCGCCCGATGTGCAAATCAGCGTCCATCTCGAACGCGACACCTGTACCGTCAGCCTGGATAGTTCAGGTCAAAGTTTGCACCGTCGAGGTTATCGTCCAGCCGTTGGCTCTGCACCGCTAAAGGAATCATTGGCAGCAGCGCTCATCCAGCTATCGGGTTGGCAACCAGAGCAAATGTTTTACGATCCGCTCTGTGGCTCAGGCACGTTGCCGTTAGAGGCAAGTTTGAAAGCGCTGAACATCGCGCCCGGTTTGTTCCGCGATCGCTTTGGCTTTGAAACCTGGCTTGATGCCGATCTACCTCTGCTAGAAAAGCTGATTCAAGCAGCAGAAGACAATCAGCGAGAGAGCCTTCCCGCACCCATTTGGGGCAGCGATCGCGATGAGAATGTCATTGAGCAGGCGATCGCCAATGCAACCAACTGCGGTGTATCAAACCACGTTTATTTCACGGCGATCGACCTTGAAGACGTGGCTGCACCGACAGACAGCGGTGTTTTGTTCTGCAATCCACCCTACGGCGAACGGTTGGGACGCGATAGCGACCTGGGCGCATTTTACAAACGGTTGGGCGATGTGCTGAAGCAACGCTTCAAAGGTTGGACGGCGTTTGTGCTGAGTGGCAATAAAGAACTTGCCCAGTCGATCGGGCTAAAATCGTCCCAACGGTTTGCGGTTTACAATGGCACATTGCCCTGTCAACTCATGAAGTATGAATTGTACTGAAGCAAACGCTCAGCGGCAGCATTGCTTAAGCACCTGCGTGAGTATGACAAGGTGTTGACCAAAGTGCATTACTTGATGGAGAATTTTCTTGCCAAACTCAAGCAATACCGAGCGATTGTCACACCGATCGCGTCCCCAACCCCCTTCATGGCTACACTGGCTAGACACCTGCTCCAGCACAAACACCTGGGCGATCGAGCATCTCGCTACATTACAGCATGGTGATGTGGTCTTTACACCACGGCAAACGGCTGGACGTGGTCAGCATGGGCGTATCTGGCATTCCCCCAAAGGCGTGCTGACGGCGAGTTTTATCTTAGAAAACATTCCCGTTGTGCAGTTGCCTGCTGTTAGTTTGGGCGCGGGATTAGCGGTCATTGATGCAGTTGAAGCGTTGCTACCACCCTTGCAAGGCATGTTGCAACTGAAGTGGTCAAACGATGTATTGTTCAAGGGTCGCAAGCTAGCAGGAATCTTGTGTGAAGCGTCCGCTAACCGCAAGATGGGACGCGTTGTAGTGGGTATTGGGCTAAATTGCCATGTGGACTTTGAGCAGGCGGGATTGACCGATCGCGCGATCGGTCAGGCAATCAGTTTGCATCACGTCTCGACTACTGTGCCCGATACTCTTTTGCTGATAGAGCGCTTACGTCATCATTTGCTTCATATTGCAGGCTTGCTTCAAGCAGCGCAACCGGATTCGTTGAGCCACTCTGGTTTAAAGGCATTCCTACCCGCACTCCGTCGTCGAGATGCCTTACAGGGGCAAGACATTATCGTTGTTTTGCAGGGCGAACACATTGCAGGAAAAGCAGTCGGCATCAGCGATCGTGGGTATCTCTTATTGCAGCTTCCTGATAGTGAAGTGCGATCGTTCGTGTCAGGACACATTCTTTGGCAGCAGCGGGAATGTCGATCGTCAGATTGAATCAGGCCTGTAGCTCCAGAGCCTTAAAGAAGCTCAGAGACATAAAAAAAGCCCAGACACAAATGCCTGGACTTTTTCCAATTAAATTGTATGAAAATGAACGATCGCTGCTAACACGATCAACCTCATTTCCTCAAGAGCACTCTAAATATAAAGTGCTCTGGCGTTACGAAAACTGGCGTTACGAGAACTTAAGATATTCCTGAAAAAGTTTATACCCCCTACGATATGCGGGTATAAGCTTTTCTGGAAATCGCCTTAGTTGCGCGAAAAGCTGTTGTTACGACGACCACCGCCGCCGCCAAAGGAAGAACCCCGGTCTTCACGAGGTTTCGCTTTATTGACTTTCAAGTCACGACCCATCCACTCTGCACCGTCAAGTGCTTCGATGGCAGCCGCTTCTTCAGCGTCGGTACCCATTTCAACGAACCCAAAGCCGCGAGGGCGACCGGTTTCACGATCGGTGGGCAATTGAACTCGCTTCACTGAACCGTATTCTGCAAAGACAGAACTTAGATCAGCTTCTGCAACATCATAAGAGAGGTTGCCTACATAAATCGACATAGATTGGCTCCAAAATCAGAAGGTCGTAGAGAGTGAGATTTCGGAGAGAAGCCTGCCAATACAAAACGTGAAAAACTCGTCAAGACTAGAAACAAATTCTGCAACCGATTACTTATTCTCACTCGCTATGATAACACTTCCTTCAGTGTTTTCCGCCCTTAAGAGCCCCGACACTGCAACAATACTTAACATTCTATCGCCTGATCTCGATCGTCCCAGCGTGATGCTACAGCCCATCGTACCGTTTGGGGTCTTTCTTCGGCTTCTTGGTGCCGTCAGACTCTTTCTTGGGCTTCTTGGATTCTTTGTTGCCCTTCTGTTCTTTTGCCATCAAGGCTCCTTATCTGTAGAACTTAGCCTAAAAAAACAGTCATCGGTTAGCTGGCTAAATCAACGAGGGCATCGCGTTGAAAGCGAATCACTCGTGAAAAAGAACTGCGTGAATGTTCTGACGTGGACACAGATAGCGTCACGTTATTTTGACCCGGATCAAGAATTTGCCGGACGGTGCAAATCTGCATTTTGTTATTGCAATAAGCAATGATGCGATCGCCCATTTGAATCTTTACGGCTTCAATTTTCAATTAAGACTCAACTCTGTAATAAGTTAACTGTAGCGATTCGATGCAAACGACTCAAACGGCTTCTACATCTGGATCTTCAGAGGCGTTTTGATGTAGACCTGGCAGGCAACGATTGCTTTCTACCACTCCTTGATGGGGAACTTGAAAGCAATAATTTCTTTTTACTCTTTAGCACGTATGTCTGTAATTTCAACATATCACAGATTCGTTCCAGAGTCCTAATAGCTTATCCTTGTAAGGCGGCTAGAACGACCTTCAGCAGCCTTTTCCAGGAGGGTGCTGCTTGAAAATTTGTGAACTGCTGCGCGAGTTGCAATAAGTTGCGGTGACGGGCAAACCAAATCGGCAGAGGGACGATCCGAAACGGTGCTCGTAGCACTGATTTTTGGGGATGGTCAAAGAGGTAGGCGTTGTGAACGACTCCGCGACCAGAAGTAATGTCTTGCAAGGAATTGTCGGGAAACGCGCCCCAGGAGAAGACAGGTAGCGAAAAAAGGACGGCAGACCAGACGTTAATGCCGATCGCCCCGTAGCGTAACTGCGCGATCGCCTCTTCTACGGCTGTTCCCAATTGCTTCTCTGTATATGGATCGACCAGAAGCGTGCAGGATAAATTGCCCCAGACCTGCTCATTCACAAAGTCGATCGCCTGCGGTAAAAAGGCTTCTGCATTGGCAGCAGGCAGGCTGACTTCTGCCAACACTCCACAAAAGGCTTCCTGGGTCAGTGCATATTCTCCTGCCTGTGCAGGTACATTTGGGATGAATGTCCAGGGGAGAGTGTCAGGTACAGTAGAGTTCCCTAACGCGATCGCCTGCGGATATCGTGCCCAAAATGCCTGGTAGCGCTCCAAGGCTCCAGGGTAATAGGCGTTGCGAGTAGGCGTTTGGGCTAACTCTTGCTGAAGCGTCTTGAGAAAAGCATCTCGCTGTGCCCAGCCGTTTGCGGTGATCACAACCTTTGCCGCTGCACAGTTAAAGCTGGCGTTGTGCGCCACCATGCCAGCAATATGTCGGGCTTGAAAGGCAAGATCTGCCTCTGACCAATTCCCTGGCACGACAATCACTGGCGTGACGCATCCCAATTCTGACGTGATGGGTTTTGCCATCAGCGGTTGATGGGATGCTTTGCGCTCAGCCTGTTCGTCTGGTGTGTTGCCCCACACGATCGCATCATGGGTTTGATGGGAACCTGTGATGTGAATGGTTTCTACCAACGGATGCTGACAGAGATGGGCACCCAATGCTGCACCACCATAGACGATTTCGAGAAAGCCATCCTGCCGCAGCGATCGAAATGCCGTTTCCAAAATTGCTCCCATGTAAGCATTGACGGGATTCATTTTGAGCAAGACGATCGCATCTTCGGCAAAAAGCTTGTAGAGAGCATCCAGAGGCGCGATCGACGAGACATTTCCAGCTCCCAGCACCAGCGCCAATGTCCCAGTTTCTAATTTTTGCCGATACACTCGTCCTTGCGTAGGTGGATGTTCGGGTTGCAGCCACACCTCGCCCTTGAAACTTAACCACAGTAGACGTTCCATCAAATTGGCGGGAAAGACGTGCGCGATCGTCTGCTGGTCATACGTGCGGAGTTTGATGGGTTGGGGCTGTCCGTTTGCTTCCAGCGCCAAAATGAGCGATCGCAGGGCGGCAACAGTGGCGGTCGGTCCCACAAACCATTCTTCTCCTGCAAGTGGACTGGTGGGATCAATGCCTTTTGCACGACAGGCAACGGTTGCCCAATCAGCGGCTACCGTCATCACATCCTCCAAGCAGCGTTGGAGATAGGTGATGCGATCGGCAAGGCTCACCTTCAGCCAACGATCCTTCTGCTGATGCAGGCGGAGGGCGATCGCATCTGCTTGCTCTAAGGACGTTTCAGCGATGGAAGGGATTGGGTCAGCAATCATAGGAAGTGATCGCAAGTAGAATAACGACAACGGTGCAGCGCCATTCAAGCTACCACGCTTCAGCCTCAAAGGAGATGTTTGTGAATCAGCGGGAAATCAAAAAAGAAGCGAACCTTCTGTACAAGACGGTGTTACCGCTTTTAGACAAAGAGGGCTTTGAAGCGTTAATCTTGACCGACCTGGCAACGATCGTGCAGCTTTGCGGGCGCAGCAATGGAGAACTTACCTCCCATGAACTGCTTGCTTTTCTGGTGATTTTTGCGCTGATTAAACAAGATAAAGACAAACTGCGGCTGGTGCTTGAAGAATGGGATCGTTCTCCACAGGCAAGACGTGATGCCGAAAAGACCACGCTAAAACTCCTGCTGGACTTAACAGCCTCTCAAAACCAGATCCCACAGTTAGCATTACCGTCGGTGCTCAACGCGCTTGATCAGGAAAAGGGCACTCGCTATCTAGAGTCTGTGGTGAATGCGATTTACCGCTTTGCTCAGGTCATGATCAAAGCCAATGGCACCGTAACGATGCAAGAAATGGAGGCACTGTCGCACATCTGGCAACTGCTCCACACCTATCGTCCTGTTGAAACGGCGCAAGAAAGTCTACCTGATCATTTCTCACTACCTGTACAAAACGTGGACGAGGTGTTGGGTGAATTGAATCGTCTGGTGGGCATGGAAAATATCAAAACTGAGGTGAGAACGCTGACCAATTTTTTGCGGGTACAGCAGGCACGATCGCAGCGCGGCATAGCCCGAACGCCAACCTCACTGCACTGTGTGTTTAGCGGTCCACCGGGAACCGGAAAAACCACCGTGGCGCGGCTGATGGGCAAAATTTTCAAGGAATTGGGGTTTCTGGAGAAAGGTCATCTGGTAGAAACCGATCGCGCCGGGATGGTGGCATCCCACATTGGCGGCACGGCTGAGAAGGTGAATGCCCTGGTGAATTCAGCGCTGGATGGGGTGCTGTTTGTGGATGAAGCCTATGCGTTAAAACCGCCCAACTCGACCCAGGATTTTGGGCAGGAAGCGATCGATGTGTTAATTAAACGCATGGAGGACTATCGCAATCGTTTAGTGGTCATCGTAGCGGGCTATACCGACGAAATGGAAACGTTTATTGAATCAAATCCAGGGTTGAAATCACGCTTTAACCGCTACTTTTACTTCAAAGACTACACACCGGATGAACTGCTTGCCATCTTTCAAAAGTTGTGTCGTGATGGTCACTTCAAGCCGACTGAGGCGACCAATCAAGCGCTGTATACGTTGCTCAACACCCTGTACGATCGTCGCGATCGCACCTTTGGCAACGCTCGCTTAGTGCGAAATCTCTTTGAGAAAACCATTGAACAGCAAGCCAATCGTCTGGCAGTCATCTCAACCCTGACGGATGAGGTCTTAACCACGCTTGAGCCTGACGATCTGCCGCCGTTAGAAACGGTGCTTCCCAGAGAAACAGAGGCATAGAAACAGAGGCGTAAGCATTCTGCTGTAGGGGCTTAGCGTTCGGCAGTAGACTCTGCGGTTAATGCAGCAATCTTCAACCAAATGCTAAGCCCCTACCATTAGACGCGATCGCCTCCCCCTACACGTTCGGAGTCGCTCTAGACAAATTGACCGTTCGATCGCTTACGGCGAATGCCAATCACCGATGGTTTCGGTGGTCCATCTGCCTGCCCCTGGATATTGCTAGGCCAGTTACTGCCACGCGAAACAGTACGCGTCTGATTAAACAGCGTGCCGTCCAGCGCTAAAAGCTCGATCGTGCGGCTCAGCGTGGTATTGGGCGTAAACGGACAATCTTCACCAGGGTGCTGCACGGAGATGATCAGCGTGTCGCCAACAAAGGTAGGTCCCGTCATTTCACAACGGGTTGGACCGTAAGCAAACGGCACGATTTGCCCTGCGTGATCACCCGTCGTAGGAATATAGAACAACCAGTTATTGCCAAACACGCCCGTAAAAGCAGACACATCACCTGTTCTAGCGTGATCGATCGTGGTTTGTGTACCCGCTGCACCTGTGGCAAACCCATTGTGGGTGCCTGTAGACATATCTGTCACGCCCCAAATATTGGCGCGGTTATCAAACGCCAGATTGTCAACCGCCGCAAAACCAGCACCTGTCTCGGCTCCAGCTTCACCGCCCTGGGCAAAACGCTCCCAGCGGAACGTCGTACCTGTGCTATCAGCGCTGTCTTCAATGATTTTATAAAGACCACCCGATTGCTGGGTGTCGTTGACCGCTGCTGCATATTTGCCCACGACGAAAATGCGAGAATCCGGGTAGCCATCGCTGCCAGGAGCACCATCCGTATAGGCAATGAAGACTTCTCTAGGGTTCCTGGGATTGATTTCAAGGTCTTCAGGACGAGCGGTTGGAGTGCCCCCAATCAAATTAGCCGCCAGAAACGCATCGACCAGAACAGCGCCCTGACTGGTGTAGAAGTCACTTAACGTCTTACCCTGGTAGTCTGGTAACGCGGCGCTTTCAGCCACAGCGGTGACCGTTGTGACACCGTTTGTTGTGCTGGTGAGCTGTGTGAGTGCAACAACCACAGATCCTCCATCAGTAGTCTGACCCGCAATGCCAGCGCGTCTGGGGAATCGGGTGCTACCACTTCTGAGTTTCAGCGGATCGCCAACTGTCAGTTCAGAGGGCTTCACTGGATTGGTGGGCGACGAGAGCAGCAGTGGTAGCCAGTTGCCCGTGCCATCAGCATTGTACTTCGCAACATAGAGAGTACCGTTTTCAAGCAGCCTACTGTTGCCTTTGCTCTTAGGATTTTTGACCGTGCCTTTGCTGACAAATTTCCAGGTGTGCCCGCCCCGGCGATCGTCGCCCAAGTAAGCCACTAACTTCTTACCTGCCTGCACACGCATCGCAATGTTTTCGTGACGATAGCGCCCCAACGCTGTGTGCTTCCGAGGACGGTAGTCGGGGTTCGCTGGGTCGATTTCGACTATCCAGCCGTATTTCTCACCAACCAAACCAAACTCTGCCCCAGTTGTGCCCGTAGCGTAACCAGTTTGAGTGCCATCAGGCTTGACATTTTCCTGCACGCCAACAAAGAACGCGCCTGTGGAACCCTGAAAATTTTCTTCAGCAGTGAGAATAGTACCCCAGGGGCTAGTGCCGCCAGAGCAGTTGTAAGCTGTGCCGATAATCTTATTACCCAACCCATCCGAGTTAATGCCTTCAAACACGTCGCTGGCAGCAGGTCCGGTGGCAACGAGATAGTTTTGATCACCCGTCTGGTAGCTCTTCGCTCCCCAACTGGTGACACTGCTATAGGCATCGGAGCGCTGACTATTGATGCCGAGACCAGACAACCCGTGAAGACGGCGATTCTTATCATCTTTTACAACGGCAAACTTCTCTTTGCGACCATCGCGGGCAATGCGAACGATCGATCCGCCCATGTTGTACATAAACTCGCCCGAAAGTGCCCGACCCGGTGCAGTGGGGAAGCCTTCGATGACGATCGGTCCCGTTGCGACAAACGTTGCGACATCGGCAGGCGCTTCAGGCGCAAAAGGAGAAATGGGGAAGCTATTGTATTCGTGGTTGACCCAAAGGTAGCCATCGTTCCGACCTTCGATCGACACAAAGCCTGTGTAATCGTTGTTGTACCCAAAATAATCTTCTGAGTTAGGAAAGACACGATCGCCCCAACTGATAATGACATAGCGCTCATACTCAGGTGGCACAACAACGTCATCTAAAGGAATGAAGGCACCAAGATTAGGCGTTGGTGCGGCTGGTAGCACACTGCCCTGACCAAAGCCAGTGGCTAAAAAGCTACCTTGCTGCTGATAGATCGGCAACGGATGCGGTAAGCGTACTGGCGTAAACGTGAGGGAGGCTGCTTCAGCGATGCTGGCATTGCCACCGCCAAAAAGCTTGTGACTCACGACTGGTTCTAAAGCGGTAGCAGCAGCCGTACTCCCGAAGAAAACCAGTAGTTGTCGGCGCGAAAAATTAGGCATAAAACACCCCACTGAAGGAAGTAATGAACTTTAAGAATGCACCCCTGGCAGCGCTCAATTCCCGGCAAAGGTTGCTCGCGTAGAACGATCGCGTCCGCTTCAGGACACAAGAGAAGCGATCCCAGCCGGTGCTCTACAGTATTGACGTTACTGAACGCACACAAAAAGACAGCGCTAGACAACACTTTCAAAGCAGAAAGTACGCCATTGCACTGAATGTTAGATTTCGCTCGCGCCAGAAAACATGAGCGATCGCGTTTACACTGCTGGCTCTCATGAAGGCGGTTTCGTCGCCGTGTTTTTACGAGCAAACTGCATCAAGAGAGACAAACTAATACCTTTACAACCGTATCCCTGTCACATTAAGGTTGGTTAATATCAGGGTTAATACTGAACTCGGTAAACTGAAGCGCTTTGTTTAAGGACGATCGCGCTGGTTCCTCAGCATTTTCCCTGATGTCGTACTGTCAGTGTTGATCATGACTGCACACGCGTATTTATCTTGAGCCGCTTTAGACAGAAGACAAGATGAGTTCTCAGTCTAGTGAATTGGGTTTAGAGTATCGGGTGTAGGGTATAGGGCTGATCGACTGACAAAAGTCTTGAAAGGCTGGTCGCTTCGTTGCTCACCCGCCCGTGATTCAAATCCGGGCTAAGGGTGCGAAACCCGTTAAAACGGGTTGTAAGACGCTCCTAGTCCTCTTGAGAGGACTTCCTGCCATTAGCCCGCACTTTAGTGCAGGGCGGGTTCAAGTACTCGCTCAAAGATTTGTCAGTCAACCAGGGGTACAGGGTGTGGTGAATGCACATGGAAAAACGCTGAAAGGCGATGCAGCAACCGCATCCAACGGCAACTCCTAGCCCACGATCAAGCGTTTCAAGTTTCAATGGCAAATGCTTCTGAGTCAATTCCATGATTGACCCAACGGTCAGCTTCCCTTGCAGAAGTCATGGCTGGCGGTACTCGCAATGCATGAATATGATGGGTGCTGGGACAGGTCATTTTGAGCAAGACGATCGGCTCGACATCTGCTTCAGCCTCAATCTTTAGCAGTGTATATTCTCGCCACGAATCGAGTGCAACTGCCTGTAATTCTTGGCAGATTCTCGTGTAGCCAATGCCCTGAATTAAAACGCGCCGCAGTTCGGCATTCTGTTCTTTGAGAATCCATTTTGCTCGCCATAAATGAGGATGGACTTTGCCATATTTTTCTGGCAAGGCAACATCACGGTAGAAGTACAAACTGTAGCCATCAGCAAACTGAATGGCAGGTTCACCTTTGGCATGAAGGCGATTTTCAGAATCGAACCGAAGGACGCGAGGGCGATCGCACACAATACATAGCTTCTCGAATGGCATAATCCACCAGCCGCATTCCTGCACCAAATCTCGTAACGCTTGCCAGTGAAGTTCACGACAGTCGCAGCCTAAAGCTGAGAAGCAATAATCCAGATAGCAAGCTTCCTGACTATATTGCTCAGAAAGTGAGACAAGATGCTCATCAATTTTATAGAACTCTGTTTTTTTCAACAAAAAGCGCCAATGATTCATGCTCGTCCCTAAATCGAGCGAAACCTGTCTAACGATCGCGGCTCTTACACCTCTCAGTTGCCGAGTAAACGCAAGATCAAACTTCCCTCTGCACAGCCAATCTTCATCAAACTGATTAACAATTTGTTGTCGGAGAAAATCACTATTTTTTTGAATATAGTAGGTGTCAAAAAATACTCTAATTCGGTTGTTTAAAAGCTACTCAAGATTGTGGCGGCTGTATAAATTTTCAAACAAAATGAGGAGTGATACTCCGATTACTAGAGATAGAATGAGCCAGGGGAAAATGAATAAAACCGACAAACAATAGAAAGTTTTAATAAATACATATAGCGGGGCTGGTATAGCTTCTTTGAGGCTTTCCCTCAATGCTGATTCTAGTTTATTTATGGGATCAAGAAAAAGAGCTAGTGGCTTTTCCAGAAGCCAGGAAGAGAATATATTTACAGCTTTATGTAGTCTGATTATGCGTCTCAGAGGGGGCGAAGATTTTAATAAGTTTAAGTCATCGCTACAGGCTGCATAGAGGCTGGGAAAGAATAGGATATCGGGCTGATTCAGCCCATACATCGAATAGATGTTTCTGACTGCATCGCCTGCTTTTTGTGGATCGATCGGTTCAGTTGAAAGCGCAATTTGTCGCCATTTCTCGCAATACACCGGAATTAGTGCTTTTTGCTCAGGCGTGATTTTGATGATTTTCTTTTTAGCCATTGCTTCACTTGCTGAAGTGCCCCTGGCTAGTATTCACTGCTTAAGACGGTTTCACAACATTTAGCGGTAAGCCATACCCACCACCGCCAGGGGTCTCAATGACAAAGGTATCGCCGGGTTGCATGGTGGCTTCGGCTTTACTGCCTAAAGGCTCGATCGTGCCATCGGCTCGTTCTACCCAATTGCGTCCCACTGTTCCAGCCGCGCCGCCTTCTAGACCAAAGGGGGGTACCGATCGATGCCCAGACAAAATTGCAGCCGTCATCGATTCACGAAAGCGAAGGCGACGAATTACGCCATTACCACCGTGATGCAACCCTGCTCCACCGCTGCCAGAACGGATGGCAAAGTTTTCTAGCAACACCGGAAAGCGCCATTCCAAGACTTCTGGATCGGTGAGGCGTGAATTGGTCATGTGGGTCTGCACCGCATCCGTACCGTCAAATGTTGCCCCTGCGCCTGATCCACCACAAATCGTTTCGTAATACTGGTAGCGATCGTTGCCAAAGGTGAAATTGTTCATCGTGCCCTGCGACGCTGCCATCACGTTCAAGGCTCCGTACAGTGCATCGGTGACAACCTGCGACGTTTCCACATTGCCCGCTACGACTGCGGCTGGATAGCGCGGATTGAGCATACACCCGTCAGGAATAATGATGTTCAACGGCTTCAGACAGCCTGCATTGAGCGGAATATCGTCATCGACCAAACTCCGAAAGACATAAAGGACAGCCGCTTTACATACCGCCACCGGAGCGTTGAAGTTATTAGGCTGCTGGGGTGAGGTACCTGTGAAGTCGATCGTGGCGCTGCGAGTGGGGCGATCGATCCTTACCGTCACCGCAATCTGGCTCCCATCATCCATCGGGTACGTGAAGCTGCCATCCGTCAACACATCAATCACCCGACGCACCGATTCTTCCGCATTGTTCTGCACAGACTGCATATATGCCTGCACAGTCTCCAAACCATAGTGCTGCACCATCTTGTGAAGTTCCTGCACACCGCGTTCATTTGCCGCAATTTGTGCCTGCAAATCCGCGACGTTCTGTGATGGATTACGAACTGGATGATCGCCTGTCGTCAGTAACTCCAGCAGTTCCCGCTCACGAAACTGCCCCTGCTCCACCAGTTGAACATTGTCGATGAGAATTCCTTCCTGCACGATCGACACACTATTCGGCGGCATCGATCCCGGTGAAATGCCCCCAATATCGGCGTGATGTCCGCGAGAGGCGAGGAAGAAGAGGGGAGTGGGGAGTGGGGAGTAGGGAGTAGGGGAGAGCTTTGAGTTTTGAGTTAGCGATAGTCTTTGTTCCTCGTTTTCCTCTCTTACTTCCCCTGCTGCTTCTGCCTCCCCTGCTCCCTTGCTCTCAACTTCTGCCTTCTGCCTTCTGCCTCCTGCCTTCTGCCTCCTCTCGTCAAACACTGGCGTAATCACCGTCACATCGGGCAAATGCGTCCCGCCGTTGTAGGGATTGTTGAGGACATAGACATCACCGGGTTTCAATGTGCTGCCGTGAGTAGCGATGAGCGACTGCACGCTTTCACTCATGGAGCCGAGATGGACGGGGATATGAGGCGCATTAGCAACCAATTGTCCATGTTGGTCAAACACAGCGCAGGAGAAATCGAGCCGCTCTTTGATGTTGACGGAGTAACTGGTGTTTTGCAGCGTAAAACCCATCTGCTCCGCGATCGCCATGAAGAGGTGGTTGAAGATTTCGAGCAAAACCGGATCTGGGGAGTAGGGAGTGGGGAGTGGGGAGTGGGTTAAAGAGAGAGAGTTAAGAGTTTTGAGTTTTGAGTTTTGAGTTGAAACTTTTCCCCATTCCGTCTGCTTCCTCTGCTCCTGCCTCCTGCCTCCCGACTCCCGACTCCTGCCTCCTGCCTCCTGCCTTAAAATTAGATGTCCCCGCTCCGTCAACTCCGCCTGCCATCCAGGTGCAATCACATTCGTACCTGTGGATTCGATGATGAGGGCGGGGCTGGAAATGCGATCGCCCGGAAGCAGATGTTCGCGCTGAAAGACAGGGGTGGCTTGCCAAGAATCGGTTACATAGGTTTGAACGGCAGTGATCGGCTCTAGAGGATCTGTGCGAGTAGCTGTGAGTATGGGTTCATCGATCGTGCTGGTGGTGCCGATCGCTTCCACAGAAACGGCTTCAACCACCAGTGCTTTATTTTCAGCAATGAAACCGTAGCGCTGACGGTGTGCCTGCTCAAAAGCGGTAATCATCGCATTGACATCACCAAAATTGACGATCAGCGCAGAATCGGTGCCTTGATAGCGCAAATGAGCTTTGGGCAAAACCTGCATTTGTGTGTCGAGAATGCCCTGCTGAAGCAATTCGGCTTTTGCGTCTGCGATAAGGGTTGTAAGAGTCTGTTCAAGCTGTGGCAGCAATGTTTGGCTTAAGGGGCTTTCGATCGCCCGTTCACGCATCACACGCACATCTGCTAAGCCCATACCGTAGGCAGACAAAACGCCTGCAAAGGGATGTAAGAAGATTTGCTGCATCCCTAGCGTGTCGGCGATCGCGCAGGCGTGTTGCCCTCCCGCACCCCCAAAACAGCAAAGTGTGTACTCGCTGACATCGTAGCCACGCTGCACAGAGATTTTTTTGATCGCGCTTGCCATTTTTTCGACGGCGATCGTCAGGAACCCTTGAGCCACTTGTTCGGGCGATCGGACATCACCTGTTGCAGTTTGAATGCTCGCAGCTAACTCACTAAATTTTTGCTGTACTACCGTGACATCCAGCGGCAAATTGCCATCCACCCCAAACACTTTCGGGAAAAACGCTGCTTGCAGATTGCCCAACATCACATTGCAATCCGTCACCGTCAGCGAACCACCATTGCGGTAACAGGCAGGGCCCGGATTTGCCCCCGCCGATTCTGGACCTACCCGATAGCGTGACCCATCGAAATGCAAAAGCGAACCGCCACCCGCCGCCACGGTATGAATCGACATCATTGGTGCTCGCAGCCGCACGCCAGCCACTTCGGTCTCAAATTCCCGTTCGTATTCACCTGCGTAATGGGCGACATCTGTAGACGTGCCACCCATGTCGAAGCTAATAATCTTCTCTAGCCCAGCCAGCTTACTCGTTTGTACTGCTCCTACAATGCCTCCAGCCGGACCCGATAGAATGCTGTCCTTCCCCTGGAACGATCGAGCATCCGTGAGTCCCCCGTTGGATTGCATGAAGAGGAGTTGGGGTATGGGGTGTGGGGTATGGGGTGTAGGGTGTGGGGTGTAGGGATATTTTCCTGCTCCCTCTGCGTCTCTGCGTCTCTGCGGTTTTCTATCTTCCCCTGCTCTCCCTGCTTCCCCCGCTCCCTCTGCTCCCCCTTCCCCCCAACTCCCAATTTCCGACTCCCGACTCCCTCCCAATTCCCCACTCACCTGCTCCACATAACGCCGCAAAATCGGTGACAGATACGCATCCACAACGGTCGTATCGCCTCGACTAATGAGCTTCATGAGAGGGCTAACTTCATGAGAAACAGAAACCTGGGTAAAACCGATCGCCCGTGCCATTGCAGCTACTTTCTGCTCATGGTCAGGATACCGATACCCATGCATAAACGCGATCGCACAGGCTCGAATCCCTTCCTCATAAGCGTTTTGTAGCGCTGCCATGAGTGCCGCTTCAGTGCTGGCAGCGATCGGAATCAGCTCCTCTCCCTGAGCGCTATACCGTTCTTCAACTTCAATCACCCGTTCATAAAGCATTTCGGGCAGCACGATGCGACGCGCAAAAATGTTAGGACGATTCTGGTAGCCGATTCGCAGCGCGTCCCGAAAGCCTTTGGTGATTACCAGCACCACGCGATCGCCCTTCCGTTCCAGCAAGGCATTGGTGGCAACGGTAGTGCCCATTTTAATCGCGGCGATTTGCTCAGTAGGAATGGGTGCATCGGCGGCAAGCCCCAGAATGTCTCGAATGCCCTGCATAGAAGCATCCCGGTAGCGCGAGGGGTTTTCAGACAGCAGTTTGTGTACCGTCAGGCTTCCGTCTGGTCTACGCGCCACGATGTCTGTAAAGGTGCCACCGCGATCGATCCAAAACTGCCAGCGTTTGTTTGCCGTGTTCATGGTCATAGCTGCCTACCTGTTACGAGCGGTTGTTCACGACAATAGAAGCAGCTCAGTATATTTTCAATAGTCATTTAAGCAATATATTATATCTTTGAAGATATACTAATCAGGTTCCATCGACTGATCACCTGAATACAGCGGGCAACGCAGCAATGGATCTTCTTTACCTCAGCAGCATTGAACTTCGCCAAATTTGTTACTTTTTAGCCATTGTTGAAGCCGATAACAACTTCAGCAATGCAGCAGAATACCTGCAAATCGAACAACCCCCACTCAGTCAACGCATTCGATCGCTCGAAAAAAGGCTGAAAATTGAGCTGTTCGATCGCACACGGCGACCGCTAAAACTAACAGAAGCCGGGAAAGTTTTTGAGACAGAAACAAGGCAAGCATTAATAAGCCTTGAGCGAGCCATTACCCAAGCCAAACGAGCCAATCGTGGTGAATTGGGTTTTTTATCGGTTGGCATTGCCAGCTCAATTGCTAATACAATGCTGCCAGATCTTTTGCAGACATTTTGCGATCGCTATCCAGCCGTAGAAGTAGAATTACGCGAACTTACTGCCGATCAGCAGCTTCAGGAATTACGCGAAAGCCGTCTGAACGTTGGTTTTGAAGTCTTTTCTAATCTTTCCGCACAGGATCTTCACTTAACAAGCTTACCCCTTGTAAATGAGTCGCTAGTCGTTGCGCTGCCAGAAAAGCATCCACTTGCTACCCAAGAACAAGTTCTCTTAAGCGCTTTAGCAACGGAAGCATTGATTTTGCCATCCGTTGATGCCTTTCCCTTCTACAAAGAGTTTATTAATTGTTGTGAACAAGCAGGCTTTCAACCCAACATTGTTCAGAATGCAAAAGCAACTTGGATGTTGACAATTCTCAGTTTGGTAGTAGCTGGAGTGGGTCTGGCTATTCTGCCTAGCAATGTCCAAAACCTTCAGCGTCAGGGCATTGTTTATCGAACCATTCAAGATGCCAAACTGACCAGACAGGTTTCTGCCTTGTGGCGACAAGATGACTCATCCATTTCGCTGCGCGAGTTTTTGAAGGTGATTCAGGAAGTGTCTAGCAGAACAAGTCTGTAGCGAAGGTTAACCGCCCATTTTCGGGCTGAAACCCTGTCATCCGTTAAGATACAGTCAGTACGATTCGGTGAAATCAGCATGGTACAGTACGACCCGCGAAGCTGTTTGCCCTCATCAGCCGAACTACCCGATTCGGACGATACGCCTGTGGATAATGAGCTGCAAAACCTTATTCCCAATCTGCTGCAAGCGATTTTGGCACTGGCATGGAGCGATCGCACCGATTGGTTCTTCGGCATCGATATGGGCATCTACTACGCACCCAGTCAGCCGCCGATCGTGCCCGATGGCTTTCTCAGCCTGGGAGTCGATCGCTTTGTGGATGAAGAAGGACGCTTAAGCTACGTGCTATGGGAAGAAGATGGCATCGCACCCACTCTGGCATTAGAAGTCGTCTCCAAAACCTACGGTGGCGAATACGAGCAGAAAAAGTTCGATTACGCTCAACTCGGCATTCTGTATTACGTCATCTATGTGCCCAGCCGTCGCTATCGACGGAAGCGTTTGCCGCTGGAAGTCTATCGGTTGGTTAATGGAGCATACGTCTTGCAACCCAACGATCGCGTGTGGCTCCCCGAAATTGGACTGGCAATTGGTCGTGAGCGGGGCACCTACTGCGGTCGCACCCGTGAGTGGCTGTACTGGTATGACCAGCAAGGAAACCGCTTACTCACGCCAGAAGAGTTGGCAATGAGGGAAGGGCAACGTGCCGATGCATCTCAGCAGCGTGCCGATCGTCTTGCTGAACGGTTGCGATCGCTGGGAATCGATCCCGACGACGTTTAGGTTGTGATCCAACAAAGCATCTTGAGCTGAGTCAAAATCTACCGCATGGCGTAGAGCAGAGAGAAACTCTCAGCTTTGAGAAAGTAGGCTTATGCGCTTTCTCAGAGTAGATTAGAGAAAAGTAGGTAGAAAAAGGTCTGCTGAGTGGTAACTGATGGCTGTAACCGTTCGAGACGATCGCCTTGCTCGTAGCGTTATGTTTCTCTGTGTCGGCGCGGCACTGGTGCTATTGGGCATTCAGTGGCTAGCTCAGGCATCGAATTCTCAGAGTATCACCAGCAAGCCAGCGGTCAAAGCGCAGACAGCCCAGAGACATCACCGCGACGCAACGGGCAAGCAGGCGACACCTGCAACCACGGATAAGCATGAAACGAAGCTCGTGCTTGATCTTAGCGATCGCCAGGTCTCCGTCTATCGCAACCAGCAGCGTGTGACCAGCTACCCGGTTGCGATCGGGCAAGCTGGTTGGGAAACGCCCAGTGGCTCCTTTCGCGTCCTGGAAATGCAGCGAGATCCAAAGTGGCAGCACCCAATCACGGGCGAAGTTATTCCCACCAGTCCTGCTAACCCGCTCGGTAAGCGCTGGATCGGTTTCTTGCATGATGGACGGGCACAAATCGGGTTCCACGGCACAAACCAGGAAGAGCTGATTGGGCAAGCAGTTTCCCACGGCTGTGTCCGCATGCGTAATCGAGATGTCGTCGCGTTGTACGATCAGATTTCGCTCGGAACCTCGGTAGAAGTGCGTCCTTGAAGGCGCTATAAAGCAAGCCTTCTGTTGACGCACCATAGTGGTTCCCAACCCAGTGAGGTGCAGTCGCAAAGAGGTAGAAGGCAGAAGGAAGGAGGCGCACAAGTTCCTTTTTACCTTAAAACCTCAGCCTTTGTAGCGCACTCAACCGAGAACCTCTGCAAGTCCGCAACAGATGCTCAGTCAGCGGACATGATTGCGGAACAGGCTGAAGGCTAGAAGCTATCAGCCGTCAACTTTGAGAGTTTGTTCGTTTAATTAAGAATTTAACTCAAACACTGGGGCGTTTCGCTAGGGCGCGTCATCAATTAGCCCCAAAATCTTGCAGTATCAGCATTGTCGCGCCCGCCCAAACATACAAGCTAGGGGCTGGAACCCTTGCTTCAAGTCATGTGCAGTCGTAATTGATGACAGCCCCTAGAGCGGTGCTCCTGTCTGAGGTTCAAAGTTGGGTGCATAAGCTTGTAAGAGCGTACTCACTTGCGTCAAGATTTCATCACCAGAGTTTTTGCCAAGCGCTTGCCGTTCTGGGAAGAATTCTGGACGATCGAGGTTACGAGCGATCGCTTCACCCACCTGCTGAGCAATCAAGCCCTGAAGTTCTTCTTTGGCTCGTTGCCGCTGATAAGTCGCGCCTTCTTCAGTGGTGGCATAGAGGGGTGGTAGACGGTTTAGTGCATAGGCGGCAATATCGCCCAGATCCAGAGTGCGATCGCTGGTGGCTTCAATCTCCGCCACGCGAGCAATCGCTTCCGTTAGCACCAGTTCTTCCATGACGTTGATGAACTGCTTTCGAGGCACCGCCACAACTTCTCCAGTGAGTAATGCCCCCATGAGTCGATCGAGGGACATGTACTCTTCGATCGACAATTCTGAAGCGGTGTCGCAGATTCTACCCACTTCTGCTTCCATCGCTGGAGTCAAGTAGCCATCTTGTAGCGCTTGCTCCACAATCTTTTCAATACTCATAATGCTCTAAACTCCGCAGCGCCGTTATTCGACAATTTGCTTTAAATCACGAGTTGCCTTGAATAATCTTGCCCCAGAATGCCCGTTCAGTATCAGCATAAACGTGCCTTCAAACATAAAGTTACTCAAACCCTTTGGTGCGCCAGGGACTTGGATCAACAGACTGACCATTCACATATAAGCCCCAGTGCAGGTGAGGTCCCGTAGCAGCGCCCGTTGCACCCACGGCACCAATGACTTGCCCCGCCTTCACCATATCGCCTTCTTTCACTAAAATGCGGCTCAGGTGCAGAAAGATGCTTTCGACCCCTTGCCCATGATCAATGCCAACACAGTTGCCATGAATCACAAAGCCTTTTGACTCCTGCCCGACCAGCGAAACGCGCCCTGCGGCTGGTGCAACGACCGGAGAACCGTAAGCCCCTGCGTAGTCTACCCCGCGATGGTAGTAGTCACTAGCAAATTTGCCGTTGTAATAGCGACGTACCCCGTAGATGGTGGTGATGGGTCCTGCGTTCGGTTTGAGAAAGGGTCCATTCCAAAACTTTTGGGGTGTCACGAGCTTTTTGAATGCATCGACTCGATTGAATTCAAAGTCTGACAGGTCCTGATCTTTACCAGGAGGCAACCAGATGGATTGAGTGGGGAATTTACGCCCCCAGAGTTGCAGCACACGCCGATCGGTCTCATTACTACTTTTTACCAGTAACGTTAGCGTGCCAGGTTTATCCAAAGGGGTGGTGGGCAGCAGTGCGCGAAAACGACTGCCAGATGGAAACGAGGTGTAGGTTCGGTTGCCCAGGGTGACAATGGGTGCGCTATCGCCAGAAGCCTCTGTAATGGTGACAGAAAGGGTATCGCCTAGCTGCGGATTTGTTGGCGTGACTTGCACTTGAAGCGCTGTCGCAGGGAATACCACGCCGGTCGCTGCCCCGATCGCCAAAGACAGCGTGACTGCGAGCGATCGCCCTCCACCTTGAATAAGCTGCCATACCTGCTTGAAAAAGCACGGGGATCGCATCGCATCGGGTTGAGTTTGATTCATACCTGGCACATTAAGGTTCATGGCTGGCAACGCGTGCATTACTGGCAGTATAGAATAGCGTTCCTCGCTTCTTGTTTCCAGGGCAACACGCAAGATTCAGGATACAGCCCAGCGCGCAGCAAAAAATGTCGGGAGCTAGAAACGGCTGCATTCGTTCAAACCCCGCGACCAGAACCCATAAAAATGGGCAGGAGCGGTTGCTGCCGCGATCGTGCTCTCATAATCCTCAAACATCCCCCACTGACTCCCAAAAGTTTGTATTCTTAAAATGAGAGCGATCGATACGTTTTTTAATATTTGAGTTGCCGTGCAAGAAGATTTCAGGCTGATTGTTGATTTAGTCACGGTACTGGCTGCTGCTGCTGCTGGAGGCATTCTGGCGGCTGTATTGCGGCAACCCATTCTGTTGGGCTATTTGCTGGCAGGCATGATCGTTGGACCAGCCGGATTGGGGCTGATCAAAGAACTGATCCAGGTCGAAACGCTGGCGCAGTTTGGCGTGGCGTTTCTACTCTTTGCCCTGGGCGTAGAGTTTTCATTCTCAGAATTGAAAAAGGTGAAGGGGATCAGTCTGGGTGGTGGTGGGTTGCAGATTGTTCTGACGATCGCCATTACCGCTCTGGTGTCCATCGGCATGGGGTGGGTAACTTCCCCAGCGCAGGGGGTCTTTTTGGGTGCCATTCTTTCGCTGTCGTCAACGGCTGTGGTGCTGAAGTGCCTCATGGAGCGCAACGAAACAGCAACGCCTCACGGACAGGTCATGCTGGGCATTCTGGTGGTGCAAGATCTGGCATTGGGTGTAATGTTGGCTGTCTTGCCTGCCCTTGACAAACCTGTGGAAGAAGTGGGTCTGGCGATCGGGTGGGCACTTCTGCAAACAGGGCTGCTGGGTTTGGGAGCCGTCATTGCAGGCATTTGGGTGATCCCGCCTTTACTGCGGTTGCTGGCACGCACCGAAAGTCGAGAACTCTTCTTGCTGGGTGTGGTGGCAATTTGTCTAGGGATTGCGTTGCTGACAGAGCACCTGGGCTTGTCGATCGAGATGGGAGCTTTTGTCGCGGGTCTCATGATTTCGGAGGTGGAATACGCTGACCAAACGCTTGATTATGTCGAGCCATTGCGAGACATTTTTGCCTGCCTGTTTTTCGCCGCGATCGGGATGCTCATCGATCCCTTCTTTTTATGGAACAACCTGGAGCTGATTTTGGGGCTGGTTGCTCTGGTCTTTGTAGGCAAGTTTTTGATCGTGACTCCTCTCGTGATGCTGTTCCGCTACCCGCTTAAAACGGCGCTCATTACAGGCTTGGGGCTGGCACAGATTGGCGAATTCTCCTTTGTGCTGGCAAGCGAGGGGCAAAAACTGGGATTGGTTTCGCGTCGCGTCTATCTGCTAATTCTGGGGACAACAGCCGTCACGCTGGTGCTGACCCCGTTTATCCTCCGACTCATTCCGCAACTGTTTACGTGGGCAGAATCACTCCCCTGGCTGAAAGCCTACCTGGAGCGCACAGATGTAGCCCTGGCAGTTGCAGACGAGTTGCCGACCCAAAATCATGTGGTTGTCTGTGGGTATGGGCAGGTTGGACGAAACATCGTGCAGCTTTTACGCGAACACAGCTATCCCGTAATCGTGATTGATCAATCGGAGAGCCGGATTCAAGAAGTCCGAGAAGCTGGCATTGCCTACATCTACGGCAACGCTGCCAGCCTGAATGTGCTGGAAAAAGCAGGCGTACAGTCCGCCCAGGGCATGGCGATCGCGCTGCCTGATCCGATGAGCACCCGCCTCTGCATCAAGCGATCGCTGGAACTAGCACCTGATCTAGACGTGGTAGTGCGGGCAAACCAGGACAAAGATATTGAATTGCTGTATCAACTGGGCGCAAAAGAGGTGGTGCAGCCAGAGTTTGAAGCCAGCTTAGAGCTGTCATCGCATTTACTCACGGGCATTGGTTTACCGCTGCCAGTCATCCAGCGAGAAGTGCAGCAAATTCGCAACTCTCACTATTTAGATTTGCGCTCTAAGAAACCGTCTTACCAGGTGTCACGGGAACTCAAAGAAGCCACCCAGGATATGAATAATCGCTGGTATCCCTTGCCGCAGGTCTCACCGCTGATTGGCATGACGGTAGAGGAGACAGACTTGCGTCGCCTGACGGGTGTGAGCCTGATGGCGATTCAGCGAGCTGATGGTGAAGAGATCGACTACCCCGATTTAAAAACCATGCTACAGACGGGCGATCGCCTACTGGTCATCGGAGAAGCGGCTGAACTAGCAGCTTTTGATGAACTCGCGAAAGGTGAAGCGGCAATTCCGACAGAAAATGCGTCCTGTCAGTGGTTACTGGTGCCTGAAACCAGCCCTGTTGTAGGTAAAACCTTGTCTGAACTGCACATCCGGCGGCAGTTTGGTGTACTCATTCAAGCTATTCGTCGAGAAGGCAAGTTTATTCGCTTTCCTGATGGAGCCAGTGATTTACAGGTGGGCGATCGCTTGCTGCTCTGCGGTGGTCTCTACGCATTGAACCAGGCGAGTCATTGGATCGTGCCAGAGTCAGAAGCGACATCACTGCGATCGCTCACGATCGCAGCCGTATCGGTTAGTGATGCCACCCGTGATCCTCTATCGATCGACTAAGGCGTGGGCATCCTGGCGAGGGTGCTTAAAAGCCATGTTGCTTCTCTAAAAAGCGAACAGCCACAGTAGACCAGGCGAGTTACCCGCTGACCTTAAGCTGTTAGCCTTAGGATGCTAGCTTTAGAAATGGGTTGCCCGGGATTCGAACCCGGGACCAGTCGGTTAAAAGCCGAATGCTCTACCACTGAGCTAGCAACCCTTGTGACGTGTTTACTTAAACACCGCTGTCAAACATAACACACATTTGCAGGTCACCGCCAGGAGTTGTGAGGGATTTATTTTCCGCAGGTGAAGCGACAGAACAAAACTGGAAACAGGTTTGATCGATGAATGCCTCAACCCATTAAGCCGGGAATCGGTTGAACGATTGCCAGAACGAGCAAGCCAACTAAACAACTCAGTTGAATCACTAAGCTCAACAGCCGTAAGTTTGGATCAGCACCCACTATATGAATCAGGGAGTGCAACAATCGGAATGCAATATAGACACTGACCAGTAGATTGACAACACCGCCAGATATCCCGCGTACTACCAAGAGAAAAACGACTCCTAAATACAACGGCAGATTTTCAACCAAGTTAGACTGAACTCGAAATAATCGCCAAAGCAAGCTGTCATCGTCGATCGCCCCGAATTCTTTGGAGCTACCGCCTGCTGCTAAATGTCGTATTCTCAAGACAAGCAAGAGCACCACAACGGCGATCGTCCAGAGTATGAAAATGACCAATCCCCACAGCGGCACTGTCATAGGGAGGATGGCTATTTTTGCGGCGATCGCAAGACCTGCACGTTGCTCAATTTGCATCTTCCTTCTCCAAGAGAGTCTGCTCCTACTGTAAGCAGGTAGTGCATGAGACCTCTAGAAAAAAGTTGCGAAGCGTTGGGATCTTATTGCGATCTTTTGGAACTTATTAACGTCAATCACAGAGCATCGTTAGAAACCCGATCGGGCTTGCAGGAGTTGCCTGGGTGTCGCACCCATCACGCGTTTGAAGCATCGAGTGAAGTGGCTTTGATCACAAAAGCCTGTTTGGGCTGCAATTTCGACGAGGCTCAACTCACTATGTTGCAGCAGGTGTTTTGCTTGAGTTAACCGACACTGCAAAATGTATTGGTGAGGCGTGATTGCCATGCTTTGCTTAAACAGCCGTAAGAAGTGATAAGGGCTGAGTTGAGCGATCGCCGCAAGCGTATCTAATTTCAAATCTTGATGTAAATGCTCGTTGATATACTCTTTCACCAGAGCTAATTTGCTTTGAGATAAACCATTTGCATAGCTGGAGAGTTTGGGTCGAGTGGCACAATAATTTCGCAGTAAATGAACCGCTAGGGCTGTTTTCAAACTATCGATTAGCAAATGACTCCCCATCTCTCCTCCTGCCACTTCTCCCTTGAGAGTCAACAAGATCTCTTGTATGAACCTGTCCGACTTGCTCATAAACTGGGGCAGCAATTCAATCTGATCAGGATTGACCCAGTCCTGTCCAACGCGCTTTAGAAGGGTTGGTTCAAGTGCCAGCACCATAAATTGAGCTGGAGTATCCCAACTACAGGAGTGGGTCGCTCCGGCTGGAATCATGGCAATCGCTCCAGCGCCTCGATTTTCCTGTAAGCGCTTGCCATCGAGCGATCGCATACCGGGTGCATTCTTATTGGATGAGTCGATTAGCCCACAAGCCAACACATGCAGCGTGTGGTGATGCTCATCCGTTGCGAAGGCTGGTTGCTGATGCAGCTCAAAATGCAGTTCATGCCAACCCAAACTTCTTAAAACAGCAGGTTGGGGAACAAACTGATCGGATGCGCTTTTCTGGTAATAATCCAGTAGTTTGACAGACTGCTCTGGTTTGCTCATCACCTGTCACAGCTCAAGAATATTCCCATTGTGCCTAATTTCCGCCTTCTCCATTGATGCATTATGCCACCGTGGCACCAATCCATTTAAGCGCCAGTATGATCTGGGCGATGGGGCGGGAAGCGCCCAACACTCCCTCGCTCAGATAACCACAGCGTGTGAGGCTGCGATCGCTACAGATGAATACGGGTCGTGTTTCAAACGTGTGGTCGGCATCTGTAGAGACGTGACATGTCACGTCTCTACAGAAATCGTGAACAACACTTCTAGTGTTGTGTCAATCTTTAGTTGATGGGTAAAGACGATGTAACTTTACCCGTGCATCATCCGTTGTCAAACGCCAATCAATCCAGGTTTTTTCCTGATTGCGTTGCGCTTGCCACGCTGCGACTTCAGGCTTCAAGGTGGCGAAGTCCGGGATACGACGGTCGAGACAGTGGCGAGCTAAAACACTTCATTCAATCGCTGCCATGTTGAGCCCACTGCCGTGCTTCGGGGTGTGGCAAAACTCCAGCAACTCCAAAATTCGGCGCGCTTCGGCGGGTGCAAACGCTTGGTAGAGCGATGCTGGTGCGTGGGTGTTGAGGTTGTCCTGCACCACCGTCATTTTGCGTGCCTTTGGGTCATCGCAATCGACCAGCTGCTTCAGCAGGTGAGCATAGTCAATCGCCGTCCGTCGTTCGGTGACTTGCACTCGTCGCCACCCTGTCATCGGTTCACAGCGCCTGAAGCAGTTGGCAGTGCCATTGCGCTCCTATTCATCATCCACTCGTTCCGGTTGACCGGGACGTGCGGGCATGGGGGTTAGCGTCTCGTTGACCAGTTGTTTGCTGGCTGCATCCAGACAACCGACCGGCTAGTCCGGGTCATAGACCTGTTGCTACACGGCTAAGACTGCCTCCATCCGCCAGACAAACGCCGCGTTCTGCTCAGGCGGAATCACCCAGCACTCTTGTTTCCTGGGTTGGAGTGCGTTTTTTGAAGCACCTGACGCACGGTTGCATCACTCATCGATGCGACCTGCCCCAACGCCACCATCTGCTCTGCCAGTCAGCGCAGCGTCCAACGAGCCTGTCCTTGAGGTGCTCTATCTTATCCTCCTCACCCATCATCTAAGAATTGGAAAACCACTAGGGGCTGTCATCAATGACTACTACACGTTAGTTGCAGCAATGGTTACAGCCCCTAGCATCATATGTTGGGGCGGGCGCGATCATGCTGATACCGCAGGGTTTTGAAGCTAATTGATAACACGTATCAGGGTTGACAGGTCGATCGCGATCGTGACAACTCAAACCCTTACCAACCTTTCTCAGCTTGCTCCAACACGTAGGTAGCAACATCTTCAATCTGCATCGCATTGAGCCGTCCACGAAACGAAGGCATAGCGTTTTTGCCATTCGTTACTTGAGTTTTGATCGCCTCTAACGATGCCATGCCATATTTTTCTAGCGCTTCTTGCTTAAGCGTCTTCTTCGCCAAAATGACGTTATTACCGCCTGTGTGACAGGCGGCGCAGGTTGCATTAAAAAGTTTTGCACCGTTTGCAGCATTTGCCGCCTGTGCAGGAGAGCCTGCCAGACTCATCAAGAACACGATCGCGATCAGCGCGAACGACAGTCTCTTCAAACAGGTTTCCTCGATTTCTATAAGTTTGTCGGAACTTTTAAGCACTACAGCGCTCTGATTTTATGCCCCTGTTCCTGTGGAGAACCTTCACAAGGGTACAGCAAGTGCTTTGGTTCCAAAGCGTTTACGTTCCGGTAACAATGGTCAAGCTGTTGTGCGGCATACGGGCAGTCAATCTAAAAACGAAATGGAGCCACTGCCGCATCCTGACAGGTCGCTCCATTTCGCCTCAGTAACTTATCCGGCAACCGTCACTTTACCGATCATCCCGGCACCCCTATGAGGAGCGCAGAAGTAAGAGTACTCGCCAGCCGCCAAATCTTTGGGAATGGTTAACTCATAGCCTGAACCAGGAGACATTTCAAGCTGAGGATGAGAAAGGGATTTTGCCAGTGCTTTGTCCTTACCGGGAATGGCTTTGTCGTCAAAAATAACGTTGTGGGGAGGAACCTTGTTGACAACCCACTTTACAGTGTCACCGGGTTTAACCGTCACATTGGCAGGTTGGAAGACCAATAAACCGTTGTCAGCACCCATTTTAACGGTAACGGTTTCGGCAGAAGCAGGGGCAACCGACACGAAAAAGCTACCAACGACGAGCAAAGCAGCCATCAACGTCAGGCAGAGGCTTTTCGTAACAGAATTGATTGATTTCATAACTCTCTTAAGGATTAAAGCGCATAACACCTTTAGATCTTAAACCAAATCTACGACAGCGCGTCGAAGAAACTAAATGGTTATGCAGCGAAGCTACGAGTCTTTAACAATCCGTGCGAAACCTACTGATCTTAAAACTCTGCGCCGCCCCAGCCCGGAGCTTTTTGAGCTGCCCTCAGCACAAAGCCAGCCAGACTTTCAATCTGGGCTTGAGACAGCCAGCTTTCGGGCACTTGCCGACACCAAAAGGTTTCTTCGGTGCCATCGTGGGTCATGGGCTGTCTTAAATACGTCACTAAATTACTGATGGTGTCACGCTGTGGTGTTGCGCTCTGCAAATCTGCCAGCGATAGTGAAACCGTTGGATCAGGTAATGTTGCACCACCTACGTGGCAATTTAGACAGTTGCGCTCAAACAACTGCTTTCCTGCCGAAAGCTCTGCTGCCGTGAATAGACGAGTCTTCCCCTGATCATCCAACACGAGTGGGATTGGCGTGGTGACATGCAAATAGCGAGTGACATATGCATCAACCGCGTAAGCGGGAGAGTCGATCGCGAACGGCAACCAAACCAAAACCGCAAGCAGGAATCCACGAACCCAGAAGAAGCAATGCTGCATGTCTTGTGTTTTCCTTCAACAAAAAAGACCTGTAGATCAAATTGTAGACTTTGGTTAAGTTTACAATGCGACACTAGAGGTCTTTTAAGGAACGTGTTGAAAGCAGTTGTATCTTGCGCTTAATAGTAAATTTTGCCGCCGCCCCATTTATCGCCGACCACTTTGGGCTGAAGCAGAATGTGACCCGCGATCGCGACCAGATCATCTTCGGTCAAGTTACGCATTTCGGGGAAGTTGTCTTTACTTTTGAGGCTAGGATGCACTTCTGCGATGGACTGTGCGCCGTCATAGGTGGTGGGATCTTTCATGTAGTCCACCAGGGAGTCAACGCTATTACGAGGAGGTGTTGCCAATGACAAAGACTCTGGGTCAAGCCCAACGTTTGGATCTGTCTTGGTCACACCACCCGCATGGCATTGGGCACAAGCATACTGAAACAACCGCTTGCCTTCTTTCACTTGCTTGAGGCTCAACTCAAGGGTGCCACCGTTTGCATCAAGCGGAATGGTACGAGTCGCAACGTCCAGTTCAGCCGCCGAGACGCTGCCGACAAACATCTGAAAAGCGAAGAATACAGTGGCTACAACAAGCCAGATGTACCTTTTAAGCATGGTTCTCCTTACTGTGGCTCAGGTATTTGGTTTATTAAGACACCGGACTCAGCCAATGACACCTGGATGCCTGAGAGTCTGCTTAAAAGCAGTTTTCTCAGTGATGTCCAGTGGTGTCCAACGTAAAAGCGTCAGGCATGGAAATGATGACCTTCACATCCGCCAAAGCTAGACGAGTCTGGGGTTTAAAATGAATTCCTTTTAGATTGTACAGGTGAAGCGTACCCTCAATAGAACGGTCAAAGTTCTTCACACGCACGGCTGTTGTTAGTACGTCGATGATATGTGCTAATGACCGCACGATCGCCACATGCCTTCGAGCCGTTCCCTGGTACCGTTGACCGCAAACCAACAACTAACAACCAACAACTGCTTCTTGCCCTATGTCTCTGGAGTCGTTACCCGGAGCGGCAGATTGTTCGTTAGGTGAATGGGCAGGTGGCTTAATGCGGTTGAGGGTTGATGCAGACGGATGAGTTGAGCGAGGGTTTTTTTCAACTGCGTCCGAGGCACGATCGCGTCTACAAACCCATGTTCCAGCAAATATTCGGCAGTTTGAAAATCATCGGGCAGCTTTTCACGTAGCGTTTGCTCGACCACTCTGCGCCCCGCAAAGCCGATCGTCGCTTTGGGTTCTGCCAAAATCACATCGCCCAACATCGCAAAGCTAGCTGTGACTCCACCCGTTGTGGGATGAGTCAGTACGGGAATGTAGAGCAAGCGAGCCGCCCGGTGACGCTCCAACGCGCCAGAAATTTTTGCCATTTGCATCAGGCTGAGCATCCCTTCCTGCATTCTGGCTCCACCAGACGCACAAATAATGATGACGGGGAGTCGCTCACGCGTGGCACGCTCAATCAGACGGGTCAACTTCTCGCCAACGACAGACCCCATACTGCCGCCCATAAACCGAAAGTCCATCACACCGAGTGCGACGGGCAGATCCTCAAGTTGCCCCAGCCCGGTCTGCACGGCATCCAGCAGTTTCAGCTTGTCTTGGGTTTCGCGTAATCGATCGCCGTAGGGTTTGCGATCGCGAAACTTGAGTGGGTCAGTGGCATACAACCCTTCATCCAGTGCAATCCAGGTATTGGGATCAATGAGTTGGCGAATGCGCTCATCGCTGTACACCCGAATGTGATGGTTGCACTCCAGGCAAACCATTTGATTGGTTCGCAGGTCTTTGGTGTAAGTCAGCACACCACAGGCTTCACATTTTGCCCAAAGCCCATCCGCAATTTCCCGTTCTTGCCGATCTTTGCTAATCGGACCAGCTTTTTGCCGATTGGCAAACCAATCAAATAACGACATGGTCGCGGTAGTTCCTTACTAACTCGCTACCTGCTCCATCTCTTAGCCAGAACTCTAAACGTGCGATTAGAAGTCGAACAGATAGCCTAATGTTGTTAACGCTCAGTCTTCAAGACAGCAACCAGCATTTTTAAGTTGCCGACTGATCATAGCAGGTTACTTGAGCGCTTCTGCTTTCCCCTCCAGAGCGCTTAAAAAGAGACGTGCTGCTTGCTCATGCTTCGCCTGCACCTGGAGAGCCACAGAGCTACCCTACCCCATGTAAGGTTCGATACCGATGTCTATCAGTTGCTCTGTGATGAGGCGTGCTATGAGTACCTGCTGCAGTAACGCCGCTTCTCACCGAAGCAAATCGTTTTATCGTGAGCCAAATGACACGATTCCCTCTGCGGCTGGCATCTTTGTCGGTTAAACCAAACTATTGCCTAAACCGATGAATGAAGAATGATCCCATACGTACCACTCCAGTATAAAGAATACGTAATGTGTTCAATGGCACGACGTTAATTTCAGCAGAACCTGGGAACCATAGAGAAAGACCAAGGTTAGTAAATGACATGAACAGCATCAAAATTTCAGGATTGGTAGGTTCCTCTGAATACGATGCGATCGCAGACGATTCGCTAAAGGACGAAGATAACGCGGCGTGGGTAATGGAGTTAGAGCCTTGTATGCGTGATGAGTGGATTGAGCGCATTGGGTGGATTCGCCTGATCGATCGACTCGCTGAAAATGAACTGGTAGATTCTGGCAGCGCTGAATTTCGCAAGTTTTACTCCGGTTGGAAATGGCTCTTGCTCTGGGGGCGGGTGAAGTCTGGATGCGCTTACCAGGATGTCTTGACCCGGATTGCTGTTCGTTGGTTTGGTGCTTCCTCCACCCCAGTTGATCGCCTTTCGCTGTGGTCGTGGAACCGCTATTTGCAAGCGATCGCTCGTTATCATGGGCACAACCTTATTGTGGACACGCTGGCTCAGTACGAAACCATGCTCAAGGATCTGGGCGGAACCTATTTTCAGGTGCTCCCGTTTTTAGCGCAAGAGCAATGGCAGGCAGCTTGCTACTTTGGAGCGCTAGACCAGTTTTTTAATAACCTGCGCGACATGCAAGAAGATGCTCAACAAGGCATTTGTTATATTCCCTCAGAGGTGCTGAACCAGTTTGGGGTGACACGCGAAGAAATGATTCAGCAAACCGCTTGCCAGAATCCCGGCTACCCCAAAATGATGCAGTTTTTGCTTGATCGCTATCTTACAGAATTGCGACAAAAAGCTTACCCACTCATCATGGCAGAAGATTTGCACCCGTCCTGGGCGATTCTACGCGATTGGTCGATGCATCGCTACCACCGGATTGAGCGCGTCTTCCGCGAGTGCAATTTTGACTACACCCAATTTCCTCAACGCTACTGGTCTGAAGTGCAGCAAGATCTGCCCATACTCATCGCGCAAGTGCGCCAGCAGCATGGGGAGGGACATAGACCCACCAAACGTTGTCTCAACCGTAATACAGCAATGATGCCTCCAGCTCTAACGATGCTCAGCCGCAACGCTGCCAGGGTCGCTGGTACGGTTCTGAACCCTCCGTCACTTTCTGGGCAAGAATCAAGCTAAGAGTCTGCGTGCGGTGTATCATCCGAACAACCTTCGAGCGGCAGGATGGATGCTAATGAGTCCCTCTTTAAACCAACTGCTTGGGCGCGCAGTGGCGATCGCTGCGACGGCGCATCAAGATCAGGTAGACAAAGCCAATGCGCCCTACATTTTGCATCCGCTGAGACTGATGCTGCGAGGACAAACGCCCTTAGAACAAATGGTAGCAGTGCTGCATGATGTCGTGGAAGATTCCCACTGGACGCTGGAACAATTGGCGGCTGAGGGCTTTCCCAACGAGGCGATCGTGGCATTGGATTGCCTGACGCGGCGGGCGAATGAGAGCTACGACGAGTTTATCGATCGCGTGTTGACGAATGCTTTAGCCATGCGAGTCAAGCGCTATGACCTGGAAGACAACATGACGCTCACCCGTATGACAACCCTCACGCCCAAAGACAGCGAGCGTTTACAGCGCTATCATGCCGTCTACCAACGTCTTTTACAGGCAATGGCTGAAGAACGATAGGAACGTGCTAATCCCTAAGAGAATCAGCCATTATCTCCTGACTCCTGACTCCCTCAACCGCGTTGACCGACTACAGCAACCCGATCGCATGGAGCGGACCACGACCCATAAAGATTTCCAGCAACACCGCCAGAATTCCCAGCATGGCAAGACGACCGTTCCAGACTTCTGCCGAAATCGTCATACCCCATTCCCACCGCTCTGGAGGATACATCTTGACCTGCTTTTCTGGATGCATGACTTGCGCCAGCTTTAAGTGAGGCGCATCTAACGCCTCTACTACCAGATTTGCCAGATCATCGATAAAGCCGGGATGAGTGTTGAGAGCAGGAACGCGGTGGAAGTGCTCAATACCTGCTTCTTCTGCCAGTTCCCGATACTCCATGTCAATTTCTTGCAGCGTTTCAATGTGTTCTGAAACAAAGCTAATGGGTACAACGGCAAGATCTTTCACGCCCTGGTCAGCGAGTTCTTTGAGCGCGTCATCGGTGTAGGGCTGAAGCCATTCCACGGGACCCACACGGCTCTGATACGCCAGCACATGTGGATTGGATCGATTCAGCGTTTGCATGATGAGTGACACGCAGGCTTCAATTTCGCGCTGGTAAGGATCGCCAGCTTCTTCGACGTAGCTTACAGGTACACCGTGAGCGCTGAAGAAAACGTGCACTTTGTCTGGTTCGGGGAACTGATCTAGTTCATGCGCGATCAAATCAGCCATTGCTCGAAGATAGCCAGGGCGATCGTACCAGGAGGGAATCGCCGTGTAGTCAATGTCTGCCAGGGTGGGATCTTCTTGCCAAATTTGCTCTAGCAGGCGAAAACTGGAGCCGCTCGTACTAATCGAAAAGTGAGGATAGAGGGGCAGGATGACGAGCCGATCGACCTGATCGCGCTTGATGCGTGCGATCGCCTCCTCTGTATAGGGATGCCAGTACCGCATACCCACATAGACGTTGGCATCGTGTCCCTTCTGCTGAAGCTGTACCTGAAGCGCCTGAGCCTGTTCTTCTGTAATGCGGCGCAAGGGTGAACCACCGCCTATCTGTCGATAGTTTTCCTGAGATTTTTTAGCTCGCGTCGTTGAAATTAACCATGCAAGCGGACGTTGCATCCAGGGAAATGGCAGTCGGATGATCTCTGGATCAGAAAACAGGTTGAACAGAAAGGGACGAACATCTTCCAAATGGTCTGGTCCGCCCAGGTTTAGCAGCAATACCCCAAATCGACCCATAACGGCTACAGCTTTTTCGTACTCTCAGGTTTGTTACTGATTTTAACCTTATGTTTGGAGCAAGATAGCCGAGAAACCTGACGTATTGAGTTTTTCTGCCCCTATGCTTAACAGAACTTTAAACTAACTGGAGATTTGACGAGCGAGCGGTTAGATGGTGGACGGATCGAAAACTGGCAATCATACCCTGAAGAAGGCGATCGCCTAGCCAGTAAGCTAGCCATCACGGGTGAGCTAATCTCTCAGTAAGGAGAAAGTCATGTGCCTTCGCTTCTACCAAGCTCATTCAGCTTCGGCACTGCTTAACTCATTGCAACTCAGCATTTAAAGCCTTGGTCGGCTGTTTCTAATGCATCTCCACACTGACTCCTGAGGATCGTGGATTAAATAACATCGGCAAAGCCAAGCGTAAGGGCTTAGCATTCGGCAGGTATGCTTTCAGCTAGGGCAGAGGTTTTTGCCCGAATGCTAAGCCCCTACAGAATTATCGGTTTTACTTTGTTCTCGTTCCTAAGGCGATTTCTACACAAGAAATGCCCCAACATCGTGCAGGTATGTTGCCCGTATCGCCAACAAGACGCTTGCACTACGGCATCAATGGGGTAGATTCTTTACGAGAAATCACCTGAGAGTTTAGAGGGCAAACAATTCTCCTTTAATCAGCATCCCAACCGCTTGAGCCATGCTGTCGATCGCGCTTTCGTTGGCTCCAAAGCGCTGTGTGAGCGATCGCGCGAGGAAGTGGATGATGTCGTCATTCTCATTTTGAAGATTACTGCTTTGAAGATCATCCTTTAGCACAACCGGGATGCCTCTGTAAGCGTAGTCTGCCTGCTTTATCGGGCTGTCGCATGGCGGTGGCGATGCGTAAAGGGGATCTATTTCAGCACTTTAGAGGAATTGCCTGATGGCTATCATTACCGTCACCAATACACGCGACAGCGGTGCTGGATCGCTGAGAGAGGCGATCGCTCGCGCCCAGGCTGGTGACACCGTTAAATTTGCTGCCACGCTGGCGAATAAAACCATCACGTTGACGAGTGGGTATCTTGAGATCAATAAAGCTCTGACGATTGACGGTGCTGGGGCTGCCAATCTAACCGTTAGTGGTAATAACGCTCGCCAGGTGTTTTATGTTCCCAAATTTGGCACGGTTGCGTTCAAAAACCTCACGATCGCCAATGGCAAGACGACGGGCAGTGGAGGGGCGATCCAACTGCGAGATTACGGCACTTTAACAGTCGTCAACTGTCGGTTTAACAACAACGCAGCAGGGATTGGGGGTGCCATCAGCGTCGGGTATGGCAGTAAAGCAACTGTCCTCAACAGTCAGTTTGATGGCAATGACGGGACGTTAACGAACTCAACCTACAGTGCAGGCGCGATCGCCACAGGTGGTTCTAGCGTTCTGACGGTGCGCGGATCGCAGTTTACCAATAACCGTGGCGTCAACGGTGGCGCGATTTACAGTCTACTGGGGGCGTTGACGATCGAAGATTCCACCTTTCTCAAAAACAGTTCTGCGGGTGCGCTCGGTGGAGGAGCCGTGTTTGCAGATGGCGCGAACCCGATCGGACCAGGCTCAACGGTGGGTGGAACGATCGCCATTCGTCGCAGTCGGGTTGAAGGCAACCAGACGAAGGGTGAGGGCGGCGGGCTTTTCTTGTATGGCTACGGGCAAGACAAGATCATCGTGGAAGACAGCGCGATCGTGGGAAATGCCGTTACCTCAAATGGGAAATACGCCAGAGGTGGCGGCTTACGCACCAATAGCAACCTGACCCTCCGCAACGTCACCGTGGCAAACAACACCGCAACCAAGCAAGGAGGCGGACTCTGGATTGACGGTGGCTACCCTGTCAACATTCTCAACAGCACCTTTTCGGGCAATCAGGTGGCGGATGATGCGGGCGGCGCAATGTTCTTGAATACGACGAAAGAAACGCCGATCAGCATCAAGAACTCAACGATCGTCAACAACACGGCTGGACGCGCGTCTGGTGCCATGTGGCTCAACAGCAGCACTCAGGCGGTTACGCTGACTAACTCGATCGTGGCGAACAACACAGCAGGCGATCGTTATCAGCAGCAAATCGGTTATGCTCCCCGGGATGGCGGCGGCAATATTGAATTTCCGGCTCCGGGTTATGGCAATCTTCGGGTCACCGCCAGCAGCCGCATCGTTGATCCTCGCCTTGGTTCACTGCAAACCATTAATGGAGTACTGATCCATCCCCTCCTGACAGGCAGTCCTGCTATTAATACAGGTGTGAGCGGAGCACCCACGATCGACGAACGTGGCTTCTTGCGCGACAGTAAGCCCGATGTGGGTGCCTTTGAGTTTGGCAGCACCACGCGACCTGCCCTACCGCTTCAGCTTTGGATTGATGACACGACAGGGTTAGAAGGGAATAGCGGTACGAGCGATCGCGTCTTTACCGTTTCCCTGTCTGCGGTCAGTAAAACGTCTGTTACGGTCAATTATGCGACGGCAGACGGCAATGCTAAAGCAGGTGCAGACTACGTTGCCAGGTCGGGAAAACTCACCTTTAAGCCGGGTGAAACGAGCAAGACAATCCGGGTACCTGTCATTGGCGATGCGATTCCCGAACTCAGCGAAGTGTTTTATGTCAATCTGAGTGGTGCCACTGGTGCCAGTTTAGGCGATGGTCAGGGCGTTGGCATCATCCCGACTGACGATGGGCTACCACCCTCCATTGCGATTGATGATGTCAGCCTGACAGAACCCCGAAGCGGCACCAGTAACGCTGTCTTTACGGTGAAACTCTCTGGCGCTGGCAAAGGCAAGATTACCGTCAGCTATGCAACCGCCGACAGTACGGCGATCGCAGGACAAGACTATAAAAGCACTAAAGGAACGCTAACCTTCAACCCTGGTGAAACCACGAAAACCATTGCTGTTCCCGTTTTAAGCGGCACGCTGACAGAAGCAGATGAAACTTTCTTTGTGAATTTGAGCAATCCTAACGATGCGCGATTTGGCGATGGCAAAGGCGTTGCGACGCTCAAAAATGCTGCCACTGCTCCACTTACTGCTAGCGCTGCTTCTACAACCCTGGCACAGTCAAATGATGCGGGTGGAAGCTGGTTCACCAGTGATTTAGCCACCGCTTCTAGCCGTGATTTGAGCGGTGTAAAAAGTACCTCGTTGACGGCTCCATTAATGCCATCGACAGCACAACCATCGAGCCAGAAGTTGCTGTAGCGGGTTGGCGATCGAGCAACCGTTAGCAACCAACGCGCAGTTCTAATCACCAGACTGCAATCTAAAATGGGTGAGCAAGATACCGTATCATCCATTTGCCTTGCTATGACGGATGCCAATGACGCGATCGATGCTCGCATTAGCCAAACCAATCAGCGGCTAAAAGCAGCGCAAATGGGCTTTCAGATTGAGCGGCGAGGGCAGAAATTGGGACTGCGGGGAATGTTGCCGCCGCGACCAGGCAGTTTACGCCTCAAGCCCACCCAACAACGGCTAAGTTTGGCTCTACCCGCTACGCCAGCAGGCTTGAAGCAGGCGGAACAGACTGTAAAAGTGATCGCCGCTCAACTGATTCAAAACACCTTTGACTGGCGCAACTATGCCGATGGTGCTGGCTGGGGGCGGCTCGACCAGATGGGTTTAGCACAGCAGGTAGAAGCCTTTAAGCACCAGTTTTTTGCCGATTCGGCACGAGTCAGCCACCCTGCTTCGACGAAAACCACCTGGGAAGGGGCATACGCACCCTATTTACGCAAGCTGGAAGCGATCGCTCAAGCGAACCCCCAACTCAGTTTTGTCGAAGCCATTTACGCCACAGTGCGCGCTACAGACGACCATTCTCGCAGTCGCCAGCTTTGCTGCACTACCTTGGGTGCGTTTGCTGATTTTTTGAAGGTAGAATTGCCGATCGACCTCAAAACCTTCTGGGGACGCTACGGGGTGAGCCAAACCCAAGCCCGCGAGTTGCCATCGGATGAGTTAATTGTTTCTACCTGGGCGACAATCCCCAATCCAAGCTGGCAGTTTGTCTATGCTGTAATGGCAACCTACGGCTTGAGAAATCACGAGGTCTTTTTCTGTGATTTCTCGGCGCTGCTGCAAGGCAACTCAGAGGCAACCATCCGTGTCCTCAACACGACCAAAACAGGCACTCATGACGTATGGCCCTTCTACCCTGAATGGGTGGAGTCTTTTAATCTGCGATCGCTCCAGCTACCCACCATCCAAACCGATCTCAGCCAAACTACCCTCCAGCGCATTGGACAGCGCGTTACCTCCCAATTCCGTCGCTACGACTTGCCCTTCTCACCGTACAACCTGCGCCACGCCTGGGCTGTCCGCACCATCCACTTTGGCTTGCCCGACACCGTAGCAGCCCGAATGATGGGTCACTCCGTTGCCGTCCACAATCGCACCTATCACCAATGGCTCACCCACCGCGATCAGCAACAGGCAGTAGAGACGGCGTTGAGTCGAAGTCGGCTGGTTGCGCCGGGAGGGGGTAGAAGGCAGGAGGCAGGAGGCAGGAGGCAGAAGGATGAGGGATGAGGGATGGGGGATGAAGGATGAGGGCTAAAACTGAAGCTTTCAGTCATGCTATACATCAGCACTGATCACTGATTTACTTGTTCACTGGCAACTGCTTAAAACTCAAAACCCTCCCCTGCTTCCCCTGCTTCCCCCCTTACTCCTGCCCCCTCACCCCTCACCCCTCACCCCTCACCCCTCACCTCCTATGGCAACCATTCTTAGAGACTGGAGTTATCAATATCAGTGGGTCTACGACAGCTTTGCGCGGTTGGCAGCGTTGAGTGTGGGTGGAGAGCGACGGTTTCGGCAATTAGCGCTGGAGGGGGTGCCGATCGCCTCTGAAACGACTGTCCTTGATCTGTGCTGTGGGAGTGGGCAAACCACGCAATTTTTGGTGACGCGATCGCATCACGTTACCGGGCTGGATGCCTCACCGCTCTCCCTCAAGCGTGCTGAGAAAAACGTACCCCAGGCAACCTACGTCGAAGCCTTTGCAGAAACGATGCCGTTCCCGGACAATCACTTTGAGGTGGTGCATACCAGCGTGGCACTGCACGAGATGGAAGCATTGCAACTCCAGCAAATTCTAAAAGAAGTCCATCGGGTTCTCCGACCAGGCGGCTATTTTGCGTTGGTTGATTTTCACCAACCCACCAACCCGCTTTTTATACCCGGACTAACGCTATTTCTGCTGCTCTTTGAAACCGAGACTGCCTGGGCGTTAATCAACACAGATCTTGCTGCACAGATTGAAGCAACTGGTTTTCAGCTTGTGAAGCAAACGCTTCATGCGGGTGGCAGTCTTCAGGTCATTCAGGTGCAAAAGCCTTCCTAAAAATGATGGATAAACGGGCATTAAGGAAAGATTTGCTGGCTAAACGTCAAGCGATCGCGCCTGAAGCTTGGCAAGCCAACAGTCATCAGCTTTGTGAGCATTTGCGATCGTCTCCTCTATTTATTCAGGCTCAAACGGTGCTGGCGTACTTCAGCATTCGGCAAGAGCCGGATCTTCGCGCACTGTTTGCACTGGAGAAAGTCTGGGGCTTTCCGCGCTGTATGGGTAAAACGCTGCACTGGCATACCTGGAGTCCGCAAGCATCTCTGCCATTTCGAGCGGGAGCCTATGGCATTCTCGAACCGCATCCAGACTCGCCGATATTGGCTCCAGAGCAAGTAGATTTGCTGTTGGTGCCTGCGATCGCCTGCGATCAGCGCGGCTATCGGTTAGGTTACGGTGGTGGTTTTTACGATCGCCTCTTGGCTTCCCCTGCTTGGGCAGAAAAAACCACGATCGGCATTGTGTTTGACCTGGCGTATCTGCCTGCCCTGCTAGAAGATCCGTGGGATCGACCGCTCACAGCCGTTTGTACTGAAAAAGGTCTCTTTCACTCAAGTTCTTCTGCGGGAAGTGGCTAAGTGGCGATTGCTCCGATCCCCAAAACAATTCTTGCTCACTGCTTGACAGGTGCCTTCCGTAATAGCGATACTGATTAACTGGCTGTCTATTCCTGCTCGGAACAGGTCAGGCACACAAAAAGCCTGTAAGCGAGTGATGAAGGAAGAGTTTTGAGCGTTGAGCTAAAGACGGCTTTTCTCATTCAAAACTTAGAATTCAAAACTCTCTAAGGCTACCTGTACGGCAACTTTCAGGACGATCTCATGACTACTTACGCAATTATTGAAGCGGGCGGCAAACAGATACGGGTAGAACCCGGTCGGTTCTATGACATCAATCGCCTCCCGGCTGAACCCGATACTCAAATTACGATCGACAAAGTGCTATTCATCCAGGATGATGGCGATATTAGCGTGGGACAACCGCTGGTTGAGGGCGCAACGGTTGAAGCAACGGTAATGCAGCATCTGCGCGATCGCAAGATCATCGTTTACAAAATGCGCCCTAAGAAGAAAACCCGCAAAAAGCAAGGGCATCGTCAAGACCTTACTCGGTTGATGATTGATAGCATTAATGTGGGTGGTTCTAGCTCCAAGGCGAGTAAAAAAGCTGCTCCAGCAAAAGAAGCTGAGCCAGCAGTAGAAGCTGACGAAGAATAACCAATGCGATCACGCTCTGACTTTGAGCTTGGCGCGGCGGCGATCGAAGATTGATGTGAATTAGACTTCTGATAGAAGCGTCCGTTAAAAACGAAAGGCTGGGGGAAATTATGGCTCACAAAAAAGGGACAGGTAGTACACGGAACGGTCGTGACTCAAATGCTCAGCGCCTCGGCGTGAAGCGCTACGGTGGGCAAACTGTGAAAGCAGGTAACATTTTGATCCGTCAACGTGGCACCAAAATTCATCCTGGTAACAACGTTGGTCGCGGTAGTGATGACACCCTGTTTGCCCTGATCAATGGCATCGTGACATTTGAGCGCTACGGCAAAAGCAAGAAGAAAGTCAGCGTTTATCCTGTGGCTGAAACCGTCGCCGCTTCACCCGTGGCAGTTGAAGCATAAGGTTTCGCAAAGAGTTTACTAACACTTAATTTTGTGTACTCCCAGTGCTTTGTTGTCTTGTTCAGAGATAGCGAGGCATTGGGAGTTTTGCTTGAGACAAAACACCTGATCGACTGACAAAACTCATGACCCCTTATCCTGCTGTAGGTTGGGTTGAGCCTTGCGTAGCTTGCTTCCCGCAGGGTAAACCAACAAAATAGACTCTAACGCTGGGTTGCCGCTATCGGTACAACCCAACCTTACGAAATGGCATTTACTTGCCGCGATCGCTTAAAGTTGAATCAATTGGCAGGCATTAACCTGTATCCATAAAGGTTCTAGGGAGTGTCATCAATTAGCTCCGAAACCTTGCAATATCAGCAGTGTCACGCCCGTCCCCACACACCAGGCTAGGGGCTGGAACCCTTGCTGCAAGGAATGTGTAGTACTAATTGATGACAGCCCATAGCATTCATTCAGCGTTAGGGAGCTGGGTCTCAAAAGCATGACGCTTATCCGCCGTAGAATCTGCCTGCCCCCATACAAGGCTTGAACATCCGCAATTTGTATGGCTAACTTGTATGACTGACCTCCTAGACCCTTCCAATCAATCAAAATCGGCAGCACCAAGCATTAGCCCCTTAAAAGGCAAACTCAAAAGCCAGAAGGATGCCTATACGGCAGCAAAAGTTATCTTGCTGTTATTGCTGCTGGCTTTAGTCTCTAGCTTTTTTGTTATTGTCAACGCTGGCGAACGGGGTGTGCTGATGACCTTCGGAGAAGTGCAGGAAGCGGTTTTGGGTGAAGGCATTCATCCAGTCATCCCGCTTGTTCAAACCGTTCAAAAGCTCAGTGTGCGGGTGCAGAGCCATCAAATTACAGCAGAAGCATCCTCCAAAGATCTCCAGGATGTTTATACGGACGTTGCCCTGAATTGGCATCTTGTGCCTGAAAAAGCCAATGTTGTTTTTCAACGCATCGGTAATGAAAGCGCGATCGTTGAAAGCATCATCAATCCAGCCGTTGAAGAAGTCTTAAAAGCGGTAATGGCGATGTATACCGCAGAGGAAATCATCACTAAACGGGGAGACGTGAAAACAGCCGTCGATCGTGCCCTGACCGAACGCCTCACCCCTTATGACCTGGCTGTGGATGACATCTCGCTCGTCCATGTCCACTTCACCAGGCGCTTTAGTGACGCGGTAGAGGCAAAGCAAGTGGCTGAGCAAGAGGCAAAACGAGCAGAATTTGTGGCATTGAAAGCCGTGAAGGAAGCCGAAGCCAGAGTTAATTTAGCGAAAGGCGACGCAGAAGCCCAACGGTTACTGCGCGAAAACTTAACGCCTGAATTATTGCAACGACAGGCGATCGAAAAGTGGAATGGCAACCTGCCGTTTATTGTAGGTGGGGATGGCACAAAGGTACTGGATTTGAAACAGTTGATTGAAACCAGCCGCAGCCTGAATGCTCAACCCAAGTAAGCACGACCCTGTTACGATCGGCGCGTTTTGTGGTTACGGCGACGCAGTAGAAAGTCTGGCAAATCGACTTTTGGCTCACGATTGAAAGCGGTTGCAGAGGGCAAACCAGGGCTACCAGGTTCTACGGTTTCTTCCGCAGCAGCCAGGAGTGCGGCAAATATGTCTGCCAGTTCAGTTGGAGGATCAGGCAACGCCTGGTCTAAGAGTGTTTTCAGGTTAAGGACACCGTGTTGACTGCTGAAGCAGCGATCTTTCCAGTGTTGAATCGCGGTCTCATACTCGCTGGCTTGCTGCGCCTGCCGCAAGATTTGCTCTTGCATATCAGTGGTTTGGCTTTCCAGTGCTGCAATGCGGGCTTGCTGGCGATCGCGCTCTTCTTCCAATTCCTGGCAGGCATGTCTGAGCATTGCTTGAGCTGTCGTTTGCTTGGCTGCTTGAGCCTCCAATGCCACGATCTTGGCGTGGGCAGTCGCTAAGTCAGGCGTAATCGCTGATGTGTCTCCCGGCGCAGGAGTGGCTGAAGCCGCGATCGCACCCGTCGAGCGACTGTATACCGGGATTTGCTGCAAGCGAGTGAGCAATGCCTGCTGCTCTTGTAGAGTCAATTGCGCCTGCTGTAGTTCAGCTTCAAGCTGCCTGAGCACCATCTGGCGATCGTTCAGAATCAGAGAGAGCTCGTTGACGTGAACCTGTGCCTCTGTCAACCGTGCGGTTAACCGTTCAGATAGCGCTTGAGTATCAGGCAATGGCGGTTCAAGGCACGGTGGCTGAGTGGTCAAATCTGCTTGCAGATGCACCAGGCGTTCTTCGAGCTGGTGTTGGTGCGCGTCTACCTCGGTACGATCGCTGACCATCTGAGTTTGCAATTGCTCTACCGCCTGCTGTTGCATCTGGGTGAGCGCTTCCATCGTGTGTAACAGCGCCTGTAAAGAGCGATCGCGCGTTTGCATTTCAACTAACTGAACGCTCAATGCCTGCTGCTGTTGTGCTAGCTGTAGCTTCAAGCGCCCGATCGCCTGCTGCTGAATGTTAGAAATTTCTTCTGTTGAGGCAAGCTGTGCCTCTAGAAGATGCTGATCAACAACTTGTAGCCGCATTTCACGCAGCGACGCGACTGATTGGTCAAGCGCCTGCTCCAAATGACGAATGCGTTCAATCTGCTCATGGGACACCGATCGCGCCTGCCTCAGTTCAGCCTGTAGCGTCGCTTGCTCTTGCTCCCATTGCTGGCGCTGAGCCTCTAGCGCAGCGGTACCATGACTATCCAGCAGGCTCTTATCATCGGGCAGGCTCTTATCGTCAGAGTGTCTACCCTCCGACAGCAAAGAACTATAGGCTAGATTCGGTTCAGACACACAGGACCTCCCGAAAACGATGAGCCGTGCTGGTAGCGTGCCAATCTGGTATCAGGCTCCAGAGTTTAACACTTAAAGCACGTTCCTTAGCGACTTCAGCTTTCACAACTGAAGCACAAACCCTGAAGCTACCGCTGACGATCTATCACCTCAAATTCACTACGCCGACCGCTAGATTGAATCTAAAGTAGTAGATCAGGTGCAGAATCGCCACCGTAAGCGATACCTTTGCAACAATTTCGTCGCTGAACCCGATCGCCCCGTACCGATCTATCAAAGCCCAAGTTTAAAGACCCAAGTGCCGACAGCGTCTACTACAGCGCCTCTTGTAGAGTGCGCCTTCAACCCTCACCCTACTCTTTTTGCATCAGCACCGCTTCAGACAAGGCTTGCTCAGGCGTAAGGTGATTGAGTGACCAACGGTACTCGATCGGCAAGTGATGGCGTTCGCAGTCTTCTTCTAATTGTTTCTGGAGCGCCAGTGCTTTGCGAAGCGTGATGATAAGCTGATGCACCTGTGCCTGTGATGGAGCCTGACGACCCACAGCAGCCATGGTCTGCCGCTCTAAAAGCTGAAGCAGAAGCTCGTAGTGAATATGAGACGGAAGGGGAATGGGTTCCATGAAAACTGACTACCTTATAGCGTGAATCACTGGGCAAGAGCTAAGGGTTTGTAAAGTAATTAGTTGTTGGTTGTTAGTTGTTAGACTAACCGCTCGATTGGTGCGGCTGACTAAAAACGTTTCTTGTAGCTTGCTTCCCGCAGGGTATGCCCATTTCTGGTGCGACTGGTAGGCTTTAAGGCTATACAACTAAAAACTTAACAACGACTAAATGCCAACCTGGAGCGATGCAAGCGTCTTGGACTACACCGACATCACCACTTCCGATGAAGCGCTTTCAGGGAAAGCCATCCGTAGCTGAAGGGTTTACTGCTCCAGTGACAAGATTTGCCAGCGCCGCACCGGGATCGGGTTGGCGCATCAGCGCTTCGCCCACCAGCACTGCACTTGCACCAGCCGTTGAAACAACCTGTAAGTCGTCAGGTGTGTACAAACCAGATTCACTCACAACCAGGATGTCGCGCGATCGAACCTGTTCTCGACGATCGTCCAGCAAGCGTTGCGTGGTCTGCAAATCAACCGAAAAATCCTCTAAGTTGCGGTTGTTGATGCCAATGAGGTTGACCCCATCCAGCGCCAGCACGCGATCGAGTTCCGCCAGAGTATGCACTTCCACCAACGCCGCCATGCCGAGCGTAGACGCAATCTTGAGAAAATACTGGAGGTCTTTATCCGACAAAATCGCCGCAATCAGCAGCACGGCATCGGCACCATTCACCCGTGCCAAGTACATTTGATAGGGGTAAATGACAAATTCTTTGCACAGCAGCGGCAACTCAGTCACCGCACGGATCTGCGCAAGGTACTCAAAGCTACCTTGAAAGAATTTCTGATCCGTTAAGACCGAAAGGCAAGTCGCCCCACCTTGTTCGTAAGAGTGGGCGATCGCCACGGGATCAAAATCTTCCCGAATCACGCCCTTGCTAGGAGACGCTTTTTTGACTTCAGCAATGACGGCTGGACGAGTCTTGCCATGCTGGAGTGCCTGCAAGAACGATCGAGGAGGAGGCAGATCTTTGACTTGTTTTTGCAGCTCCAGTAGAGGCACGCGATCGCGCAGTTGAGCCACTTCAGCCTCTTTCTGCCAGACAATTTCCTCCAAAATATGACGAGGAGCCGCATCAGGAACTTTTACCTGATAGCGCAATTCCTGCACAGAAACCGCAGGATTCGGTGGGCGACGACGGATCTGCATCGGTTAGCTTGAACGTAAAGGGAACAGGAGGGTCGATCGAAACAATGCATGACCATTGCTCGATGCCAAGAATAGATAATGCTCTTGATAGCGTAACCTAAGTCTGGAAAGGTACGGGGAGAGAACGTATCAAAACATACGAAATTAGTGTGATTTTTGAGTGAGAGGGGGGTGAGGAGTGAGGAGTGAGGAGTGAGCAGAAAAAAGAGTTTTGAGTTGAACCAGTTGTTAGTTGTTGGTTGTTGGTTGTTAGTGCATGAGCTTTTTCTGACTTCTTCTAAAAACTAAAAACTAAAAACCAACAACTATATTGCCGTCTGCCTTCTGCCTTCTCCCCTAATGCACCGTCACCGCTCGCTTATATGCCTCATCCAGCACTTCTGACAGTGTGGGATGAGCGTGTACCAGGAAGGCAAGATCTTGTACTGATTGCCGTTGCGCGATCGCGTTTGCCGCTTCTTGAATCAAATCAGAGGCATGGAGACCAAAGATGTGAACGCCCAGCACTTCGCCTGTATCCTGACGGTAAATCACTTTTGCCACGCCTTCGGTTTCGCCTTCTGCGATCGCCTTCGCGTTTCCCTTAAAGTAGGTGCGAACCGCGGCAATTTCAAAGCCCTTTGCCTTGCCTTTTTCCTTTGCAGCAGGTTCGGTCAAGCCCACAAAGCCAATTTCGGGATGGGTAAAGGCAGCGGCGGGAATGCTGTGGTAGTCAACGGCACGGGGGCGATCGCAGATGTTCTCCACTGCTGCCACGCCCTGAGCTGAGGCGGCATGAGCCAGCATGAGTTTACCTGTAGCATCACCGATCGCCCAGAGATGAGGCACGGGTTCACCATTCGATAGCACTGCCATGTGGTCATTGATGGGGATAAAGCCCGGTCGCACAGTTTCCACCCCGACGGCATCTAGCCCCAAATCTTTGGTCAGCGGCACTCGTCCCGTCGCCACCAGGCAAGCATCAACTTCCAGGACTTCCACAGTTTCCTTGGTCTTGGCATCTGCCAGTTCAATCACCACAGGAGAACCGGGCGTAATGCGCTTTGCCAGTACGCCAACTTTCGTTTCAATGTCGCGGGGGGTGATGAGGACGCGTTGAGCCAGCTTGGCAATATCGGGGTCAAAACCTGGCATGAGCTGATCGAGCGCTTCAATGAGGGTGATTTCGCAGCCCAGTGCGGAGTAGACATCGGCAAACTCCAGACCAATGTAACCACTACCGACGATCGCAATCCAGGGTGGCAGCGACTCTAACCGCACGGCATCGTCGCTGGTAAAGACGGTCTTGCCATCCAGCTCAATACCAGGAGGTACAAAGGGCACGGAACCGGGTGCCAGCAGAATATCTTTTGCGGTGATGGTCTTTTCGCCGTCCTTCGTGGCAACTGAGACTTTCTGAACGCCCGCAATTTTGCCCCAGCCATGAATCGTGTCTACACCCAGCCGCTTCAGACTACCAATCAACGCCTCTCGCTGTTTGGTGACGATGCTGTTGGCATGATCGGCGATCGCCTGTCGATCGAATGCCACATCACCTAGCTGAATGCCCAACGCTTTGAGGTGCGGTGCATCTTGCAACTCACGTACCCGTCCCGATGCTGCCAGCAGCGCTTTAGAGGGAATGCAGCCCCGATTGACGCAGGTGCCACCCATATCAGCGGCTTCAACAACGGCTGTTTTTAGCCCGCAACTGACTGCGTGGATTGCTGCTCCGTGTCCGCCAACCCCGGCTCCAATAATGACCAAATCGTAATCGAATGACTGACTCACGTCTCTCTCCTGGTGCAGTGATCTCTATTGTCGGTCGGAGGGGGCGATCGGACAAGGGAGGGATGAGGGATGAGGGCTAAAGGGTAGTGCTGCAAAGAAGTGTTGGCTAGCAACCCAAATCATGCCAGGACTAGCGATCGTTCCCTAACCCTGCGCGTGGGTCAGCCGTTGTCTAGGGGCTGTCATCAATTACTACTACACATAAGTTGCAGCAAGGGTTCCAGCCCCTAGCCTGATGTGTTGGAACAAGTGCTTTGTGGCGGTATCAGCGTTCGGGATAGCCAAAGACCGCCGATTTCTTCAAAGAAATCGGCGGTCTGAGTGGGAGTGTTTTAGGTTGATTGACTCAGGCAACCGTTACGGGGGCGGCACCATTGCTAGCTGGGGCAGAAGCAGTGGGGAACGCAGTTGCTGATGGGGTTGTAGTCGTTGACGGAGCAGTCATTGTAGACCGACGGCGGTTTTTGCGCCGTGAGCCACCCGCCATTTCGTATTCCTGGCTAGCTTTGCCAAAGCGACTGCCCACACCCAGCAGCATTTTCTCTGACATTTCTGTTGCTACCCGTTCTGCACTCTTCACATCATCGGCAAGCTTGTCGATCGCAGAGAGAGCCGTGTTATAAGCCGCTAACTTAGACCGCAGATCGTCAATTGTGGTGGTATAGGCGGCTACAGTCAGCCCGCCGCCAAAGTCTAGCTCTGGATTAATGGAACGTAAGCTTTCATTGCGTCGATCGGCTCGTTCTAGAACAGCAGAGTTTCGTTTGGGACGTGCCATGATGCACCTCATTGCTAGGGTTGATAGATTCAAGCTAACGCCAGCAGTACCTGGTTGCCCTGAGAAAAAATTGGGAAATTGAATGTAAATAGAACTTACGCATTGACAGAAGCGCTGCGATAGGGGTTAAACGACAGCCAACTGAGCCAGATGGTCTTGAATGAACGCGGCAATAAGGGGATTGAATAAGTTGCGTTTCACCTCATACCAGTTGCG
>JAHHHL010000044.1 GCA_019359375.1 Lyngbya sp. HA4199-MV5
GATGCCGAAAGGCTCGAAGCTTGTCAAAATTACTCATAGTCAAGTGATTTGAAACGTCCTTGACTATTAAGCAGTCAGATCGTTCGGTCTGGCTGCCTTTCCTCGCTCTTTAGTCTAAACTCCAGTATCAAACTCTCAACAGCCTTCCAGGAAGCTATGGATCTAGCCTACGCCACAGAACTCAGCCTTGAACAGTATGAACTCTTTGAATCCCTTGTCAGTCCGAGCAGTCCGACGGGTAGACCTCGCAGCGTCAATTTGATGCTTGTCATCCAAGCAATCTTGTACGTCTTGGTGACGGGGTGTGCTTGGCGACTGTTGCCCAACGACTATCCGCCCTACTCAACGGTCTACTACTTCCGCAAGTGGCGTCATGATGGCAGTTGGAAGCGCATTCATGACCATCTGGTGCAATGGGTGAGAGTCACTGAAGCGCGCGACCCCAGCCCCAGTGCCGCAAGCCTCGATTCTCAAACCGTGCCGACGGCGGTGATGGTGCATGAAGCTGTCGGCTATGACGCAGGCAAACAAATCAAAGGGCGAAAACGCTTTACTCTAGTCGATACTTTGGGACTGTTGATGGCTGTGCGAGTCGTTGCAGGCAATGTGCCAGAACGGGAAGGGGCAAAGCAGTTGCTCCAACAGGTGCATCAGGAACGCCAACGCTTCCCACCCCTCGCCCACATTTGGGTCGATGGTGGCTTCTCAGGACAAGACTTTCTCCACTGGGTCATCGATACCTTTCGTTGGATTTTAGAGGTGGTTCTACGTCCTGAAGGGGCGAAAGGCTTTGTGCTCTTGCCGAAGCGGTGGACAGTGGAGCGTACCTACGGTTGGTTGCATTGGTGTCGTCGGCTCAATCTCGATTACGAGCGATTACCTGCCTCTTCTGAAGCATTCATTCACATCGCGATGATTCGACTCATGCTACGCAGACTGGCTTGAGCTTTTTTACTCTCTCCGTATTTCCAAACATCCTCTTAGTATAGACGGTCTATCCAGCAGAAAAGTATTCAGCTAAAGCCTGTCAGTCGTGTCTGATCTTGTTTGCGATCGGTGCGTTTTAGTCATTACCGATGTATCGAGTCTCTTACTGTTAGCGATGGCAACCATCAGCACCAAAGCGAATGCGCAAAAGGGATAAATCATCGTCTAAGGCTGCCTTCGTATTGAGCGTCTTGACGTGACTTAAGATGTAGTCTAACCCTGTATGAGCAATGGCATCTTGATCATTCACAAGGAGCGACATAAAGGCATCAAATCCCCACAACTCATCTCCTCGAAAGATTTCGTAAATACCATCACTAAAAACATACAAAATGCTGGATGAATCAATGTCGCAGCGTTGATCCGTAAAACGAGTATCCGGTAACATTCCAACAGGCATGCCCGTTGTTTTTAATTGCGTCACTTGCCTGTCTTGATGGCTTTGTCCATGCAGTAAAATGGCGGGTGGGTGTCCGGCACTCGAATAGACTAACTGACGTTTCGCATGATTGTAAACGCCGTACCAAATCGTAAAGTATTTATCGTTTTGGTTATCCATTTGAAAGGCTTCATTGAGCGCTGTTAAAACATGGCTCGGCTGATAGAAATTAACGCCATCCATCGACTGCGATCGCAGCATGTTTAAGATAGAAATAGATGGTAAAGCCGCCCCTAAGCCATGCCCTGAAACATCTAATAAATAAATCACTAAATAGTCGGGATCAAGCCAGTAATAGTCAAAACAATCGCCCCCAAGATGCTGGGATGGCACAAAGCGAGCATCGATCGTGACGTTACCATGCAGCGGTTTAGGCAACAGCGATCGCACGTATGCGGCGGCTTCGTTAAACTCTGACTCCAACAAATGCTTCTGAGTGGTTAAATCCTGGTTGATCTGATGGAGCCGCAGCCCTGCACGCACTCGTGCTTTTAATTCATTCAGTTCAAACGGCTTTGTGAGGAGATCATCAGCGCCATTATCTAGGCCATAGACCCGGTCTTCGATCGCGTCACGAGACGTGAGCAAGATGAAGAAAGCGGTAGACAAATCAGGATCAGTTTTAATGGTGCGACACACGGTCAAGCCATCCATCAATGGCATCAGCCAATCACAAATAATGAGGGCGGGGCGCAGCGCTTTTGCCTGTTTAATACCGTCTAACCCGTTGCTTGCCACACTCACGTCATAGCCCTGATCAGTCAGTATTTTTTTCAAAATGAGCTGAATCGTTGGGTCGTCATCAATGATTAAAACGTGCGGCATAGCGTTGAGATGTCATTAAAGCGTTAAAAAGAACGATTACTCAGGGCAAATTTTAGTCAGAATGAAGGCAGTAAACCGATTAAGATAGGGCTAGCAAAAATGTGTCTTCTGCAATGAAAGCGATACAAAACCGCTCTTGGCACTTGGCGACGTGTTTCGCCAGAAGCCTGACTTAAACGCTATTGAGGATTCTTTACCCTTGCCAGCAGTTCAAAGAGCTTTTCTACAGGTCAAAACAGACCTTAACGCACTCGTTGACGTTCTTTCCTGGTTTGACCAGTTTAGCGGGTCACCCCTTTCCGATCGCGATTGGCAGCAGTGTCAGCTTGTGTTGGCAGAAGGGTTCACAAATGCTGTCCGCCATGCCCATTGTGGTCGTCCAGTTGAGCTTTTGATCGATATCGAGGTCATGATCTTTGCGGAACAACTTGAAATTCGGCTTTGGGATTATGGGTCTCCGTTTAATTTGGCGCATCAGCTTGAGCAGTTGCCATCCTCGTTTGATTGTGATGCTGAAGGGGGACGTGGGCTTCAGCTAATGCAAAAGTTAACCGATGGCTTAAGCTATACGCGAACAGGAAAGCGAAATTGTTTGTTGCTTGTCAAGCACTACAGTAAAGACGACGCGCTGTCTGACAAGATCAAACGGTAGCAAATCGCGTGCGAGGCGAGGCTTTTTAACGGTGTGAGAGGTATCGGCCGCCGCTCAAACCTGCCTTTTGGTCGCTAAGAAGAGTTGGACTTCGTTCAGGGCTTGTTTTAATTGAGTGAGCTGTGTGGTTGCCGAGTCGTGGAGCTGATTTTGTCGCGCTTGCTGTTCTAGCTGACTGGCGATCGCAGCCATTGCCGTTAAACCTACATTGGCACTGGCTCCTTTCACATGATGGGCTGCTTGCTCAAGGTTATAGAAATGGCGCTGAGCGATCGCCGTTTCCAGCGTGCCCAAATGATTGCCCGTGTCTATCACAAACACCTGCAATAATTCGAGCTCAAAGGCTTCATTACCGTCTGACAGTTGATGCAAATGCTCCCAATCCATCAATGCATGAAACCGTTGGGCGCAAGAGTCGCTGTTGGTATCTGACGGCTCAACCATTTGAGGAGAAACGCTTTCCATCTGCTGACCCTGCTGGCTGGGGCTATTCTTGTTGGGGTGCTCGGTCAACACGGTAGAGTGCTCTGACGCGATCGCGGCTGGGGTAGACAATGCTGCCGTGGCAGGTGAGTGAGGGGTGAGGTCACTGGTGGTGGGTAGTGGGTTACTCCTCTGTTCAAGCAATACCTGGCTCCACTGGGACAATTTAGCCGCCAGCGCATCCTTTAGCAGGGGTTTACTGAGGTAATCATTCATCCCAGCCGCAAGACAGTTTTCGCGGTCTTCTTTCATGGCGTTAGCCGTCAGCGCAACGATTACAGGCTGCGGGTGGAGGTTTAACCGTCGCACTTCACGCGTTGTATTATAACCGTCGAGACCAGGCATCTGACAATCCATCAAAACCAGATCGTAGGACGTTTGGCACATCATTTGTAGGGCGACTTCGCCGTTGTCAGCCAGATCAGCGGTGTAGCCCAGAAACTTAAGCTGACTCAACGTCACCCGCTGATTCACAGCATTATCTTCAACCAGTAAGAGTTTGAGCGGTAGAGGTGCTGGCAAAGGCGCGATCGCGGTTAATTCTCCGGCAGTCTGGCTTGCGATTGGCTCCAGGGAGGGTGGTCCGATCGGCAGCAGTGCTGGTTCAGACACTTTCTGCTCAGCCAATCCCTGGTCAAGCAATCCCTCCATAGCGGAGTGGAAGCGCGGATCCTTCATCAGGGTGTTCATGATGCAATCCATTAAGCGCGATTGTTTGACTGGCTTCACCAGATAAGCGGAGAATCCCAGGGCTAACGCCTGTTTACGGCTTCCTCGAGAGTTTAGAGAGGTCATCATGATCAACTTAGTGTGTGCCAGCAGCGGTTCTGCTTTAATCTGACGACCCAGCATCTCACCGTCCATCGCTGGCATCTGCATATCTAAAATCGCTAAATCGTAAGGTCTGCCTGTTTGAGCGCGGTGTCGCAAGATCTGAAGCGCCGCCTCACCATTTTCTGCTTCGTCAATCTGCATACCCCAGGCAGAGACTTGATAGCGCACAATTTTGCGATTGGTCGCGTTATCATCCACTACTAACAATCTGAATTGGTCGAAGGGCAGGGCTGTCGCGCGCTGGTTTGATGCCATTGGTCGGTTGAGTGTGCGATCGAAGGTTAACGTCGCCCAAAACCGCGAACCTTGCCCGACCTTGCTTTCTGCGCCAATTTCGCCCCCCATTAGCTCAACTAATTGGCGTGAAATGGCTAATCCTAAGCCCGTACCACCATACCGCCGTGTGGTAGAAGCATCAACCTGAGAAAACGGCTTGAACAGACGCTCTAATCCAGCCGCCGGGATGCCAATGCCCGTATCTGTAACCGAAAACAGGATGGTTGCTGCTGTCGCTGTTTCAGCCACGAGCGATGCCTGCACCACCACTTCGCCACGACTGGTGAATTTGATGGCATTGCCAACCAGATTGGTCAAAATTTGGCGTAGTCGATTGACATCCCCTCGCAGTTGGGTCGGCAAATTGCGGTAAACCAGGGTTGCCAGCTCTACCTTTTTAGCGTGGGCAGCCGATGCCAGAAGGTCTGCCACTTCCTCAAGACAGAGATTGAGATCAAAATCGAGGACTTCTAGCTCCACTTCGCCAGCTTCTAACTTGGAGAAGTCCAGAATTTGATTGATGAGGTTCAGCAAATTTTCACCACTGGTCTGAATGGTATCGACGAAATCCCGTTGCTCCAGATCCAGCTCTGTGTCTTTCAAGAGTTCGGTCATGCCGAGCACGCCGTTCATGGGTGTGCGAATTTCGTGGCTAACGGTTGCCAGAAAAATACTCTTCATCTGAGACGCTTGTTCGGCTTCTCGACGGGCTTGCTCCAGCGCCAGATTGCGTTCTGCTAGTTGTTCGCGCTGTTGGGTTTCGCGCACCAGCAGATGCGCCTGTGCCAGGGCAATACCGACTTGATCGGCTAGTTGAGTCAGAAAATCGACCTCAAAGGAGCGCCACTGTCTGGGAGCCGAGCATTGGTGAGCGATGAGCAAACCCCAAAGTTGTGCTTTCCCGGTGGCACTTCGCCCCTGAATGATGGGGACAATCAGGTTTGCTCTGACCTGGAATTGGGCTAATAGCTCACGGTGACAGTCGTTAAGGGCGATCGCGTCAAGGTCGTCGATCGCCTGTGTTCGACCACGGGCATATTTTTGCCAGCCACCCTCCATCAGGCAAGAATCTTGAATGACGGTTCCCAGTGCTGACGACCATTGAGCATCAACGGATTCAACCGCAATGGTGCCCGACCAGTCAGGCTCAAAGCGGTAGATGAGGACGCGATCGGCTTGCAGAAACTGACGCACTTCAGCCACTGTCGTGCCGACAATATCGTCCAGATCAAGGGATTGACGAATGCGCAGAGTAATGGCTGTCAGCAGGTAAGCTCGGTGGTTCTGGCTTTCTAGCTCTTGCTCAACCAATTTGCGCTGAGTCACATCGCGCACGATGATCACGGCTTCATCTTCGCCACTGACGGCAATGCGGGCTTCTTCGTAATGAATGCCATCATTAAGCGCAATCTCATACTCACAAAATTGCAGTTCGCCAGTGCGTAGGGCTTCATTCAGACACTGCTGGCGTTTGTAGGCAACGTCGAGCGGCAATACGTCTGTTTCACGCTTGCCAACCACTTCATCAGGCGGCAAGAGCGTATCAAATTCTTTCGCAAACTTGACATCTAAATAAACGCCTTCACGGTTAACACGCAGCATTAAATCGGGAATCGCGTTTAACAATGCCTGATTGCGAGCCTCGGTTTTGCGCAGCGTTTCTTCGATGTGTTTGTGATCGCTAATGTCGCTGAACGTGCAAAGGACATGCTGAATGCTGCCATCGGGGTTAAAGTGCGGATCGGCATTCACCAGTAGCCAAATCTGATCATCGTATTTTGGACGGTAAACGCCCATGACGACGTTGTGCATGGGTTTACGAGTGGCGATCGCCTGCGCCACCGGATGCTGGTCGCCTGGAAACAGCGATCCATCTTCATGTACAACCTGCCAATGGGGATCATGCGAGGTCATGCCCAACAACTGGGCTTCATCCAGCCCCAGCATGGAGAGGGCGGCTGGATTGACCATCAAGATTTCGGCGTGTGACCCTTGCAGCACAACACCCGTCTGGAGATGCTGCACCAGGTCACGAAAATGCCCCTCACTTTGTCGTAGCGCGCGTTCAGTGAGCTTGCGCTGTGTGATGTCTTGCAACTGCGAAACAAAATACAGTGGCTGCCCCTCCGTGTCTCGTAGTAACGAAGCAGTGAGCGATACCCAGACGGTGTGCCCTAGTTTATGGATGTAGCGTTTTTCGAGCTGATACGACTCGATCGCGCCGATGCGTGCCTGGTGGTAATAGGGCAAGTTTGACTCAAGATCATCGGGATGGGTTAGCTCTTGAAAGGTTTTGGTCAGCATTTCTGCTTCGTCATAGCCACAAATGTCGCAGACCGAGCGATTGACCTGGAGAAAGCGCCCATCCAGCCCAACTAGCGCCATGCCGATCGCGGCGCAATGAAACGCACTCCGAAAACGTTCTTCACTATGGTGCAGAGCCAGTTCTACCCGTTGTCGATCGCTCATGGCTACGGTTAATGCGTCGAGGTTAAACCGTAGTTCTAACTGGCTCACCACCTGACGGCTCAGCCGACGCAGGGCTTCAATCTGCTGTGGCTGTGGCTCACGAGGCACCTGATCCATCACGCAGATCGTGCCGATCGTGTAGCCAGCAGGTGTGATCAACGGAGCGGCAACATAGAAGCGCACGTAGGGGGCATTGGTGACGACCACATTAGTCGCAAACTGTTCATCGGCAGTCGTATCGGCAATGACCAGAATATCCTGCCGCTCAACGCAAAGTGGGCAAAAGCCAACATGCAGATCGGCTTGATCAATGACCAGCCCAACAGTGGATTTAAACCATTGATAATCGTCTGCGACTAATGTAATCAGTGCCATCGGCGTGCCGCAAATTTGAGCTGCCAACTGAGCCAGATCGTCAAACGCTTCTTCAGAGGGTGTACCCAGCACTTGATACTGGTAAAGAGCCTCTAACCTTTTTGCTTCCTGATCCGGTTGCAATACCTTCATGGTCTACCCTTAGTCGCCTAAAATGCGTGCGTGCGCCTTGTTGATGAGTCAACCATTCGTTCAGTACTCAAGAAACGTACTCTTACTCCCTGTAATGGTCTGAGCGCTAGTCAGATCAGTGCCGGGGGAGGCTGGCTGTAAAGCACGGAATCACTCTAAATCTTGCATCTTGTATGAGTTTGCCCTGATCTATTGTTACACTCACCATTTGCACGAAACGAGTGGTAGGGCGATCGTACCGTCCATCAATGGTCAATGTTAATCAGCGCTACCATCCAGTCAATTAATGACGATGCTAATCATCCAGGCACCACGATAAGAAGGCGATCGCCCCCAGCAGATAGACCCAGCTTGGCACACTTATGATTTGAAACAGGGTAAACGGTAGCTCTAACACCCCGATCAGCGACAAGCTGAAGAGCAGCATACCCACCAGAACCATCCATAGCATCAGCACCCAATCTCTCTTTGTGGTTTTCTTCTGCTTAAAAACACCTTGCTAAGGATCGTGAATTAAATAACCTGTAGAGCTGAGGTTTGGTCGGGACATGCATTGCCATGCCCCTATACAGATGATTGCACCTGAATCAATCTGTGATCTAAGGATGGTCTGTGAGTGGCGTAAGGGTACAGCTACAGGTCGCGCTACCCAGCTCGATTTGAATCGTGGCGTGGGCGATCCCAAACTGGGCTTGCAGCGATTCACACAGGTAAACCAGAAACGCATCGCCGGGATGTCCTTCTGGCATGACGAGATGCGCCGTGAGAGCAGTTTCGGTTGTGCTCATGCCCCAAATGTGGAGATCATGCACTTGCTCAACGCCGGGGCGTTCTGCCAGGTAGGCTTTGACGGCACGTTCGTCGATCGCATCCGGGACAGCATCGATCGCCAGCTTAAAGGAATCTTTGAGCAACTGCCAGGTGCCGCCAATAATCAAGGCGCTGATGACCAAACTGAAGGCTGGATCAAGCCAGACCCAATGAGTGGTCAAAATGCCGATACCTGCCAGCACCACACCTACTGACACCAGGGCATCCGCCGCCATATGCGAGAATGCCGCTCGGATGTTTAAATCTTGCTTGCGACCAGACATAAACATCAGCGCCGTTGCCGTATTGATAGCAATGCCGATCGCCGCCACAGCGATCACGATGCCACCCTGCACCTCATCGGGTCGGCTAAACCGTTGAATGGCTTCCCATGCCAGCCCTCCCGTGACCACCAGGAGAAAAATCGCGTTTAAGAACGCTGCCAGAATAGACGATCGTCGCCATCCGTAGGTATAGCGGCTGGAAGGTTGCCGACGCGCCAGCACACTCGCGCCCCACGCCAACACCAACCCTAAAACGTCACTCAAGTTGTGTCCCGCATCTGCCAGGAGTGCGACCGAGTTTGCCACGTAGCCAAAAATCACCTCAAGACCGACAAAGCTCAGGTTCAACACCAACCCGATCGCAAAGGCGCGACTGTAGTTGGCTGGAGCATGGTGATGGTGATGTCCAGCATGACTGTGCCCGTGGTGATGATGATCCTGTCCGGCGTGGTGATGGGTCATAGTGATGAAGGAGAGAATGGCTGGAGCAAGCGAGGCTACCATCGCCACAGAGCAAGCGCCACAGAGTAAGTATTAGAGCAAGCGCCATCGATGCTCGTATTTTAATTCACAATGCTGATTCCTATGAGAACTGTGCGGCAGACATCAATCTACAGGCTAAAGCAAAAAGCCTCCTGATATGAAAGTGCAGGAGGCGCATGAGTTGCCTTGTGTGCTCTGTTCTATGTCGGGGCGGTCAGCGTCAGGTGACGCAGAGTTTAAAGCGAAGATGGTCTAAAACGAGAACGTGGTTCGCAAGGTCAGGAGTACGTAGTCATCGTTGTTGTTGTTCTGATCTGGAGCCGTGATCCAAACCACGCCTGGGGTAATCGAAATATTGTCCGTAAGCTGAAAGCGATAGAACCCTTCGACATGCAAGGACGTATCATTTTGCAGTCCCAAACCTCTCAGATTCAAGCCTGCGATGTTGGCTCCACCCAGGTACGGCTCCACTCCCACAAAAATACCGCCGAGATTCCCTTTCTTAAACAGATCGGGAAAAGCCAGACCCAGACCGTAGTACCAGATTTCGCCATCGCCGCCACCCACAAGCTCTAAGTCGGTATAGCCGCCAAAGCCATTGATCGCTACTTTGGGACTTAGCTTAAACGATGCTTGAGCGCCGTAGGAGTTTGTCGTCGCAGCTTGCCCAAAGGCAGTGTAAATGGCATTGGCTGGCAATGTGCCTGTGAAAAAGCTGTTGTTGCCCAGCCCTAACCCAAAGATGGAGTTACCGCTGGTATGGTAACCACGCACGTAGGTCAACCCAAGCTGAAAGCGATCGCCCGGTGTAATGGTGAGTTGTCCGAGCGCGGCAAAATCCCCGTTAAACAGTCCATTGCTGCCGCTGGGAACGTTGGCATTGTTTGCCAAATAGCCCCCCGATAGCGTGAAGACTCGCCTGGTATCCAGCGCAAAGCTAAAGGCTGCACCCGCACCACCGCCAATACGATAAATGGGGCTTTCCTGGCTGAAGGCTGAAATCGAGCCATTGCCCCCGTCAAAGTTTTCAAAAAACGGATTGACGGTGCTGGCAACGTAGTACTGGCTCTTGCCACCCGCTGCTGCAACGTAAACTTTGAACCGATCGCCTAGAGGGAACGTGTAATCCAGGCGATCGAGCACGACACTGTTGCCCGTTTGCCCATTGATGCGATAAGCGGGCGTGCCTTCAGCCGACCCAAGGGGTTGTCCGCCGCTGTTTAAGACAAACGGTGAATAGGGGTTGGCAATCACAAAGAACTGATTCACGTTGCCAGCCGCAAGCCGCGTATTCAGGACATCTTTGCCCGTGAAGCTAGTTTGCAGCCCAATACGTACCCGGTTCTGAAAGACGGTATTGTTCAGGTCGCTTACTTGATCGCCCAAAAGATCACTAATGGCAAAGATGGCTTCACCAACCAGTTTGGTCGTGGTCGAAAACTGCTGTTTTTCAAGGGTGGCGGTACGCGCTTCTAGCGAATCAACCCGCCCGCGTAAGGTCGCCAGCTCAGCCGCAAACTCTTCTTGCAGCTTTTGCAGGACAAGCAAATCTTCTTTTCTCACCAGATCAGCCGTACCAGCCTTAATCAGCTCATCAATGCGATCCATGCAGGCGTTGAGTCCGGCAGCAAATTCATAGCGAGTGAGTGCGCGATAGCCCCGATAGGTACGATCGGGATACCCCACAATGCAGCCGTAGCGTTCAACCAGCGATTGCAGCGCCTGAAATGCCCAATCGGTCGGTCGCACGTCCGAAAGCTGTGATACCGAAGTAACCGGACCCATCGGAGCTGTATTTTCGGGATTGGCTGGCTCGGAGACGGGCTTAGCTGGTGCGATCGGTTTGGCTGGCTTCGTCGAGGGCTTGGCTGGTGCGGCATAGCCATCCTGTTTATCGGCGATCTGCTGCTTGACCACTGTGCGATCGCGGCTTAATTGCCTGCTTCCCAGGTTGGCTTGGGGAAGGGGTGCGATCGCGTTCTGATTGGCAAAGCTTTGTACAGAGACAACTGACTGATCTGCGATCGCGAGCTTACTTAGTTGCTGGGTTGGTAGCTGTAAATCTTTGACACTGGGCTGCGAGATGGCTACCTCTGCCTGAGTGCCAATCAAAAGCGCGCCCAACAAGCCCGATGTTGCAAACCATGAATGGCTCAAAGCATGTCTTAAAACAGTAAATACCATTTCTGATACCTCACCTCATTACGTTGCATCCTACTATTATTTCAGCAATATTAATCCCAGCAGCTCTGCCTCATGACAGCAGCCATGAGTTTTATGAGTGCTGAATGCCTTACCCTCTATGCTTCAGAAGCGCATCTGCCGATCGCTTTGGCTTCAGCCGTAAAGAGCGTGAGTACCCATGCTGTCTATCCGTAGGAGTGCAACCGTTCATGCGGTATGAACTCATAGATCCTCTGCCTTAAGCAGATTCACGTTCCCAAAATGTCTTCCAGTTTGGCTTTTTGCGTCATGAGTGCGCGTGCGTTGAGAGCAGCTTCGATGCCGTCCAGGTGCTTTGTAGCCGTGGCGATCGCGGCTTCGGCATCCCCTGCTTCAATACAGTCCAGAATTTTGCTGTGCTCATCTTCACCGCAGATCGGCATTTTTCGCACTTCATAAAAGAATGCCAGCGAGGTTTGGGGAATCAGCTCCCGCATGAAGCGACCGAGAAATTGATTTTTGCACAAACGCGCAAGTTCTAAATGGAACTGTACGGATAAGCGGGAGAGTTGGGGCATATCCTGCTGATCACATGCCTGCCGTTCAGATGCGATCAAGGCACGCACAGAAGCAATTTGCTCTTTCGTCATGGATTGCGTCAAATCGCGCAGAATTTCGGCTTCCACCAATCGCCACGCCGCGTAAATATGCTTTGCCTCTTCTGGTGTTAGGCTGGCAATAAATGCGCCCCGGTTGGGTTCGAGCTTGACCAGGCGATCGTGCGACAAGCGTGCTAAAACCTGACGAATGATGGTACGACTCACGCCGTAATACTCAGCCAGCGCGTTTTCACCTAATTTTGTTTCTGGTGGCAAGCGGCGCTCCAGAACAGCGTTGTAAAGCTCGGTGTAGATGAAATCTTCCGTTGGCTTAGATTTCACGTTGGCTTGAGAAAGTGGCTTGGCTGAAACCATGTTTGAAAGAGCTTACCAAGGGAATGTTGTCCAATGACGGGAGGGTGGTTGAGTTGGGAAGTGCTGCAATGAGGCGACCAGAGCGAGGCTTTATTGTTGCAGCAAAGCTTTATCATCCCATGCTTCACTATTTTGCTTGATAGCGATCGTCAGCCGCCACTCTAAATTGGCAGCAAGGCGTTCAGGTTGGTGCGATTTAATTGCCAGATTGTGATTCCCTATACTTTTTCTTTGAATGACATCGCATACAAAAGTTGTATACAATTTTTCGATTCTCTCGCCCACCGAACCACATACAGAAATTGTATACAAAAGCGCTGGTTTCTGGCATTATCATCTATCCCTTTGACAGTCATCTATCCCTTTCATGAAGGAGACATCATGACGATCGACATTGAGAGACAGTCCACGACAGCGAAAGCAGCGGCTCAACCCGCGATCGATCTCAAACAAGAATTGGCGGCAGCGGCAGCGGGTGTCTCGCTGCGAATGGTGACAAAGAAGTATGGTCCCGTTACCGCTGTGGAGAATGTCACGTTTGATATTCCAGCCGGACATTACTGTTGCCTTCTGGGTCCCAGTGGTTGCGGTAAAACGACCGTGTTACGCATGGTTGCCGGACATGAAGAAATCAGCGGTGGCGATATTTTGATCGGCGATCGTCGCGTGAATGACCTGCCCGCCGCCAAACGCAACACCTCCATGATGTTTCAAAGTTACGCCCTGTTTCCCCACAAAACGATTTGGGAGAATGTGGATTTTGGGCTGAAGATGCGGAAACTGTCGGACAGCGATCGCCGGACGCGTGTGGGTGAAATGCTGGAACTGGTGGGATTAAGTCACACTGCCGATCGCAAACCGACCCAACTTAGCGGTGGACAGCAGCAACGAATTGCCCTGGCGCGATCGCTCGTCACCCGTCCCCAGGTGCTGATGCTGGATGAACCCCTCAGCGCCCTGGATGAAAACCTGCGCGTGCGGATGCGAACCGAGCTACGCAAGATCCAAAAGCAGTTCGGCATGACGTTTATTCAAGTGACGCACCACGTTGAAGAAGCCTTCTCGCTGTCTGATCAGGTGGTTGTGATGACGCATGGACGCGTGGATCAGATTGCTACACCCGATGAACTCTTCCAGAAACCCGGTTCTCAGTTTGTTGCCAAATTCATGGGCGACAACAATATTTTCACAGGCAAAGTGGTGAATGCCGTTCACGACGAAGGGTTAGACCTGATCCAGCTTGAGGTTGAGGGGCTGGGCACTCTGTTTTCTCGCGGACACGCTTCGCCCATTGGGTCAGAAGCCGCCTGTTCCGTTCGCCCCGATTTAGTCCACGTCGAACCCTATTCACCAGATATTCCAGCAAAATCCACTCTGGCTGGCAATCAAATTGTGGTGCGGATTACAGCGGTGGAAATGACGGGCTACGTCACGCGAGTTTCGCTCATGACCGAAACCACCGGGCAGGAATTGCTCTATAAAGTCCGCACCACCGACTGGTACAGCAATTCAATGCATGAAGGGCAATTGGTTGTCATGAGCTGGTCGAAAGATAACTGTGTGTTTTTGCCGCATTAAAACAGGGAGTGGGGAATAGGGAGTAGGAAGTAGGGAACGAACCTTGGAAAAGGCAAAACAACTGATGACCGTTCGCTGCACCTGATCACTAAAGTAACTCCTGACTCCTGACTCCTAATTACTGACTTCTACTCTAAAAAGCCATGTCTAACATCACTCGGCGGAAGTTCGTCCAGGGTGGGTTGGCGGCTGGCACGGCGATCGCGGCGGCTAGCTGTAGTCCCAATCGAGGACCCACCCTCATTACAAATCAGATTAAGGATGTCACGTTGCGCTTGATTGGCACCGGAGCCGCGCAGATTAATGACATTCGGGTACAGGCGGAGAAAGATTTGGGTTTCAAGCTCAAAATGCGTGCCCTGAGTACCGCAGAGAATGTGCAGATTGCCATTACGCAACCCAAGCAATACGACATTTTTGATGGTGAGTATTTCAGTTTGCCATTGGTGGTGCCATCGGGAAATTTGCAGGCGATCGACATTAAACGCATCAAAGACTTTGACAAAATCACGCCCATTTTCACAACAGGCACCCTGTACTCTGGAGCCAAAGTGAACACCTCTCAGGGCACCGCTCCCCGGAAGGTTGTGTTTCTGAAAGGCAAGGATTCTACCGAGTTTGCCTCATCGCCGACCGATTGGGCAACCATGATTCCCTTTCAGTACAACGCCGATACGCTGGGCTATCGTCCAGATTTGGTAAACCGCAAAATTGAATCGTGGGCAGAGCTATTTAACCCTGAGTTCAAAGGCAAAACGTCGTTGCTGGATATTCCCTCGATCGGCATTATGGATGCGGCAATGGTGATGGAATCGCAGGGGGTGATGAAGTTCGGCGATAAGGGCAACATGACCCGTGAAGAACTCGACAAAGTGACCCAGATTCTCATCGAGCAAAAGCAAGCGGGACAGTTCCGAGCCTTCTGGAAAACGTTTGATGAATCCGTTAACTTCATGTCGTCTGGGGAAGTGGTGCTGCAATCCATGTGGTCGCCTGCCGTTACAGCGGTGAAAGCCAGAGGCTATAAATGCACCTATGCACCCCTAAAAGAAGGCTATCGCGGCTGGGGCGGTGGTTTGGGGCTATCCAAAAACCTTTCTGGCATTCAACTCGATGCTGCCTATGAATATCTCAACTGGATGCTGAATGGCTGGGCAGGTGGCTTTCTCTCGCGTCAGGGGTACTACAGCGCGGCTCCAGAGAATGCCCGCAAATTTATGAAGCCCGAAGAATGGGATTTCTGGTACGAAGGCAAACCAGCGGTGATCGACATGATTGATCCCTTCGGCAAAAAGATTGAATCCGTCGGTGCCGTGCGCGATGGCGGTTCTTTTATGGAGCGCATGGGTAATGTCGCCTGCTGGAACTCTTTCATGCAGGAGCAAGTGTATCTGGTTTACAAGTGGACAGAATTTATCGTGGCGTGATGGAATTTTGCATTTTGTAGGGACGTTACATGTAACGTCGCTGCCCAAATTGATATAGGTGTGAGGAATGGAATGATGATGTTACTCAGGCATGGTCTGGGACAGGGATTTGTTGTGTTGATTTTGCTATTCATGGCTCCATTTGTACGTGCGATTGAAGCAAGCCCTGAGCGTGGAAAAGAGGTGGCAGAGTCACAAAACAACTCTGCGGCAGGATCTGTGCCTGCGATCGTTTCTGATGCCAATGTGATTGATGCAACTCGCCTTGCAATGGACATCAATCCATCAACAGAGAACACAGTGCCATCTGTCGGCAACGATTCGGAAACAACCATCCAGGGTCAGGTGACATCGGTTTCTCAACTTTCTGATGTAAGACCGACCGATTGGGCGTTTCAGGCATTGCAATCGTTGGTGGAACGCTACGGCTGCATTGTGGGGTATCCCGATAAAACCTACCGCGGCAATCAGGCGTTGTCTCGCTATGAGTTTGCAGCCGGACTCAACGCCTGTATGGACCGTATTAATGAGTTGATTGCCGCAGGCACCGCCGATCTGGTCAAAAAAGAAGATTTGCTGGCAGTGCAAAAGCTGCAAGAAGAGTTTGCGGCAGAACTGGCAACCTTGCGCGGACGGGTGGGTGCGCTCGAAGCACGGACAGCAACCCTGGAGAAGCAACAATTTTCGACGACAACTAAGCTACGAGGCAACGTTATCTTTGCGCTGGTGAATGCGTTTGGAGGTAATAAAGCGGCGGCTTCGGGCGCGGGTGTGAGACCTCAAGCACCGGGGCAATTTGGTGTGCCCAATGCTCAACGAGGGTTGCCTGCACCAGGAGATATTGACGACAACGCGATTTTCACCGATCGAGTGCGTCTCATTCTCACCAGTAGCTTTACCGGCAAAGATCAATTAATCATGCGTCTACAGGCGGGTAATACTCCCAGTCTCTTTGATGCGACGGGAGCCATCTCTACCAAGTTAGCGTTTTCCTCACCCAGTGGGAATCGGGTTTCCATCAACCAACTGGAGTATCGGTTTCCCCTGGGCGATCGTGGCACAGCGTTTGTGGAAGCGTTTGGCTTTCTGGATTTGTTTGTACCCACGTTGCATCCCTTAGATGGTGACTATGATACCGTGCTGACAGGGTTTGCGTTGCGGAGTCCCATCTACTTTCCCAGTGGGGTTACAGGTGCAGGCTTTAATTACAACATCACAGACAAGATCAATATTGGTGGCGGGTATCTGGCAGGCACACCCACCGCGAACGATCCCACCACTGGCTTATTTGGTGGACCGTATGGCGCGCTGGCGCAGGTGACGCTTAAGCCCTTCGACAAGTTTGCGATCGCTCTCACTTATCTACGCGCCTACGATGATGGCAGCGGCAATGCACCGCCGGGAGGCTTCTTTGGCAGTGAGAACTCCTTTTACCCGTTTGGACCCTTTCCCACGTCTACCAATGGTTATGGGGTGCAAGCACAATATGCCTTTAGCCCTCAATTCCTTCTGAGCGGCTGGTATTACTATGCCGATGCTGAGGCAGAAGCGGGGTTTGGCAAAGGGGCAGATGCCACCATTCAAGCCTGGGCGGTGGCGCTGGCGTTTCCAGATTTGTTCAAGAAAGGCAACCTGGGCGGCATTGTGGTAGGAATGCCCTCCAAAACGACATCTAACGACATCAGAGGGTTTGAAGATCGAGATACGTCGATTCAGCTTGAAGCGTTCTACAAGTATCAGGTGAATGATCATATTGGCATTACTCCCGGTATTATCGTCATCACCAACCCGGAACACAACAGCAGTAATGACACGATTTTTGTGGGCTTAATTCGCACGAACTTCAATTTTTGACGCAATCACTCTAACTTAAGAGGAGCAAGGTTTCCACCATTTTTTTGAATCCAATCAACGTCTCGACTTCGTTTCCATATGAGGGCTTTTCATTCTGACAAACGATGGGTGAGCAGCGGATGGGAACGGATGAAACAGATACTTTTTTCGCTTTTTGTCACTCCCTGATCCGCTTCATCCGCTATCACATCTGTTGCTAACAGGACTTAATGCTTAGATGAAATGACCCTGGTTTCCATAATGTATCGAGCGCTCAATCGATCTAAATTCAACGCGATCGCGCCTTTTTGTTCAACCCTCTCGCCAAGGTGAACCGTATGACAGCCACTCAAAACATCCCAACGCCTGCTCAGCCTGCTCGTCGTAGTCGTGCCAAACCTTTTCCCTGGAAGACCTGGCAACCGTATCTGCTGGCGGCACCGCAAACCATTGTGTTTCTGCTGTTTTTGGTGTTGCCGATCGCCGCGATCGTCACCGTAAGTTTCTGGAACTTCAATGGCTTTGCCATGACTCCTGGCTTTACGTTGAACAATTATTTGGGCATTTTTACATCCAAAGTGTATCTGTCCACCTATCTCAATACGTTCAAATTCGCGTTCCTCGTCTGGTCAGTGTGTCTGCTCATCAGCTATCCCGTGGCGTACTTTTTGGCATTCCACATCAAGAACCCTAAATGGCAAACCATCTGGTTTCTCATTTGCACCGTGCCTTTTCTCACCTCCAATATCATCCGCATGATTTCCTGGATTCCTTTTCTAGGGAGGGAAGGGCTAATCAACAATGCCTTGATGGGATTGCATTTGACTCAAAAACCTGTGGAAATTTTCCTCTTCTCTGACTTCTCGGTGGTGCTGGCGATGGTGCATCTCTATGCACTGTTTATGGTGGCACCCATTTTCAATAGCATGGTGCGGATTGATCGCAATTTAGTTTCCGCTGCCGAAGATGCCGGAGCTTCGCCGTTTCAGATTCAAAAAGAAATCATTTTGCCCTTATCTGCACCAGGTATTGCGATCGGTTCCATTTTTGTCGTCACGCTGGTGATGGGTGAATTTGCCACGATGCGGATCATGAGCGGCGGCAAATCATCTTCTGTCGGCTATCTGATTAAGAACCAACTCGACAGTTTGCAATATCCGATGGCTGCCGCTAATGCCGTTGTGCTGCTCATCATTGCTCTCATCATCGTCTTTTCCATTCTCCGCGTTGTCGATATTCGCAAGGAACTTTAAGTCATGGCTGAGACAAAAAAGAAACCACTTTCGCATTATCTCCTGACAGGATTCTTTGGACTCTTTGTGCTGTTTTTGTACGGTCCAATGTTTGCCGTGTTTCTGCTCTCACTGCAAGGACCAGAGGGACAGTTGACCTTTCCCATGCGTGGCTTTAGCTTCTACTGGTTGGGGGCAGTATTTGGTGAACAGCGCGTGGGGAATTTTGTGGAAGCGTTTTGGCGATCGCTCACTCTGGGTCTCATCGTGATGGTCATCACCGTCATCTTCAGCGTGATGGCAGGTCTCGCCTTCCGCAGTCGTTTCAAAGGCTCAAATCTGGTCTTTTACTTGACCATTTCTAGCCTGATTGTGCCAAGCATTCTGATTTCACTCGGTATCGGCATTGTCTTCGGTCTGGTCGGTATTGACAATCAATGGTATTCGTCGGCGCTGGCAGGACATCTAACCTGGACATTGCCGTTTGCGTTCTTGATTATGCTGGGCATTTTTGGACGCTTCAATCCTGCCTATGAGGAAGCCGCACGGGATTTGGGCGCGAGTGAATCCACCACATTTTGGCAGGTGGTATTTCCGTTGATTGCCTCTAGCGTCGTTGGGGTAGGGTTACTGGGCTTTACGCTTTCATATGATGAGTTCACTCGCACGTCGCTGATTTCGGGCGAGACTAACACACTGCCGCTGGAAATCTTTGGCATGACAACCAACGTGACCTCCCCAGCCTTATACGCCCTCGGCACGCTAACCACGATTTTCTCATTTGTGCTGATTGGGGTCGCGCTCTTTGCGATTCAAGCCCTTGCGAACCGTCAGAGCAAACCGAAACAAGGGTAGAACGGCGATCGACCCTGTAGGGACAAGCGCTTGCTGCTCGGTGAGAGCAAAGCCAATCGTACGGGCTTAGCAGACCCTACGGGAAGCAAGCTACGGGCGAAAACCTCTGCTACAACCGAAAGCATACCTGCCGACTGCTAGGGGCTGTCATCAATTACTACTACACATTGCTTGCAGTAAGGGTTCCAGCCCCTAGCCTGGTGTGTTGGGACGGGCGTGGCATTGCTGATATTGCAAGGTTTCGGAGCTAATTGATGACACGCCCTAAGCCCCTACAGAATTACCGATTCTTGTTTCTAGGGGCTGTGCGGTGATCTCAAATTTGTGAGGAACACTCCTGCCGACACGCCACGCGTAGACCCGTAGGCAACAGGCATCTCACTCTATCTTAGGGCTGAGATGTTAGTTTGCCTTAAACCTTCGTACACGCAGAAATGTCCTAACAGAGTACACGTCGCAAGGATGTTTGATGATGAATCGTAAACTTGCAGTCACCCTACTGGCACTGCCGATCGCCGCACTCCCCATCAGCACGATCGCGCTGATGGCTCAGTCTGCCTCTGCCGAAGTGATTCCAGCGGCAGAACGACAGATTCCTGCCATCGTTGCCCAGCGCTACGATAACAATTGGCGCGATCAGGACAACAATCGACGTGACCGGGACAACGATCGACGCGAGGCACTTCGTCGAGAAGAAGCCCGTCGAGAAACGTTGCGTCGGGACGAAAATCGCCGTGAGCGACGAGTCTGGATTCCTGGTCATTGGGAATCTGGCTTTTTGGGCATCGGTCGCAAGTGGGTAGAAGGTCACTGGGAAACCCGCTAAACCCAGTGTGGGTGTATCTTCCATTCAGCGTTCAGCACAAAGCCATCAACGTCAGCGTAAAACCATCAAGTTAAAGCAACCCACCGGGCGATCGTACGATCGCCCGCTTTTCTATGCCGCCGCGTTCTCTTCCAATGCGTAGCAATACCACTTTTGGGATAGATCGTCATGGTCATCTCCCAATAAACATGGCTTTGCCTCCTGCCTCCTGCCTCCTGCCTTCTGCCTCCTGCCTTTTTCCCACCCTCTAGCGGTCAGCGGTCAGCTTTTAATCCTTCATCCCTCATCCCTCCTTCTGCCTCCTGCCTTCTGCCTCCTGCCTCCAACTACAAATTAGTCGAAATTGCCTGCACCGGACAGGTAGGAATGCACTGTTCACAGACAATGCAGCGCGATCGGGTAAAGGTTAACTTAAATGAGTCTGGATCAAGCTTCAGCGCTTCAGTGGGACAAACGCCCGTGCAAAGCCCACAATGCACACACGCCTCTTCATCAATCATGATTTCGCGGTTTGAGAACGACACGCCAATATCTTGCGATCGCATCCAGTCAAGGGCAGCATCCAGTTCATCAATATCCCCCGACAGCTCGACGACGAGCTTGCCCACCTGGTTTGGCGCAACCTGAGCGCGAATAATATTTGCCGCCACGTTAAAATCTTTCGCCAACCGATAGGTGACGGGCATTTGAACCGATCGCTTTGGAAATGTGAGCGTAACCCGCTTTTTCACTGGTTGTCCTAATTAGCAGTTAGAGATGGTTTCCTTTTGTAGGGACGTTACATGTAACGTCCCTACAGAAAAAGCGACATTCGTCATTTCATCCTAGCGGTTCCTCACTGATTCACACTCAAAGTATCGGGGTGTAAAGCTACCATGTAAGCCATACGGCACATGATGCTTCAAATGCAGACGAGCAACAGGCTCCCGATGTAAATCGCGTGCATTCAGGATCACCACATCCGATCGCTCATGGGCGGAGTCATACACCAGGGTTAGCAGCCAGCCATCATCTTCTGCACCCGTCAGATCGGCTGAGGGTAATCCATTCTTAAAGGCAGAGGGCGTTCGCGGGACAAAGATGGGTTCGCTGACGTAGCCGTGGGGTGCCGCACTCCAGAGTTGGCGTTCACCCGTTTCCACATCAATTTTGACGATCGCCTGCAACGGTGCATTTCCATCTGCTGCATGAGCCGCGCCCATGAAGATGTAACGGTGCGATCGACCCGCTTTTGCCGGATGCACGTAAGGAAACTCACAGCAACGGCTTTCCAGGAGCGATCGTTGCACTGCCTGGGTTTCCAAATTGAGCCGAAAGCGCCAGAGTTGCCCTGGTGCCAGTGCCTCAAAATCGGTTTCCCGAAAGTCCGACTCTGCCTCTACAGCAGGTAACGAACCGTAGCAAACTGAATCAATCACAATTTCACGTCCATCTTCAAACGCATTCGCATGATGGAACACAAAACCAGCATGAGTTTCAAACGCTAAAGCCGAATTTTTATCCTTTATCCTTAAGCCTTTATCCTTTCCTAAAGCTCCTTTATCCTTTCTGGGAACTACTACAATCCGCGTCGGCTTCTCAGGGTTAAAGGTGATGCACTCACCAGCCCCCCGCTGACCCAACAGAAAGGGAAGTGGATTAAAGCTAACCGGATTTTGAAAGAAGATGGCGTAGTTTGGAGTGATGGCAAAATCGTGAATGAACGCAAACCCTGGTGTCGAGTGGGAATGCTTTCGCAGCAGTGCGCCATCGGAATTGAACTCAAACAGCGTGATAGTAGAAGACAGTCCGGGCTTGATGGAGAAATTGACCAGACAGGGCGCGCCATCGTCTTGATTGCAAGCAGGATCAATCCAGGGATGCGCTGCAAACGCTTCACCGGGCTGCAACACGCCATCTAATTGGTCGAGTCCCAACGTCTCTAACGTGGCAGGATCAAGCCGATGGGGTTCGGCAGCTTCCCACAGTGCCAGCAGTTTTCCACCCCAGTAGAGAATGTTGGTATTGGCAATATTCTTGAGGCGAAAATCCAGGGCGTTTGCTAGCCAGCCACCGGGCTTTTGTGTCCCAAACACACCGCGATACAAGATGCGTCCTGCTGCTTGTTCGGCAACATAGCCCTCTGTGCGAACGAAGCGATTACGAAAATGGGCGCGACCGTTATGGAAGGCGATCGCACAAATCATTCCATCCCCATCAAATGGATGGTGAATCGTCTGCCCGTTCACGTCCAGCATCCCTGGTCCATTGCGGAACAGCGTGCCATGCAGCTCAGGCGGAATTTTGCCTTCAATATCATCGATCCAATAATCAAACTCTTGCTTAAGGGAGCGGTAGCCCTTTTGCCACTCGGCGCGATCGTAGGACAGCGTGGGAGGCACAGTCGATGCCCGTTCATTTAGCTGAAAGCTTTGCATTGAAACTGGAAAGTTTTTAGTTTTTGGTTGTTGGTGGTTAGAAAGGCAGAAGGCAGGAAGAGTTTTTGGTTGCTAGTTGTTAGTTTTTAGAAGGAGTTAGGAATGGCTTGTGTATTAACAACCAAGACTCATGCACTAACAACCAACAACTAAAAACTCTAGCGAAGCCATGCCGTTCGCAGAGCGTTCCGCAGGAAAGGCTTTACAACTGATTCCACTCCTCACTCCTCACCCCTTACTGGCTCAGGCTTTCTGACGTTGGGTACAAACTCGGTCATCAGGTCAGGCAAAAAGGGTTGTCCCAGATGCCTGGAGGAGGAGGAATCGGCTTCGATCATCGGGACGGGGTGAAGTGTAGAGGTGGTTTCAGTCGTCTCCTCAGCGCGGGGCAACCAGCCTAGAAAGGGCAATGGCAGCAGCGTTGAGAGGTTGGTAATGATTACTAGAAGCGCCAGGTTGCTGAAATTATGCTCACTGATGCCGAGCCAGTGCATGAGAAATGCGCCTGATTCGTAAGACAGCAGACCCGCCAGGTTGACCACGGACATCAGCAGCGCAAAAAAGGTTGCCTCTACACCGGGGGGACAAAGCCGCGCTGCCAGGACGAGAATGGGCATGTAGGCAATCTGCCCCATGACCGTGAGGATCAAATTGTCACCCAGGCTGAACCAGCGATCGTCAATGCCCAGTTCACGGTTTGCGTGGGTCACCAGCAGCAGGGTTGTCATGCCCAGAGCGGCGGAAATCACCGTAGACCAGCCGAAGATGACGCGAAACGGTACGGTTTTGAGAAAGCGCTGGAAAAACCAGATGCCCAGTAGCGATGCAAGGCTAGTGACAAGCCGTACCCGTCCCAAAAACTCTGGCTCAAACCCCAGCTCATTGGTGGTGAAAAAGAAAAAGGCAGATTCAGCCGTGGGCATGGCTTGCCAGAGAAAAAGGAAGGCGGTCGGCATCCAGATCGATTTCTGGCTGACTGCCTGACGGAGTTGCCCAAACTGCTCACACACCAGCGACCAATTCATCCGATCGACCACCTGCGTTTCGGTAATCATCCACGCGACGAGGGAGACGATGAGGGGAAAGGTTGCCGTAATCGCAAACACCGTTTGGGTGCTGAAGTGCTGCAACAACGAGCCGCTGAAATACGCCGTCAGGATGCCTCCTAAAGCCGATGAACCCCAGCAAAGGGATTGCAGCGAACCGGATTTACCCAACGATTCGCCCCGTGCCCGCTCCACGACGATCGAATCGACAATGACATCGCTAAAGGCAACAGAAAGGGAACCCAGTGCGATCGCCAGCGTTGCAGCCCATGCAGAATGGACGATCGTGGCTAAAGCAACCCAGGACAGCACGCCCAGCAGACCTGACAAGATTAAATAGGGTCGCCGTCGATAGCCAAAAATGGGCAAGCCATCTGAGATAAAGCCGAATAATGGCTTCACCATCCAGGGTAGAGCGGCCACTCCAACCAGCGCCGATACCTCAGCCGGACTCAGCCCCAGATCATCTTTCAAAAAGAAGCTGACCGCCAAGCGCGCTAACCCCAGAATGCCCTGTACGAAATACACCAGCAAAATGGCGATCAGTTCGGCACTGGGTTCGTTTCCGAAGAAAAGCTTCTCGGTGAACGACGCTTTTATTCTGGTTAAACCAGTGGTGGAAACAATCATTGATAATTTGTTACAAACGTTTATCAATTCAGCCCCTATCATAACGCTTGATTACAGGAGAGGCACTGTCTACTCCTTTTAAGTTGCCCAATTTTGGTTCATACGGATACAAATTTTTCTTAATCGAGCCAGTATTAAAGCAGGAAACGATCGACACGTTCCTCCAAATGCCTTACTGTCAAAGCTCCTTTGCGTATAGCGACCAGGTTTTAAGAAATATAAATGACAGGAGCAGCTATTTACATTTCGCAACAAAGTTTGATGTAATGCTTCAGCCACTTAGTTGGTTGCAGCATCATAACCAACACTTTGCCAAAGGCTATTGCACTTATGGGCTGGCGAATGCGGTGCTGATCGGCAAAAGCTAATCGCTCAAACAATTGCTGCTTCATTCATCAGACTGAGCGATCCGCAAGCAAGCACATTTTTCTAGAAACGATGCCGCTTTATGCTCTGCATCAGGGTTTTGCCTATGGGCTGGGGTCGGTCGGATGATGCCGTTGAAGAGATCGTCTAAGCCATAGGGCATGAAATAGCTCCATTGACCTTGGGCGTTACAGCGCACGCCAACAGCCGTCGCCGTGTGAAGCCAATCAGCAATGCCATCCTCTGTGCTGCTGTAGGGTCTACGACCAGAACGCCAGCGGGCAAAGCTAGCCTGGTTTTTGACATCAAACACATAGTCAGGGAATTGAGCGGTGAGAGCTGCTTTAGCGGTTAGTTCTTGATCACGACGACCGCTTTCATCAAAAAACGCCAGATCAAAATCGTTGATCGTTAACCGACAGTCAGCAAAGAGTGATCGCCATACCGTATTACGCACAGCCCCTCCTGCTAACCACCAGTCAGGTAAGTTGAGCTGAGCCATTGCTGGCAGTACGTCGCCAACAGGGGATGCAGTGAGAATTTGGTGGAGACGATCGCTCAGTGTCATCGCATCAACCTGCTGTCAGTCTTGAAGTAAACACGTTGAATGGAGGTACTGCTGTCAAGCCGCGATCGCCCTGTAAACGCAACGTTTTGTTCGTTGTAGGGACGTTACATGTAACGTCCCTACAGATCGCCAGAATTTCTTGCTGAAATCCCCTATCGATGCGGAAATGAATCGTCATTTCACAGAAAGATGATGAATGCTTCAAAGATGCTGCACAGTGGCGTGTCGGTCTAACTGCCACTGTGCCCATTACCTCCAAAGCTCGCCTGTAACGCTTCTAAGATTTGCTGCACTGTCGAGCGAAATTCGGCACGATCGATCGCGGCTTGGCTTCTATCCTGCTCTGCCTGCTGCCCGATTGCTTCAATGGTGGTTGCAACCTGGTCAACCCGATCGCCCAATCGATCGACTCGGTGGACAAGCAAGGAAATGTCTTGCTGAAGAAGCAACTGGTTCTCTGTAAGCTGATTAATTCGGCGATCGGTGGCATCTGTGTGAGTAATCAGCACCGCCAGCATTTCTTCTATACGGTCTAGTCGATCTAAGGGTGTTTGATTGGTCATGTCGAACGTAGGGACTTTCCAACTGGATCTAACGCTGAATACTAAAACCGCATTGCGTCAATGCGAAAAATTCATAAACAGAAATATTTTGTGACTAAAGATACGAATTTTTGTGAACAGCCAGCTTACGTTAACTTCAACGACGCAATGCAGTGGGCACCCGTTGCCCCTAGGCAGAACGTAGAGCAGATTTGGTTGACGCTGAACAGTCTTTCGCGTCTCTAGCTGATTTCATAGTCACAAGCATAGCTTGAAGTGCAGACCCAAGGGGCAAGTCTTATGACCAGCACAGTGCCAGCAACGAGTCTGAATAAATTTGAAAAACTCAAAGCTGAAAAAGATGGCTTGGCAGTCAAAGCTGAGCTAGAGCATTTTGCTCAAATTGGGTGGGAAGCGATGGATGAAACCGATCGCGACCATCGCTTGAAATGGATGGGTGTCTTTTTTCGTCCGGTGACTCCTGGCAAGTTTATGATGCGGCTGCGGCTACCCTGTGGCATCATCACCAGTACTCAAATGCGGGTGCTGGCAGAAGTCGTACAGCGCTATGGGGATGATGGCAACGCCGACATTACCACACGCCAAAATCTTCAGCTACGCGGCATTCGGATTGAGGATGTGCCCGATATTTTTCGCCGTCTTGAAGCGGCTGATTTGACCAGCATTCAGTCTGGGATGGACAATGTACGCAATATTACAGGTTCTCCCGTTGCTGGCATTGATGCGGATGAGTTGATGGATACCCGCGAGTTGATTCGCCAGGTGCAAGACCTGATTACAAACAAAGGACAGGGCAATCCTACCTTCTCCAACCTGCCGCGCAAGTTTAATATTGCGATCGCAGGTTGCCGCGACAACTCGGTTCACGCCGAGATTAACGACATTGCCTTTGTGCCTGCCTATAAAGATGGCAATTTAGGTTTTAACGTTCTAGTGGGTGGCTTCTTTTCAGGTAAACGCTGTGAAGCCGCGATTCCTTTGAATGTGTGGGTAGCACCCGATCAGGTCGTGGCGCTTTGTGAAGCCATCCTGATCATCTATCGTGACCACGGCTTGCGCGCCAATCGCCAGAAGGCACGCCTGATGTGGCTGATTGACGAATGGGGTGTGGAAAAACTGCGTAGCGCAGTCGAAACCCAGATGGGACAAACGCTCTCCAGCGAGGCTGAAAAAGATGAGATTCTCTGGGAAAAGCGCGACCACATCGGCGTGTATGGTCAGAAGCAGCCAGGGCTGAACTATGTCGGGCTACATGTGCCGATCGGTCGTCTCTTTGCCGCCGATATGTTTGATCTCGCGCGACTGGCTGAAGTCTATGGCAGCAGCGAAATTCGGCTCACGGTGGAACAGAATGTCATTCTCCCCAACGTGCCCAACTCGCGCCTGGAGTCGCTTCTGCAAGAGCCACTGCTCGCAAAATTCTCTGTCAAGCCAGCCCCGTTGTTGCGATCGCTCGTTTCCTGCACAGGCAGTCAGTTCTGCAACTTTGCCTTGATTGAAACCAAGAATCGGGCTTTGGCATTAATCAGTGAACTGGAAGCTGAGTTAGACACGCCCAAGCACGTCCGCATTCATTGGACGGGTTGCCCCAACTCCTGTGGACAACCGCAGGTTGCTGACATCGGTTTGATGGGTACCAAGGTTCGGAAGGATGGAAAAACCGTTGAGGGAGTCGATATTTACATGGGCGGCAAAGTTGGCAAGGATGCTGTACTCGGCACTTGCGTCACCAAAGGCATTCCCTGTAGCGATCTCAAACCCGTACTGCGAGATTTGTTGATGCAGCACTTTAGTGCCAAACCCCGTCAGCAAGTAGTCGTTGGCAGCTAATTTTGGTGGTGATGAATGGTGTTGATGAATGGTGTTGATGAATGCGATCGCACAGCGCGATCGTGCTGTGGCAACGATTGTTTAGCGTCAAAGCGCCGATCGCCGCAGCAAGCATGGGGTTCAGATGGGACCCCAGAGTGTATTTAGGACAGATTATTTAGGAGCATTGATGATGACCCGGTTCTCAAGAAGGAAGTTCATTCTCACAACAGGCGCAACGGCTGCGACTGCCCTGTTTGTCAATGGTTGTCGATCGTCTAAATCAGCCAAAACCGAAAGCACATCGAGTGCGGTTCCAGCCGTCAATGTTAGTGCAGCCGATGCGCCTGAAGTCACCACAGCAAAATTGGGCTTTATCGCGCTGACTGACTCTGCCCCACTCATCATTGCCAAAGAAAAGGGGTACTTCGAGAAGTACGGCATGAAAGATGTTGAAGTTGTCAAGCAGGCATCCTGGCCCGTCACCCGCGATAATCTGGTGCTGGGTTCGGCTGGCGGTGGCATTGATGGTGCACACATCCTGTCCCCGATGCCTTACCTGATTTCAACCGGCAAGATCACGAAAGGCGATAAGGTGCCGATGTATATCCTGGCGCGTCTTAATGTTGACGGTCAGTGTATTTCGGTCGCCAATACTTATAAAGATATCAAGCTGGGGTTAGATAGCGCTCCTTTAAAGGACGCGTTCTCAAAAGCGAAGTCAACGGGTAAGGAAATCAAAGCAGCCGTGACGTTCCCTGGCGGTACGCACGACTTATGGATGCGCTACTGGCTGGCAGCGGGTGGCATCAACCCCGATAAAGATATTTCAACGATTCCGGTGCCACCGCCTCAAATGGTTGCCAATATGAAAGTTGGCAATATGGAAGCCTTTTGTGTGGGAGAGCCGTGGAATGCCCAATTGGTGAACCAGGGATTAGGATTGACTGCGCTTACCACCGGAGAGTTGTGGAATAATCACCCCGAAAAAGCCTTTAGTATGCGAGCTGATTGGGTAGACAAAAACCCCAAGGCTGCCAAAGCACTCTTAATGGCGGTGCAGGAAGCGCAGATTTGGTGCGATAAGCCCGAAAACAAAGAAGAGATGTGCAAAATCATCTCCAAACGAGAGTGGTTTAAGGTGCCTACGAAAGACATTGTGGAACGGGCGCAGGGTAAGTTTGACTATGGCAACGGCAAGGTCGTCGAGAATAGCCCTCACCTGATGAAATTCTGGGCTGAGAATGCCTCGTACCCCTATAAGAGCCACGATCTCTGGTTCTTAACTGAAGATATTCGCTGGGGCTACTTGCCTGGAGATACCGATACCAAAAAACTGGTGGATGCGGTCAACCGCGAAGATTTATGGAAGGAAGCGGCGAAGGCGATCGGGCAAACTGCCGCCATTCCTAAGAGCACCTCGCGTGGGGTGGAGACCTTTTTTGATGGGGTCAAGTTCGATCCAGAAGACCCCAGCGCGTATTTGAAGAGCCTCAAAATCAAAAAGGCGTAAGCTTCAGGGGTTCAGTCAGTTTGTCAGTTGACAAATGGCTGAACCCCTCTTCTAGACGCATCTTTGCCTTTTGTCTCGTTCAACCACAGAGCTTTTCCTAGACAGCGAATCTTCCACTTTTCTGCGTCACGAAACTTGCAACCTCATCTGGAGTGAACCTGCAACATGGCAACAAGAGTAGACTTTGGTAGCGCCAGAAGCGCCTATCCACAACGCATTGCTACCCTCATTGGTAAGCAAGCAAAGGGGCTATTCCCATCATTAATTGCGCTCAGCGTGTTTGTGCTGATTTGGCAACTCTTGACATCAGGCGACGGCGCAAGTCTGCCCAGCCCATTGAAAGTCCTAGAGGACACCTGGGATCCGCTGATTATTGATCCCTTTTTTGATAGCGGTGGCTCGGATGTCGGGCTGTTCTGGCAGTTGTGGGCTAGTTTGAATCGGGTGGCGATCGGCTACACCCTGGCAGCAGCAGTGGGCATTAGCGTGGGTATTTTAATCGGTGCTGTGGCGCTGCTGTACCGCGCCGTAGATCCTATCTTTCAGGTGTTGCGAACCATTCCACCGCTGGCGTGGCTACCCATTTCCCTGGCGGCGTTTCAGCAAGCAAATCCATCGGCCATTTTTGTGATTTTTATTACGGCAATCTGGCCCATCATCATCAACACGGCGGTGGGCGTACAGCAGATTCCGCAGGACTACACAAATGTTGCCAAGGTGTTGCAGTTGTCTAAGGTGGAATATTTCACGAAGATTCTGCTGCCTGCGACCGTACCCTATATTTTCACAGGCTTGAAAATTGCGGTAGGGCTATCCTGGCTGGCGATCGTCGCAGCAGAAATGCTCACAGGCGGTGTTGGCATTGGCTTCTTTATTTGGGATTCCTACAACAGCGGCAACCTCAGTGAAGTGATTTTAGCCGTTATCTATGTCGGCATTGTGGGCTTGCTGTTGGATAAGTTGATCACCTTCATCTCCTCGTTGGTTGTTTCTGGAGAGCAGAAATAGATGCGGTTGATGTTCAAAAATGAGGGTCATTCGGTCTTCATGCTTGAGCCTTGCTTTATTGCTGCGTTGTTCTTGTCACCCCTCACCTCTTCATAGTTGCCATGTCTTCCTTTGTTGAAGTTGATCACGTTGATCAGGTTTTTCCGTTACCGAATGGTCTTAAGTACATCGCGCTCAAAAACATTACCCTCGATATCACAAAGGGCGAGTTTATTACGCTGCTAGGTCACTCTGGTTGCGGCAAATCCACGCTGCTGAACATCATTGCAGGTCTAAACAGCCCGACCCAGGGCGGCGTAGTGCTGGAAGGGCGGCAGGTGACAAAGCCCGGTCCCGATCGCATGGTGGTGTTTCAAAACTATTCCCTTCTGCCCTGGCTGACCGTGCGCGAGAACATCGCTCTGGCAGTCAATCGCGTGCTGAAAGACCTGCCTGCGGCTGAGCGCCATGACATCATCGAGCGCCACATTGATCTGGTAAAACTGCGCCAAGCTGCCGACAAAAAGCCAGGTCAACTGTCTGGAGGGATGAAACAACGAGTCGCGATCGCCCGTGCTCTCTCCATTCGTCCCAAACTTCTCTTGCTGGATGAACCCTTCGGTGCGCTGGATGCCCTGACCCGCAGCAGTTTGCAAGATCAGCTAATGCAAATTGCCGATGAACATCAGTTGACCTGCATCATGGTGACGCACGACGTGGATGAAGCGCTGCTGCTGTCCGATCGCATTGTCATGCTGACCAATGGTCCTGAGTCTTACGTTGGGCAGGTGCTGGATGTCCCGTTTACCCGTTCCCGCGATCGCCTCAAGGTGGTCAACCATCCAAATTACTATGCGCTGCGAGCAGAGGTTGTCTATTTCCTCAATCAGCAGAAGAAAGCTAAACAGCGTAAGGTCGTGCAAACTGCCGCGATCGCTCGCAATGGTTTAGAAAAAGTCAACCTGGAGCTGGGCTTTGTGCCGCTAACTGACTGTGCGCCATTGGTGATCGCCAAAGAAAAAGGGTTCTTCCAAAAACATGGGCTGGAAGAAGTAACCCTCTCGCGAGAACCCAGTTGGAAAGCCATTGCAGAAGGTGTCGCCTCCAAGCGCCTGGATGCCGCGCAAATGACAGCCGGGATGCCGCTAGCGATGACATTAGGGATGGGCGGCAAAACCCCGCTGCCAACGGTGACGGGGCTGGTGCTTAGTCGGAACGGCAACGCGATTACGTTCAGCAAGCGACTGTATGATGCTGGCGTGCGAACATTGGCAGATTTTAAGGAGGCGATCGCTCAAACACCAGACAAAATCCACACCCTGGCAGTCGTGCATCCATCCTCCATGCACAACCTGCTGCTGCGTCACTGGCTAGCTTCTGGTGGCATTGACCCTGACACCGACGTGAGCCTGACGGTGATTCCACCCGCGCAAATGGTGGCAACTCTGAAAGCAGGCAGCATCGACGGCTACTGCGTTGGCGAACCCTGGAACACCCATGCGGTACAGGAAGGGCTAGGCTTTGTCATCGCTACTGACTTTGATATCTGGGCAGGGCATTTAGAAAAGGTCTTAGGGGTGCGAGAAGACTGGGCAAACCAATACCCCAACACGCACCTGGCGCTGGTGAAAGCGCTGCTGGAAGCCTGCGAATACTGCGACGATCGCCGCAACCGCGAAGAACTTGCCGAGTTGCTGAGCCGCCCTGAATACGTCGGCGCAAAACCTGAATTTCTTCGCCCGGGTTTGGTTGATCCCTATGTCCGCAGCCTGGATGCCGAGCCAGAAAATCTGCCCCGCTTCAACCAGTTTTATGTCGATCAAACCAACTGTCCCTATCGCGTCGAAGGGTTATGGATTATGACCCAGTTTGCCCGTTGGGGTCTCACCCCCTTTCCCAAAAATTGGGTTGACGTGCTTGATCGCGTGCGTCGAGTCGATGTGTTTGGTGAAGCGGCGCGCGACCTCGGTTTGTCAGATATGGAGCCGAATCGCGGTCCCGTTCATTTCAGTGATGGCACGGTCTTTAACCCAGATGACCCCATTGGCTATCTCAACAGTTTGACAATCAAACGCGACCTTCGCATCGAAGAAGTCGCGATCGATGCTCTGGCAACAGCCACCGTTTAGGCGTTGGAGCAGGAAAGAAGGAAGGCTGAAGATAAGGAAGTTTTTAGTTTTTAGTTTTTAGAAGGAGTCAGGAAAGCTCATGTACAAAGTTTTGGTTTTTAGTTTTTAGAAGGAGTCAGGAAAAGCTCATGCACTAACAACTAACAACCAACAACCAACAACTAACAACCACCAACTAACAACCAACAACTAACAACCAACAACTGGTTCAACTCAAAACTCCTCCCCCCTATGCAAACAGTCAACAGCACACTCTTAGAACCCAAGTCACCCATTACGTCCGAGCCGTTTTTGGTGATTGAAAACCTGACCAAAGCCTATCCCACGTCTGGTGACGATTATGTTGTCCTGGATGGGATCAATCTAACGGTGAATGAAGGTGAGTTTGTTTGTCTCATCGGTCATTCGGGTTGCGGCAAATCAACTCTGCTGGATATGGTGTCGGGCTTTCGGGTGCCGACAATAGGTGAAGTACGGCTACAAAACAAGCGCATCACCAAGCCCGGTCCCGATCGCATGGTGGTGTTTCAAAACTATTCCCTTCTGCCCTGGCTGACGGCGTTTGAGAATATCTACCTGGGCATTCATTCGGTGTGGCCCGACAAGCCCAAAGCCGAGAAAGAGAAGATTGCGAACGACCATCTCGCGCTGGTTGGGTTGACCGAAGCAGCACACAAAAAGCCAGGACAACTCTCTGGTGGGATGAAGCAACGAGTGTGCATTGCTCGTGCGCTGGCACTGCGTCCTCAGGTACTGATACTGGATGAACCCTTTGGCGCACTCGACCCGATTACGCGGGAAGAACTGCAAGAAGAACTGCTCAAAATCTGGACGGAGTACCGCGTGACCGTGTTGATGATCACCCACGACATCGACGAGGCACTGTTGCTGAGCGATCGCCTGGTCATGATGACCAATGGACCAGCGGCCAAGATCGGTGAGGTTTTGACGATTCCCTTTCCACGCCCACGCAATCGTACCCTCGTGATGGAAGATCCAAAATACTACGAGTTACGCAACTATGCACTCGACTTCCTGTATCACCGCTTTGCCCATGATGACGTTGGGTAGCGGCGATCGAGCTTGAACGTGAGTGCTCGCCTGTTTGATTTGTGTTGCCTGTTCGCAGTTAGCCCCCTGTAAAACAAATAGTAAACCAAATAAACAGCTCTTAGTCATGGCTCAGACCTCTTCCACACTGCCCGAAAACTGGTCCGATCGTATTCTCTGCTATTACGAGAACGTTACCAATCAGGTACAAATTGCCCGCATCATCAACGTCCCGAACTGGTTGTTTGAACGGGTTGTGTTTCCTCGTCAGCGGTTGTTATTTGAAGCACTTCCCGATGCGCTCTTAGAAGTGCGTACTCACAGCAGCACGATCCCCCTGTTAGACCATATTCCCTGTCTCCGCTTGCAGGTTAGAGACCACACGCGTCCGCTTTTGAATCTCTCTGATGCAATGGATGGATAGTGCCGATGACTGACCCCACTCGATCCCTCTGTCCCTACTGTGGCGTTGGCTGTGGTCTCGAAGTGTTGCCGCCAGCAGTACCCGGTAAGACCGTAAACCGCGACAAGCAGGGCACTCCTATCTGGCAGGCGCGGGGCGATCGATCTCACCCGTCTAGCCAGGGGATGGTTTGTGTCAAAGGTGCCACGATTACCGAGTCATTGCACAAAGATCGCTTGCTGCATCCAATGGTGCGCGATTCGCTGCATGAACCCTTTCGCCGTGCTACGTGGGATGAAGCGTTGGGGCGCGTGGTCGATCGCATCCAAACCGTCCGTGCAACGCAAGGAGCCGATGCTCTCTGTATGTACGGCTCTGGGCAATTCAACACCGAAGATTATTATGTGGCGCAGAAGCTCATGAAAGGCTTTCTCGGCACGAACAATTTTGATGCCAACTCGCGCCTCTGCATGTCTTCGGCGGTCGCGGGCTACGTGCAAAGCTTTGGTGCCGATGGACCTCCCTGCTGCTATGACGATCTGGATTTGACAGACTGTGCCTTTTTGATTGGCACCAATGCGGCTGAGTGCCATCCCATTATTTTTAATCGCCTGCGGAAACACCACAAGCAAAACAAACAAGTCAAGCTGATTGTAGTCGATCCGCGCAAAACCCAAACCGCAGACGCAGCGGATTTGCATCTGGCGATCCAGCCTGGAACTGACATCGACTTGCTAAACGGACTTGCCTATTTACTGCTCTATCGGGGCTATCTGGATTCTGTCTTTGTTGCCAAACACACCAACCACTTCACGGCGTTTGCAGAAGTCATTGAGGACTACAAGCCAGAGATCGTCGCTAAACGCTGCGGCATTTCGGTAGAAGATTTGGAAACCGCCGCACGGTATTGGGGGGAATCGAAGCGCGTGCTATCGATGTGGTCGATGGGCATCAACCAATCCAGTGAAGGGACGGCGAAGGTGCGATCGATCATCAACCTGCACCTCATGACGGGACAAATCGGTAAACCAGGAACAGGTCCGTTTTCACTCACCGGGCAACCAAATGCAATGGGCGGACGCGAAGCCGGGGGGTTATGTAATTTACTGCCAGGGTATCGATCGGTCTTCAACCCTCACGATCGCGCTGAAGTCGAACAGTTTTGGGGGCTGGAGCCAGGACAGATTTCTCCAGAGCGAGGACGAACTGCCTGGGAAATGATCACAGGTCTGGAAGACGGAGCCATTGGGTTTCTCTGGATCGCAGCAACCAATCCCGTGGTGAGTATGCCCGACCTGGAACGGACGAAACACGCGCTGCTGCGATCGCCCTTCACCGTTTATCAAGAAGCCTACTCCCCCACAGAAACGACTCCTTACGCTCATGTGCTGCTGCCCGCCGCTCAATGGAGTGAGGCACCAGGCACCATGACCAACTCTGAACGGCGTGTCACCTTGTGCCCACAGTTCCGCACACCGCCCGGTGAAGCGCGTGCCGATTGGGTCATTTTTGCTGAAGTGGCACGGCGATTGGGCTTTGGTAAGCCGTTCACCTTTAACGGTGCGGCAGATGTCCATGCTGAATTTGTGCAGTTGACCCAGGGTCGCCCCTGCGATATGACAGGTATCACCCACGATCGACTCCGCCATGAAGGTCCACTGCAATGGCCGTGTCCCAAAGGAGAGGAAGAAGGCACACGAGACGAAAAAGGACGACTGCGGTTTCCCTCGTTTATCCGTAACCCCCATAAGCCAGCAGTTTCTCGGTTTGCCGCCAAGCGATTGTATGGCGATCGCCAGTTTCATACGCCGGATGGTCGCGCTCACTTTTCTGCCTACCACTCACACGGATTAGCAGAACCACCCGATGACCAGTACCCGTTTGTGCTGACAACGGGCAGGCTTTACGGGCACTGGCATACGCAAACGCGCACGGGACGAGTCGATAAAATTCGTCAAATGTATGATGGTCCGTTTATTGAGATTCACCCTCGCGATGCTGTCGCGATCGGGATTCAGAACGGTGCGTGGCTAGAGGTGCGATCGCGCCGAGGGATGGCTCGTTTCCCAGCGAAAGTTACGACTGCCATTGCGCCTAAAACCGTCTTTGTACCCATGCACTGGGGCGCACTCTGGGCAAACACCGCCGAAGCAAATGCCCTGACCCATCCTGAAGCCTGCCCAGACTCCTTTCAACCAGAGCTTAAAGCCTGTGCGGTGCAATTAGTCCCGATCGCCGCTGAAAGCGTGACATCAGAGACAATGGCTGCGGATATGTTGAGTTCACTGCTACCACCGCTTTCTGTCTGAGCGGGATTGAAGAGAGTCCCCACGGGACGGTGCTAGGCAGCGATCCAAGCCCCAGATCAAAAACGAGAATGATGCCAAGTCCGGAGTCTACGGTGGCATTCACGTCCCTCGTCCTGTATCCCCTAAAACGCTATGGTACTCAAGTCTTTAAGTAACGAAGCGACGACAGAAAGCGCTGAAGTGCAGAGCCGCGATGGTGTTAATGAATTAGGCTATCAACAGTTAATCGTCTGCGCGGCACTGATTGGCGTTGCGGGTGGTCTGGTTGCAACTGCTTATTACTATGTCCTGGAAGCTTGCCTGCATTTAACCTGGCACACTGTACCAGAAGCGATCGCCCCTTTCTTTTCCGTCGCTTTTCCAGCGTGGCATTATGTGTGGATTGCGACGACGATCGGGGGCTTTTGTGTAGGGCTGACCCTGCGCTTTATGGGGCTACCCGGTGAAGTAGCGATGGTCGTAGACAAAGTGCATGATCCGGGTCGCATTGAGGTGAAGCAAACGCCCGCGATGATTGTCGCGTCGTTGTTTTCCATCACGGCGGGAGGCAGTGCCGGACCCGAAGCACCGCTGGTACAGATCTTAGGCAGTTTTGGCGGTTGGTTGGGCGGCAAGCTGCGTCTCACGCTGGTGAATACGCGCGTGTTAACGTTTTGCGGCATGAGTGCCGCGCTGGGTGCCTTTTTTGGCGCACCTTTAGGAGGCGCACTGTTTGCACTGGAACTGCCCCATCGACGCGGGTTGGAATACTACGAAGCGTTGATTCCCGCCGTGCTGTCCGCCATTCTCAGCTTCTTTGTGTTTCGGTTTAATACAGGGCTGACGATCGGCGGCATGTACCACTTTGCAGCCGTTCCAGAGCTGGCGCTGATCAACTTGCTCCAAGGCTTGCTGCTCGGTATAGCTGGTGCAGCAGTAGCCGTTACCTTTGTGGGGATCTTTCGGCTGATCGGTTTCCTGTTGAAGCGGCTAGAACACCACACCATTTTGCTGGCAACGCTCGGTGGTTTGGTGATTGGTCTGCTGGCACTGGCAGTCCCCCAAACGCTGTTTTTTGGTGAGAAAGAAATTCAGACGATCGTCGAAACAGGCGCAACGTTAGGGCTAACGATGTTGCTCGTCATCGGGTTTACCAAGATGCTGGCGATCGGCTTCACGCTGCATTCTGGGTTTCGGGGTGGCTTTATCTTTCCCTTGTTTTATCTAGGTGCCACGTTTGGCGATGCGATCGCCCTCAGCGTTCCTGACCTCTCGCCCACGATCGCAATGGTGTGCATGATGGCAGCAGTGAATGTTGCCATTACCAAAACGCCCATCAGCAGCACGGTGATTCTGAGCGTTTTGTCTGATACGGCAATGGTACCTGTCATTCTGATCGCCAGTTTTACCAGTTTTTTGCTCACAACCCAGATTTCGCTGATTGGCACCCAGCGATCGCGCATCATTTTCCCTGACGAGCCACGCGTTCAGACAGCCTCCGAACCGATCGCGGTTGAAGTGCCTGTCGAGGTGTGAGGAGTTGTTGGTTGTTGGTTGTTAGTTGTTAGCAGAAGGCAAGGGGGCAGAAGGATGAGGAAAGCTAAAGGCTAAAAAGCTGATGGCTGACTCCTGATTTCTACCTCTAAACCACTCCCTACTCCCTACTCCCGCTACCCCATCCCTGGAATCAAACTGCTGCTAAGCCGCTTCAGCGCACGGTTTGCCACATCGGCATAGCGCAACTCCCCGCACAAAATCTGCCCGATGCGCTCAGTAGCAGCAGGTCGCTTGATTCCCACCTTATAGCCAATGTTAGGAATGCGGTAAAACACCCCTGCCAGTCGTTGTGCCCAAGCCATATCAGCCCCCCACTCATTATTGATGAGGTCTGTGTAGCTTTGCAGAGCGTTGACGTTGCCTGCCAGTGCTTCGTCGATCGCGCCTGCCGCCTTGACTCCTGTGAAGATAGCCGGACGAATCCCTTCCGCCGTGAAGGGGTCAACTACACAGGCAGCTTCTCCAGCCAACAGAGCATTCTGGGTGTGCAGGGTTTGGTTCCCATCCCACAGGCAGAGTGTGTGAGCCGTGAGTTGACCTGCTTTCACGTTCAGACCGGACGTTTGGGCATACTCGGTCAGCAATTTGGTTAAGTTTGTAGGGTCGTTGCCGCGAAACGTTGCAATGCCGAGTGAGTAACCCTCAGCTTTGGGAAACCGCCAGATGTAGCCGTTTTTGACCATGCCAAACTCAAAGTAGGCTTTCGTCGCGTCAACATCGGCTGCTGGCACTTCTAGCACCGCCCCCGATCGCCGCTTCGGTTCTTTGAACCCCAACCATTTGGAGGTCGGTCCCTTAGCCCCATCTGCTGCAATGAGGTAGCGTCCTGTGATGGCTCCATCAGAAGTGTTTACCTGCCAGTGGTCAGTCTTGAACTCAATGCCCGTTGCCTCCGTGCTGTCTCTCAGCTCAGCGCCCTGCTTTTGCGCTTGCTGCACCAGAAAGTGATCAAAGACATCGCGGCGTACCATCCACATCGGCTCAGAGGTTTGCAGCTTAGCATCAACGGGATCACCGAGTTTCCAGGTGTAGCGGATGTTTTCAAGCTTGCGATCAATCGCGGGTGCAAAATCGAAGTCAAACCATTGTGCGATCGCGGGAGAAACCCCACCACTACAGGGCTTATAGCGCGGTAAGGACTGTTTTTCGAGCAACAGCACCGATCGCCCCCGCTTTGCCAAATGATACGCCGCACTTGCTCCGGCGGGACCCGCTCCCACAACTATGCAATCAAACATGAGACCGACTCTCCTTCAACACTTCAAGTTCTTTAATGCCAGCAGCTTGGCAGCTTTGTTCAGAAACCTCTTTCAACGGGTAATGCATCAGATCAGCACGCTTACTACTGCCCATGACTGCGGGTTGGACGCTCCTAGTAGACCAAAAAACGGTTTGAAATACCGTAGAGCGTCTCGCTCACGACGTGGGCAAGATGCCCGCACTACGTTTCATCATTTCCTGGTTGCTCTACTAGATTCACAATCCCCGTATGGTTGTAATCTACGCGGTTAGAAAATGTGCCAGAAATTTTACTGAAGTCGATCCTATCCTCAGGAGTCGCGTGTGTTAAGCCTCAGTCGATTGACGTAGTTCAGGGCAGCATGGACTATTGTTCACTCAAAGCTTCAGGGAAGATACGTTGGAAGCAGAGCCAGGGGATGTCCATCTAAGTACTCGCCTCAATTATGCGATTCACCAGTTATACGGAGTGCAAAGTTCCGATAAGAATCTTAGGATGTAAGCATAAATCTTTCATGAAGCGTGCTGCCTCACTCAGTACTGCTAACAACCAGTGATCGGCTTGGCACTCCAGTACTGGGCAAGGCTGAACAAGAGGATGCGATCGCGCAAATTAAGCTTTACTCAAACTAAGCTTTACTCAAATTAAGCTTTACAGTGAGCGAGGCATTTGCCTGTACCCATTGCGACCAATTTGGTGAGGTTAAATTTATGCTTTGGGAACTTTGTATTCGGTATCCAAACGGGCAAGAGCGCGCCCTACGCTCTTACAAAAATCGTGAAGTAGCCCTCAAGCGCATTGATGCCATTTATGCAGAAGGCTACCCCATGCATGTTGCCTACATTGTGCGTCCAGCGCAGGGAATCGTCTTTGGTGGGCAGTTGGCAGCCATTAGTCTCTGAAGAGGTGGTCAAGGCAAGCGTTAGTTAAACCTTCAGGATGTCTTTTTCTTTTTCAGCTAAAACTTCGTCTACTTTCGCAATGTATTTGTCCGTCAGCTTCTGAATTTTGTCCTGCAAATCGCGGGCTTCATCCTCAGGCAATTCGCTACTCTTTTCTTGCTTTCGCACAGAATCAACCGCATCGCGCCGGATATTGCGAACAGAGACTTTCCCCTCTTCCGCATACTTTGCCGCTATTTTGACGAGTTCTTTCCGTCGATCGCTCGTAAGGGGTGGGATATTGAGACGAATCGTCGAGCCATCGTTGTTTGGCGTTAACCCAATATCTGACAAAGAAATTGCCTTCTCAATTAAGCTCAGACTACTCCGGTCAAACGGCTGTACGGTTATCGTGGAAGCGTCCGGTGTATTAATATTCGCCAGCGATTTCAGTGGCGTAGGCGCACCGTAGTATTCAACCTGGACGCGATCGAGAATTGAGGCGTTGGCGCGCCCAGTCCGAATCGTATTGAACGATCGCTGAGTGGCTTCAACTGCCTTTTGCATGTGTTCTTCAACGTCAGCTAACTTCACAAGAACCTCCGACAAGCGTTCCAATTTGTTCGCCCGCAACGGCTCGACGCACATTTCCTTTCACAGAAAGGTCAAACACGATGATCGGGATACTGTTGTCCTTACACAAGGATATCGCAGTACTGTCCATCACCCGTAGATCTTGAGTGAGAATATGCCCATAGGTGAGGGATTTGTAACGGCGTGCCTCAGGGTTTGTACGTGGATCGGAGTCGTAAACACCATCAACTTTGGTTGCTTTGAATAAGACATCAGCACCAATTTCAGCCGCCCGCAGTGCTGCCGTGGTGTCTGTGGTAAAAAAAGGATTGCCAGAGCCTGCGCCAAAAATGACTACGCGCCCTTTTTCAAGATGGCGGATCGCACGTCGCCGAATGTACGGTTCTGCAACTTCCTGCATGGAAATCGCCGTTTGAACGCGCGTTGGTACCCCAATCTGCTCTAGCGCATCTTGAAGGGTCATAGCGTTCATGACGGTAGCGATCATGCCAATATAGTCAGCAGTCGCACGATCCATGCCCGCAGCAGCGCCTTTAACTCCCCGGAAGATATTGCCGCCGCCAACGACGATCGCCACTTGTACGCCGCTGGCAATCACGTCGGCAACTTCTTGTGCAATGTCTTGCACAATGTTGGCATCGATTCCGTAGGAAAGCTCACCCATCAGGGCTTCACCGCTTAACTTCAGCACGACCCGCTGGTAAGTGACTCCCATGTGGTGCTATTTCTCTCACTCCAGGTTGCTTTCAACCATAACGATACTCCTTCGTGGCGAGATTCGTCCACTTTGCTTGGCAACAAGTGAATGAATGGGTGAGGTCTGTTGATGTCGCCCTCTGTGCCTTGAGACCCGTACAATAAACGCCAATCAGCGATCGCACAGGGTTTCTATTGCACATGCTTGTCTGCGCGATTAATTGTTTGTGCGATCGACCAACTGCCGTTCTACAGCCGTTTTCATTTGCATTCACCACACCCCGCACCCTACACCTCACACCCGCATTCATCAGACTGTGGCTTACCCAATCAGTAGTCGCTGTAAGTCTGCTCTAAACGCTGGTATACACCTTTGAGTAGTAAGCCTGGTACTCTTCAGAGAGGAGTGGTTGCCACCAGTCGCGGTTTGCCAGATACCACTCCACTGTTTGTCGCAAGCCCGTTTCGATCGTTTGTGCGGGAGTCCAGCCCAACTCAGTCTTCAGCTTGGTGGCGTTGATGGCATAGCGGCGATCGTGTCCTGCCCGATCTTTCACGAACGTAATCAGTTTGCTGGACGGACGCACAGGCAAGTCCGGTGCCAGTTCATCCATCAGCGCGCACAGCATGTGAACGAGATCTAAATTCTTGACTTCGTTGTTGCCACCAATGTTGTACGTCTCGCCCGGTGCGCCACGATGAATCACCATATCCAGCGCGCTGCAATGGTCGCCTACATAGAGCCAATCACGAATGTTCTGCCCGTCGCCATACACGGGTAGCGGTTTGCCCATCAAAATGTTGATGCACATGAGCGGGATGAGCTTTTCAGGAAAATGGTAGGGACCGTAGTTATTGGAGCAGTTTGTCATGAGCGTCGGTAGCCCATAGGTGTGGTAGTAGGCACGTACCAGGTGATCGCTACCCGCCTTCGACGCAGAATAGGGACTATTCGGTGCGTAAGGAGTCGTTTCAGAAAACGCTGGATCGTCCGCACCCAGGCTGCCGTAGACTTCATCGGTAGACACATGATGGAAGCGGAAATGCGTTGGCTCCTGCTGTGCTTTCCAATATTGCCGAAAGGCTTCCACTAACGTGAAGGTGCCATTGATATTCGTCCGCACAAAGGCATCAGGTCCCAAAATGGAGCGATCGACATGGGACTCGGCGGCAAAGTGCGCGATCGTATCGACGGCTTCTTCTTCTAGCAAGGCATCAACCAATGCACGATCGCAGATATCACCCTGTACAAAGCGTAGATTTGCCTGTTCTTCTTGCGCTGCCAGCGTTTTACGGTTGCCTGCATAGGTAAGGGCATCGAGCACGATGACGCGATCGCCCGGATACTTCGCACACCAATGATGCACAAAATTAGCGCCAATAAAGCCTGCCCCACCCGTGATTAAAATGGTGCGTGGGGTTCTGGATGACGATTGTTCTTGTTCTATACGTGTCATAAGGTTTAAGGATTCACATTAATTCAAGCTGGACTGGTCATCATCTCAAGCAGTGAAGCAACGCCCCGTAAATTGGCGGAAGCATTGCTTTATAACACTTCTACACTTCACACTCTGCTAACAGCGCTATCCGGCATGATCACCGATCGTGAAGCCAGGGACTCGTCTAAGACACGTCGATAAATTTCTAGAATGAAATCAGCTTTGACATCCCAATCAAACTGGCTCACTGCATGGTAATAGCCCATTTGTCCCATTGCTTGACGCAGCTCTGGAGACGTTGCCATCCGAATCATGGCTGCTGTGAGATCATCAACAAACAATGCCTGCGATCGTGGCTCAACTAAAATGCCACAGGAATCATTCAAATAATCTGAAGGTCCACCCCAATTCGTTGCAATAACTGGAATGCCCATCGCCATTGACTCTAAAACCACTGCCCCCCCACACTCCAGCATGCTAGGCAAGACCATCACATCCGACTGTTGTAACCGCTGAGCGCACTCACTTTGAGATAACCACCCTGGAAAGGTCACCGAACCGCTGGGTTGCGACTGTTTCAGGCTTACTTGATCGCCCGGTTGCAGAGTATCTGAGTGCAATAAGCCCAGGGCGATCGCCTGATCTTTCAAGCGAGCAAATTCCGGTCCGTCGCCAATAATTTCTAGCTCCACAGGTAACGTTTGGGCAACGCGCTCAAACGCTAACAGCAAAAGGTCAACTGCTTTCCAATGGACGAGCCGACCCACAAAAACAAACTTAGTGCGTCGAACCGTTACGTCTAGGCTCGATCGTGTGGAAGCAACATCGCGGCGTTTAAGCTTCTGCTCCCACAGTGACAGGTCAATACCATTCTCATGTAGCTCAAGCACACAGTCACACGCCCCCTTGGGTAATGCCGCCCGAGTGCGTGCATTCGCCACCAGTAAGGCTGCCGCTCGACGCTTGCCTGGTAGCAAATAATTCAACCAGTTCGCCACCAAACGCCCAGCTTCAAACGACAGATGAACAAAGCGGCTTTGCATGTACCGAAAAGGGGGTGGATAGTTCATGCCGCCATTCATGGGTCCAATAATGACAGGTGCACCGACATCAAAAATTAGCGATGGCTCTTTCGGGGAGACGGGAATTGGCTGATGTATAACATTAATTTGGTGGAGTTGTACCGTTTTTCTGACGAGCAGGCGCTGCGCCAACTGAGTGATAAGGCGCGAAACAAAGCCAACGGTTACGTAGGCTAGCCGCTGTGGCAAAAGACAGCCTATTTTCCATAAGAACCGATGCAGAAAGGTCTCATAGACAAAGTAGACGCGATCGAAGTCCTTTCCTAAAAGCAGCTTCAACTCGTCACGCGTGCGCTCATGCACAACCAGCCAGACCTCAACCTGGCGTTTACGCAGCACTCGAAAATAGTGAAGCGGTAGTGCCGCCTCACCGCCAAATTTTGCCGATGCATGTTCTGCTACAAGCAGCACACGGGGTTTATTGCTAGTCATATCAGGCTTCTCGACGCTGGTAATACACCCATTGGCAAAGCAGTTTTACAACATAGGGGGTAGGCTAACACGCTCTATTGGTCAGTGAGTGATGAGGGGTGTTTTACTCACTGCCTTGGAGCGAAGAGCATTGAGAACAAATTGAGGAGCGCTCGGCATCACTAAGCAGGCTGGGTGGTGATGCCAGTGACGCTAGGCTAGCTCAATCTGGCAGTCATCGCCAATCATAAAACGAAGTGCTTTTGGACGTTGCGGTGCCGTTTTCAGGTGGGCGCGCTGTCCAATCACACTGTCAACAATGCGCTGATGGATGCCGACAATCCGTGCACCTTGAAGAATCACGCTATGTTCTAAGTCTGCGTCAATGAGCGTTACTTGATCCGCAATACTACTGTAAGGACCAATAAAAGAATTCTCCAGGTGGCAATCTTTGCCAATTGTCACAGGTCCCCGTACCGTGCAGTTGATGAGCTTAGAACCATGACCAATCTGGACACGCCCAGAGATTTGGGTTTGAGCGTCCAGTTCGCCGCAGAGATCTGATTGCAGGCAAGTATCGAGAATAATCTGATTGGCTTCGAGCAAATCATCTTTTTTGCCTGTGTCAAGCCACCAGCCTTCAATTTGACGTGCCTCAACATGCTTTTGCTGGTCAATCAAATTTTGGATCGCATCTGTAATTTCAAGCTCACCTCTTGGAGAGGGTTGGATGCGATCGATCGAGGCATGAATCGTCTGCGCGAAAAAGTAGATACCGACCAGCGCCAAGTTTGACGGAGGTACTTTAGGCTTTTCGACTAAATGCACAACTCTTCCTTGCTCATCCACTTGGGCAACACCAAAGGCACTTGGGTTGACAACAGGACGCAACATAATGAGCGCATCCATCTGCTGCTCCTTAAAGTGATCGAGGAACCCACCCAGTTCATTTTGGATCAGGTTATCGCCCAGATACATGACAAAGGAAGAATCGCCCAGGAAAGGGCGAGCAATTTTGACGGCATGTGCCAGACCAGCCGGGTGCTCTTGCAAAATGTAGGTAATTCTGGCACCGAAGCGATCGCCATCGCCCGTTTTTGCCTTCACCTCTTCGCCCGTTTCAGGACTGATAATAATGCCAATATCAGTAATGCCGGTTGCCACAATGGCCTCAATGCCGTACCAAAGAATTGGTTTGTTCGCAACGGGCACCAGTTGCTTAGCACCTGTATACGTCAATGGTCGTAGCCGTGTACCCTTACCGCCACTAAGAATGATTGCTTTCATAAAATGAGCCTTTGCGGGGAGCGTTGTGTGTTAGGGATAGACTTCAGCCAGTTTAAGCGGCTTGCCTGCTTGATCTTTTGCGGATAAAATTGGCTCTGCTGTTAAAGACCAGTCGATCGCTAAGGCAGGATCATTCCAAAGCACCGATCGCTCATGTTGTGGTGCATAGTAATCTGTCGCTTTGTACAGGACTTCAGCAACGTCAGAAACCACCACAAAGCCGTGACCAAATCCAGCCGGGATCCACAGCATGTGCTTGTTTTTTGCACTGAGGGTGCGGCTTACCCATTGCCCAAAGGTGGGTGAATGCTGACGCAGATCAACCGCCACATCCAATATAGTGCCCACGACAGCTCGCACTAATTTACCTTGAGGCTGCTGAATCTGGTAGTGTAGCCCCCGCAGGACGTTCTGGCAGGAGCGGGAGTGGTTGTCTTGCACAAACTGACCGGGAACCCCAGTTTTATCGGTAAAGACACGTTCGTTGAAGCTTTCAAAAAAGAAGCCACGATCGTCTTCAAAGACGCGGGGCTCAAAGAGCAGAACATCGGGTATTTCAGTGGGTAAGACATTCATTTAAGATTCCTCACTCAAGATTCCTCACAATAATGCCTTGCACGCAAGCTTTAGAGCGTTTGATGAGAACTTTGCACTCGGTTTTACCCAATTTATGCCCTAACTCTAAGCGTTATAGCTTGATGATCGGTTAATACTCAACGCGTAGAAGCGATCTTCACCAAAAAATGAAGATTCCACATCAAAAACATACGTAGTACGTGAGTTTATGCAAGCAACTATAAATAATCAAAATCATCAGTAACGTGCAAACCGCGATACGGATGAACCTGTGGCTCGATCGCAAGCAGCGAGGGGTTAACGCTTAACGCTCAGACGAGCTGAATGCAGGCTTTTAGCCACTCAAATCGGCTTCGGCTAGAGGGAGATGCCTCCTGTGACCAAGTACGGGTTCCTGAGTACCAGCTTTCTCTTTAGCTTTCTACCAACTCAGTGACACTGAATCAGTGACACTCAAATTGGAGCCACCTATGCAAAAGCGTAGCAAAAGCAATGAGATGAACAGTTTCTCCAATTGCTACGATGCTACGCCTGCTTCATATTTAGAATTGTCTGATTAGTTGAAACTTAGACGCTACAGACAGGCTTGTCGTTTGCGTTGAGCTTAATCGTGCCTTCAGAGCCACCCACCACAAAAGGCTCCTGCCCCTCTCCTACTGTTCTGACAAAGACTGGCTTCTGAAGCAAGCACGCTCTGATTTTTTCGCCCCAAGCTGGATAGTCAGTCGGCGTACCGTCAGTGATCGGGGTGTTTGTCGTGATCGCGGGGTCTTTCACGATCGACAGTTCGATCGGTAACGTGAAATAGATGGGTGTGACTGGTGGGGTAGGAAGATCAACCGAGCGACCGCCCACAATGGTTTCGCTGTCGGGTGAGTTAGTGACGGCTAGGGGGGCTGCCGAAGCAGCAGCAGCACAACCCATTGAAAGTGCAACCGTAGCGGCAATCGCAAATCGTTTCAACATAGCAGGGATCTCCTCAATAATTTTGTAGTGATTGACTGTTTCTGCGCGATCGATAACGGGGTGATGCCCTGTTACGGATATCCCTTCATTGATATCCCTATCATTTATAGAGCTAACAAGTGGCTATCATTCATCCCTCGAAAGGGATAAACTTTAAGGGGTGGCTATGCACGGTGCAATCCCTATGCACATTACCATAGCTTAAGCGGTTGAAGCACCACAATGCTACGCAAGCGAACCTTGTCACGGACGATCGCGCCGCTTAGATAACATTGCTCCAAAACTGACCGAAAAAGAGGATATTCCAGCGAGAGCAAAGCTTATCCATACACAGTTTTGGGCAGAGTGCCTTGAATAAGATCAATGAGACGGCTGGATCAACGAGACAGCGCGTTCGACGAGTGCGGTTGCTGTAATGCCGTTGACTGCCATCAGTTCACTAGCGCTGGCAGTCGTTTCCCCTCGTTTCCAGGCAAACGTATCTCGGTTGGCGCGACTCCGTAGCATGATTGGCTCCAACATTCCACTGGCACCACCTGTCACCCCAATCAGCGCATCACCGCCAAAGAGTTGTTCAAAGTCGGTGTCGCCCAGGAACGCGCTATCGGGTTCAGAGCAGAGTTCCCAGGCAACATCCGTAGCGCGATACAGGCGACGAGGGTTGATAACAGAAACAATGCGTACACCAACGCCTTCTGCTGTTAAACGCGTGGCGGCTTCAAACACAGGTAGCAGGGTCATATCGCCAATGACTGCAAACACAACGGTTTTGCTGCCGCTGGTTTCATGGAGCGTGATGGCACCGTTGGCGATCGCGTCTTCGGTCTGCGCAAACGTCGTCCGAATAGGTAAGGGCGATTTGCTGGCAGTAATGACAACGCCCTTGTTTTTCTGCGTCAGCGCCCAGTTGTAGCACACCTGAATGCTGTTGGCATCGGGTGGAAACAGCGGAAAGACGTTGCCGTTTCGCATCATCGCCGCGAAGTATGCCTCGATTTCAGGGCGTTGATGCGTCCACCCGTTACGACCTTGCTCTAACGCGCCTGCCGTAAACAGGGTGACAGTAGCAGGGGTAGGGCGACGGAGTTCTGCCATCGCCTGCGTGACCGTTTGCCAGATGGGTAAGCCATTGATCGCAAACGATTCGTAGGAGCACCAGAGCGATCGCGCCCCCATGAGCGCCAGCCCAGCCGCCAAACCCGCACAGGCATCTTCACTGAGCGGTTCGTATACTTGCCCGATCGGTTTCTGGAAGTACAGCGGATCTTCGGTTGGGTGAATAATTTTAAGTGCCTGGTTGATATTGGCGATGCCAGAGGCTTCATTCCCGTCTGCATTCGTCACGACAAAGGCAGGATCGGCTTGCCCCACAGCAGCCACCAGTTTGCCCATTGCGGTCGTGGAAACTTTGGGATCTTCCCCCACAGCAAATGCTTCTAATGGCAGTGTCCCTAACTCTGGTAAGGGCAGAACCGATTCGGTAACGGCTGTTTTGCTGGCAGGACCGCCGCCAGCACGTTCGCAGTTCGTGCGCACGAGATCCCAAGCAGCAGGCGTTAAAGCGCGAGCATGAAGGGCAGCAATGATGTCAGGATTTTCTAACGTGTGCTGGGCGTAGAGGTTATGAGATTTTGACCCACGGGCATGAACGCCAGACCCTTTCAACTGCTTGATGATGAGAACCGTGAGTTTGCCACCCAACGCCGATCGCGCCGCTTCGTTAGTTTTTGCTAAGACAGCTTGCCCGAACGCGAGACGCTGTTCAAAGGAGAAGGCAGAGTTGTCTACATACGCACCGGGCTGATTTTGATCGTCAAAGTCCTTCGCATCAATCAGTACGACCTGCTCAAAGCCATTGCCGCGCCAGTAGGCTTCCATCTCGGCATTGGTTTTCAGCGATACCATGCTGTGATGTTCTTGAGAGTAGCCGTTCCATACCAGGACGGGGAGGAAGTTGGTGGCGTGGGGATACGCGGTGTGGAAGTGGGCGATCGCGCTTACAACATAGGGCTCACCCAACCCGCCATCGCCAACGGTGAAGGGAAAGAGCTTATCTCGATGCAACAGTGCCGCTGCCATCGCAAAGTGTTGTCCCTGACCCAGTGGACCCGCTGGTGCCAGGATGCCGGGAATGAAGCCCGATAGATGACCCAGTAAGCCATGCTGTTCCCGGAAGCGATCGCGCAACTGCTGCACGGTGGTAATGCCCATGTCTTCGAGCGATCGATCCAGAAACATGGCGCAGTAGAAGCCGGGAGCATGGTGTCCCACTTCGGTCAGGATATTTTTGTAGCCCAGCATAACCAGGGCAGCGTAGACTTCTGCCTGACTCGCAAACCCGCCGGGATGCCCCGATGCCTTACTTGCCGTCATTTGCAGGATCAGGTAGCGCAACGCATCGGCATATAGCAGCGTTTGATAGGCAGCAGCGGGATCGGTGAGATCGGCGATCGCGGTTTGCTCTTCGCTAATCACTGGAGCCTTGCCGTAGGCATCAAACCCTGAAACTGAATCGCTGAAATATTGGATGCCGTCACAAAATGCTGGAGCGCTCACGGATTGGGGATTAGGAGTCACTGCGGTCATGCTTTAGATACCTACTGCAACGAAGAGTCTGCGATCGTCTTTTAACAATAGTACATAGCCAGTTGCACAAAAAGATGGCGAGAGTTTTGATGCCTGACGCAGGCAGTGACTGATGCCACAACCTCTAATAGCAACCTGTTAGACTCAATGCCATCCCCTACCGTGCTTTGCTGATGTCTTTGCCGCGATCGCTCACCTTCCCCTCTGGCAACGAAACCCTTCACGCTTACTATGCCTGTCCAGAGGGAGAGGGATCATTCCCAGGGGTTGTCGTCATCCATGAAGTCTTTGGGCTGACGGAGAATATCAAAGATATCACGCAGCGTTTTGCCGATGCAGGCTATGCTGCCTTAGCTGTCGATCTGTTTACAGGACGCAATCGCGTGGTTTGCATGGTGCGCTTTCTGGCAGACATGTTTACCAATGCCTTTGATCATGGTGGAATCCATGACTTGAAAGCCGCACTCACGTTTTTGGCTGAGCAACCAGAGGTGGATGCCGAAAAGCTGGGCGCGATCGGCTTTTGTTTAGGCGGCGGCTTTGCAGTGGCGTGGGCATGTACCGATGACCGCCTCAAAGTGATTGCGCCCTACTATGGTGCCAACCCGCGACCATTAGAAGCCGTTGCCCGCTCCTGTCCAGTGGTCGGTTCTTACCCCAGTCGAGATTTCACTGCCAAAGCAGGACGCAAGCTAGAAGCGGCGCTGGAGCAATACAATGTGGCGCACGATATCAAGATCTATGAGGGGGCAAAGCATTCATTTTTCAACGATCGGGGCAAAGCGTATGATGCGGAGGCGGCAACTGACTCCTGGCAACGAGTGCTAAATTTCTTTCAGATGCATATTAAACCAGCGTCTACACCGTATGCAACGTGAAAAATCGTTCGTTGTTACCAGTTGGCAAGAGCTTTGAAGCAGCTCTATGCGGTCGTTGTTTGCGCGATCGCGCCCTTTTGATCAATTTGGAGCACATGCACCTGTACTGTAAATGACTGATCTGCCCAGGCAGTGGCGATCGCGTCCTTTACCGCCTCTGCCGTTTGGGAATCTGTCAATGCCAGCAGGGTGGGTCCTGCGCCACTAATGACCATCCCATCAGCACCTGCATCAAGCGCCGCTGCCTGTAACGTTTCATAGCCTGGAATCAGAGCTTGTCGGTACGGTTGATGGATGCGATCGTGCATCGCAGCCTTGAGCCATTCCCGGTTGCCTGTTTCTAGCCCACGCAGCAGCAAACCTAAATGCGCCGCGTTGAAGATCGCATCGGCACGGCTGTAGGTTGTGGGTAGCACTTGTCGAGCAAGTTTTGTGGAAAGCTCAAAGGCTGGAATCGCCACGATCGGGACAATGCTAGGGTGCCAGGGAATGTTGCAACGCTCCCAGGGGCGATCGATCCCTGTAGCCGACAAGCAGCACCCTCCGACCAGGGCTGGCACGACATTATCTGGATGTCCCTCAATGGCGATCGCCAGTTGCATCAATGCCTCGAGCGTAAGCGGCGATCCTGCCAGCGCATTGGCTCCCACCAGACCACCCACGATCGCGGTCGCTGAACTACCCAAACCACGCGACAGCGGTACACCCAACTGAATCTCAATCCTTATCGGCGGTGGCACCTGCTTTAGATGCTGGAACACTCTGGCAAACGCCTGATACACCAGATTACTCTTATCCGTTGTCACCAGCTTTGCTTCTGCACCGATCGCCGTAATCACAACCTGTTCATCACCAGGCGGCAGCAACGAAAAGCAAAACTGATTTGAGAGCGTCAGTGCTGCTCCTAAACAATCAAAGCCAGGTCCTAAGTTCGCCGTTGTCGCAGGAACCGTAACAGTAACAGTAGAAATCACGAAAGCATATTTATGAGGCAGAATGGTTTCATTTTCCCACGATCGGGTAGAGGAGAGGCATGAAGGAAGCGGTGTAGCAGGGAAGTCCGTAGGGTTACTTCAGTGTGTAGGGTTTGGGTAATACGCTCCTGAGCAAAGGGGTATCAACCCCTTCATCTCGAGATTGATGATCTTTAGTTCACTTACGAGTTGACTTACGCCAGCTACTTACGCCAGGTGAGTCGATCGACGTTAAGAACAAATGTAGAAACACTACTCAATCTTTGCTTAGATCTGGCAAGAGGTAGATTGGTGCCATGAGTTGAACGTGATAAAAAACGTAGAGCTAATCAAGTACCTATCCGGATGACATCATGCCAGATTTGGAAAACTTTTATAGAAAAGTATAATATTGCATGTTATTTTTTATACACGCGTACATAATTGTAAATCTTTATTTAAAGTTTTGGTAAAGTTGACGGTGTTAGCTGTTAGAAATACTAGGAATAACCGTCTTGTTAAAAGAGAACCCACAACTAAAAACCCTAATTCGCTTTGCCCGCTACGGACGAACATAAGTGCTTGCTCACTTTAAATCTGCTTGAAATAACGGAGAGGGTTTACCTCCAACCCAAGCATTGCTCAAGTCATTTCTGTAGAAACTGGTATTGTTGAGCTTTTCTAATGACTGCACCTCCGGTCGCGATCAAAGAAAACGCTCCAGTAGGACTCGTGTATCTTCTAGTTGTTTTAAAGTTCACGTAAACAAAATGGAGCGCCCTCACAAGCTACTTGAGTTTAGAAAAACGCCTCACTTAATGAGCGCGATGGGGTCGTTTGTCAGCGGGTCGATCGTCTCGTTTGGTATAGTCAGCGCCATGCTTTGTTTCATGAGCCTCGACAGGGCATATCCGATCGCCGCCACCGTCGCCTTCACGCTTGCAACAACCCCACCTCCCGCAACAGCCGCCCTAGGTGGAACAACAATCGATGACTATCAACCACCCGACAACGGCGGTCCAGGCAAATCAGGCGGGTCAGGAACACGTTGGCAATAGGCACGATCGAACCATCACGATCGGGCAATCACAAATCGGGCAATCATCATCGGATAACAAGCGCTCGATCGACGAACCAGACCGCTTGCTTAGCCGCCGCCTATGCTCAAAGCAGCTTCCATGCCCATCCACAGCGTTTTACAGTGGTCGGTTTTACGGCGGTCGGTTTTACAGCGGTCGATACACGCGATAGTTCAGGTTGGGAAAAATATTGTCGATCGCTTCCACCTTCTCCAGCCAGCCCGAATCGATTTTGCCTTGCTTAATTTCTTCGTACAGCTTGTGGAAGCGCATGAGGTGCGATCGCGTGCGCCGCACGGCATAGGGCACCATCGTCCCCGTCCGCATGATGAATGCCCAGTCAGATGATTGTGCTAGCAATAGTTCTCGTGCTGCCTGGTTGAGCGATCGCCACGCCAAGTCATCTTCTGGCTCATTTTTGGCCAGCTCGATCATCCGCTCCGTTGCCTTGTGTAAGTGCGGATAAATCCAGGCGTTTGTTTCATTCAGCCAATACTCATGAAAGCCTTTGTAGCCCCAGCTTGATTGCGATGGGTTGCACACTTGCTGAGTCTGGTTGCCTCTTAGATAGTCTGCCAGGTGCGTCATTTCAAACGTTCCCTGGTCGAACCAGGCTTTGCGGAACAGGTAATCGATAAACCAGGGACCTTCGTACCACCAGTGACCAAACAGTTCTGCATCGTAGGGCGACACAATGATGGGCTTGCGCTGCATCATGCCGTAGAGATGCTCGACCTGACGCTCCCGGTTATAGGTAAAGTTGCCCGCGTGTTCGGCGGCTTTTTCCCGTGCCCAATAGGGATCATAAAGCTGCTTATCTCCTAGCCCCAGACCTTTGCCCGTAATTTTGTGGTACTTAATGCCCACATTCTTACGTTGACCGTTAGGCATGACGTAGGGCTTGATGTACTCGTATTCCGCATCCCAGCCCAGATCGCGGTAGAACTCCCGGTATTCCGTTGCGCCGGGGTAGCCCACTTCCGACGACCACACCTGCTGGGACGATTCGTGATCGCGCCCAAACGCCGCCACGCCTGCCGTGGTGAAAATCGGCGCATAGGTGCCAAAACGGGGACGGGGACGAGCGTACAGAATGCCATGTCCATCGGTGAGAAAGTAGCGTAGCCCCGCATCTGCCAGCATTCGCTCAACGCCTTCGTAATAAGCACATTCGGGTAGCCAAATGCCTTTAGGTGCGCGTCCGAAGGTCTCTTCGTAGTGTTCACAGGCAACTTTGATTTGCGCCCACACTGCCTGTGGGTACATCTTCATCAGGGGAAAGTAGCCGTGCGTAGCGCCACAGGTAATGATTTCGAGGTTGTTAGATTCGGCAAACTGGTTGAAGGCTTTGATCAGGTTGCGATCGTACTTCTCCCAGACCTGCCGCACCTGATTGAATTCTTTGGCATAATACTCTGCCAGGTATTTGAGATGCCCATTCTGCGCGTGGCGCTCAACTTCCATCTCTGCCAGTTCTTCAAGCTGAGCGAGATGCTCGTCATACCGTTCTTGCAGCAGCGGATCGAGCAGCATCGACACCAATGGCGGAGTCATGCTCATGGTGATTTTGAAATCAACGCCGTCGCGCTTTAGCCCCTCAAAGACCTGTAGCAGGGGAATATAGGTTTCGGTAATCGCCTCGTAGAGCCACTCCTCCTCTAATACATAATCGCTTTCGGGATGGCGGACAAAGGGCAGGTGGGCGTGCAGAACGAGGGCGAGGTATCCAATACTCATAAGAACATCGATTTAGAGGGGTTAGGCAGGCTGAGTGTATCGGCTTGCCAAGCATTGTAAGGCGAAATGGCAATCGAAAGGTGGGTCGATCGGCGGCTTCTGTAGTCTTTTTTATCTTACGCAAGCAGAGGCAGAAGGCAGGAGGCAGGAGGCAGGAGGCAGGAGGCAGAAGTATGTGTTGTCGTGTTGAGCCGTTCTTTTATGCTCCTTTACATGCCTTAGCAGGGGCTTTGATTGACTTTTAGCCCGATCGCTCATTTGCGAGTATCCTGAATGCTAAATGCTTGATCGAGTCAATTTCTCTTTGTCGAGTCAATTTTTCTGATCGGTGCCCTGCCATGACTCAGCCGAACCTGCTTGAACCGAACCTACTTGAACGTGCCCAACAAGGTGATCCGCACGCGATCGCCGCCCTAATGAATCTGACGTTAGAGCCACAGGGAGTGGTTGCCAGGGCGGTAGTGGAGGAGGACTGTCTGCATGTTTTTCTTAGCGCTGCCCGTGCTTTGAATGCTAAAACGCTTGTGGCGTTTATCCAGCGAGGGATTCTGCGGCTAGACGTTTCATCGATTCAGCGGGTGCTCGTGTATGGACAACGGCTTAGCGACGACCAGCCTGATTGGGTCGAAGCGTTTATGCTGCCGCGATCGCCCGTTGCTGAAGCCTTGGAAGCCTTGTCTCACCCATCCACTGCCAGTACTGTACATCCCGAAGCCATACCCGTGCCAGCGCTACCCACGCCGACGCTGGTGGATGAATGGAAGCAGCAATGGACAGTGAACACCCAGCAGGTGCAAGCATCCTTGAATCATGTCGTTACCGCATCAAAACAATGGGTGGCTCGACGACGCGATCGCCCAAATGAAACAGATCCAACGTCTGAAGGTTCCCGTTCCAAAGCGGCTCCGTCTTATCTCAAGCTTTCGTTGCTGGTAACGCTGATCGCCTTTGTTACAGGTGGTGCCGTTGCGCTCATTGCCCACTCCTACACCACTCGTAGCGCCGATCGTAAGGCAGGCTCCAATGGATCTGCGATCGCTTTAAACAGTCAGCAAAGCATCAAATCTGAAGCCGAACGCAAACGAGAGCAGCAGCAGGCAACGGCTAAAACGTATCTAGAAACCATGAATCAGGCGCAGCAAACCTTTTATCGCCAGAATAAACGCTTTGCCTCAACACTCGAAGAGCTTGAGCGTTTTGCTGCCGTGCCGATCGCGTCTCGTAGCGACTACGCCTATAAATTGACTGTCCCCAGCTATACCCAGTCACAACTGTCTGCTGTGCCCAAAGCTGACGGCTTGAAGAGCTACACAGCCGCGGTTTCGATTACCAAAACAACCAATCAATCTGTGGCAACCATCTGCACCTCGCAACAAGCTGCCAAAGTCCCGCCGCTCGTCTTTCAATCACCGGAGGGCAGGGTACAGTGCCCAGTAGAGACGAGCAAAACACCGTGAGAGAGTGAGGGAGCAGGAGGCAGAAGGCAGAAGGCAGGAGGCAGGAGGCAAGGGAAGCAGAGGGGGTTAGGGGAGCAGGGGAAGCAGAGGGAGTAAGGCTGGAGCGATCTTCAGTCATCAGCCTTCAGTCTTACTACGTCATCCACTGGTGACTGAAACCTTTTAGCCTTTAGCCTTCAGCCTTTAGCCTTTCACCCCTCATCCCCAAGAGTTTCTTGCTGTCGCTTTGCTAGCCGTCGTTCTGGATCGATACCTGCAAAGGTTGGTGGTAGCCAAACGCGGACGACTAATAGAACCGCCATCACAAGCAAAAAGGCACAGGCTGCTAAGATCTGGCTCCAGTGGACTTCGAGGACTCCCCGCACGATGACTTCTCGCAGTACGGAGACGATCGCCACTTCTACCGCTACGCCGATCGATACCCGTTGTTCCTGCAAGTAGATGATGAGCAACCGAAACAGTTCAACCAAAATGAGCAGAAACAAGATGTCTGCTGTCACAGCCCGAAAATTGAGTGGAGGCAACAGCGAAATAAACATGGCTCTGAGTTGGATCACCATGACGCAAAACAGCCCCATGCAGAGGGAAACCACAATCAAATCCTGAACCATTTCAAGGGCACGCACAATACGGCTTCGGGTTAATTGTTCGTGCCAGCGCTTCGGTACTTCTTTGGACGACAGTTGCATACAGACATCACATGAAGGTGTAACTCCATTTAAGTTCAGCTAAAGTTATGAGTAAAGTCAAAATGCATTGGTAAAACTGATAGCATCGATTACAGCTAGAACTTACGCATTGACAGAAGCGCTGCGATAGGGGTTAAACGACAGCCAACTGAGCCAGATGGTCTTGAATGAACGCGGCAATGAGGGGATTGAATAAGTTGCGTTTCACCTCATACCAGTTGCG
>JAHHHL010000045.1 GCA_019359375.1 Lyngbya sp. HA4199-MV5
TCTTTGATTTGACGGCTGGTTAACCGCTCTGCTTCCGGGTTTGATGGCAACAGCATTCGCTCTATAGACCAATTAACTTGTACTACAAGGCGAGATTATATGGTACTTTCATTCTCGGAAATCACCTAACATCCCGCTGTTTGATGCAGATTCTCACTCAAGTTTTTGATGCGTTTACCCTGTAGCGAACACTCACGATTCTACCTGCTGTCTTTCTGCTTTAGCAGCCATAAGTTTGTGGTACAAAGTAGGATCAGTGCCTTGTAGTGGTTGGGGCATTGCATCAAACGCTACTTCCTCGGCTGTCAAATAAGCGTCAATCTCAGCACGATTCGCTGAGTAGAAGGCGATCGCTCCATAAACCTGTTCAAGGATCAGCAGTGGAAAAGACTGAACAATATTTTCAGGCGACAACCCTTTTTGAAAGGCATACACAATAGAGTCAAGGGAAATCCGAGTTCCTTCTACCCAATAGGCATCGTTTCGATACTCTACATATGATTTAGGTGCTAAGACTGGCATACTTTTTTAGCTCTCACTACTTCAATCATAAACAGATCTAACAGAGCCGATGAGAGTGCTTGTCCAACTCAGAAACCATGCTATGCTGCATCAAAATCAGACTGTATTCAGCTTGCCAGCAACAATTCGTTCAGCTTGTTCTTCAGGCTTGGGGATGTCATGAGCGGATTGTAAATTTCACCTTCGTAAGGCATCCAGATATAGCCAGGACTGAAGGTTCGATAAGCTGAAGACAACGGTAGCTGCTGCCCAATCTCTGTGGCTAAAACTAAGCCTGGAATGGACAACTCAGAAGTATCCTCCAATAACTCGCTGTAAGTCCTGAATTCATCAACTTCAACCCCAACTAAGGCATAACGGAATGCGATCGCCGATCGTAAGTGCTGATAGAAGAAAATTCCCAACTCTGTCATTAAATAGGCACTTTCAGGGGACTCGATTCCAATCTCACTAATATTGCTGGGGCAGACTCGGCACCACCAGTTTTCGTCAATGTCTTGAAAGATATCCGATCGGCATTGACATTGGCGACCATTGGAGAGCGTCCAGGTTGCCCCATCAAAATGCTGGGCAAACAGCCTCGCCTTGCTTCCATCTGAACCGCATTCTGCCGACAGACTAAAGATCCATGCCATTGAATAGGCTCCAAGTATCGATGTCAGATTACTCTACCTTTTCCCAGTCGTTTTGAGTCTTTGCTAGTGCTGCTTCGTATTTCTCTAAAAGCATTGTATCGCTTGGCAAAATGCTAATGTGGGTGGGGCTGTCCTGAACCGCTTCCAAATCGCCAATAATCTTGTTGTCATCAATTTGCCAAAGCAGATCTCGACTTGTACCACCAAATTTGGCAGGTTTGCGAAACGCTGGCAAGCCCTCGATCGAAAGTGAAACAGACATTCCTTTGCCATTTTTGAGAGCAACGGTTACAGTTTCCCCTTCGTACTCCCGTTCAACTTCCGGTTTCAAATAGCCCTGCTCATCCACAAATCCACAGGGCACCTGCTCAATGTCAATATCAACGCTGGGTCTGACTCCTAATAGTCGGGCACTTCGTCCAGTCTTTGGTTTGCCGTTTTGCGCAACCATGCCGCGATAGTAGAGTTTCGCCATCCATCAACATCAATTCAAACCTACCAAATCATCATGCCACTGAAAGGGTAGCGACATAACGACCGTTTATAGTCGCACATTCTTCAAGCTGCTGCGTGGATCAAAGCTGCGGACAGAGCGAATCTTTTCGTAGTATTCTCGCTCAGTGGCGCTAATTTCTTTAGGCGTGGCAATGAGCACCTTCACCATTTGATCCGTCCGATCGCCCTTCGGATTCCGCCACCCCTTCCCTTTTAGCCGGAGCGATTGACCAGAGCGAATACCCGCTGGAACATTTACCGTCACGCTGCCATCGGGCGTAGGCACTTCGATCTGAGCGCCCAGTACCGCTTCATCGGGCGCGATCGCCACTTCACAGGTGAGATTGTCGCCCTCAAACTGAAAGAACGGATGGGGCGAAATCTCGACCATGAGATATAAATCGCCGCGCTGTCCGGGAGTATAGGCACTGCTGCGACCTTTGCCCTTAATGCGAATGCGACTTCCTGGTCTTGCGCCCGGTGGAATGCGTACCTCAAACTCTTCGTTGCCCAGGATTAAGCGCTTCTGTGCCCCACGGAACGCATCAGCCAAGGTTAAAGTAATGCTGGCTTCCGCATCTAACCCTGTGCCGCTTGCGTCATAGCCAGAGAAATCCCCAAAGCCACCAGGAGCACTCCGAGAGGTGCGGGCACCCGTCCCAGCGCGACCGAACCCCGGCTCGCTGCCCATCCGTCCCAGAAGCTCATTGATGAAATCATCAAAGTTGCGGTATTGCCCAAATTCAAAGTTCTCAAAGTCAGGATTGGAGTTGCGCGAGTTCGATCGAAATGGTGAGCCACCTTCCCCTGCCTGCTTCCAATATTGACCAAATTGATCGTACTTTTGCCGCTTTTCGGGATCTGACAGAACCTCATATGCTTCGCTGACTTCTTTAAAGCGAGCTTCCGCTGCCGTATCGCCTGGGTTCATATCCGGGTGATATTTCCGCGCGAGCTTACGATAAGCCTTTTTCAGCTCATCGGCACTGACAGTTTTGTTCACTCCCAAGATGGCGTAATAATCTTTGAAGTCAGTTGCAGCCATTAATGCCTCTCCTCCGAGGATTCAGCTTGGTTCTCTTAAAACGTTCCCGCATGGGCTTGAGAGTGCGACAGCAGAAGCGATCGTCCTGACCAGGGATAATTTTCTCCGCCTTCCCTCTACTCTACACCCCGTCTCTCAAGCAGGTTTAGCGCATTGCCGTTGTCGTTACGCCTAATCTATCAAAAATGCCGCCCTCAGTGGGTTCGGCTCTTGCAAAGCAGCAAGGGGCAATTGCCGTACCTTAGGTTTTAGAGGTCTGTCAACCTAAAAATGGTGAGTGAAGGATGACGCGGAGAGGGGGAGACGCGGTGACGCGGGGGGGAATCAGACGGTGCTGCCACCACGTCATGAGCATTCTCCGTGTCTCCGGGTCCCTGTGTCTTCGCGTCAGGTTCACTCATTAGCGTCGTCCATCAATTTTGATAAAACGATCGTACCCATCTGCCAACGCGGGAGGCGCACCCTTTAAACGGCGATGCATCTGTAAGATAACTGGCTCAGGCACCTGGCGATCACGATGGCGATTCCGTTTCAAACAGACGCTCAATGGTGTGTTCAACCAGATGGCAATGACCGTGGTAAAGCCGTAAGCACGGGCAAGCGCGATCGCCCGACAACGATCGCGCCGTACCACATTGGTGGCATCGTAAATTGCTTCAGATACCTCCCCTGCCAGAATTTGCTGGGTTGCCTGCTGAAATTGCCTGCCAACTTCGCGCCAAACCTTGAGCCAATGCCCCTGGATCGCTTCATCGCCAAAAAGCTGCGATCGAATCGTGTCGGTCGCAATCAACCGTCGTTGAGGACAATGCCGAAGCAAAGCAGCCGCAAAGGATGATTTACCACTGCCAGGAAGTCCGACTAAGAAAATGAGACGAACTGTCAAGGGTCTCATCTATGGGCATAGAAGGGAGTCAGACATGTAAACTAAGAGCGCCGATCGCACACAGTAGATCACGCTTTAATCTAAACGCATTGACCGGAGCGCGGCAAGTGCAACCCGCCAAAGCCACTTGGCTAAATCACAGTCCCATCTGGAATGACCGCATGTTTTAGAACAACTACAATGCCGCTACGAATGTAGAAGCCTTGCTTTTCGCGCTCTGCCTCTTCTACGCGATCCTTGTTGATAATCTGTACGTTGCAGCCAATGCGCGCGTTTTTATCCACAATGGCACGGCGAACGACCGTATCTGCACCAATACCCAGTGGTATCTGGCTGTTGTCGCAATCTTCGGTGGATTGGCGTTCGGCAAACGGTTGGTAATAGTCGGCTCCCATAATGAGGCTGTCCTCGATCGTGCAGCCCGATTCAACGCGCGATCGCACCCCCAGTACCGAATGGGTAATGGAGCAGTTTTTCAGAATGCAGCCTTCACTAATGATCGATTCCCGCACCGCACAATCCAGGAGTTTGCTGGGCGGCAAATAGCGCTGACGGGTGTAGATGGGCGCATCTTCGTCGTAAAAGCTAAACGGTGGATGTGGCTGCTGGGTCAACGTCAGGTTTGCATCGTAAAAAGCTTCGATCGTCCCAATGTCTTCCCAGTAGTCGTTAAACAGATACGCCTGGAGATTGTAATCCTTCGCAGAGCCTGGAATGATCTCCTTGCCAAAATCAGTTTGATCAGGGAAATCTCGTAACAGCTTGACCAATGACTCACGCTTAAAAACGTAGATCCCCATCGAGGCAATGTAAGGACTCTTTTTCGCGTCTTCTGGATTCAGCCCCAAAATTGTGGTGTCAACCGCCATTGCTGACAGCGCATCCCCTTTGGGCTTCTCGCTGAAATCGACAATGCGTCCTTCCTGATCAATCTTCATCAAACCAAAATCAGAGGCGCGACGATGATCCATCGGCACAACCGAAATGGTGACATCGGCTCCTGTTTCACGGTGACGACGCACAAAGTCGCCATAGTCCATCCGATACAGATGATCACCCGACAAGATCAAATATTCGTCAGCATTCCATTCCTGAAAGAGCCAGAGATACTGCCGCACAGCATCCGCTGTGCCCTGAAACCAGTTGGGGTTTTCGGGGGTTTGTTGAGCCGCCAACACTTCAACGAAGCCTTCGGTAAAGCCTGTCGTAAAGTTGTAAGCCCGCGAAATATGACGGTTGAGCGAGGCTGAGTTGTACTGAGTCAGTACATAAATCTTGAAAATGTCCGAGTTGATACAGTTACTCACCGGGATATCAATGAGGCGATATTTACCGGCGATCGGCACAGCAGGCTTGGCACGCAGCTTTGTCAGCGGATAAAGGCGAGTACCAGCACCGCCGCCTAGAATAATGGCTAAAACTTTTTTCACAATAAACCTCTTAGCTCCCACTCTGCTCCCACGTCTAGTGTGAGCCTGTATGGTTAAGTTTGCAAGGGCTTGAAGAAAGAGCCTTAAAAAAGGGGGGATCTGTTGAAGGGATGAGGCTTTGCTGCGATCGCGATCGTGTGTTCTGGCTTACATCGAAGAGGAGGCAGAAGGCAGGAGGCAGGAGGCAGGAGGCAGGTTGTTAGTTGTTGGTTGTTGGTTGTTAGCAAGAGGCGGAGGGATGAGGGGTGAGGGATGAAAGGATAAGGGATGAAGGATAAAGGATAAAAAGCTGATAGCTGACCGCTGAAGGCTAGGCAAAAGACCGAAGGCTAAGAAACCGATAGTTGACTCCCTACTCCCCACTCCCTACTCCCTACTCCCTACTCCCCACTCCCTACTCCTGCCACACTCACACACCCCAACCGAATTCTCTCACCCCATGCGTAAGTCTCATCCAGAATGGGAACACTGAGGCAAAGCCCGCAACACATTAGATCACTTTAGCTTGGACAACGTTAGCACTCTGAGGGATAGGCTCGTGCAGGCGACGAAACAGCAGCAAATTTTGGGTTATTTCATTGAGGAAGCGAAGGAGCACCTCGATACGATCGAGCAAGGCTTGTTAGATTTACAAGCCACAATGTCAGACACCGAACGCCTGAATGAGATGTTTCGGGCGGCTCACTCGGTCAAAGGGGGCGCGGCGATGTTGGGCTTCAGCAGCATTCACAAGGTGGGGCATCATCTCGAAGATTGTTTCAAACTGCTGACCGATCATCCCGTCAAGATTGATCAGCATCTAGAGAACTTGTTTTTGCAAGGGTTTGACCTGCTGAAAGAGCTGGTGGAGGAACTGCAATCACCCTACGGGCTGCGAGAAGAAGATGCCGCTCAAACGGTGCAGGCAGCCGAGCCAACCTTTGCAGAACTCCAAAACTATCTCAACCGCTTACTGCAAGGCGATCGCGCTGAAAGCCAGCCTGCAATAAACGTGGCACAGACGCTTCCTGCAAACCCAGAATTGGCAAATCGGCTGAATGCTGCCCTCAAGATGATGTTGCAGCTCTTTAAGCAAGGAGATACGCCAACTGGTCGCCAGCAACTTGCCACCTTGTGCAGCCGGATGGTGTCATTACATGGCGCGATCGAGTGGCGCAACGTCTTACAGGCAGTGCATACCGCCATTGCCAACCCTCGCAACAATTATGCGGTGCTGGCTCCACTCATTATTAAAGAGCTGAAACTGGCAGGCGACTTATTGATTGCGGGCAGAGCCAGTGAGCTTGTGCCCAGTCAACCACTGCGACAATTGATGCCTGCTGCCAAATCGGTTGCACCGCCACCGATCGCGCCTTCGTCTACTCCAGAGGTGATGCACTCTGCGGTACGAGAGGCGATCGTACCGAAAGCGAATCAGATTGTCATTCCTGCTGAACCACGAGCGGCTGCACGAGCATTGTTAGAAGCATTCAACAAAGCCCAGCTCATTGAGTTAGCCGAATTTTTGATGAAAGCCATTCAGTGAATCAGCCGTCAGGAATCAGCGGACAGCTAACGCGAAGATACTAGCGCACAGCTTGCGTTCAGGGTTGTCGCAGGGGGTACGAGTGCTACCACATGGGGCACAGGGCGAGGCGTGTAGGCTACGAGTGAGGCTCCTTTGTAGGCAAGCGACGTGCTGGCGCCAGAGTCAAGCATGACTGCATCTCGAAAGCCTGCTTTGGCGAGTGCCGCTCCTAAATCCACAGAGCCGATCGGCTCCACAGAAACGCCGATTTGAGGTTGCCCTGCCTGGTTAATGCCCCAAAACGCACGATGGCGCAGTTCGTTGACGCTATAGAGGCGACCAAAGCGCTCAATGGGTTGGGGCTGTTCATTTTCTACCAGCCAGCCAGCCGCCACAAACGCATCGGTAACATCAGGCATTTCTGCCTGAATGCCTTCCAGTGTGTTGTGCTTAATGTAGTCAAACGGCACGAACTTGACGGTGCTAGGACCAATTAGCACAAGCGGGCGGTTCGCAAGGAAGGGGATCTCGCCTCGCTTACCAGGGATAAAGGTGCCTTCAGACTGGCTCAAGATGGGACCCAGCATCGCATTGGAGTCCAGAAACTCTAGGGAGAAAAAGCCTCCATCCACAGCGGCGATCGCCTCAGTCCCTTCTAAAATTTTGGGCACCTGATCACGGGTTTTGGCGTGAATGGTGATGGGTTTGCCACCCGCAATGAAAATGAACGGCGTTTGGTCAATGGTCGTTTCTGTACGAACAACCGGAGACGTAAAGTCAAAGGACTGGGTAAAGGATGGCAACTTAGGACCGCCCCAGGCAAGATCGACCATCTCAGGCAGACGCGATTGCCCAATGCGCCCGATCGTAAACAAATTGTCTGATTGCCCTGCCAGTCGCTCATCGTTATCGTCCATCGTGAGCGCGGCGGCATACCCTGCCTGCTTGACAGCTTCGACGGCTTGAGCATCAAACTTTCCTTCTGGATAGGTAAAGTAGCGTACAGGTACGCCAAGTTCTGTCTCTAGAATGCGCTTTGATTCCTGAGTCTCAACTGCCAGTTCTTGCGGAGTCAACCCTGCCATCACCTTATGGCTCACGCTATGCGACGAGATCGTGACCAACGGGTCTTTTGCCATTTCCCGGAGTTGCTCCCAGGTTAAGCTCGATCGCCCCAGCTTTTTGCCGATCTTGGCGGTGTAAACAGCAAAAACAGCCGGGTAGTTGTATTTCTTTAAAAGCGGATAAACATAGGTATAGTGCCCACTGTAGCCATCGTCAAACGTTAGCAGAATCGGCTTTTCAGGCAAGGGCAGCCCCGTTCGCAAATGGGTGACTAACTGATCCATGCTGATGGGCGTTAAACCCTTCTGCTTAATCAGTTGCAGGCGTTGCTCAAACTCCTCTGGAGTGACATCAAAAAACACCTGCTTTTCCGGCAGAATATCGTGATACATGATCACAGGCACTCTGGCTAACCGGGCACGCTGGCTGATCTCTGGGAAGGGAGCCGCATTCAAATACGCCAACATCTGCGGTGCCACGCTTTCTAGCAACGTGCCCATGCCGATCGCGGGTTGCTCGATCAGCGTTGCCGTTTGGGTGACATTGCTAACGAACTGAGTTAAGCCGCCTGCCTGAGAAGACTGTAGCGGTTGGCAACTACTGATTGGCACGGGTTCAGTCTGTACCGCTGGCGCTTCAGTCTCAAATTCATACGCCCAGGCTGGGTGGAAGCATCCGATCGAGAGCGGTAGCAGTGCTGCCAACCCACTGATGACAAGATTGCAGCGATCGCGGCGTTGAGCACTCATAGCTGCTTTGACCAAAGCTCGCATCACCAATTTCTGCTTGTTTTGCACAACCCCACCTAACCCACACTGGAAACAATAGACAGCTAGCAGCATTCTTCGTCACGATCGGTTGTCCACCCATTTAAGGGCAACTACCAAACTGGCAGCAGCGACCCCGCGTTAACAATCCGAAATGCCCTTGCTAGATCTACCCTATTTCAGAACGTTTGTCAGGTTTTTTAGCATACTTCTTTCAGTCAAGAGCCAGCCTTCTCGCCCCAGCCTTGTCAAGGGTCGGTAGTGCCGTGCTGCTGACCAGTCAGGCGCAAAATAAAAGCCTCCCTTGCGGAAGGCATGAGTTATGGTGATTTGACTCTAGGACATGACTATACTGGGCGATCGCGGAGTCCTAAAACTGTATCAATGATCGCCTGGTGTAGTTGTTTTGGGAGCAATGAAAGACGTTTGGGTCAGATTGTGCGGCTTCTCTAACATTTAAGGGTGCAAAGGGTGCAAAGGTCGCTCACCATAAAGGTCAAATTATCGCTGTTTATAAAGATTTTCAACCGATTGATCACCACAGGTTAGATCTTTTCAGGGCAGGGAACATTAAACCAGAAGCAGCAAGAACTGTCTGGTTTAAAGCAGATCCGCTCCTGGTGAAAGGTGAAGTTCAGACCTCTAAGGTAACTGCTTGCAACATGCCTCCCTACATGCGACTGCTCATGCTCATCTGGAGCTGCTGCAAGTAACGTCTAGCGGCTACTTCGGCTTACGTCTCTTTTTCCCACAATCCTACTTCGCTGCCGCAAACATCTGGGTCTCACTCAGTCAAAAAGTGCTTTTTTTGCAGCTTGCGAGACCACTTTATACCCCTTAGATTTCGCCGAGAAACGACTATGGTGATTGCAACGCCCCAAGAAAACCCGCTCAAAATGAGAAACCCCAAGAAACACAATCACTACGGGTTTCGAGACTTCTTCCAGTTTGACCAGAACAATGGCTCAATCATTGATTGGAACGGCAGTCGCAATGTGCTGACCACCGAAGATTTCATCATTGGTCTGGTAGAGGGGCTAGAAGAAGAGGTGGGTGATGCTTCGGCCGCCACGATGTATACGATCGGCTGCGAATGGGGGCAGAAAGATGCCTTCTTCTTTGAAAAGTGGTTTGAAAAAGAATTCGATCGCAACCTCCGTCAAACCAATCTCCTGTTCTTGCTCGAAACCTGGTGGTGGCCCTTCACCTCTCAAGGTTGGGGACGCTGGGAAGTGGATATGGGCGATCGCAAGCAAGGCTTCATGTTCATCAACGTGTTTGATTCGGCTGTGGCTCGTAGCCTGGGCGATGTGGGTAAACCCGTCTGCTTCTTGTATGCCGGACTCTTTGCCGGGTTCTTTACCGAAATGGTGAAAAAGCAACTGAGCTGCATTGAGATTCAGTGCTACTCAATGGGCGAAACCTACTGCAAATTTCTGCTTGGCGGTCAAGACCGCATCGATGCTGCCTCGTTCTGGCTGAATGAAGGAGCCACGGCTAGAGATATTGAGAAACGCTTACGCACAGGAGATTTACTGCGATGAGCGCTCTTACTCTTCCTCAAACCAATGGTGCTAAGGCGGCTCCTGCGATCGAACCGTGGCAGCGGGAGTCTGTGAAAACATTCTTCACGGGCATCAATTGGGAAAATCATGCGCCTGTGATCCAAGAGATGAAACAGAGCTTAGCGGAAGGTAGCGGCGTGCCTCTAAGCCTGACAACAAGCGTTTGCCAGTTCTTCGCAACGGTCAATTGGGAAGGAACCGCGATCGCGGCTCCTACTCCGATCCAGGCTGCTCCAACACCTGCGAATAACGACCTGACGTTAGATGATTTCTCTGGGCTTTTCTAAAGGCAAAGGCTCAAGGCTCAAGGCTAGAAGTTACAGCAATTTTCAATCAAGTGAAGTACAGATCCATGCAGGGAGTCAAGGAGTCAAGAGAGTAAGGTGTATCTTAGTAAATTGGAAAACGCTGTATTTTGTTCTCACCTTTCATCCCTCATCTTTCATCCCTCATTCCTTCTTTATCCCTCATCCTTTTAATGCATATGCACCCACAACTTGAAACGATTTTTGATGAAGCTGAGCATCGGTATCTCAAAGCTGAAGAACTGACCGTCATTAACCAGTACGTAAATTCCTTACCTGAGCGCTTGGAGACCTACCGGGAGTTGCGCGATCGTGAGATGGAGATTATGCAACAAGTCGCCGATCAATTAGAAGCAGCTTTGCCTCAAGAAACCGTTGAGAATCTGGAGCGGAGTCTGAAAAATGCACTCCTTTTATTGCGCTATTCCGCCATGGGTATGTTGCTGAATGACGAAGCCTTTGTACAGGATCGACTGGTCGATTGGCTCACAAAAACAATGAGCCTGCACAATACACGAGCGATCGACATGGCGCTTTTTCGCTTGCTGAATCAGCGGTTAATGCAAATACTCACAACCAAGCACATTAACTTAGTTGGACCCTACATTGCCAAAGTGCAAACAGCCGTTCTGCAAACTCCAACACTCGCAACGGCAGGCTCATAGAACGTAGTCAAATCTCCGTTAATTTGCAGCAGTTAACGTTGCAGTCTTTCGCGTTTTGCCTTCATCGCCAGCCTTTTCTATTCAATCCACTTCTGGTATTGCTCTATGATTTCTGTTGCTGATCTACTCACGCATAACCGCGTTCCTGGTAACTATTTTGCGATCGATGCCTACGTCAAAGGCGACCTGGAAATGGGCTTATTAGAGAATCGTCGCGGCGATCGACTCCTGGCACTGCCCGAAACCTTGATTCAAGCCATCTATTCAGGGCTACAAAAAGAAACGGGGCATGCCTCGCGTTTGGTATTGTTTAACTGTGGTCGCTGGTGGGGCAAAAACTTTTATACGCGCTTCCGGGAAGAATTAACAGATTACTACGGCACTGCGCTTGCAGATATGTCCATGCTGGAGTTTATCAATAGCTTGCAGTCCTGCTGGGTTGCCTATGGGTGGGGCAAGATTGAGTTGGATCACGCACACCAGCAACGAGGCTTTTTGCTCGTCAAAACCGTTGGGTCTCCGTTTGCAAGTCAGGCTCCCAAGGGGGATGTACCTGTTTGCTTTTTAGAGGCGGGTGTTCTCAGTGCGTTCTTCAGTCAACTGACAGGGCGTGAATTGCACTGCATCCAAACAACCTGTGAATCGTTAGGTGCTGACTGTAATCATTTTCTCTTAGGTTTAAACAGCCGTTTACAACCTGCCGAATTGATGGTTGAAAACCGCTTAGATCATGATTCGATCATTCAAAAGCTTTGTGTGTGATCTAACGTTAGAACTCTAGTTTGTTTGTGGACTTCTCATTGCAAGCAACTACCGCATTGAAGTAAAGATTAAACAGTCGGCATGGAAGTCATTTATCACATCAAAGAGAAAGATGTTTTTGCAGGTAGACGGTTGATGCGAAAGGTCTCGCCCGCTACAAAACGTATCAACCGTACAGCAATGTTCATCGTCGCATTAGCGCCTTTCACTCACTTTCTCTTAAGGCAACAATTCTCTCTGTCTCGTGTTATTCAAATGCTAGTTGAGATACTATTAATTACTTTTGCTTATAAAATTTTTTCTATAGTCTTTAATCCAGTGTTTGACAAACAAGCAATTGCGCTATTAAAGCAGCAAAATGGTGGTGTTCTTGGAGAACACAAAATTGTCATTACTGACGAAGCATTAACTGAAACAACGTCCGTTAATGAATCTTGCCAAAGATGGACTGGAATCGAAGGGATTTACGAGAACGAGGAGTATATTCTTGTAATGCTTGGGAGCCAGCACGGGCATATTATACCTAAAAGGGCTTTTATCAATAGTGATTCTGCGAAGCAATTCTACTGCCAAGCACAAAGTTATTATAAAAAATCGCAGATCTTTCAACAGAAAAACTCTGCCATGTGAGTTTTGGCTTTAGAACGATCAGTTAATGGAAGATGATCGTAAACAAAAGACTAACACTACAAACCAATCATTATTTCCATAATGTGTCATACCTTCTTGCCAAAGAGCTGAAGCGCTCCAAATATCGGCTGCTAGGGCTTGTAGGGCAGGGACAGTTTGGGCGCGTCTATTGTGCCAGCCACCGCAAGACAGGTCGTTTAGTAGCGCTCAAAGAGCTTGATAAACAACGCTTTCCAACGCATAAGTTCCTGCGTGAACTGCGCTTTTTACTGAGTTTGCAGCACGCCAATATTGTGACCTGTCATGCGCTGGAGCATACCCCAACCGGGCGCTATCTCGTGATGGACTATTGCGAGGGTGGTACGTTGCGCGGGCTAATGGAAGACGATGTGCGCTTGCATCCAGTGCAGTGCCTCAATCTGGTTGTTGATGTGCTGCTGGGGTTAGACCATGCTCACAGTCGCGGCATCGTCCATTGCGATATCAAGCCCGAAAACATTCTGCTGACGCTACAGGCAGACGGATGGACGGCTCGCGTCTCAGATTTTGGCATTGCCCGGTTGCACCAAGAAAGCACGGATGGCGACAGCAGCAACACAGGGTCGCCTGCCTACATGTCGCCAGAGCGATTCTATGGTCAGTACGCTGCGACTTCTGATTTGTATGCGGTCGGTGTGCTGTTGTTTGAATTGCTAGCGGGTTATCGACCCTTCTCTGGCGCGCCTATTGACATGATGTCGGCGCATCTAAATAGCCCAGTTAAGATTCCTGACATCATTCCAGCGGCGCTTCATCCAGTGATTTTGACCGCCTTGCAAAAGCTGCCAGCACGTCGTTTTCAATCAGCGGCGCAAATGGTGATAGCGGTTCAGGCGGCGGCAGCAGCTATGCCTGTTGGGCAAGCTTGGTCGGATGCCAGATTATTACGATCGCCCGTCCCTATATCGACGGGTGTGGGCAAATATGCTCAGCAGGAAGTGCTACAGGCTGAAGTACAGCAATTGGTGGCAGTTTCACTACCGAGCTCTCAGGTATCTCAGGATCAGACCGAGGCGATCGCGGCTGTCATGCCAATGCTTTCTGCGCCTGCCTTGACGGGGCGAGAGGAGCATGTGTATCAGCTTTGTGGTCACTACATTGGCTGTCGGCGTTATGCAGAGGGGTTATTAGAGATTGAAGCCGCTCTACGGGAGCATGAAGCACGATCGCAGCTTATCTCTGTCCGATTGCCCAAGGCGGTGAAGGCGCTATTGGTACGACCGCAAGGATGCTTTGCGCTGACCCAGCGATCGATCTATCGCCTGTCAAGCAATCTCTTTCAGCAGAGCATCGCTCAGCAGCCACCTGATGTTCACCGCGCTCCATTTCAGCCTGCCGTACCAGAATTGATAGCTGAATTCAGTCGGGATTTTCTCGCCACGATTGAGACAAAAGGGCGATGGATGGCAGTAGCGGTGCTAGAGCCAGATAAAGTCACCAGCAGGTTGAGCTTTTGGAATCTGCTGCGGATGCAGTCGATGAAGCCAGATGGGCGTTATGGTCGTGTCGCTAAAGCACCTCGATCGACAGCACAGTTGTTTCATCTGGCGATGGTCGATTCACGCTATGTTGTCGCTTTCTCACATCTGGTCGATCGAGGCACAAATTCTTATATTACTGGGGTGCTGCTAGAAATCTTTACCCGTCGGGGCGATCGAGTCAGTAGCTTCAGCCTCCCTGTGCCTCTGCGTCAAGTCATGAGCAGTAAGCTACCGTATCAGTTCTTAGCGCTGGAGCCAGGGCAGTCTCATTCAGCTTTGCTCATCGACCTTAAGCCCCTCAGAATGGTACGCATTGGGTTAGAAATTGTGCCTGTGCTTTTAGCAACGGCATCGTGGGGCTACATTTTAATGGCAGCGAATGGGCAATTTGTCGTCTTAGACCGCTATGGGTTAGCGCTTGGGCACATTGTAGGACCGACGAATCCAACGGCGATCGTGGTACTTGAGCCGTATAGTTTACTCATTGCTACCTGGAACGATGGGCAGGGAGATCTATACACGATCGATCTGCGGCAAGCCAATATAGGGCTGGTCTTTTAAGAAGCGTGTCGTTTGCGCTAGACAAACCCGTGAGGGGAAAGATGAAGAAGCGCCGAGAAAGCATTAGATAATGAACGAGTGAGCATCTTTGGTACTCAACCTGCTCGTTCTCAGACGCTCTTTTCTTTACGGTGATCTTCTTCCTATGGTTTTCGACTGGTTAACGCCGAGTCATTTGATTGTGCTGGGCTTGTTGCTGTGCTTTGCGATCGCCCATAGTGGTCTGGCGGCGCTGCGTCCCTGGGGCGAACAACGAATCGGACCGCGACTGTACCGGGTTATGTTTGCGCTGGTGAGCTTGAGCTTGGCAACGGTACTCATCATTTACTTTTTTAATCACCGCTACGATGGGCGACAACTTTGGCAAGTTCAGGGAGTACCAGGTGTCCAGACGATCGTGTGGAGTCTGTCTGCGCTTTCGTTTCTTTTTCTCTATCCAGCAACATTTAATCTGTTGGAAGTTGCAGCGCTCCAAAAACCCGCCGTGCATCTGTACGAAACGGGCATCATTCGCATCACGCGACATCCACAAATGGTGGGGCAAATCATCTGGTGTATTGCTCACACGCTATGGCTAGGCACATCGTTTATGGTTGTCACGTCGATTGGTTTGATTGCCCATCATCTGTTTGGGGTCTGGCATGGCGATCGTCGCTTGCTGTCTCGCTATGGTGAGGCGTTTGAAGCCGTCAAAGCGCGAACATCAGTGGTGCCCTTTGCGGCGATCGTCCAGGGTCGCCAGTCTTTTCGCTGGCAGGAATTTATTCGCCCTGCCTACTTGGGTGTGGTTGGATTTGTTCTGCTTTTTTGGTGGGCACATCCCCTTTTGATTCGTGCAACAAGTAGCGTTGACTGGTAGGATGATCCCAAGGCAAATATTAAGCATTTAAATAACAAGGAACTATAGATGTGCAATGGGTGAGCAAACCTTTGTAGAAGAAGTTTTGGAATCTCCTATCCCTGTTGTCGTTCATTTTGGTGCTCCCTGGTGTGGACCCTGCAAAATGATCGAGCCGCTTTTGACGCGCTTTCAGGCGGAATGGGGCAAGCGGTTTAAGCTGTTTGGCATCAACGCTGACGAGAATCTCAAGTTATCCAGTCGCTATCGCATTAAGACCCTGCCCACCATTCTTCTCTTTGAGGGCGGGAAGGTGGTGCATCGATTGGAAGGGTTAACTCGCCGCGATGATCTTTGGTCAGAGTTGCAGAAAGTGCTAATTCAACCGTTGCAGACAGATGCACAGCCTGAGGTGATGCCGTTCGATCGCGGCTAGCTGAGACGTGGAATCGATCGCTATCTAATCGTTAGTCAATCAGCGAATCTAAAGACACATGGCAAGAGAGAGGTGCTTTGTAACCTCACTCATGTGCGATCGTGCTTCTGGTTTTTACAGTTTGTCTTACAGCCGATTTCACCTGGGTGAGCCACCGTGCGTCAAGCCTGACGGTAGGCAAGAAACGTGCAGCGAGTGCTTTGCACTCACAATTTGCTCGCGTGCGTGAGCGAGACGCTTACACTCAGTTGATGTGGCTGATGCAAACGAAACTTGCTGTGAGAGAAGAGTTCTCGCCTAAATTCCTCCGCTAGAACTTTAATAATCCGTTGTCGTGTGCAACACAGCCCTTATCTGAGTCAATCAAATACACTCAGCTCTGTGTGGAAGGCATCGTCTTTAGCTTGGACAACCAGTCGGCATGGAATTCTGAAGCGCATGAAAAGCAGCCTTTTTAGACACCCTAACGCTTCAACAGAAACCCGTTTTAGCTCAAAATTTTGAGCAGACCTTACCTTTTTGCAGATGCAGCCGCCCCGGTTTTTGGGAATGCTAAACCGCAGAAACACCGGAATGTTGTGTTCGCACCTGACAGTTTCCTGTTAAGCGTGTGTCACAATGTAAACGGTTTTCCCAACCACGTAAAGAAGAACATTAACCATAGGCATGAGCAATGGAAGCGATTTATCAGTACGCCTGGCTGATTCCAGTCCTGCCGCTGGCTGGTGCAATGATTGTCGGCTTGGGGCTGATTTCTTTTAACAAAACGACAAATCAGCTACGGCAGGTTAATTCAATTTTCATCGTTTCGCTGATTGGTGCAGCACTGGTCTTTTCTGTGGCACTGCTTTGGAGCCAGTTCAACGGTCATGCTCCCTACACGCAGATGATTGAGTGGGCATCCGCAGGCGATTTTCATCTCAGTATGGGCTATACGATCGACCATCTCACCGCGTTGATGTTGGTCATTGTGACGACGGTTGCCTTTCTCGTCATGATTTATACCGATGGCTACATGGCACATGATCCCAGCTATGTACGCTTTTATGCTTACTTGAGTTTATTCAGCGCTTCTATGCTTGGACTGGTCGTCAGCCCAAATCTGGTGCAGGTCTACATCTTCTGGGAACTGGTAGGGATGTGTTCTTACCTGCTGATCGGGTTCTGGTTCGATCGCAAAGCCGCAGCGGATGCCTGTCAGAAAGCGTTTGTCACCAACCGGGTAGGCGACTTTGGCTTGCTGTTAGGTATTTTGGGACTGTACTGGTCAACCCGCAGCTTCGACTTTGTGACGATCGGCGATCGCCTGCAAGATCTGGTGCAAACAGGTGCCCTGAGTGGTGGGCTGGCGGCTCTCTTTGCCATTCTGGTCTTTTTGGGACCCGTCGCAAAATCGGCTCAGTTTCCCCTCCATGTCTGGCTACCCGATGCGATGGAAGGTCCGACTCCGATTTCAGCACTCATCCACGCCGCAACGATGGTGGCAGCCGGAGTTTTCCTCATCGCTCGTATGTTTCCCGTGTTTGAAGGCATCCCGGTTGTGATGGATGTGATTGCCTACACGGGTGCGTTTACAGCGTTTTTAGGGGCATCGATCGCCATTACCCAGAACGACATTAAAAAGGGATTGGCTTACTCCACAATGTCGCAGCTAGGCTACATGGTCATGGCAATGGGCGTTGGGTCCTACAGCGCCGGGATGTTTCACCTGATGACCCACGCCTATTTCAAAGCGATGCTCTTTCTCGGTTCCGGTTCCGTCATTCATGGCATGGAGCATGTGGTGGGACACGATCCAGCCTATGCGCAGGATATGCGGCTCATGGGAGGGCTGCGGAAGTACATGCCCTACACGGGGATCACGTTCTTGATTGGAACGCTGGCAATTTCTGGCATTCCACCCTTTGCGGGCTTCTGGTCGAAAGATGAGATTTTGGGGAATGCGTTTGCTGCCAATCCGGTGCTGTGGTGCGTAGGCTACCTCACTGCCGGGATCACTGCCTTCTATATGTTCCGGATGTATCTCTCCACCTTTGAAGGCGGCTTCCGGGGTAATGATGCGGCTCTGCGCCAAACGATCAAGGTGGAGCAACTGCAATTACAGGGAGCCTCGATCGGTCCCGGTGCGATGAATCCCCAGGAACTAACGCTAGAAGCCGCTCACGGTCATGCAGAGGAGGAGCATGGTCACGATGAGCATCACAGTGAGTTTCCCCATGAGTCTCCCTTCACAATGACGTTGCCGCTGCTGATCCTGGCGGTGCCCTCCATCTTGATTGGGTTAGTGGGTACTCCTTTTGCGAACTACTTTGAGTCCTTCATTCACGCTCCGGGTGAAGCGGTAGAGCTGGCAGCAGAAGGCGGCGAAAATTTGGGTGAGTTTGTTGTAATGGCGGGTAGCTCGGTTGGCATTTCGCTGATTGGCATCTCGCTGGCAATTTTGATGTATGCCCAGAAGAAGATTGATCCCGCCGCGATCGCAGCCAAAATCCCCGCGTTGTACCAGCTCTCCAAGAACAAATGGTATATCGACGACATCTACTACGACGTGTTTGTCGTGGGCAGCCGTCGGTTAGCACGGCAGGTACTAGAGGTAGACTCCAAGGTGGTAGATGGGGTGGTCAACCTGGCAGGTCTGGTCACTCTATTTACTGGAGAAGTGCTGAAATACTTTGAAAATGGACGTGCTCAGTTTTACGCGCTGATTGTCTTTGCGGCGGTACTGGGTCTGGTGATCTTCTCAGGCATAGCTTAAGAAGTTGTTAGTTGTTAGTTGTTAGTTGTTGGACGCAGATACAATCTTCTTGCAACCGATCGACTAACGCTGGCGACGACTATACGGGTCTGTCAATGGCTGACTAGCGCTCAAGCCAGTCAGAATATTAGGTTTCAACACTTGAGTGTTTAACCTTATTAAAGCAAATCGCTTTAGCATCCTGACCCTTTAAACCCTGAAAACGAACAACGAACTACTCACTGGTGGCTGATGCTTACTGCTCATTTCCCCTGGCTTACGACTAGCATCCTGTTCCCGATCGCAGCCTCGCTGTTGATTCCGTTTATCCCCGATAAAGACGGTAAGACGATTCGGTGGTATGCCCTGGTGATTGGGCTGATCGACTTTGCGCTGCTGGTGTACGCCTTTTACAGCTACTACGACTTCTCTAGCTCCAAGATGCAGCTCTTTGAAAGCTATACCTGGGTGCCTCAGCTTGACCTGAGATGGTCGGTAGGGGCAGATGGGCTGTCGATGCCGCTCATCTTGCTGACAGGGTTTATCACCACGCTGGCAACGCTGGCGGCCTGGCCTGTCACCTTGAAGCCACGACTGTTCTACTTCTTGCTGTTGACCATGTATGGCGGACAAATTGCGGTCTTCGCTGTGCAGGATATGCTGCTGTTTTTCCTGTCGTGGGAATTGGAGCTGATTCCCATTTACCTGTTGCTCTCCATTTGGGGTGGGAAAAAGCGTCAGTATGCGGCGACGAAATTCATCCTCTATACCGCTGGGGGATCGCTGTTTATTCTGCTATCTGCTTTAGCGATGGCGTTTTACGGTGATACCGTAACGTTTGACATGCAGTCGCTGATGCAGAAAGACTTCCCCCTAAAGCTTCAGCTTTGGCTCTATACAGGCTTTTTGATTGCCTATGCGGTGAAGCTGCCTATTATTCCGCTGCACACCTGGTTGCCCGATGCTCACGGCGAAGCAACGGCTCCTGTCCATATGTTGCTGGCAGGCATTCTGCTGAAAATGGGCGGATATGCGCTGATTCGGATGAATGCGGAGATGCTCCCAGCAGCGCATGCGACGGTGGCACCCGCGCTGATTATTTTGGGGGTGGTGAACATTATCTATGCCGCTCTCACCTCCTTTGCTCAGCGCAATTTGAAGCGTAAGATTGCCTATTCTTCGATTTCCCACATGGGCTTTGTGCTGTTGGGTCTCGCATCGTTTACCGACCTGGGGTTGAGTGGTGCTGTCCTGCAAATGGTATCCCACGGCTTGATTGGCGCGAGCCTGTTCTTCCTGGTGGGGGCAACCTACGATCGCACCCATACCCTGATGCTGGACGAAATGGGCGGCGTGGGTCAAAAGATGCCCAAGATCTTCTCGATGTTTACCGCGTGTTCTCTCGCGTCTCTGGCGTTACCTGGGATGAGTGGGTTTGTTGCAGAACTCATGGTGTTTGTGGGGTTTGCCACGAGTGATGCCTATGCGCCACCGTTTAAGGTACTGGTAGTCTTGCTGGCAGCGGTTGGCGTGATTCTGACTCCGATTTATTTGCTGTCGATGCTCCGCGAAATCTTTTACGGACCTGAGAATAAAACGCTCACGTCCCATGAAGTGCTGGCAGATGCCGAACCGCGTGAGGTGTTTATCATTGCAGCGCTGCTAGTGCCCATTATTGGCATTGGGCTCTATCCCAAGCTGCTAACCCAGATTTATGATGCGAAAACCCAGCAGGTAACGGCTCGCTTGCGAGAGCAAGTACCATCTCTGGCACAGGCGACTCAGGCGAAGCCAGGAATCCTGCAATCGTTGCAACCCACGGTGTTAAAAGCACCTGCCATTGAGCAACTTTTTTGATCCGCAAGGCAATCAGCAGAGACATTCGACACAACGATTTCGCTCATCTCTAGCAAGGTGACTGACTCGATCGAGCGCACAGGTCAAAGATTTTTGATTCGTTGCGAAACAACTGCTTACAGGACGATCGCTATCGATATGACTTACGCCTTTTGACCAAAACTTTTGGTCAAAACTTCGGAGGTTTAAGCCACTACGTGAGTCACGATGCTCGCTGCTTGGTTAAAACCTCCGAGGTTGGCGTAAGACCCGATAGAAAATCGTGTGCTTCCTCAATGGCATGAGCTTTAAGGTACAAACTCTGTCACCACTCTGCCGCCGCCGACTAAAATGTTTTGGTCACGAAGAGTGCCTGTGGCTCTAGGTCCTGCTAAATTCAGCGGTGGTTGCCCCTGCTGATATTTGACGTTCCCATCCGCTTCAAACCGTTGGGTGACGATATTCCAGTTCAGTCGATCGGAGTTGAGCTGGGATTGGTTTTTTGCGCCAACACCGCGCACGTCTCCCTCCAGATAAAGCATTTTAGACTTGAGGTCAATGCGTCCCTGGTTGCCGCTCAGCGAGACCTGCTGCTGTTGGTTGTTGATCGTCAGCAGTTCTTCAGAACCAACCGTTTGACCTTGCAAATCCCAAACTAAATTGTTGCTGGCAAGCTGGGTGGGTGGGTCAGCCAGGGCGATTTGGGCATTTTGCTTCAGCGTAATGGTTTTAGCCTTGAGGTTGGCTACGCCCTGATTTGCCGTTGCCCGATCGGTCAGCACTGTTTTGTTAAAGCGATCAATCTGCAAGGGGCGATCGCTGGCTAAGGTCTGCTGCTTAATTTGCCAAATCAGGTGCTCAGATTGAAAATTCAACGTCGGATTAGTAGCTTTTGCCGTCACCCCTCCCTGCAACTCTAACCGTTGGGTGCGGGTAAACAAACGCCCTTCTTTTGCCGCAACTTTGAGCTGCCGATGTGTTCCAGTCAAATTGTTACGCACAATCACGAGATCCTTGCGAGGCTGCCATTCCAGCTCATCCCCCTTCATGACTAGACCATCGCGTGTGTCAGTTGCCACAATCTTGCCGCGCAAGAAAATAGTTTGACCATTTTGCTGCACCTCGCCCTGTTGCCCTTTGACCTGCAACACTGACTTACCATCCTGAAAAAACTCTCCTGTTGGCTGCTGCAAGCGAGCAATCTTTTTATCTTTGCTGTAGCTTGCCTGTGCCGCTTTTACCTTCCACCACAGCCGCCCCTTGTTATCAAATTCCTCCAGGGTGACGGCATTAAAGGTCAGGCTGTTGTCAAAATCTTCAGCTTGTTTGCTATCTTGAGCAATTTTTTCGGCAGTAAGGTTGCGGTTGCCGCAGGCTGTCACAGTGCTAAGCAAGCCAAAGCACACGATCGATAGCACTAAACCAGTTGCGTACAGGTTGTAACCTGTCTGCCGTGTGTGCTTGCGCCGGGAAAGGAACAAAATGGGCATAATACCAATTACTGACCCCGTGAAGAGCAGAGCGAAAGACTGTCCCTTAGTCTACAGCCCCATGTTTAACGCCTGAAGGTCAGGACGCTGACTGCATTCGTTGCGTTCCAGCATTGATCAACGCTACACCGCGATCGTCCCACCTCTGCAATCCAATATCCGCTTCGGACGTAGGTTGTTCGCTTAATCATCTTCGGGTTCGTCCATCAAGCCCACGGTGGATAAGGGTCGATAGGTATAGCTACGCGCTGTTTTCTGGATATCTTCTTTAACGTTGTCCAGGTCAATATAGCGATCGGCTACGTTGATGAGACTGTCGCTGGTCATCGATCGCAGGCTCACCACTTCAACTCGCACGCCGCGATAGCTGACCGCATTCACGGCATAGGCAAGATCCCCATCGCCACTGACCAGCACAGCCGTATCGTAAGAACCCACGAGCGACATCATATCAACGGCAATTTCCACATCCAGGTTGGCTTTTTTAGACCCATCAGGAAGCTGCACCAGATCTTTGGAGATCACCCGATAGCCGTTTCGCCGCATCCAGAGTAAAAACCCCTGCTGCTTTTCGTTGGTGCGATCGACCCCTGTATAGAAAAAGGAGCGCAACAGCCGCGAACCCGCTGTAAGACGGCAGAGCAGCTTGGTGTAGTCAATTTCAATCCCTAACTGGAGCGCCGCGTAAAATAAATTGGAACCATCAATAAAAATGGCAACCCGTCCTCGATTTTCAAGGACTTGCTCCTGGGTGAAAACAGATTCATGATCGAAGTTATTACTTAACATGAGTGTTATGCCTCGGTTTTAAGAGTAGGACGGTTAAATTTAACGATCACAGGCTGAACGAGCCTTGGGGCGTTCAGGGTGAAACAGCTTCTAAAAGTTCTAAACGTTGAAAAACAGGTTGAGGGGTTCCCAATGGCTGCATGGGAGGCAGTGTGCCCCAAGCCGCGTGGGAGGCAAACGGGGCTGTACGATTAATTAAAGCCTGATCATTAAAATCGATGCCAAAGCCTAACTGTTGATAGATGGTGGTACTGAGCGTTGGAGTGATCGGCGCTAAGAGATACGCCGCAAGTCGGACAGATTCTAATACAGTGTACAAAATTTGTTCGACTGCCTGCTCGTGCCCTTGCTTGTGCAATGACCACGGAGCCTGGTCATCAATGTATTTATTGCCTGCTTTGACGAGATTCAAAATCTCTTCACACGCTTGGCTGAACGCAAGTGACTGGTAAGCTTGGGCAACGCGATCGCCCAAACCCCGCCCGATCGTCGCCAGCGTATTATCTGCCTGAATCGCCTCACTTGAAAGGCGTGGTACAGAAGCCCCACAGTACTTGTGTGCCATCTTCAAAGTACGATTGAGCAAATTACCCAAATCGTTCGCCAAATCCGCATTCAGAATGTTGACAAAGCGAGTTTCATTAAAGTCGCCATCGCGTCCAAACTCAATTTCTTTAAGAAAGTAATAGCGCACAGCGTCAGATCCATACCGTTCCACCAGCGCAACAGGATCGAGTACATTCCCCAATGTTTTACCCATTTTTTGTCCATCTTTGGTCAGATGACCATGCCCAAAAACCCTTCCTGAAAGGGGCAAACCAGCAGATATCAGCATTGCAGGCCAATACACCGCATGAAACCGCAGAATGTCTTTGCCAATCAAATGGGTATCAATCGGCCACCAATGGCTCAACGCATTTGCCAAGATTGGTTCACTACTGGGATCAAGGAGTGCGGTCACATAACCCAAAAGCGCATCAAACCAAACGTAAATCGTATGTTTGGGATCAGAAGGGACGCGAATGCCCCAATCCAGGTTGACGCGAGAAATGGAAAAGTCCTGCAATCCCTGGCTCACAAAGCTCAAGACTTCGTTGCGACGCGCTTCCGGCTGAATAAAATCGGGTTGCTCGGCGTAAAGTGCTTCTAGTTTGCCTTGATACTTTGATAAGCGAAAAAAGTAATTCTCTTCATTGCGCCATTCTGCTTCACGATTCGTGTGGATCGAGCAGCGGTGATTGTCTAACAAATCGCGCTCTTCCTTAAACTCTTCGCAAGAGAGGCAGTACCATCCCTGCTGTCGTCCAAGGTAAATGTCGCCCTGATCCCAAACACGCTGAAAGAACTCGTTGACGATCGCTTCATGGCGGGGATCAGTCGTACGAATGAAGCGATCGTAACGAATGTCATACTGCTTCCAGAGCGCTTTGAAGGTTGCTGCAATTTGATCGCAATGTTCTTGAGGCTTCAAGCCTCGGCTCTCAGCCGTGCGTTGAATATTCTGACCATGTTCATCAGTACCCGTGATCATGAGCACCGATTTGCCATAGAGCCGCTGAAAACGTGCTATCGCATCAGCCGCGATCGTAGGGTACGCGCTACCCACATGCGGTAAACCATTGACATAGTAAAGCGGTGTCGTGATGGTAAATATACTGCTATTTACAGAGCTAGAATTCATGCATTTTGAATGAGAATGTACATCACAGAAGTAAGCATAGACTTACCTGTAGACAAAGCTGAATACTAGCCTTAAAGGACTTCAAGGAATAATGGCTTCATCATCTAGTCAGCAGTTACATCTAAAGATCTAAAAGATTAAGAAAACTGTTTTTCAACTGCTTAAGAAATACGCCTTTTGCTAATTCTAGCTACAAAACGCATTCCAACAGCTAAGAAAAGCTTAAGTTAGTCATCAGCCTGACTAAACCTTTCTCTCTTTTCAGTGTCGATATGCTTTCATCGCGCCCTGTGTTTGGCACGACCGCTTTCCTATGAAAGACCCCCGACTTTCGATGAAAGATGTAAAGTAATATTAACACTCTACTTGCAAGATTGCTCTTCGACATTGCCTCGCCTCATGCCTTCAGACCAACCACTCTACCTTTCACGCTTGCTGCTCGCCACGTTAGGGACCCGTCTTCATACTCACTATCAAGATCGCATCCCGCACACGGGTCCTGTACTGATTGTGAGCAACCACCGTAGCTTTTTAGATGCTCCCCTGCTGATGGCTGCGATCGACCGCTCCATTCGCTTTGCCTGTCATCACTACATGGGGCAGGTGCCCGTCATGCGAGACATCGTGGAGAAAATGGGGTGTTTTCCGCTCTCACTACCAGAGCAGCGACAGCAAACCTTTTTTGACCAGGCCGCCCAGCTTTTGCACACGCAGCAAGTCGTTGGGCTGTTTCCTGAAGGTGCGGAGCCAATGGTTAAGCGCACGCTGCCAGAACAAGTTGGCGTGTTTCAACGCGGATTTGCACATCTGGCGTTGCGTGCGCCCGTGCAAGATTTAGTCGTGCTGCCAGTGGCGATCGCGTCAGATACAGAAGCCGTCAATGCAGCCTTTCCGTTGCGCCTGTTGAGCTTGTTTGACCCTTCAGAGCCGCTGTTCTTGCAAGATGGCTGGCATCCGATGGTGCTCTATCAGCGTGTCAACGTGTTGATTGGTCGCCCGTACTGGATCCGCCCTATGCACCGCGAACATTACCAGGGGAAGCAAGCCAAAGCTCTGGTGACGGAGCTAACCCAGCAGTGCCGTACCGAAATCCATGCGTTGTTACAGCAAGGAAGCTATTAAGTTTTCACTAGTTACGTTCTATCCTTTAACGCCGTTTTGCCATGCTTAACGTCCAAAGCCGTCCCTGTTTTCTCACGCCAGAACGGCTGCAACCAGAGTTACCATTGTTTGTGTTTTTGCCAGGAATGGATGGCACAGGTCGGTTACTGAGAACTCAAACAGTCGGGCTAGAACCAGCGTTTGATGTGCGCTGTCTGGCGATTCCGCCGGATGATTTGACTAACTGGCAAATGCTCACCGAGACCGTTTTGGCGCTCATTGAAGCAGAGCTAAAGCAAGGAGCCGATCGCCCGGTGTATCTTTGTGGCGAATCCTTTGGCGGCTGTCTGGCGATGAAAGTTGCGCTCGCCGCTCCCCACTTGTTCGATCGTTTGATTTTGGTCAATCCTGCCTCCTCGTTTCGCCGTAAACCACTGATTGCGTGGGGATCACAAACGACGCGTTGGCTACCAGAAGTGTTCTACCGCCTCTCGTCGATCGCCCTCATGCCGCTTCTGGCACACTTGGGGCGGATGACCGATCGCGATCGACAGTCGTTTTACGAAGCAGTCTTATCCGTGCCACAAAAAACGTCTATCTGGCGGCTGTCATTGCTCAACGACTTTGATGTGGTGGATGAGCAACTGTCGCAGCTACAACAACCCGTTTTGCTGCTGGCGAGTGCGGCCGATCGCTTACTGCCCTCCCTGGCAGAAGTACAACACTTAGAGCAGTTCTTGCCGCATGTGCGAACGGTTGTGCTGCCATCCAGTGGTCATGCCTGTTTACTGGAAGCGGGCGTAAATCTTTATGAAATTATGAAAGCCCAGACGTTTTTGACGGAGCAAAGCCAGACGGTAGTGCGATCGCAATGCGGCGGCGAGCAATAGTAGAAGAGGCAGAAGGAGCAGGGAAGGCAAGGGAAGCAGAGGGAGCAGAGGAAGATAAGTTAATTGGGACTTACGCAAACCTCGGAGGTTTTGACCACGCATCAAGCACCGTAACGAATGTAGTCGCTTAAATCTCCGAGGTTTTGGTCACAAGGCGCAAGTTCTGTTGATGTTAATCGATCGCCCGACGTAGTAACGCTTTATGCTCAGTTGATAACGCCGCCAATGCTTTTTCTGGCTGAGGTGACTGCAAGACTTCCAGCAATTTCGCCAGATCCCCAGTCGGCAAGTTGGACTCTACGACCTCATCGGCTTCAGGGTAACGGCACACTCCGCTTTCACAGGTTAAGCCCAGTTGATGCCAGTAGATGGTTGGGATCGATCGACCCCGCTGTCCAATATGCTCCTGATTGAGCAGGTGTGATTCTGTGTATGCCTTCGGCGATTCGTAGCAGGGCAGTTCACGGGGGTACGGTACAGTAAAGCAGCCAAACGCCTTGCGATATTCTTCGGAGTCGAGAATCGCGGTGATTAAAGCCGTGACCCCCTCATAGATCATGATGTCGCAATAGCATTTGATCTCTTGAGCCAATGGCGCTCGCCCTAGAAAGTGCTTGAAGCACAATTCTAGAAATTTCATGTTAGAAGAATTGTAGTAAAAGGCATTGAGATACACGTCAGAGTGCCCTAGCTCACTCAGAAACCGCTTCACCCCAATTTTGTCCGTGAGAAAATCTTTTTCGGCTTTTGCCAAAAGCTCGCGCTCAGAGCTGTAGGGCTGTCGTTGAAGCACTTGACGATAGATCTGATAGAGCGCAGCTTGGCGTTCGTCCAGAGACGATCGCCGATTGACGGTCAGTGGTTGTTCGTCCAGAGACAGTCGGCGATCGGCGGTCAGTGGTTGGAAGCAGTTCATACAGTGTCCTCAACGGATGGATGATGCATCTGAGGAAACGCGAGGGCAGCGTAGCGAAGTGCTCATTGCTCATGAGACAAGGCACAGTCAGGCATGAGACTGTAGCGACTGGGTCACAATTTCAAAATAAGGGCGTGTAAGGGTTACATCTTCTGCGGGTAGGGCAGCGGCGATCGCGTCTTGCAAGAACCGATAGGCGGTCATACAGTGTGCGGTTTTCTTATGGGCGAGCAAAATGGTATCTAACCAGGACATCATTTGTTCCTTAAAGAAGGTCTCGTCATTCCGCAAGATCGAGAGTGCGATATAGCGCAACACCTCAGTCATGTCATATTTGCAGCGTTGACCGTGCTGTTGAATGAGCTCTGGATAGGTTTGTGCTAGTTTGCGGAGCGCTTGAATGACTAGCGCGTCGCCACCATCGCGCAACTTTTGGTAGGTCTGGAGTCGCACTGCATAGCTTTGCGCGTACTGCTCCAGAGAAGAAAGCTCCTGAGCGTTGAGGTAGCGCCCATCAGCCTCTAGAATGCTTTTTTCCAGGGTGTGATTAAGAGTATGCATAGTGAAGCAGTGTTTGGAGTGTACACCGACAGTAGGACGGTCTGATTGGTTTAACGGCGAGATCCTAAGAGCAAGCGCTCCATCAGTTGGGCAACCCTGATGAGAGCGATCGTCCGTGTGCTCATGTCTTCTCTAAGGTGCCCATCGCAAAACGGCTCAAATCAGGTCGCAGCGATTTGCAATATACCGAATTATTTCTTTACAAAAAGTGGCATTCCAGCGTCACAGATGGGTGAGCGGCTGATCCATGCTGCTGGTAAGGCTGCTGCCTGCTTTCTGCGAACCACCAGGATGGTTTTCTGGCAACACCCCAGACCGTGTGAGGATACCCGTACTTACCACGTTCTGGTATCAACGCGGTAGCTTAGAAAGAGAGACCAGTAGAGTATTGTCGTGGGCTAGTGCCATGAGTCAGATTTGGAGCAAGGTTGGAAAAGTTGTGGGTGCGCTGTTCTTGTATGGAGGTGGCACGCTTTCACTTGCGATCGTGACAGCAATTCTCACTAGCCATGCGACTGGTATTGCCTTCACGTTACTGGCGATCGCGCTGATTTTGTTTGGCTTAGCGCCTGCCTCGTTGGGTGCCTGGTTTCTTCACGCCAGCGCTAAACTTCACCGACAGGCTCTGAGAGAACGCTTTTTTCAAGTCCTTCAGGCAAACCAGGGTCGAGTATCTGTGTTGGGTTTTGCGGCGGCTGCCCGGTTGGAGCCAGCGATCGCCCGCCAGCACTTAGACATTTGGGCTAAAGAATTTTCAGCCACGTTTGATGTCAGCGAAGAAGGCAACCTTTACTATATCTTCACCGAAGAACCGCTTTCGCTGCCTGAAACTGGCAGCATGGGTGCGTGGAGCCAAACGATTCGCCAATGGCTTCAGTCCACTGTGTAAGGGTTTTGAGGCGAGTAGATTTACACCCGTAGTTTCACAGTAGTCACTGAGTCAGACTCCTAGTAAATTCAGAAGTAATTCGTGTTAGTACTGAGATTGGCTTGGGCATACTCTTATTACTAAAATCATCGGGGGCTGGACAACCGATCATGCTTATCCCACGTTTTAGGCGCGCTTAGGGAGAGGTGATTGGTTATGTAAGTGAACCACAAATGGCACAAATCAGCACAACTAAGTTGCTTAGGAATAGGAATAAACTAACTTCGATTTTTTCTTGTATGGGTGAACGGTCGTTCGCCCCTTCAGAAGTCTAAATTTTTGATCTTATTCAATCCGCGACTCTTAGCGATCTAAGCCTGAGCATCGCTGGTGTCATACTTTTTACTCAAACTTTTTTCTAGAATTCCAGTGCTCACAGTCAATACTTTGCTCTGGCTAATGCTATGAAACCTGAACATCTTGAAAGCTTACGCAAATGCTGCCAGAGTGATGTTGCTTTTGAGCAGATGCAGCGAATCTTACTAGCAGCAGAGTCCGAGCGTCAGCAGATGGAGTTAAAAACGCTCTGCCAATCGCTGCTCAGTCAGCCGATTCGCAGCGCTGGTGCCTCTGCGAATATCAATCGTAACCATTATCTCAAATCGCTTGAGGAGCTGATCTTAGAGCGGACGGCTGATTTACTCAACACAAACGGTCGGTTGCGGCAAGAAATTGTTGAGCGGCGGCGGGCTGAAAAAGCGCTTCAGGAGAGTGAGCAACGCTTTCGATCGCTCATCGAAAATGCCACCGATATCATTGTTGTCCTCGATCGCAAGGGCATCTTTCGCTATTGCAGTCCCTCGGCTGCGAAGGTTTTAGGGTATACCATTCAAGATGTCGTGGGTTACAGCACCGCTGAGTTTGTGCATCCAGACGATATTTCGATCATCGTGGATGTGCTTGAACAAGCGATTGAACATCCTAAAACGAGCCAGCCGACGATCGAATATCGAGTACGCAACCGTAACGGCTCCTGGTGCTTTTTTGAGGCGGTCGCTACGAGCCTGCTGGATGTACCAGCCATTAATGGTGTTGTCATTAACTGCCATGATATTACCGAGCGCAAACGAGCAGAAGAGGCGCTTCTCATTGCCAATCGGCAGACGGTCAACATCCTGGAAAGCATTACGGATGCCTTTATGTCGCTCGATCGACAGTGGTGTCTGACCTACGTGAATCAACAGGCTGCGCAATTGTGCCAGCGATCGCGCGAAGAGCTTATAGGGCAAAGCCTTTGGGAAGTATTTCCTGACATTGTTGGCTCAGTCTTTGATCAGGAATATCACCGGGCGCTGGAACAGCAGGTATCCGTTACCTTTGAAGAGTTTCATCCCTCCCTCAATGCCTGGTTTGATGTCCGACTCTTTCCTTCTGCTGATGGCGTGTCCCTCTTTTTCTTAGATGTGACTGAGCGCAAGCAAGCACAGGCAGAATTGCTAGAAATGAGTACAGCCCTTGGCAATGCGGTGGAGGGCATTGCCCGGTTGGATATCAACGGTCACTATATTGCCTTAAACCGGGCGTATGCAGCGTCTCTTGGCTATCAACAAGAGGAAATGATTGGACTCTCCTGGCAGCAAACGGTGCACCCGGATGATCTAGGTATTGTCACTGCCGCTTACCAGCAGATGATGATTGAAGGAAAGGCTGAAGCCGAAGCAATGGGCTTACGCAAAGATGGCTCAACGTTTTACAAAGAGATGGTGATGGTGGCTGCGTATGATTGGCACGATCGTCTCATTGGGTATCACTGCTTTACAAAGGACATTACAGAGCGTAAGCAAGCAGAAGCTGACCTTCTAGAGAGTCAGGAGCGGCTCAAGCTCACCTTGGAAACCACTCAAATGGGTATTTGGGACTATGAGCCACACCGAGATACGGTGAAGTGGTCTGATAGCTGTGAGCAGTTGTACGGGTTTGAACCAGGCGCATTTGCGGGTACGAAAGCAGCCTTTCTAGAGTGTGTTCACCCGGACGATCGTGCTGCTGTCACTCAACACACCACCCAGCAAACGCGACAGGCTACCAATTACAGCAAAGAATTTCGCATCATCCGCCAGGATGGTGATTTGCGTTGGATTTCAGAGCGCAGCCATACCTTTCATGACGAGGCGGGCAACCCGGTGCGCACGCTGGGCATTTCAATGGACACCACTGATCGCAAGCGGTTTGAAGAAGCCCTCAGCCAGCAAGCAGAACGAGAACGGTTAATGGGCGCGATCGCTCAGCGCATTCGTAACTCGCTCGATCTGGAAGAAACACTGAATACGACCGTTTCAGAAGTTCGGCAGTTCTTAAAAGCCGATCGCGTGGTTCTGTTTGCCTCAGAGCAAGCAAGCAGTGGTTTTATTACCGCCGAGTCTGTTGATGTGAGCTGGCTGTCAATGCTAGGGGTCAAAATAGAGGGCGACTGGGTTCAGGAGCGCCATGATGAACATCATGAAAGTAAGAACGTGGTCATTGCCAATATTCAAACCATCGACTCGCTCAATACGTTCCGGCTGTTTCTGGAGGAGTGGCAGGTCAAAGCGGTTTTGGCAGTACCCATCTTTCAGGGCAACGCCATCTGGGGGGTTCTCGTTGCCCACCAATGTTCAGCCGAGCGCCACTGGGAGCCGTTTGAAATTGGTCTGCTAGAACAACTGGCAACGCAGGTGGCGATCGCCATTCAGCAGTCAGAGTTGTATCGTCAAGTCCAGCAACTCAACACGGCCTTAGAAGCTCAAGTGCATGATCGCACCGCGCAACTTCAGCAAGCACTGCGGTTTGAAGCGACGCTAAAGCGCATTACCGACTCTGTGCGCGATAGTTTAGATGAAGACCGCATCTTACAAACGGCAGTGCAGGAACTGGCATCCGGGCTTGAAATCATGGGCTGCGACGCTGCCCTTTACGATCTAGACCGCCGCACCTCTACCATTTGTTACGAACACATTCTTTCAGACCTGCCCAAAGCGAATGGTCTGACTGTGAACATGCCGGATCTGGCTGAAGTTTACGACTGGCTCTTACGGGAGCAATGCTTTCAGTTTTGCCGGATTCACTCCAATACCCCGCGCTTGTTGCGAAAGCAGCATGCTGTCCTGGCATGTCCAATGGTTGACGACCAGGGTGTTATGGGCGATTTGTGGCTTTTTCGCCCTTCTGGGGATGCGTTTACCAGCCAGGAAATTCGGTTAGTGCAGCAAGTTGCCAACCAATGCGCGATCGCCATTCGTCAGGCGCGGCTCTATCAGGCTGCTCAGGCACAGGTCGCCGCGTTAGAAGAACTCAACCAGCTCAAAGACGACTTTCTCAGCACGGTTTCTCATGAATTGCGGACACCCATGTCTAACATGAAGATGGCGATTCACATGCTAAAAACCGTTTCGACACCCGAACGGCAGGCGCGCTACCTGGACATTTTGCAGTCGGAATGTTCGCGCGAGATTGAGCTGATTAATGACTTGCTTGATCTTCAGCGCTTAGAGGCTTCAGCCTACCCCGTCTCATTTGAGACCGTGAATTTGCACACCTGCCTGACAACCGTTATTGAGCCGTTCTACTCGCGAGCGAACGATCGCCAGCAGTCCTTGACGGTACACCTTCCCACCCATTTGCCGTCCATGACGACAGACAAAGCAACCTTACAGCGAGTTGTGGCAGAGTTGCTCAATAACGCCTGCAAATACACCTCACCGGGTCATGCCATTACTCTGACAGTTGGCTACGAGTCGCTGCCTTTAGAGAGTGCTGCGAGTCAGGCGATGGCACAAATGATCATTACCATTGGCAATCAGGCAGAAATTCCTGTAGCGGAGTTGCCACACCTGTTTGAAAAGTTCTATCGGGTTCCCAATGCAGATCCCTGGAAACAGGGTGGAACAGGACTGGGGCTGGCTCTGGTGCAGCGTCTCATCAGCCAGCTTGAAGGCGTAATCCGGGTCGAGAGCCGCAATGGGTGGACACATTTCTCGATTCAACTGCCTCTACCAGTACACGCGCTTATGCCAGTACTCTCTGCTTAAATGAAACGCTCATTGTGTACTCTCTTTCTATGTTCATTTTTAGACAACTCAAGTTTGACCACGGCATAAACTAATCAACCACTTGTAACAGTCCCATCCGCAGGCGATCGAAGACATTTCGTACCTGATTCTGCTCTTCATGGCTCAGCGGCGTGTTAGCAACCATTGCACGCATAAAGTACGCTTCATCGACGCGGGTAATTCTGCCAGAGTGAACAATTCGCTCAATCACCTGGGCGATCGTCAAGGAGGATGAGTGATTGGGCAATAACATTGAGGCACCTCTCATAGGATATGAAGCGTTGGCTGATGAAATGAAGGGCGAGTCAGCTCATTCCTTCATCGGCTCTTCACCTTCATCGGCTCTTCATAGAGAAAGTGTCGCTTACTTTATCGCTGTCTTACTCCACCCAGAGGAGTCATCCAATCAGGTGAACTGCATATTTTCAATCGAGCCACGATTGGGCTTTTAGAGTGGTGATCTTGTGGAGCGGCTGAGATGATGACTAAACGCTCGATCGACCCTCTAAGCAGTATGCAAGCGCTGAGATTTTTTGGTCGCTTTGCGGGTTGATGTTCGATACACTTCTTCTTGGGCAAAACAAACCGAGAGGCGTGTTGCACCCACCACTACCCAGGCATACCAGCGCAGTTGGTCAACTTCACTTAAAAGCTGATCGACAATCCAGGGTTCAGAACAGTGAATCTTTAGTGTGCTATTTTTATCAAGGTGCAAAAAACATTTTGCCAGGGAATCGGCAAAGAAGGAGCGAAGACGCTCAAGACGATGTTTTTCGAGCATGAGCGAATCTTCAACGGTTAATTCTAGAGACATAGCGGCAATCCTCAAGCGAAGATGTCCTGATTTAACTCCATGGATAGAATTCCTCCCTACGGTAGATCCTGGGATTTTGGTGCATCCCTGCTAGAGTTGTCTACGAGAAGTTACGGAGCCTTTGAAGCGCTTGAGCAATTTGTTTCTGATGCAGCAAGCTTTCTGGTGAAAGAAATTATTATTAAAGCGTGGCAAGCCGAGAGAGTAAGGGTCACACACTGGTTGCACAAATCTTTACGATTCCGGCACCTTCATGTACCAGTCAGATGATGAGAACTCTACTCAGTGGTCTGATACGCTGCTATTAGTCTGTAAGGGATTGACATTGTGAGCCAGCCACGCGTTCTTTGTCTCGGTGAAGTGCTGTATGACTTTTTAGCGGATCAACCAGGAGTACCGCTTGAGCATGTGCAATCCTGGACACCTTATCCAGGGGGTGCCCCTGCTAACGTTGCCTGTGGGTTGGCAAAGTTAGGAACCCCCACTGGATTCGTCGGCTGTGTTGGTCACGATGCTCTAGGAACTGAATTGTTAACGTTGATGCAGTCGATCGGTGTGGATGTGACCGGAGTTCAGCGTCATCCTACCGCTCCTACCCGCGCAGTTTATGTGGTGCGATCGCTAACGGGCGATCGGACGTTTGCCGGGTTTGGCGATCGTGACACGGCTGAATTTGCCGATACGCATCTTCAGGCTGATCAACTGTCAGTCGCTCAGTTTGAAAACGCCGCTTTCCTGGTTTTGGGCACCCTGGAACTTGCCTATCCAGACAGTCGAGCGGCGATCGGACGCGCACTCCAATTAGCAAACCAGCACTACGTCAAGATTTTGGTTGATGTCAACTGGCGACCCGTTTTTTGGCACGATGAAGCGGCTGCGTTACCGCTGATTCACGCCCTCATCCAACAAGCTGATTTTCTCAAGCTTTCTGAAGAAGAAGCAGAATGGCTCTACAGTACGGTCGATCCTGGTGTGATTGCTCACCGTCTGGGCAGTGTGGAAGGTGTGCTAGTAACCGCTGGTGAAAAGGGCTGCTCCTATTCTTTGGGTGGCAACGAGGGCAATATTCCTGCGTTTAAGATTGAGGTAGAAGATACAACGGGTGCTGGTGACAGCTTTGTCGCAGGCTTGTTACATCAACTTTGCCAGCATGGGCTGAAACCCTTAACCGACCCGGATGTTGCAAGACATATTGTTAGCTATGCCAGCGCGATGGGTGCCCTAACGACAACTCGCCCAGGCGCGATCGCCGCTCAGCCAACTGCCGCTGAAGTCGAAGCGTTCCAGTATTTGCAACAGCAGGCAGGGTAGTGATGTAGAAAGGGTAAAGGCTAAAAGCTGAGTACTCAGTTGACTCAAAACTTTGCTTACTCCTCACTCCTCTCCCCTTACTCCTCACTCCTCTCCCCTCTCCTCTTACTCTCGATGCCTACTGAAATTGAGCGGAAATTTCTTGTTAAAGGCGATGCGTGGCGATCGTCCGCGATCGGCACTGCTTACTGTCAGGGCTACATTACCTCAGCCGTGGAGCGCACAGTGCGTGTACGGGTTGTGGGGACTCAAGGTTACTTAACCATTAAAGGAGCGACAGCGGGCATCTCGCGGGCAGAGTTTGAGTATCCAATTCCTGTAGAAGATGCACTGGAACTGTTGAGTACGTTGTGCGAACCACCGCTGATTCAGAAAAAACGGTACAAGATTGAGCACGCAGGTTTGGTTTGGGAGGTGGACGAGTTTGAAGGTGAGAATCAGGGCTTGATTGTGGCAGAAGTGGAACTGCGGGATGTTGATCAGGCGATCGTGCTACCTGACTGGATCGATCGTGAAGTCTCCGACGATCCCCACTACTTTAATGCAAATCTGGCAAAGCATCCGTTTAGTCAGTGGGTGAGGGGTGAGGGATGAAGAAGTTGTTGGTTGTTGGTTGTTAGGGCGTGTCATCAATTAGCCCCGAAACCTTGCAGTATCAGCAGTGTCACGCCCGTCCCAACACATCAGGCTAGGGGCTGGAACCCTTGCTGTAAGTAATGTGTAGTCGTAATTGATGACAGCCCCTAGTGCATGAGCCGCTCTTGACTCCTTCTAAAAACTAAAAACCAAAAACTAAAAACTCCCTCGCCTTCTACCTTCAAACCATCAGCGCCTTTCTAATGTCTGCCACGATCGCCTCTGGAGGCTGGGTAATGTCTATCTGAAGAGCATCTTCGGGTTCTTCCAGGGTGTCAAACTGGCTTTGCAGCAGGTCTGCTTTCATGTAGTGCCCCTGGCGTTGTTGCAAGCGTTGCTGAATGAACTCAAACGAGCCTTTAAGATAGACTGGCTTGACCTGCGGTGAGAGACAGAGCATCTGCCGATATTCAGACTTGAGCGCAGAACAGGCAAGCACGGCGTTGGTGTGAGTTCGCAGCCATCCCGTGATCGCCTGTTGTAGCGCCATTAACCAGGGCAGTCGATCGACATCGCTTAGCGGGATGCCCTGGCGCATCTTGTCAATATTGGCGGCTGGATGAAAGGTGTCTGCATCATAAAACGACCAGTGCAAACGCTCTGCTAATCGGCTGCCGATCGTCGTTTTGCCAGAACCAGAAACCCCCATCACCAAAATAATCATTGCTGGCACTCTATTCTCATGACTCTATTCCACCAGAGGAACGGTTCATGTATGATAAATACGGTATTCCTACTTTATTATCGTAGATTCTATAATGAAGTCTTCTTTAAGCTTTGCACCTTTCAACGACGATTAGTCGCTACTTCCCGCTTATGACTGCTACATCTTCTCCTGTTACTCTTTTGCGGCAATGGCTCGGTGTCAGTGCACGCTTACCCTGGATCTGGATTCTGCCGACAGCATACCTTTTCTTCATGCTGCTTTTGCCGACGATCGCGCTGTTACTCAAGGCAAGCACTGAAGGACCTGTGCGCTTTTGGACGATTGCGACCAGCCCGATCGCACTGGATGCTTACCGAGTAACCTTTGGTACTGCTCTGGTGACTGCTGTGATTAACGGCATTTTTGGGTTGTTGATTGCCTGGGTTTTGGTGCGCTACGAGTTTCCGTTCAAGAAGGTCATTGATGCAGCGGTTGACTTACCGTTTGCGCTGCCCACCTCGGTGGCAGGCTTAACACTGGCGACGGTTTATAGCGGAAACGGTTGGATTGGCTCCATAGTTGCACCAGACGGCTGGATTAATGCCCTGCTTGCATATCTACACCGCTACATTAAGCTAGACATCCTCAACACTAGGCTAGACATTAAGATTGCGTTTACGCAATGGGGGGTGGCGATCGCCATGTTGCTCATTTCGCTCCCTTTTGTGGTACGCACCGTGCAGCCTGTCTTAACCGACTTAGAACGGGAAATTGAAGAAGCAGCCTGGTGTTTAGGAGCCAGCAAATTTCAAACCTTTTGGCGTGTGCTCTTGCCGCCGATTATGCCTGCGGCGCTAACTGGAATTGCTTTGGGTTTTTCACGGGCAGTTGGTGAGTATGGTTCAGTTGTGATTGTCTCATCGAATACGCCTTACAAAGATCTGATTGCGCCTGTTTTAATTTTTCAACGGCTAGAGCAGTATGACTATGCTGGGGCAACGGTGATTGGGGCTGTGCTCTTAGGTCTTTCGCTAGCGCTGTTGGTGTTGATCAATCTACTTCAAGCTTGGGGGCGACGTTATGGTTAATCTTGGTCCATCTATCAAAGCCTCTAGCCTTCAATCCTCAGAGGCTGATCAAGCGACAGGCGTGAAGCCGCGCGATTGGTCGAAAATTGGGCTGATCATGCTGGCAGTGTTCTATCTCACCCTCATTCTCTTCATCCCGGCACTCAACGTATTTGTCCAGGCTTTCAGTAAGGGCATAGCACCATTTCTGTCTAACTTGACTGAACCAGCGTTCCAAAATTCGGTAAGGTTGACGTTTATTATCGCGGCGATCGCAGTGCCAGTAAACACCATCTTTGGTCTCTGTGCAGCCTGGGTGATTGCGCGTAAACGCTTCCGGGGACGTGCTTTTGTCATCAGTATTCTGGATGTGCCGTTTTCGGTGTCTCCGGTCGTTGCCGGCTTGATGATTGTGCTGCTCTACGGGCGCAATGGCTGGTTTGGTCCCTTTCTGGAAGCCCACAACATCAAGATCATTTTTGCACTGCCCGGTATGATTCTGGCAACGGCATTTGTCACCATCCCCTTTGTGGCACGCGAAGTTATCCCGGTGCTAGAAGAAATTGGTACCGATCAAGAAGAAGCAGCGCAAACATTAGGCGCAAACAACTGGCAAATCTTCTGGCGTGTGACCCTACCCAGCATTCGATGGGGTTTGCTTTATGGGGTATTGTTGACCAACGCCAGAGCGATGGGTGAATTTGGTGCGATTTCAGTTGTTTCTGGCAACATTGCAAGCAAAACCCAGACACTTCCTCTCTTTGTAGAGGAGGCTTATAAGCAATACCAAACTGAAGCTGCATACTCTGCGGCGGTTTTGCTAGCGCTTTTAGCCGTTGTAACCCTTGTCCTCAAAGAAATTTTAGAGCGTAAAACTCGGATCAAAGAGGTTAAGGAGTAGGCATAAATGGCAACCGGAAGCCCCTCTGAGGAGTCGCTGCCAGCAACGCAACTGGATGATGTCGTCCCACTTAGCAACAAAGACGATATCCGTCCAACGCAAACGCGCCTGCGGATTCGGATCCCCAAAAACTATCACGATGAACCAGTCATTTCTCGGCTCATCTCTCATCATGGCTTGACGGTTAACATTAACGCTGCTTTGTTGGGGGCAAATGCTAGAGATGATGGCTGGTTTGATCTTGAGCTTCGCGGCACTCGTGAGCAAATTCGCTCTGCGCTTCTCTACTTCAACGACCTCGATCTAGAAATCTGGCGCGACGGTACGGAGGCACAGAGCGACGGTTGGTAGCAGAAAGGCACGATCGTGCATCGCGTTCAGGCGGGTAATGTCTCGCAGCAATGGTGGTTTCTAAGATGGCATCAGTATGGTGTAGTGGTAGGACAGTTAAAAAAATGTCCAGTACTAAACTGATAAGGCTGATTCTCTATATACCTTAAGGCAAGGATGTGAGCACAACTGGTTGAGTTGAAGCGCCACATCGTTGCATGAGAAACCGCCAATCTATTTGGGCGATCGAGGAGAAAGCAGAACCATGAAGTGTTCGCTTCACGCAGCCGCGTTAACCCCTGACAAACAGCAGCGGCTCAAGACCCTGACGGCGCTGCTAGTCAAGGCAAAAGCTTTTCAAGATGCCTCTGTACGAGTGGTGCATCACTACACCCAGCAAGAGTGGGAACAGGACTTTACGTTTGAATCGTTCGCGTGCGGCAAGCAGAGCTACATGCGGGGGCGTGGTGGTGTCATTCGGCGAGGTGACCATATTGTTTTGCAAAATGGCGCTCATGCAACCCGCTATCATGTGGATGAGATTGACTACGATGCAACGCCATCCAAGTTCTGGATCGCATTATTGCAGCCGTGCTCTGATTTGGTTGCCGATCGCCGCTTTTGGATGCAGCCCGTAGACGAGGCGTAGCAATTCATGAAGCTGAGTCTTGACCAAAACGACCCTGAAATCTTTTAGAACTGGCTTCAGGCTTTTTGCCCTGACCCGTCGTTGAGGGTACGGCTTATACCAATTCCTTAAATAACTGCTATCACTACTGCAAGGGGATAGCTTACGTAGTTTCTCTTCAAGAATCTACCCCATTGATGCCGTAGTGCAAGCGTCTCGCTTGCGACGCGGACAAGATACCCGCGCTACGTTGGCTCATTTCTTTTGTAGAAATCGCCTTACGCCATGCTATTTTCGATCGCCCAACGAGCCAGTTCGGTGCGGTTGTGCAGTCCAGTCTTGCCGAGCATATTGCTGACGTGACTTTCGATCGTCCGTTGGCTGACGTTTAACTCATCCGCAATTTCACGATTAGCCATCCCACGGGCGACAAACTGTACCACTCGCAGTTCTGTTGGTGTGAGTTCAACATCAAACGGTACTTGAATTTTGGGTCCGCTATCGTTGCCTTTGCCGGGGCGATCGGCAATGCGCGCCGCCTGCTTCAGGGATGACTCTACCTGCGCGACTAACTCTTCGGGTTCAAAGGGCTTGACCATGTAAACGTCTGCCCCGGTGTTTAAACCTTTCACTCGATCTTGACTTTGCCCTTTTGCCGACAAAAACAGTACGGGTACCCAACTGGTGCGGGGATCTTCTCGGACATGCTTCACCAGGGAATAACCGTCCATCTCAGGCATCATCACATCACAAATGATCATGTCTGGGATTTCTTGCTCCAACACTTCCAGAGCTTCCCGTCCATTCTCAGCGGTGACTACTTCATAGCCCCGAAATTCCAGGTAGTCCTTAACGAGTAGGATTAGGTTGGGATCATCGTCAATCAGCAGCAGTCGCTTATGATTACCCACGCTGGTTTCCTTCATGCTGTGCTACTCACTATTCCTGGGTCGATATCGTCCGTGTGGATGCTGAACTCTTTGCTGAACTTTTAAAGGGGGATGCCTATGTCTGCTACGGGCTGCTACAACGGTGACTAGCCTGTGCAAACCAGAATGGCTCTGGGCATTTGAAACATTATTGTAGGCAGCATCGGGGGAATCGCTGAAATCTCAATAAATCTAAATACTGGTTGAATATTAGTTGAATGCCCGGTAAAAACACCAATTTATTGTCAGATTTTACTGTGTCATTATATAGCTTCCTTGAAAGTATAGCCTTCTTCAGGACGTTGCCTTTAGACAAAGGCAATTGTCTTGCGGCATGGTGAGAGGAGTCTGTCTTTGTTGATGTCGTGAGAAGGGGTGGGAATGGCAGCGTTGAAGTCAGTTTATGATTAAATTTTAGCAGCAATAAATTTTAACCATCCAATTGGGATGACTTGCTCAAATCAGGTTACTCAACGTCCGCTGAGGGAAGGGGCGATCGAATCGTTGAGGCTGTCTGTCTATCAGAAGGTTGCGGGAGGGGATGCACTAAAAAGACATGGCTCTGTACGATCTGATTGGCAAGCAGATGTTCTTGAATGATCCGTTCAATGACGGCAGGTGTGACGCTGTGATACCAGACCCCGTCTGGATAGACGACCAGGATAGGACCCTGTAGGCAAACGCGCAGACAGTTTGCTTTAGTGCGAAAAATACAGTTGGGTGCTGCGTCAGTCGGGCGATCGAGTCCCAGTTCTTTCAGGCGACGCTTGAGATAGTCCCACGCTTCTAAGCCAGCTTCTTTGGGGCAGCATTTGGGGTTGGTCTGGTCGGCACACAGAAAGAGGTGGCGTTGAATGTGCGGTAATCCAAGTGCTTGCACACAGACAGAGAAGGGATTGGCAGTAGATTCTGAGAGGGAACAAGTTTGGCTATCTTCGGCAGACATAGACATTACTTAAAAAGACAATTCATGGGGAAACGGTAACGCCCAGCAGATAGGGGGCAGTATTGTGATGGTACATTGCCAATCTGGGCATGGCTGAGAAGCGGTATGAATGCACGTTGCTCGTTCTCTTTGGCTCCTGGCAGCAGTAGCTCCAATCTAATCTAAAGCCCAATCTAATCCAAAGCTTAGATGACCCATCCTGAATTCTCAGTGCATCGTTCCGACTCTAGCGCTGGCAGGGCGACTCAAGGCAATTTGCTTGGGGTGCTGACAGCCGCCTTCTACGGCTTGTTTACGCTGCTGCCAAACAGTAATAGCTTGATAGTAGCGTGGCCCTGGGTGTTTATCTGGCAAGTTGGCTTGGTCTGCCCTGTGCTGTGGCTGCTGGGTCTTCTGTGGCAGAGACAGTTACGCTGGTTGGGGCAACAGCTTGATTGGCTGGCTGGGCTATTGGTGGTGGGGCTGATCCTTTCGGCGGGACTGGCTGCCTTCCCCATGCAGGCACATTGGTATAGTTGGGCGACGTTTTGCTTTCTGGCGGGGCTGTATGCCTTGAGTAGCTGGCTGGCTGTACCGGAACGTCGATCGCGCCTTCTAGTGGCTCAGGGCTATTTGAGTCTCGCGTTTATTCTGGTGAGCCTGACGCTGTGGGGCTATACCACGCTGTTGCCTGAGCTGGCTCGCTTACAGTCATGGCAGCAGTATGGCGTGTCGCTGCCCTTTGATTTTTCAATTGTGGAGCTGCGTAATTGGGCACCGATCGGGCACCAGAATTATGTGGCGGGCTATTTAGTGCTAACACTGCCGCTGTTGCTGGGGTTGGGGCTGAGCCAAACAGGGTGGCGGCGATCGCTCTGGCTCCTGGGCTTTGGTCTGGGACTGCTGGATCTGTATACCACCAGTTCACGAGGAGGGTGGCTAGGCGTGTTGACGATGGCGATCGTCGCGCTTGGGGTGTTGCTGTGGCGAGGGCGAATGTCTCGTCTTTGGCTGGCTGCAAGTGGCGCGATCGGGCTTGCCGCATTGATCTTGCTGGTGCTGACGAACAATCGCTTACGGTCTCTGACAGCAGGCGTTTTGAGCGGTCAGGCGGGTGGCGAGGTGGCGTATCGGTTGATTACAACGACGATCGGCTGGTTGATGGGTTGGGCGCATCCGTTCACAGGGATTGGTCCTGGTGGTGTGCCGTTGCTGTTTCAGCAGTATCGCCCGGGGTGGGCTGGGCATCAGGCAGAGTGGGCTTACCAGTTGCACAATACTCCGGCTCACCTGTGGGCAGAGTTGGGGTTCTGGTCAGTGGTAGTGAGCATTGGGGCGATCGCCTTGCTGGGGTGGATGGCGATCGCCTGGTTGCGTCACGGTGCGACTGCTGATCATCTCTCACCGCTGCTGATCGGGTGCTTGTTTAGCAGCTTGTTGGGCTACGGCGTTGTGAGTTTGACAGATTATCAGCTTGATAACGTCTGCCTTAGCGGGACGCTGGTTGTCTTTTTGGCTACACTCACCGCCGAATTTCGCGATCGCCAGAGTCTCAGCAATCAGGCAACGGGCGATCGGGCGATCGTGGAGTCAGTTACCGCAGTGCCTCAGCTGTTCACGCCTTTGCTGTTGCATCCCCTTCCCTTTCTGCCGCTCATGGGGCTTGGTATCCTCATCGCTGCCCTTATCTGGTTGATTCCGGTGCATCGTGCATGGCTTCTTTCCAGTCAAGGGTTTGCGGCGCTGAGTCGAGAGGATGTGCCGACCTTCGTGCAGCGCTTGAGCCAGTCGCATCAGTTAGCCACCTGGGAACCTTACTATGCTTACCAGTTAGGGTGGAACCTTGGCAACCTGGCTCTAAAAACCAGCGACCCCAAACAGCGGGAGCAGCTACTAGAAGAAGGCAGTTCGTGGTTGAAGCAGGGAATACAGAGTTCACCCAATCAGGAATTTGGTTACACCAGTTTGGGATGGCTGTTGCTCGATCGCCAGCCGCAAGAGTCCAGTCGTGCCTTTGCTCAATCTGCCAAATTGGTTCCGGCAAAGCGGGGTGTTTTCTATGGATTGGGCTTAAGCCTTCTGGCACAGGGAAAGTCGAATCTGGCAATCACAGCAATGGTGCTAGAAGCGCTGCGCGATCCCCTGTTCGTCACCAGCCCGATCTGGAAGCTGCCGACTCTGAAACCACTCTACAAGCCAGTGACCCAAAGGCTTGAAGCCGAATTAACCACCTTGCTGGCAACGGCAACGGTAAACCCTCTGGTCGCGCAGTTGCATCAAATGCGGGGTGGGTTGCGCTGGTGGCAGGGCGATCTTGCCGATGCACGGCGCGATCTCTCGACGGCTGGTACGGCGTTTAGCCAGCAGGTGCTTGACTTGGCAGAAGGCAAACCAGTGACCTCGCCCCTGATGACATCCTGGGGCACTGATGGAGCAGCCACTAGCCGCAGTGGAGCACGGGCGATCGCAGCATGGCTTGAGCCAGCCGATCGTCAGAGGTTACTCCAGCAAGCGTGGATTTTTGCCACGCACACCGATCCGCCAACGAACCTGATCTCTCAGCTAGGGGAAACGATGGCGCGTTCAGCTACGTTTGACCAATGGCTCAAGCAAAACGCTCCCAGTCAAACGTATCGGCGCGAACGATCGGGCTTTGGGGTACTCAGCCGCCACATCGACGGTTCGATTCCCGTTGATTTTATGACAGTGGTAGATAACCTTCCCATCGCCCAGTTTTGTCAGGATCTCATGGTGTCGTTTGACTACGCTCCGGAGTTGGATAGGGTGCTGCAAGCCAAGCGTGATGCTCTGCTACAAGCGGTCTTGAAGCCTTGAAGGAGGTAGAGTTGGGCGGCGATCGTAAACATATCGGCATGATCGCGCCCGTCCCAACATACCAGGCTAGGGGCTGGAACCCTTGCTGCAAGTAATGTGTAGTTGTAATTGATGACAGCCCCTAGCAGCAGAATGAAATAGCCCTGGTAAACGACTCAAGGCTTGCCGACTTCTTTCTAAAAGGCTGTCAACCAAATCTGGAACTATTTCGGGCGCTAGAAGGTCAGTGAGAGAGGTCGGGAGACTGCATTCGGGTGCCTTTGTGTTGATCAAAATGAGCGGCGATCGTGCGGGTTCAATGGTGCGATCGTGATATACATTGAGCCGTTACATCGGCACGCTCTCACCAAAGCTTTTAAGCGCTACAATCACTTTCTTGATACCAGCCACAATTGTGCTGAAGGTGCGACTCGTAAACGTTAGAATGGGCGCTGCACAGCGTCAGTTTCTCTCTAAATCGTCATGATTGCTATCTTTATGCCGATTTTACAAATCGCCCTAGATGCATCAAAATGGGTAGGCAATTAAGCGCTGTAGAGTGTAATCGCCTCGCTGTTCACCTGGATAAAGATCTCAATCCATTTATCCATAACCTTTTTGCCGTTTTAGTGCCAGGAGCAGTCATGAAATCATTGGTTCGCTGGAGTGCAACCGCTGGGCTAGTTGGAAGCGCTCTTCTAGGGTCGTTTTTAGCTGGCACCCTGCAAGTGCTTGCCATTCCCCAAGAGCAAATTATCCAAAAGCTTCGCCCCGTGCCTGTTTTTACCATCGCCAACGCGCAGGGTGCTCCGCTGGTAGCCTCTCCCCCGACTGGGCAGAAAGGTAAAGCCGTGGCAGGTGTATTCATTAGCCAGAAAGACGCTCAGGACTTTCTCAATAACCTCAAGACTAAAAACCCCGACCTTGCCAAAAATGTGAAGGTTGTGCCCGTTTCGCTGGCAGAGGTGTATCAGCTCAATCAAACCAACAAAGGCAAACCAGAACAGCTTGATTTTGCCTACGTTCCTTCTAAGCAGCAGGTTGATACGGCTGTCGCGCTGTTGAAACAGCAGGGTGGACAACAACCGCAGCAGTTTAACGGCACACCGCTCTTCGTCGCGCGTGGTGGCAAAGAGAAGGGCTACCTGACGATTCAGCAGGATGGCAAGTCGATCATTCCCATGTTCTTTAACAAGGAAGAGCTGCAAGGATTGCTCGACCGCTTTAAGCAGCAACAGCCTGACATGTCAACGAGTGTCGAAATTCAGGTGCTTAACCTGGAAGGGTTGATGGAGATTCTACGAACCAAGAACGATCCTCAACTCGATCAGATTGTGCTGGTACCCCCACAGCAGTCGATCGAGTTTGTGAAGTCGATCTCGCCTCAACAGGGTGCGCCTGCCACGAATAAGCCTGCTGCCGCTCCTGCACCGAAAAAATAGCGTGCAGAGTGGGGTGAATTCTAAGGACGATTCAGATAGCCTCTCGTCTCTGTCACAGGGGCGGGAGGTTTGTGTTTCTGGGCAAGCCCTCTGGCAATGGCGCGTCACCACTCGTCAGCAGGCGATCGCGGCTCAAATTCCGACAGACGAAGTGGATTGGCTGCTGCAAGATCTGGCTGGACTCGATCGCCTGTCGCTACGGCTAGAAACCTTTAAAGACAGGGCAGAGATTTCACTGGCGCGATCGTTGTCAGACTTAACGCTCCTCTGGCAGCGTCGGCTTCAAGAGCGAGTGCCTGTGCAGTATTTAACCGGAGTGGCTCCCTGGCGACAGTTTGCGCTAACTGTTTCCCCAGCCGTCCTGATTCCACGCCCCGAAACAGAATGCTTAATTGATCTGGCGATCGCCGCCGTCCGCCCTACACCCCACACCCCACACCCCACACCCTTTACTCATGGACATTGGGCCGATCTCGGCACTGGCAGCGGTGCGATCGCCATCGGGTTGGCAATGGCGTTTCCAGCGGCGACGGTTCATGCCGTTGATCGGAGTGCAGCAGCGTTGGCGATCGCGCGGTTGAACGCTGAGCAGCTTGAGTTGGTCGATCACATTCAGTTTTATGAAGGTTCGTGGCTGGAGCCGCTGGAGTCTCTCAAAGGTCAGCTTAGCGGCATGGTTGCCAATCCACCTTACATTCCCAGTGGGATGATACCCACCTTACAGCCAGAGGTATCCCAGCACGAACCGCACCTGGCACTCGATGGCGGTGTCGATGGGTTGGATTGCGTTCGGCATCTCGTAGCAACGGCTCCTGACTATTTGCAGCCTGAAGGGGTTTGGCTAGTAGAACTGATGGCAGGGCAGGCAAGTACCGTCGCAGCCTTACTTCACGCCCAGGGAAGCTACCACCAGATTCAGATTTATCCCGATTTGGCGGGGATCGATCGCTTTGTCTTGGCATATCGTCTCTGAGCAAATCTTATGAAAGGTTAATTGGCTGCGTCAATTGTTCTGCTGCAACGCATTGGCGCGATCGATTGCCTCTTTTTGCTGTGCTTCCTTGCCCTGGGTTTGGTAATACCTTGCAGCCGTCTGAAAGCTGTTGATTGCCGCCGCACGATCGTTCAGCGACTGCTGCGCTAAGCCTAGATTGTAATAAGCATCCGCATAGTCTGGCTGTAGCTTAATCGCCTGGTTGTAGTCACGAATGGCTTCTTTGGTGCGCGTCTGGGCAAACTGGGCATTCCCGCGATTGCTGTAAGCTCCAGCTTGAATAGCAGTGGCGGGTCTCAGCGCAATCGCCCGGTTGTAATCCTGTATGGCACCCTCATAATCTCCTTGCTTAGACCGGGCGTTGGCAAGGTTGATGTGTGCCTGGGCAAAACTGCCGTTCAGTGCCACAGCCCGGTTCCCTTCCTCCAACGCCTTATCGTAGTTCTGGCGATCGTAGTAGGCATAGCTAAGATTACTGTGTAGCAAAGCCGTTTGCTCAGCCGTCTGAGGAGTCAGCTTCAGCGCTTGCTCGTAGTCTCCGATCGCGGCGCTTGTATCACCCAGCCGATGGTAGGCAGCCCCGCGATTGGTATAGGCTGAAACGTCATTCGGATTTTTCTCGATCGCCTGGGTGTAGTCAGCGATCGCCTCTTTGGTGTAACCCCTCTGCGCTTTGAGCAGTCCTGCACTGTTGAGCTGTTGAGCTGCGGCTAGATCAACTGGCGTTTGCTGCCCAAATTTAAACCAGTTGGGACGGTTGGAGAACGGCATAATAGCCGCTAGTATCCCCAGAATCGCCGCCAACAGGATGCCTGGAACGATCAGAGCTTGGTAATTAGACGTAGAGCGACGAATTCTATCCATGAAATTTGGCTGAGCACTCGGCTGGATCGGCGATGGGGCTTCTTGTACAGTAGTGATTGGGCTGGGTGGAGGAACCGGAGTTGGCAGCGGTTCTGACGGCAGAGGATTTGGCTCGTTGAGGTTGAACAACCGTTGCATAACGGCTTCTTTGGCGCGCGAGTCATCTGGAGGAAGGGAGGCAGGCGGCTCTGGTGAAGGCGTTTCGGCGAGAGGTAGGGGCGGTTGATGGTTAAATCGGGTTCCTTCTGGCACCTGGGCAGGGTTGGGTTGACTAACAGGCTGAGTGCTGGAAGGCGCGGCTGCTTCTACCTCTGGTTCTACGTTGGTGCGATCGTCATCCGCTACAAATTGCTTTGCCTGAGCCGTAAGCTGGTCTTCAAGCGCCTGTACGTCCTCGTTTCCTAAGTGTAATGTCTGTTGCAGGCGATGGAGCATGGCACGATCGCGCTCTTGCAGGGGAAACTGGCGTTGCATTGCTCCCAGCAAAACCTGTTGATAGTGCGCCAGGTTTCCTTGATACTGAGCGTGCTGGTGCTGTTGAAGGGCAAACGAGGGGGCGATCGTGATCATTGCCACGTCCTGATCCTTCAGGTAAAGAGCCTGCTGGAGTTGCTTCCATGTTTGGCGACGCTGCTCCAGTGGGACATCGGACGATCGGGCGCTTTCTGCAACCGTTTCCCGATACATCGTCAGGCGCTGGTGATACTCCTGCTGTGGGCGCAAAACCTGCGCTTCCAACAACGCCGCGTCTCGTGGTGACAACTCCAAGCGATGCCGGATGTCATTTAGCAGCGATCGTCCTTCCAGTACTGGGGTGCCTGCTGCATCAGTGGCGATCGGCGTGGCTTCAAGCACCTTGCGGTAATGTAGCTGTGGGTTGCTTTGGGGTACCTCTAGTAAGGGAATCTCAGCCATTTCAGCACTGCCAGCTAGGTGAGTTTCCAGGGAGGGTGCCGCTACGTGCAGCTTTTTTGACGCATAGCGATGCAACGCCGCTGCCGTTAGCAACCCCTTATCCCCCTCATCCGCTGCACCGCTCTCAATCCCTTCTGTGAAATAGCGGATGTATGTCCACCCATCAAATGCGTCTGTGACGACTGGTTGAGCCACATTTGCCGCGGTTAAAACCACCCGTCCTGTGCCTTCCAGAGCAGTGGCTAACGCGTCCTTAGAGGCAGCAACAGCGGGTTGATTCGATACTTGCTGGCAGTAGCTGTTTACAATAACCACTTGCTGTCTGGCAGGGCTGCTATTCATCGCTTCCTGAATGGTGGCAGCGGGAATGAGTTGTGCTTTGACAAGTTCGCCTCCCACTGGCAACGTTGTACAGGGAGCGGCGAAGTACAGTCTGCCATCTGCATCCTGCAACGTATGACCGCAATACACAAAGATGATTTGGTCATCGCTGGCTCGCTGCTTGAAGAATAGCTCAATGGTTTCCTGCATCTTTTGCAAGGGGCGATCGCACAAGTCCAGCACTGGCTCAACCTGAAATTGCGGCTGTTTCAGCACGCGCTTCATCACTTCCACATCTTTTTGAGCACTCGGTAACAGGGCTAACCCCATGCCATACCGACTTACCCCCATCAGTAGCGCTACCCTGGACATCTAATCGTTTCCAAGACTCCTCGGCACCAGTGAAATTGTCAGACGGGTAAGTTTTGGTTCACTTACTCAAAGCAACTTCAAAAGACTCCCGCTCATTTGCCTTATAGCTTTTGCCACACAAGGTTGGGACAGTGGAATCCCTGCACCTCGTCCTAACCAAACTGGCTATAGCTATACATGCCATTCAGAGCGCATCAAACGAATCTATGTAAGGATACTGAATCCTTTGCTAAATGAAACATTAATTGCAAGCGACTCCTAACAGCCACCCCGATGTTGTTATCCCGCGTCCAGTGGCGATCGTCTCCCTTAGTTTCGGTGATGTGACGGATTGAGATGCCCTACTTCAACCGTTAAACTCAAGGGCATTGGGCGCTTAGGACGACATCTGCCTGCCAACGCACGATGCGATCGCAAGGCAAGCAGGGGCAGTTTAGATGCTGCTGGTGTCTATGCGATGCGGGTTCTTCATACGGATCACGTCCGTAAACTGCCTTTCAGCACGCAGGACAAAGAATCCTACCAAAAGCTACAGTAAGCATCAGCCGCCCTAGTTAAACGTCGTTGTGTTGTTTGAAGGCTTGATGCGTTCATGTTCATTCCTGGCTTGATGCGATCGCAACCATGCTGCTAGAAATTGTCGCTACATTGCTGCTGGGTGGTCTGTGCTTTCGGTGGGGCATGCGCTTTGGTACATTGCTGCTGCGCAAAGGGTCAACCGCCAACGATTTATTTAAAGGTAAAACCTCCCTTTCACTCCTGTTTCTTGGGCTTTACATTGGACTTATCCTCTTGGCGCTCAATGTGCCGCAAATGCAGTTTTTGCCCCTGGAGTGGCGCGTTTACGGGATGCGGATCACCTGGACGATTATGCGGGCTGTGCTGATGGGGTTTTGCGGACTGGCATACGTTATCAGTTGGCAGACCGCACGGCTACAGGTGTTTGCAGTGGTACTAATTGGTGTCCTGGGTATCACTGGGTTCAGCGTTGCCGAAGGCTATTTTCTGGCTCCGATTTATACCTGGCTGCACAACAATTTACAGCCGAATGGGGTCTACAAGCAGACTTCGATGAGTAGCTGTGCCCCTTCTGCTCTGGCGACCGTTTTACGACGCTGGCAAATGGATGCAACCGAGTCGGGAGTGGCACGATTGGCAGGTACCAGTCGGTTGGGTACATCAATGCCGCAACTGATTGTGGCAGCGCGGGAGCTGGGTATGGATGGGGTGGAGCTATCGTCAACCTGGGAGCAAATGCAGCGCATCAATCGTCCTGGAGTGCTGGGTGTCTGGCTGATTGATGGCGGACGCAAGCTACCCCATGCAGTTGCTCTATTGGAGATGAATAGTGAGCAGGTGGCGATCGGCGATCCGGCGCGGGGCAAAATTTATGCTCTGGATCAAGCTCAGTTTGCGACGATTTGGCGACAGCAGTATGTGCCGATTTTTCGAGCCAGCGATCGCACATTATCGACTGAGCAAGCCGCCGACTATCTACAGCGTCTCGGTTATCTGAACCAGCCTTCTCAGGATCTTAGCAAGGCAATCCGTCGCTTTCAAACAGCGGTTGGTATTCCAAACACAGGCGAACTAGATGTGCAAACCGTTTTGTTATTGACAGGCTCTTTCCTGGAGGGTGTGCCAACGTTAGCGCCGAAACCGCTTTGAGCACGGCTGAAAGGAGCGGCGATCGACAAAACGTGAAAAAGGCATCTGTTTCATCCAGCCTACCTTTCGGGAAGCAAGCTACATCCTTTATCCTTCTTCATCCCATCAACGGACTGCCATGATGATGTATCAGATACCATTTCTGCCCCATCCGCTCAAACAGGTTCGTTGCCATTGATTGTGCTTTGCTTTGCCGTCTGCCTGTCACTTGCAGCACGGTTTCAAGCAACACGACATACGCCAGATCACCACTCACGTCTACGCGCACGATTTCTGTCTCAATTTCCAGGTAGCTGGTGTTGCGAAAAATCGCCTCCCACGACGATCGAATCCCCTCCCATCCCTGAATCGCGTTTCGCCCTGGGTGAATGCACAGGCTACTCGTACCTTGCGACCACACCGCCGTCATCGCTTCAAGGTCTTTTTTCTCAAAGGCGCGATAAAACGTCTCGTTCGTCGCAAGAACTGCTTGGTCTGGAGTCATGGGTGGGAGTGGGGAGTGGGGGAAGCAGAGGGCAGGAGGCAGAGGGTGGAAGAGGCAGAGGATGCAGGGGGAGCAGAGGATGCAATTCAAAACTCAAAACTTTCACTCCTGGCTCCTGACTTCTCCTAAAACTGAACCTAAAACGCTGCCTCATTCCCTGCTGACAATTGCAACACAACGTAACGAAAGACGTGAGTAAGGGACAACGGATCGTTTTAGACTTTTAAAGCTATTAGCGTACAGCCGTCAGCGTTCAGCTTGAGTGAGATCCGCTTTGAGCTTCACAGTTTGAAGCAAAGCACTGATTGTTTGTTATTAACACCCCTTCCTCGCATCATTCAATGTTGCCTGCTGTAGCTTGCTTCCCGTAGGGTTAGCTGACCTCTGGCCGCTGACCGCTGATAGTTGACCGCTCCTCCCTTATCCTCTCGTCGCATCACTCCTATGTTTCCAAACCAGCGTCCTCGTCGCCTTCGCAGCCATCCCCAGCTTCGTCGGATGGTGCGCGAAACCGTTCTCACCACCAACGATCTCATCTACCCATTGTTCGCGGTACCGGGTGAGGGGTTTGCCAAAGAAGTACGATCGATGCCGGGTGTGTTTCAGTTGTCGATCGACAAAATTGTAGAAGAAGCGAAGGAAGTCTACGATCTGGGCATTCCTGCGATCATTTTGTTTGGTATTCCAGCGGAGAAGGATACCGACGCAACAGGTGCATGGCACGATCACGGCATTGTGCAAAAAGCCGCGACAGCCGTTAAACAAGCGGTGCCTGACCTGATTGTGATTGCCGATACTTGCCTCTGTGAATACACGTCTCACGGTCACTGTGGCTATCTGGAAGTGGGCGACCTGACGGGACGGGTGCTGAATGATCCCACCCTGGAGCTACTGAAGAAAACGGCCGTTTCCCAGGCACAGGCAGGAGCCGATATCATTGCACCCTCTGGCATGATGGATGGCTTTGTACAGGCAATTCGCACGGGGCTGGATGCGGCAGGGTTTGAAGACACGCCGATCATGTCCTACGCCGCGAAGTATGCCTCGGCGTACTATGGTCCGTTTCGGGATGCTGCCGATTCTGCCCCTCAGTTTGGCGATCGGCGCACCTATCAGATGGACCCTGGCAATGCCCGCGAAGCCATCAAAGAAATTGAGCTAGACATTGCAGAAGGGGCAGACATGCTCATGGTGAAGCCCGCTCTGGCATATATGGACATCATCTGGCGCGTCAAAGAAGCGACCAATCTACCTGTTGCCGCCTACAACGTCTCTGGCGAATATTCCATGATCAAAGCCGCTGCGCTGAATGACTGGGTTGACGAACAGCGTGTCGTGCTGGAAACCCTGACAGGCTTCAAACGGGCAGGAGCCGACATGATTCTGACCTATCACGCGAAAGATGCCGCTCGCTGGTTGGGAGCATAGCTCCGTTTAAATGATGGTGGGTGGAGACGAGAAAGCAGAAGCTAGAAGCCAGAATCAGGTAAATGGTTCTGTCTCTTCAGATAATGGTCTGCGGCTGGAGGCTTTCGACTGCCGGGTTGTTGAGTGCGCTTAAATAAGCCTGCGTGGTTGTCACCCAGCCAAAGAACTTTTCAATGTTGAAAAGCGTTGCTTCCTGAATGGCAGGTGAGCCGATGTGGTAGGTTGCGTCGGCAAGGGCGATCGCAAAGTATTCCAAAAAGAACGCATCGCGCAGGGTCGATTCCACACAGACGTTGGTGGCGACCCCTGCAAAAACCAGATTGCGAATGCCCTTTCCTCGCAAAAACATATCCAGGTTGGTGCCAAAAAAGCCGCTGTAGCGAGGTTTCTGCACGATGTAATCTTCGGGCTGCGGCTGAATGGCATCAATAAAGTCGTAGTCCCAGGTGCCTTTAATCGTCAGCTTGCCCTGCAAATCGGGATTTTCGCGCATTAGCCGCATGGCATTGGATTTGTGCCAGTGAGGTGAGGCAGGAGAACCCGCTTCGTGCAAACTGGCGCTCCACCCGTTTTGTAGAAACACGATTTGCATTCCTGCCCGACGAGACGCGGCGATCGTCCCCTGAATCGCCTCCACCACCGCTGCCATACCCGACAGATCAACGCCCAAGATATCTAAATAGCCACCCTTTGACGCATAGGCATTTTGCATATCGACCACAATTACCGCCGTTTCACGGGGATTGATGGCGATCGCCTCTGGTTTTGCCGGAATGGTAATCAGTGATGACATATTGGCACTATGAAGGTACTGGTGTTAACTTTCTGCTTCTCTCCAACTCCTAGTCTCTTCTAAAGTCATTAGCTCCTGCGTTTGTTGAGCCATTCCTAACGATGAAGCTAACGGCGGCAGATAACCTTTGGAACACCACCGAGATCTGTGTTCCGTCCGTTGCAGCGCAGTGTTAGGTTGCCAATTGCTAGCAATTGCGTGAACTCTAGTTCTGGGTACTATCAGGCTGCAAGACGTAAGGAATTGGCAATAAGCAAATAATCCCTATGAGGGCGATCTGATGTGGATGGAGGAAGAAGAATTAAAGCTCTCAGAGCTTCAGTGAATTCTTCTAACCCTTCATCGTGTGATATTGCGCGAAGTTTGCTGACCTTCCTTTCATTTAGTTCAATTGAGTAGTCCTCATCCACGAATACAAGACCGCGATCATAAGCGTAGTGATGCAATGCACATAACGCCATCCCGTTAGAAGTGTGATCAGTTCCGTTCTCATGGCTTACTGGTACAATATGGGCTGCTTGTACTAAATCAAGCTGCACGCCACACATGGCGCATCGGTAGTTATAGGCGGTTAAAACCCGATCTTGGAAACTGGAATCTCTTAATCTCTTCTTGACAGTCTGAATCACTGTTTGACGATCCCAGCTAGTTGATTCAATTTCTGTATCATTTACTGTATAAGGGTTTTCAGCTACAGTTTCAAGAACACCGAGATCATATTCAGATTCTCCGAAACCGTGTAGAGATTCTAAATCTCTAACATATTCAGTAAAGAAGCTAGGCTTAAATGCAATTGCTATTTCTTCATTTCCTTTGTCACAGGCAGAAAACCCATTAATGTGGGCATTGCGAAGGTATTGTTCACGGATCTGGATTGAGGGTGAAGATCCTAGTATTCCAGAATGCTTGTTATAGTCAAAACCTGCAAAAACTCCAACTTCATCCCACCAACCAAGAATTAAAGTTTTACCCCCAATTTCAGGCTCAAAATAGCTAGTAGGTAAGCCTGTAATTTGGATGCGGTATTCGCTTCTAGGTCTTGCCGATCCTCCTCCATGAGTCAAATTCCAAATATAGATACGAAGTCGATAGCTTTCATCATTTCTGTATATTTGTAGCCTAAAAGGATGAGTAATTGGACTTTCTAAGTAAAGAATACTCCAACTACACTCTGAAACAGAGCGTGTAATAATACTGAGAAGATCATCCTTGGTAAGTCTAGGCACAATTTACCTCCAGCCAAATCACTCCTCAAAACGATATTGGCTTCCGATCAAGTATTCCTCGTTCAACTCAAAAGCCATCCATCGCCTTTGTAAATTTTCTGCAACAAACCCCGTTGTGTTTGAACCTGCAAATGGATCTAGCACAAGATCATTTTTATCAGTTAAAAAATTAATAAAGAAATCGGCAAAAGATGCAGGGAACCGTGCTGGATGAGGTTTCATTCCTGATTCTTTGCATTTGCGTAGATAAGAGCTATTCGATTCCGTATTTGCTGCTTCAATCAGATTAGGTGGGATCGCTCCTGAGTTATCTTTTTGAAACTTAGTAGAAATATCGTGACCGCTGGGGCGTAATTTAGCTTTATAGCCATTCTTCAAAAGCTGTTTCATGCTTTCACTGTAAGGCTTCAAAACCTTCCTATTGTCAGCTTTTGGATTCTCGGTTTTTGATAGCCACCAAACAGTATTAACAGAATCTTTTACTCGAATACGCCTAACAGTGACCCATTCCGCAGGTGTAGGAAGCCTAGCAGGATTGTAATGATAAAAATCTTGAGCCAAGAAAAAACCAACTTCCTTACAAAGCCTAACTAGCAATTCATATTGATAGATACTACGTACCGGATTACCGGGAAGATAAGCCCCCCCCAAATCAACTACAAATGATCCATCTTCAGTAAGCACTCTCTTAAATTCATATGCAAACGGAAGAAACCAATTTACGTAAGTTTCTGCACTCTCATTCCCATATTCCTTTTTGCGGGTAAGTGCAAATGGGGGTGATGTCAAAATTAGGTTGACACTGCTATCTTTAAGATTTTTTATAAGGTCAAGGCTATCTCCTAAGTACGCTGCTCCACAGGTTTGAGTGTAATAAGGCTGAGTGTTGACTTCTGATTGCCTAGTTATTTTTTGCTTCTGAAATAACCCTAACTGTCTGGAGCCTGCTTGAGCCATGCTTTTCAATAGTAAGTGCGTACTTTTATACTACCTCGACAGCAACGATAGCACGGATCGAACCCGTTTTCTCATCCAAACCTATCCAAAAGAAGCTCTCTTAACTCCTAAACAAGAAAATCAAGCCTTTGTTACCGTCGATCCCCATGTCGGCGGATCAAGCGGCAGTTTGACAGTTTGTGTAAAATTTCCAATCTCGACTTTAGCCATTTGGAGGAAGAGGGACAAGGTATAGAAGAATGGGGTGAGCGGAACAAAGTCCATCTCACCCCTGAAAAGTTGTGTTTACTATACCAGAACCCACTGCGGCAATCTTGAGTTG
>JAHHHL010000046.1 GCA_019359375.1 Lyngbya sp. HA4199-MV5
GCTTGAATTTGAGCTTTTTTGTCAGCGTCCATAAGGTTTTGGCGAGGAAGGAAATGACTCAAAGTGTAGCCTGCGCTCAAAAAATAAGTTTAAGCATTTATACTCATCGCAAAAGTGGGATGCACTCAATTCTACTCTTATAAAGCCTATTTTCTTGCAGGCGCAGGAATCTCTGAATTCAAGAGCAAATTCGCAGACACCATTGTGAAAAATCTAATTGGATGGGGTGTAATAGAAGCAGAGATAGGCTTTGTTGGCACTGGGTCTAGAAATACACTGAGGGAAACTGATCAAGAAACAGCCATACAAGCTTTGATAGAATTTTTTCGTGAAACTCATTTTACCGATGTAAAAGCGAATATTTTGCAGCATCTAACTTTGATAAACTCTAGCCATAGAATGATTATTGAGTTCCTAGCACAGCCTTCTCAAGATATAATTCTAGCCAAATGTGAACTAGAAAGAAGAAAAGAATTGTGGAGTGATGGTTTATCGAGAGAAGCGGAGAATTGGCGTTCAAAAGAATTTCATAAAAGATTATCATTTTTAGGTTTAGTCAGTAGAAATACTGCAACAGACAATGAAGAGACCATTTACAACCTTTTATTGTTGTTGGAAGAGGAAGAAAATCGATTGGAACCGAAGAAGAAACTTTCAGAAGTATTGTTTACTTTCAATGATTTTCTGTATTATCAGAAGAAATACAGCGACGAGTGTTTATACAAAATGGTCGTATCATTGAAGAAGCTTTTATCTAAACGCTATTCAGGTAACTACACTGACTATCTTTGGCGTTGTGCTCAAAATATGAGTTATCCGGAGTTTTACCGAGCGTGGAACAGTTCTTCTTCCACTACTGATGCCGATTTTCCTACAGAGTGAGTGCGATAGATCCTTACGAAGATCGAGGGAAAATGAGCAATGCACAAAAACTGAAGTAAAAGCTAAGTAATTGAGAGGCAGAGCAATAAAAATTCAAAATATTGATATTTCTAAAGAGGCGATCGCTCACTTCTGTCAGCGCTGGCACATCACTGAGTTTGCTCTCTTTGGCTCTGTTCTGCGAGATGATTTTCGTTCAGATAGCGACATTGATGGCTTAGTTACGTTTGCTCCAGATGCCAAACGAGGTTTATCGGAAACCCTCCAGATGAAAGAGGAGCTTCAAGAGATCTTTGGTCGAAAAGTAGATTTTATTGTCAAAGCTGCAATTGAACGTAGCGAAAATTGGTTGCGCCGCAAAAATATCTTGGAGTCCGCACAGGTAATCTATGTTGCGCGATCATGAATCTTTAATTGATATCGATCGAGCTACCAGACGAGTTTTGCGTTATGCCAGTACGGTCGATCGCTCTGCACTCGAAACCAACGATGAAAAAGTATCTGCAATTCTCTATCGGATTACAATCATCGGTGAAGCAACCAAACGATTATTATTGGAAATTCGACAGCAACATCCAGAAATTCCCTGGCGAGATATTGCCGGGATGCGAGACGTGATCGTGCATGAGTATGACCAAATCGATCTAGATGTTGTGTGGGATGTTGTCCAGAAGAAACTGCCTGAACTATTAACCTTACTTCAACCTTTACTTCCCTCTCCAGAAAACTGATTGACCTCACCATCCCCAAATTTTTCGACTACCACAGCGACGATCGCATCCTGGCAGTAGCGTTCTACCGTGACGCAGCAGAACGATCCGGTTGGTGTTGGCTAGAGGGTGAACAGTACGACAGAACTTAACGCTCGATCGCGGTTCCTAGCAGGTACAGTGGCAATTCTGTCTCGATGCAGAGCAGGACGAGGGCAAGCTCAGGCTATAATCTCGACAAGTTAAGTTTGGTAGCTTGGATGGACGGCTGTGGTCGCCTGAGTTCAATAAACAAGGATCGCTGGTAGTGACACAAACTGAAAGAGGCGCGAATGTTCAGCCGCCCGATTACGCCGACCCGGCGAAACGGCACTCAAGTTCCACTGTTCCTGTTGTACAACCGTTAACTGTTAGCCCACCTGCTCAGGACGATCGCTCCGGTAGGTGGTTGCTTAAGCGCTTAGCGCTGATTGCGGTTGCAGCGGTTTCAACCGCGATCGGCGTAACGGCTGCCATGTTACTTCCCTTGCCTACGGGTATTGCGTCAAGTCAAAAAGAGACACCATCTGCCGATCGCAATCTCTGGCAGTCTGGGTTTCAGTATCAGGTGGGTCGTCCCGTCAACGTGTTGGTCATGGGAATCGATCGAGTTCCCGGTGCCAAACCAGGCTCAAAAGAGCTATTCAATGGGCGCAGTGACACCATGCTGTTGCTGCGGGTAGACCCCACCGATGATTCCGTCAAGCTGCTGTCGATTCCCCGCGATACGCAAGTTGAGATTCCCAATGTTGGGGTGACGAAGATTAATGATGCCAACGTTCGAGGCGGCGCAGATCTGGCAGCGACCACCGTTAGCAGTGTGTTGAACGGTATGGCGATCGATCGCTACGTGCGTGTTGACACCGCTGCCTTTCGAGAACTGGTTGATCTATTGGGCGGCGTTGAGGTGTTCGTCCCTGAACCCATGTCCTACGTTGATCAGACCCAAAAGCTCAAGATTGATCTCTCGCCCGGTTTGCAAACCCTGAACGGCGATCAGGCAGAACAGTTCGCCCGTTTTCGGCATGATGCCTACGGTGATATCGGGCGCGTGCAGCGGCAACAAACGTTACTCAAAGCCTTGCTCAAGCGTGCTACCAGCCCCGCCATCATTCCCAGACTGCCCGGACTGGTGGTGTCTATGCAAAAGTATATTGACACCAATCTGAGCCTGGAGGAACTGCTGGCTTTGACGGGCGCTGGACGTAAGCTCAGCCAGGGCAATTTCAAAATGGTGATGCTGCCAGGACGGTTTAGCACGCCGACCGAGTTCAATGCCAGTTATTGGATCATGAATCCTGACGGGCGCGATCGAGTTCTGCAACAGTACTTCAACCAGGATGCGTCAGGAGCCACATCAGCCACCACAGATCAGCTTCAGTCTGCCAGCAATCTCAAAATTGCCATTCAAAACGCCTCCAGCAAACCGGATGCCGCCAATCAGCTACGGCGCTACTTAGCCAGTCGTGGTTTCGCCAACGTCTACGTGTCTGCTGACTGGGCGGATAAGCAAAAAGAGACGCAAATTGTCGCACAGCAAGGCGATCTGGGCGGCGCTGAAACACTGAAACGTCTATTAGGGCTGGGCAGAGTCGAAGCAGACTCAACAGGCGATCTGGAATCTGACCTGACCATTCGTTTAGGCGACGACTGGACAATGCCAGCAAACTAAGGTGGTTTTTGGTTGTTCGTTTTTAGTGGTTAGATTAAGAAGAACAGAAAACACCTTGCTCGCTTGTCAAAGGGCCATGCCGTTACCTTTTATAAATCTGATGAAACGATCGCTCCTTATCCTCTTTGCGATCGCGCTTGCGTGTCTATGGGTGCTACTGGGAGCCGCGCCTGCGTTTGCTCAGGCAAAAACCATCAACTACAGCAATACCAACCTGGAGAACCGCGACTTTGCCAACGTAGATCTGGTCGGGGGTGTATTTGTGTCGGCTGAAATGCGAGGCACGAACTTTGCGGGCGCGAACATGAAAGGCGCGATTTTGACGAAGGGCAATTTGTTGGGAGCCGATTTAACAGGCACAAACCTCGAAAATGCCCTGGTTGATCGCGTCACGCTGTACAAGGCAAAGTTGACGAATGCCATTCTCATCGGCGCAACGCTTTCTAGCAGCATCTTCGAGGAAGCCGATATTACGGGGGCAGACTTTACCGATGCGATTCTCGATCGCTACGATCTGACGCAACTTTGCAAACGCGCAGATGGTGTGAATCCAAAGACGGGCGCTTCGACGCGAGAAAGCCTCGGTTGCCGTTGATAGTCATCATTCAATCTAGTAGACCTCCGAGGTTTCCAAAACCTCGGAGGTCTCACTAACGACGTTTGCGACGACGGGAGCGCGTGGAGGAGCGCTGGGACGATCGTCGCACGGTGCCAGCTAGCATCACTACTGACCCCAGGAGAGCCGCGATCGAGCCCGTCTTGCGACGAGATGAGCGAACCATTGTTGATGGCTCATGCAGTGCGACTGAAGATCCTGTCTTGTTTTGTTGCTCGATCGACGTTTCTGCCTGGGCTGGTGCCGTTTGAGAGATTCGGACTGCATGGGCGCTGGGTGTAATTTCAGAACCACGATACTTGGCAAAGACCTGGGTGAATTCTGCGCCAAAGAGAATAATCTGAGCCGAATAAAAGACCCACAGTAAAATGACCACCAGCGAACCTGCCGCGCCATAGGTCGAACTTGCCCCGCTGCTGCCCAGATACAGCCCAATTAAAAACTTGCCGATATTAAAAAGTAGGGCAGTTGTAGCCGCACCAATCCACAAATCTTTCCAGGCAACATTCACGTCGGGCAAAAATTTGTAGATGGCGGCAAACAGCAGCGTGATGAAGCCGAAGGAAATAACGAAGTTCAACACCTGTCCCAAAATCACCAGATCCGGCATAAAGCGGCTGAAGAAGGTGGCAACCGCTGCCAGTGCTGCCGACAACACTAGCGAGACCAGCAGCAAAAAGCCGATGACCAACACCATCGCAAACGATAAAAAGCGCGACTGAAGAAAGCTTTTAATGCCCTGCCCCGGTTTCGGCTTCACGCCCCAAATGGTGTTCAGCGCATCCTGGAGTTGCCCAAACACGCCCGATGCCCCAAAGAGCAGAGTAGCAACACCTACAACAGTAGCGATCGTGCCTCCAGAACCGGGACGATGGGCGTTTTGAATCATTGCCTGGATAGCGGTTGCCCCTTCTTTGCCTACCAAGCCTTGAATTTGCCCGACGATTTCGCCCCGTGCTGCGTCTTCACCGAATACAACGCCTGCGATCGCGATCGCAATCAACAACAGTGGAGCCAAGGAAAAGATCGTGTAATATGCCAGTGCCGCCGCCCACAGGGGGACTTTATCTTCCTGCCATTCTGTTACTGTGTCCTTGAGCAGTTTGAAAACATCCTTCGGCTTCATGCCCTACTTCCTCTACCAATCGCTTTTTTTAGTCATCATCGACTGCTAGCGGTCAAGAAGCATCGGTCTGAAGAATGGCATATGATGCATGGCTGGGCTGATTTCGGGTTTCCTTTGCTGTCGAAACGGGGGTAAAGTCCGCTTCTTTTCAGGTTCTCTTACAAAAGGCATATTGCCAATCACGGTCTCTCTTGCTTACATCGGAAAGAGTCTCCTGCTTAAAAATAGTCTCCTGAGTCATCGTTCACGTTATGCCGCAACCTTCTGTTCGCTTTGTGCGTGCGCTTTTAACCATCGGTTTCTTAGCCGTGTCTTCAGTAGCGTTGGCACGATCGCCCTCGATCGCCTCAACTTCACCGTCAGCACCGTCACCGCAGTTGCCAGCCGGACAGAGCGATGCCACAACGCCTCCCAAGCCAGGACAGCCAGCTTCGTCTGATGCAGAGCGCCTGAAGCAGCCCAACCAACCGCCTACACCCCTGCGAATTCCGTCAGCATTAGCGCCGTATCTTGATCCAGGGTTTCATCCAGACTTACAGTTTGAGCCAAAGCCAACTCCTGCCGAGGTTGATCCGCAAGCACTGCGGCTAGAAATTCGCCTGAGCCGTCGCCAGGTCACGCTCTATCGGGGCGATGCGCTTGTCAAAAGCTACCCGATTGCGGTGGGTCGTCCAGGCTGGGAAACCCCAGTGGGCACCTATGAAGTGAAGCAGATGATCAAAAATCCAACCTGGGTACATCCACTTCAAAAGGGGGTGGTCATTCCAGGTGGTGATCCTGAAAATCCGCTCGGTCGGTACTGGATTGGCTTTTGGACAGATGGTAAAAACTGGATTGGGTTTCACGGCACGCCCACCCCACGATCGGTCGGTAGAGCCGCTTCCCACGGTTGCGTGCGGATGTATAACAAGGATGTTGAAGCCCTGTTTAAGCAAGTCACCCTTGGTACAGTGGTCACGGTTGTGAAATGATGGCTCAGTTTTGGCGGATGGCATTCTCTCTTAACCCCTGAGCCGTATGATTTGAAGAACGTGCGATCGCCCAACCAACATCTGAACTCATGCTGATTCACCTGAATTGGGCTGCATTAAGGTGTAGCGACGATCGTGGAAAACCAGACCTCACGGTGCTTGCTTTGAAGTAACTCGGTCATGAGAATTCAATAAAATCGGCTTTTGTAGGATGCGTTAAGCGATAGCTGTAACCCATCACAAGACCCAAAAGCGATGCGCTACGCTGCGCTAGCACATCCTACTCAAGCATCCGATTTTATGACATCCATGATCCTCGGTAGTAATCTAGTTAGCGTCTCAGGCATCGGGACGATCGACCACGGCTAAAGCAGGAAAGGATAGAGAGCAGGATATTGGCATGAACATACAAACGATTACAACAACCCCCTTCCTCGACCAAAAGCCAGGGACTTCTGGGCTACGGAAGAAAGTGCCCACCTTTCAGCAACCGCACTATCTAGAAAATTTCGTCCAGGCAATTTTTGACAGTCTAGAAGGGTTCCAGGGGCAGACGTTAGTGGTGGGCGGAGACGGGCGCTACTACAACCGCGAAGCCATTCAAATCATTCTGAAGATGGCGGTGGCGAATGGCTTTGGGCAGGTGTTAGTAGGGCAGGGCGGCATTCTTTCCACACCCGCTGCCTCCTGTGTCATTCGTAAGAACCACGCCTTTGGTGGCATTATTCTATCTGCAAGCCATAATCCGGGCGGTCCCACCGAAGATTTTGGCATTAAGTACAACATCGGCAATGGTGGACCTGCGCCAGAGAAGGTGACGGAGGCGATTTTTGCCCACAGCAAGACTATTACGCAATACAAAATTCTGGACGCGCCGGATGTTGATCTGGATACGCTCGGCAGCGTGTCTCTGGGCAACAGCACCGTCACCGTGATTGATGCGGTTGCCGATTATGCAGAGCTAATGGAGTCGCTGTTTGACTTCGATCGCATCCGCCAACTCCTCACCAGCGGTTCGTTTCGCATGTGTATGGATTCGCTCCATGCCGTGACAGGACCCTATGCCTATGCGTTGTTTGAAGGGACGCTGGGTGCGCCTGTGGGTACGGTGCAAAATGGCATCCCGCTCGAAGACTTTGGCGGTGGACATCCTGATCCCAACCTGGTGTATGCTCACGATCTCGTCGAGGTGCTGTTTGGTGACAATGCGCCCGATTTTGGCGCGGCTTCCGATGGCGATGGCGATCGCAACATGATTCTGGGTCGCCACTTCTTCGTTACGCCGAGCGATAGCCTTGCAGTGCTGGCAGCGAACGCCAAGCTGGTTCCCGGTTACAAAGATGGCTTGGCAGGCATTGCGCGATCGATGCCCACCAGTCAAGCGGCCGATCGCGTAGCAAAACGTCTGGGCATTGAAGCCTATGAAACCCCCACTGGCTGGAAGTTTTTCGGTAATTTGCTGGATGCGGGCAAAGCGACACTCTGCGGGGAAGAAAGCTTTGGCACCGGGTCGAACCACGTCCGCGAAAAAGATGGGCTGTGGGCTGTGCTGTTCTGGCTCAACATTCTAGCGGTGCGGCAAGAATCGGTGGAGCAAATCGTCACGGAACACTGGCAGCAGTATGGGCGCAACTTCTACTCGCGCCACGATTATGAAGGGGTAGACAGCGATCGCGCCGCTACCCTCATGAAAAACGTCCATGATCAGATGCACACGCTGACAGGCAAGCGCTTCGGGGCATACGAAGTTGAATATGCGGATGATTTTAGCTACACCGACCCGATCGATGGCAGCGTCAGCACCAATCAGGGCGTGCGGATTGGCTTTACCGACGGCTCTCGCATTGTGCTGCGGCTTTCTGGCACGGGCACTCAGGGCGCAACGCTGCGGATTTACCTGGAAAGCTACGAACCCAATATTGCCAAGCATCACCTTGACCCGCAGGAAGCACTGGCAGACCTGATTACGATCGCGGATGACATTGCGGGCATTCACACGCATACGGGTATGGCAAAGCCGACGGTGATTACTTAATAGGAAGGAGGCAGAGGGCAGAAGGCAGAGGGCAGGGGAGTTGTTAGTTGTTAGTTGTTAGTTGTTGGAAGCACAGGGCAGAAGGCAGTCTTATTCTCTATCGAGAGGGTGTTAGTTCATAGGTTTTGCGATACATTTCTATGATGTGCGCTCCAGCGGTGATGGGCGTGTATTTTGGTGGGTGATCGGCGCGCTGGCAGGTTGGCAGGCATTCTACCAGCGCATGGTAATTAGGATCAAAAAAGAAGGGAATGGAGTAGCGCTCGTTGCCCGATCGATTCATGACTCGATGGGGGGTGGACTGGTAGTAGTCATTTGTCCAACGCGCCATCATATCGCCCAGGTTGATCACAAAGGTGTCTGGAATGGGTGTGGCTGGAATCCACTCGCCGCTAGCATTCCGCACCTCCAGTCCACCTACCTGGTCTTGGAGCAAGATCGTGATGCAGCCCCAATCGGTATGGGCACCGCAGCCAAGCTGATCGGTCAGTGTGCCTACGGGATGGGGTGGATAGTGCAGCAGCCGCAAGACCGACATGGAGTTGTCCATCATGGCATCAAAATAATGCTCATCCAGGTCTAGAGATAGGGCTAAAGCGCGGGTGAGTTGGGCAGACAGGTTGAGCATCAAGGCAAAGTAAGCTTCGAGCGGTTCACGCCAACCGGGTAATGCTGCCCACTGATTGGCTCCGTGATTGGGGATGCCAGCCTGCACTAAGGGATCATCCGCACCCCGATCGACCCCAATGTAGTACCCTTCCTTTAAATCAGGAGTCTGGTCAAGCGCCTGTTGCCCGATCGCTTCATAGCCGCGTGAAATGGACGATCGCGCGATGTTAACCGTGTTCTTAAACGCCAGTGGTTGGTCAAAAAACCGTTTGGTTTGAGCGACGGTTTCTGCGATCGCGGCGGCTGGAATGCCATGATTAGCAATATAAAAAAAGCCCACCTGATGGCTGGCATGGCGCATCTCAGCCGCTACCGCTTGGCGATCGCTCAAGTGGGGCGATCGTAACCCACCAATGTCAATGACCGGAATCTGTGAAAACGTCAATGCCACCCACCTCCAAAGAACCACGCTCGCTTGTTAATGATCCTGACCATTCCTACTGTATGTAAATTCACAGAAGCGAACAAATGCCCCCTAAACTGGGAGGAGTTGTTGCACCGTTCGCGGTTGAGGCAGAATAGACGGTGAATAGACGTAACGAAGCGTTCGGGTCTCCCTTCCTCATGCTTCCGTCACAAACAAGCCTTTACGATTCTTTTTAAGCTCACGTTGGGACACACTTATGACACAGGCACTTGAGTCAGCGATTTACGAAGGGCAATTTGGGACGTTTACCATTACCCCCGACGATCGCTGGGGTGTGGTCATTTATCGGGCAGGATTGATGGTCGCGGCACTTTGTTTTGCGATCGGGTCAGCCCTTGCCCTCTGGCAGGCAAATAATCCCACCGTTTTGCAGGGGCTAACGTTGCTCTACACAGGCTTCAGTGTAGCGCTGGGCGTGAGTTTGCTGACCATCCATATCTACATGGCACCGCTACATCGGGCGCTACAAGCCTTTTGGGTGATTGGCAGTCTTTCAGCGTTGGCGATCGGTCATGCCTATTCCGAACCCTTCGCCCTCACGGTGTACAACCAACCGATGAGCATTCTGGGCATTGGGTTTACCTTTGCGGCACTCACGGGTATTTTTTTCAAAGAAGCCTTTTGTTTCGATCGACTGGAGACTAAGTTTCTGACCCCTCTGCTGCCCTTGTTACTGCTAGGGCACCTGTTTGGGTTGCTCCCGTTAGCGATCGAACAAGGTCTACTGGCACTTTGGGCTGGTCTGTTCCTCATTTTTGCGATTCGTAAAGTCATTCAACCCATACCGCCCGATATTGGCGATAAAAGCGTGTTTGACTACCTCAAGCAGCAAAAAATGACCAAAGCAGGTGTGTCGTAATGGATGAGTGTCGCAACGGTGGCTATCACCCTTCTTCGCCGCTGAAGTCTGCAAGAGGAGTCGCCCATGAAATCTGACAAACCGCCAGCAGCATCCCGATCGCCCTGGCTGAAACCTGCCCTCTGGCTTTCAATTCCTGGCATGGGTGTGCTGGCAGTCTTGGGGATAGCGTTCAGTCGCCAGCAGCCACCGTCATCGTCTCAAGCACTCAGCCCTACACCCGTTGTGTCGCCTGCTCAGGTACTCAGCCCATCGCCGTTAGTCACTCCAACCCCATCACCTCAGGCGACGAAAAAACCTGCTGCGAAGCCATCACCTAAGTCCGTTGATCCCACCGCGCTAACGGCAGAGCAGAAAGCCCTCAATGCCAAAGCAAAGGCAGCGTTTACCTCGATCGGCTCCTCTGTCGATGCCCTGGTGGAAATGCATGTGGCGATCGCAGAAGGGCAACCGTCTATCACCGTTGGCGCACCTGGAGGCGCACGGTTGCTCGATCGCAACAATAAACCACTGCATCAGCTAGCGCCTGGTGTTGTGTATACAGCCCAGCCAGAAGGACAATCGATTCGTTTGGGCGAATGGTCGTTACCAGAGGTGGTTTTGCTTGAAGTCCCCCCTGGCAGTCTGTTTCAGCTGGGCGATCGGACGTATCGTGGGCGGCTCCTACTGGTGGCTACTGACGGCAAACTCTGGGGTGTGAACTACGTCAACATGCGACAGTACCTTTACAGCGTAGTTGCCAGCGAAGTCTCCCCCAGTTGGAAGATGGAAGCCCTGAAAGCGCAGGCGGTTGCGGCTCGTTCCTATGCGTTAACCTATTACTTCAAACCCGTTAGCCCACTCTTTCACATGGGCGCGACGGAATATTATCAGGTCTACAGCGGCACTCAGCGTGAAGCCGACAAAACGAGTGAAGCCGTCGATGCCACGGCGGGTGAATTTGTCAGCTATCGCGGTGGCATTGTGGAATCTCTGTATGCAGCCTCTGATGACATTGTGGCTGAGGCATTTCAAGGTAAGGGCATGAGTCAGCTAGGTGCATTGGCTCTGGCTGAGAAAGGCTATTCTTACAAGCAGATTTTGGGCAACTACTATCCTGGTACAGGGGTGGCGCGGATTGAGGAGGATCGGGATTAGGGGAGTGGGGAGTAGGGAGTTGGGGCAAGAACTTTTGAACGTTTCCCAAGCCCCTGGTTGACTGACAAATCTTTGAGCGAGTACTTGAACCGCCCTGCACTGAAAGTGCGGACTGATGGCAGGAAGTCCTCTCAAGAGGACTAGGAGAGCCTGACAACCCGTTTGAACGGGTTTCGCACCATTAGCCCGGATTTTAATCACCGGCGGGTGAGCAACGAAGCGACCAGCCTTTCAAGATTTTTGTCAGTCAATCAGCCCAAGACCTCCGAGGTTTTGAAAATCTCGTTTCGAAACCTCGGAGGTCTAACGTCTCGGTTTTTGTCCTCATAGCTTGGCAACAGCTTGGCTACGCATACTACAGATTCTATTAACAGTATCAACCCTTACTAAATGCTTGACTAATGGTAGAATCACCCTGGACTAACGGAATTTACCTGGGTTTACAGGATTCGCATTATGCCACTTACGCTGTCGTCGGAAAGAGCAAAGCACAAGTCTGGTATCAAGTTGGGGCGGGTTTTAGTTGTTGAAGATGAGGGGTTGATTTCGGAAACGATCGCGCTGGCTTTGACGGAGGAAGGCTATGAAGTGGTGACAGCGGCAGACGGTCGAGCAGCGCTGGATCTAATTCATCAGCTTAAAGAAGCGGAGTCTAATGGTAATGGTGGGATGGGTTTATCCCTGTCCCAGGTGTGTGCTCGATCGCTCGATTTGATCATCCTGGATTTAATGCTGCCTTACATTAACGGGCTGGATCTCTGTCGTCTGATTCGTCGAGAAGGCATTAGCGTCCCGATTTTGATGCTCAGTGCCAAAGGGAGCGAAACTGATCGCGTTGTGGGTCTAGAAGTGGGTGCCGATGATTATCTCACTAAGCCCTTTGGCATTCGTGAGCTGATTGCTCGCTGTCGTGCGTTGCTGCGCCGTCATCATCAGTTTCAAGTGCAGCCAGAGCGACCATCGATCAAGTATCAAGACATTGCGCTCTATCCTCAAGAGTGCCGGATCACCGTGCGTGGTGAAGCCGTAAATTTTTCACCCAAGGAGTTCAAAATTCTTGAACTGTTTATGAGCTATCCTCGACGGGTATGGTCGCGGGAACAGTTGCTAGAGCGCATCTGGGGACCTGACTTTATTGGCGATAGCAAAACGGTGGATGTCCATATTCGCTGGCTGCGCGAGAAGCTTGAAGTCGATCCCAGCAGCCCCACCTACCTGGTAACGGTGCGTGGCTTTGGCTACCGCTTTGGTTAACCGTCCCCTAGCAGGCAGCGATCGGCTTAGAATAGCGATACATTCTACTGGTGTTGGTTACGGCTACGTGATCTACCTTGGCTGAGGGCTGAACGCTAACGTGACATTTTTGTGTTTTTTGCTAGGGCTGCTGCTGGGGCTTGGGCTGTTGGGCTGGTACCACATTCGCCTCACCCGCAAGCTTGAGCGGTTGGCTGAGTCTCTTCAATCAGACCTGTCGCGCTGGTCTCTTGGGGCTACGTCACGACTCATACGAACGATCGCAACCCATGTAAATCACCATGAGCAACTGACTCATGACCTGGAACTTTGGCAACATCTGTGTAAAACGTCACCGATCGGCATGCTGCAGGTGGATGAAGAAAATCAATTGGTCTGGTGTAATGCTCAGGCAGGGCAATTGCTCAGCATTACACTGCCGCATCCAGCCCAGCGTCGTCTGCTATTAGAACTCGTTCGCTCCTACGAACTCGACCAACTGATTGAGCAAACCCGCGTCCTGCACAAGCCATGCCAGAGCGACTGGACGTTTCACCCGGTCTCTGCCGATCCGTCGCAGCTATCGCGCCAGTTGTCTCGATCGCTGCGAGCACACAGCGTTCCTCTTGACGATGGGTACGTGGGCGTATTTTTGGAAAGTCGCCAGGAAGCGATGCTGCTGGCTCAACAGCGCGATCGCTGGATTTCTGACGTGGCACACGAGTTAAAAACACCCTTAACGTCCATTCGCCTGGTGGCAGAAACCCTTCAGATGCGTCTGGAGCCCCCTCTGCGTGATTGGGTCGATCGCCTGCTTAACGAAACCATCCGGCTCAGCAGCCTGGTGCAAGATTTGCTCGATTTGAGCCAGTTGGAAGCAAACCCCAACCCCAACCTCAAGCTCAAAACGGTTGATATCGCCAATTTGATTCAATCTGCCTGGTTTAGCCTGGAGCCGCTGGCGCGAAAGAAACAGCTTCAACTCGATTACGTCGGTACCGCTTGTCTGCCGCTGCATCTGGATGAATCGCGGATGCATCGGGTGCTGCTGAATTTATTGGATAACGCCATTAAATATAGCCCCGACCAGCAAGCCATTCGAGTGCATGTAAGTATTGTTATCGATGATCAAGTTCACGACAAATTAGTGCATCTAGAAATAATTGATGCAGGACCCGGCTTTCCCACCGAGGCTCTGCCCTATGTGTTCGATCGCTTCTACCGCGCCGATCCATCACGTAGCCGCAAGCACAACGAGTTAGAAGTCTCTAGAATGTATGGCTTGGGCAAAAGTACCCTGGCTAGTCATGCGTACATGGACGATCTACAGACGGTAGGCGAGGAGCAGGCAGCACCCGTCAGTAGTGGCACTGGGCTGGGTTTAGCGATCGTCCGCCAAATCGTAGAAGCCCACCAAGGAAGGGTGCAAGCCAGTAATCATCCTGAAACACAGGGCGGCTGGCTCCAGATCTACCTACCGTACAAAGCTCATGAGGAGTTGAATGCTCATTCCTGAGCAGAGGGCGTTTTCGTCTGTGGAGTCTTAATCTGCTGGGCACTATGGCGGTTCAGTCCACCCAAAAACATCGGCACAAAGCGCTCCATGAATGCCTTGGGGTCACGCTTCCAGGCACGCTGGGCGACATCAATGCGGGTTAGTTGCAGATCGGGCGACAGAAGCGTTTGCGGTAGACGCTCCATCAGGTATTGTGGACGTTCCCATACCGACATGGTGTTGGCAATATCCAGCAAATTACTGACGCGGCGGAGTTCGGCTCCCAAAGTGATATCCATGCCCGATTCAAAGGCAGCTTGCTCGATCGCCGAGTAGCGCTGCTTCGCGGTCTCAACCTTGCGACGGTTCTCTGGGCTTTTATCTGCCAGTTTTGCCAACCAGCGATTGCCCCAACGGACGTGTCCGGCTTCTTCAGGGAAAATGCGCTCGATCGTCTCCCGAATTTTGATGTTTTCTTCGGTTTGGGGTGCCTGCTTCAGCGCATAGATGTGAGCCGAAAAATATTCGCAGCCACGCTTTTCGGTGACGTTGATGGCTGCCAGCGTTGAAATCAGAAACCCATCCAGGTCGGTTTCGGCATCATGCAATTCGGCATCCAGCAGGCGTTCAAATTCCTGAATGTAGGAAGAACCGGGCGGCGTGCCGACGCTAGAGCCTAAATCAACCAGCAAGTCGGTCAACCACATGGCATGACGTGCTTCATCTGAAATATGCCGCGACACATCTCGAATTAACTCAGGCGCTTTGCCATCTAATTGCTCGATCAAGTTTGTGAGATCTTTGCAGCTTCGTTGTTCGCTATAACGATAGCGGTTCAGCGTAATCAGGTGAATCTCACGATCGCGCACGACCTGACTCAAAATTTCGCGTGCGCCTAAAGTTTTGCTGAGTTTGCGGGGGTAAGCGACGGTCATTGTTTAATCTCGGTTTGTTAACTAGGGACGATCGTAGCGGTGTCAACAAAAAACTCAGATGGCTAGAAGACTAACCTGAAGCAGTGAAGCATCTGGATGTAAAGCTGGATAAACCAATCTGAACCAAACGCTGCCAGGTGAGCGTCGCACCACAACTATCTGTTACTAATTGTAACGAATCTAGTCAGTAAATGCCGCAAACGGGAGCATAACTCCGTGGTTTTGACCACAAGGCGATCGTGTTCACTTTTGCCCCATCTGAAAAAGCGGCGATCGCTCTACAACTCTCAACCAGTGCCAGGGCATCAGGAAGAGGTGAGCGATCGCCGCCAAACCAAATTAGATGTGTCGTTGCTTGTAACGGTGACGCTTAGCAGTCGTAGTACAGCGCGAACTCATAGGGATGAGGACGAATGCTCACCGGAATCACTTCGCGATCGAGCTTGTAGCTGATCCAGTTTTCGATGAAGTCTTCTGTGAACACACCACCCGCTGTCAAGAACTCGTGATCGGTTTCCAGATTCTTCAGCGCATCCATGAGCGAACCGGGAGTGGAAGGCACCTTCGCCAGTTCTTCGGGGGTGAGTTCGTAGATGTCTACATCCAGCGAATCGCCGGGATCGATCTCGTTCTTGATACCGTCAATGCCCGCGCACAGCATTGCTGCAAAGGCGAGGTAAGGATTGCAAGAGGCATCGGGACAGCGGAACTCTAAGCGCTTCGCCTTGGGGTTGCCACCAGACAGGGGAATGCGAATGGAGGCAGAACGGTTGCCCTGAGAGTATGCCAGGTTTACAGGCGCTTCAAACCCAGGTACCAGGCGCTTGTAAGAGTTGGTGGTGGGGTTGGTGAACGCTAGCAGGGAAGGAGCGTGCTTCAGCAACCCACCAATATAGTGCATTGCCGTTTTGCTGAGTTGGGCGTACTCTTCACCAAAAAAGGTGGGCTGTCCATCTTTCCAAATCGATTGGTGACAGTGCATCCCGGTACCGTTGTCGCCAAAGATGGGCTTGGGCATGAAGGTGGCAGACTTACCGTACTTCTTCGCCACGTTTTTGATGCAGTACTTGTAGGTCAGCAGGTAGTCGGCGGCTTTCACCAACGACGCAAACCGGAAGCCCAACTCGCACTGTCCGCCTGTGGCTACTTCATGGTGGTGTTTTTCAATGGGTACACCGCAATGCTTCATTGCCAGCAGCATTTCGGTACGAATGTCTTGCAGGGTATCGGTGGGTGCAACGGGGAAGTAGCCTTCTTTGTTGCGAGGCTTGTAGCCCAGGTTGCCACCGGGTTCTTCGCGTCCAGAGTTCCATACGCCTTCGTCGCTATCAACGTAGTAGTAGCCAGCGTTTTGAGTCTGGTCGTAGCGCACGTCATCAAACAGAAAGAACTCGGCTTCGGGACCAAAGAACGCATTATCGCCAAGACCGCTGGCTTTCAGGTAATCGATCGCCTTCTGCGCGATCGATCGAGGGTCGCGGCTGTAAGGTTGCCCGGTGCGCGGTTCGATGATGCTGCAAATCATGCTCAGGGTTGGCTCTGCCATGAAGGGATCGATCCAGGCGGTATCTGGATCGGGCACCATTGCCATGTCTGAGTCATTAATGGCTTTCCAACCCCGGATGCTGGAGCCGTCAAAGGCAACGCCATCGCTAAAGCTGCTTTCGTCAATCATGTCGTGGAACAGCGTCAGGTGTTGCCACGTTCCTGGGGTGTCAATAAATTTCAGATCAATCATCTGAATCTTGTCACGCTTAATCCATTCCAGGATTTCCTGCGGGGTTGCCATGTATTACTCCTTGTTGCAGTGCTGTCTTAAAGTTGGAGAAGAAACAACGGTAGAAACGGTTTCGGCTCGGTGGTGAATGAGGAACCAATGAAGGTACTCGACTGAATCAAGCGATCAACTTGCGGATGAAAGCCTTAAGCCGCGAAATTGTCTCTGGCGAGAGAGAACCTGCAAGCCTCAAACCAGAATTGCTCTACGTTGGAGGACTTTCCTAAGACTCTGAAACCAACGATTTGGCTTTACAGAGGCTTTTCACCCCTCAAAGCACGCTTCAGATTTAGAGCTTGGTCGTATCTGAATCATCCTAGAGATAGGCTTAGGCTGTTTTTGTATCAAATGCTACAAAGCACTGCTCTCTCTTGACAGACTTAAACTTAGATTAAGATTGCGATCGGTGGCTCAAGGGGGTAGCCGCGCTTGCTGAAGGCTCATTTTAAGGCTTGTAACAGTTGATGTTTACAATCGCACTGCACAACGATTCGGTTTCCTGTGCGTGGTAGACTCTACTATGTGTTTAGACTCAAGAAACCCACAGTGCAGCCCTTCAAGCTTAAGTAAGGGAGCTTTGTAAAAGGAATGCATTGTTACCGCCCGTTGCGATCGCGATCAGCGGTTGTCACTATCAGCGGTTAGCCACTATGAGGTTGAGCGCCTGGGGAGAATTTGCGCCGACGTTCATTTGAACGGTGCATCGGAAGCGTAGTGTTGCTTACGTCCCAACCTCGAACACATTAACTTGAACGCACAACCATAGCCAAACGTCTATATAAGGATCATTGGGAGAGAGCTTTATGCGGGATGCCGTGACGAGTCTGATCAGAAATTACGACATTACGGGTCGCTATCTGGATCGCAATGCCATCGATAGCTTGAAATCTTACTTCGACACTGGCATCGCAAGAGTTCAGGCATCAGCCGTGATCAATGCAAATGCTGCGTCGATCGTCAAGCAGGCAGGCTTACAGCTCTTTGATGAGCTGCCAGAGTTAATTCGTCCCGGTGGCAATGCGTATACCACTCGTCGGTATGCGGCGTGCCTGCGCGATTTGGACTATTACTTGCGCTATGCCTCCTATGCACTCGTGGCAGGTGATAACGATGTGCTGGATGAACGGGTGCTGGAAGGCTTGCGGGAAACGTACAACTCGCTTGGGGTGCCACCTGGTCCCACGGTACGCGGCATTCAAATTTTGAAGGCGATCGTCCGAGAATTGGTGGCAGAAGCTGGCATTACCAGCACCGCGTTCTTAGATCAGCCGTTTGATTACATGGCGCGTGAACTGAGCGAGAAGAATCTCTAACGCTTTCATTTCCAGCGTCATAATTACTGTGTCACATGACAAAGAAGGGCAAGCAACCAATTGGCTACTTGCCCTTCTTTGTGTCTGCTTTCTGGATGACTGCTTAGGAATGGAAATTAAATCACTTCGATCACCTCAGCCTTCTCATTGTACGGGCGCGGCATACGGCAGATCACTCTGGGCGAAGGCAAAAACTTTCTACCGTATGCCACGCCCCTACGCACAGAATGACACCTTCATAAAGCAACGATCCTTACAAAACGAAGCGGTCTATGCAGATGCTTACGATCGTGACCCATGCTGCCAGCCGTCCACATTAATCACCTACAGCGTTTCTCAAAGGAATGGAGTCAAGCACGAGAAGGTAGGGAGTAGAGAGCAGGGAGCAGAAGCAAGATAGTCGGCGGTTTCCCTTCTGCCTCCTGCCCTCTGCCCTCTGCCTTTAACCCCAAAGACTCACACCTCACCCAGATAGGATTTGCTATTTAGAGAGCCGTATTGCTGTTCACCGTCAGGGTCAGATCAGCATCGGGGTTAATCACCACAACTTTGCTGTTGCCAGAGCGATCGAGAATACCACCCAGGGTTGCACCCGCCGCCGCACCCGTCGTCACCTTTTGAGGGGTGATCGTGCGGTTGCCTGTAACGCCAGCGACACCAGCACCTAAAGCAGCACCGATCGCGGCATCCCGAATGGTTTTACCCAGATTCCGGTTCTGGTTTGCGCCGATCGCCGAACCCAAGACTGTACCTAGCACGGTGGTCTGTCCTGAGATGACGCGATCGCCCGTCACCCCTTGAATCACCGCCGAAGCCGCCGAACCCAGCGCTGCACCACCCAGAATGGTGCCAAAGTTTGGATCACGAACATCGCGGGTTTCTGTGATCACGCTGGAGGACGCATTCAGGGTAATCTGCCGTCCATTCACAACCAGTTGATTCGCGACAAACTGCGAGCCACCTTGCGCGGGTTGCAGTTGACCAATAATCTGGCTGCCTGCTGGAATCACCACAACGCCCTGACTGCTGCGTACATCTTGAGCCACGGTGAGCGAAACGGGTGCGGTTTCACTGGGTGAGACGATAATGCGTTGCGCGGCAGTATATCTGACGGGGATCGAGGTGCCTGCAACCACCAGATTGCTCTGAGCCTGATTGCCTTGCCCCGTCGCACCTGCAATGTACTGGCTAGAAATCGTCGATGCCGTTTGTCCCGTGCCTGCTAGCGATTGACACAAGAACGCCGATACTTCAGCCCGACTAGCCAACTGATTTGGGTTCAACGTGCTCACATCGGGGTAGTTGACCACAAGGCGCTTTTCAGTGGCAGCGGCAATGCCTGTCTGGGCATAGGCTGGAATGGCAGCCGCATCCGAGAAACTGGCATTCAGTGTATTGATGGCTGGCTGAGACGGTGCATAGTTGAGACCGCTTGCCAGGGCAACCAGCACTTGAGCACGAGGAATATTTTGCGTTGGGTTAAAGACGTTACCAGGATAGCCAGATAAAAAGCCCGTTTGAGTCGCGGTTGTAATAGCGCTATACGCCCAGTAGCTAGAAGACACGTCAACAAACTGGACAGCACTGCGCGATCGTGCCACAGTAGGAAACGCTTTGCCCACCATCGACGCAAACTCGGAGCGCGTTACCGGAGCACTGGGGCGGAAGGTGCCATCGGGATAGCCACTGATAATGCCCTGCTGCGTCAATGACACAATGCATGACTGCGCCCAGTTACCCTGCACATCTGAAAAGCTGGTTTGGGCAGAGGCAGGTGCTAATGTTAGCAGCGGTGCCACACTGGTAACGGCTGAGAGGGTCGCAACTAAAGCAGACAGCGATCGAACCTTGGGGGTATGAAACATACGTTAATCACCACAACAACTTCACCTATTGATGGTGTGGGATCAAAAGTGTTCCTCAACTTGTCTCTGGAGAGGGCAGTAACCAAAGTGTCATAGTGATTCAGCTAGCTGCCCGTCGGTTTCGAGGGCTACATTGAAGCTGTAACCACCTACAGTAGTATCAGCAAATTACTCTGTAGAAATATTTAGGCATTGAAGCATTGAGACTCAGTTAACCTTGGTCGTTAATCTTTGACCAGCACAATGCTCTGACAGCTTCACGCGCGATCGCAGTACGGTATGCACGGTTCACTCAAACGGATTTTGACTGGCACAGGCTTTCTTAGTCTGACCCTCATTGTGGCTGTGACGGGTTACAAACTGGCTGGCTGGAGCCTGCTTGACTCTGTATACATGGTCGTGATCACCGTTTTTGGGGTGGGATTTGGCGAAATTGGTCCCATGTCTCCACAGCTCAGAGTTTTCACCATCTTTGTGATTATTGCGGGCTGCACGTCCGTAGGCTACATCTTCGGCGGCTTCTTTCAGATGATTACCGAAGGCGAAATCAACCGCGCATTGGGAGCGAGACGGATGGCAAAAGAGATTCAAACCCTCAAGCACCATATCATCATCTGCGGCTATGGTCGCATTGGGCAAATCCTGGCGCGGCAAATGGTAGAGGCAAACCAGCCTTTTGTCATCATCGATAATAATCTGGGGCGCATTGAAACGGCAGAAGCAATGGGCTACCTCGTGCGCTTAGGGAACGCTACCGATGAAGGCATTCTGGAGTCGGCTGGCATCGAACACGCCAAAGCACTGGCAACCGTTCTGCCAGATGACTCTGCCAACGTCTTTATTACCCTGACAGCGCGGGGACTTAACCCCGATCTCATGATCATGTCACGGGGCGAATATCCTTCAACAGAAAAAAAGCTGCGTCAAGCTGGAGCCGATCACGTCATTTTGCCTGCCGAAATTGGAGCATTGCGGATGTCGCACATCATCACCCATCCCGCCGCCCTGAGCTTTATGGATGCAACGGTGGATGGCACCAGCCTGAATGAACTGCTGTCTCAAATTGATGTGCAGGTTGATGAACTTGCGGTGCCTCCAGGTTCGCCGTTAGTCGGCAGCACGATCAGCACGGTACAAATACGCGGCAAAGGCACGTTTATTGTGGTGGCACTGCGTAAGTCAGATGGCAACACGATCGTCAATCCCAATCAAGACGTATTGCTGGATGAAGGCGATACCGTCATTGTGATGGGGCATAAAGGCGACATTCCCAAGTTTGCTCACAGCTACGCGCTGAAGCGGCAGATGCGATGGGGGGCGAGGGGGTGAGGGAAGGCAGAGGGCAGAGGGCAGAAGGCAGGAGGCAGAGGGCAGGGAGCAGGGAAGTAGTTGGTTTTTAGTTTTTAGAAGGAGTCAAGAACGGCTCATGCACTCATAACCAACAACCAACAACCAACAACCAACAACTGATTTAACTCAAAACTCTTTCATCCCTCATGCCTCATCCCTTCCCCACTCCCATCCATCCTCTTCTACGATAAGAAAGACCTGATTCATGGTTGAGACAGAATGACTGCAACGATTACGGATATTGCTGTAACGACGATCGATGGCAAGGAAAAACCCCTGGCAGACTACACTGGCAAGGTTTTGCTCATTGTGAATGTGGCATCGCGCTGTGGGTTTACACCGCAATATACTGGACTGGAGGCACTTTACCAGAAATATCACGCGCAAGGGCTGGAGGTGCTGGCGTTTCCCTGCAATGACTACGGTGGACAAGAGCCGGGTACAAATGAAGAAATCGCCCAGTTTTGCAGCACAGACTACGATGTGACGTTTCCGCTATTCGATAAAGTACACGCGAAGGGGGCGCAACAGCATCCGCTTTATAGCCGCCTCACGTCTGTCGATTCAGCAGGCGATGTGTCCTGGAATTTTGAGAAATTTCTGGTGAACAAGCAGGGTGAAGTCGTTGCACGCTTTAAGAGTGCGGTGAAGCCTGACGCACCAGAGTTAGTGGGGGCGATCGAGGAGGCTCTGGCAGAATAGCTATCAGCAAAAATGACCGCTGAGGCGCGGAGAACTTCTGGAGGGGCGAACGACCGTTCGCCCGTACAAGAAAGTAGCAAAATTATTCAATTCTCATTCCTTAGTTGTGTTCTAAATGCTGACGTAGACGACCGCTGAGGGCATCGATCGCCGTCACAACGACCAGCAGCACCAGCATCATGGTAGTGGCTTTGTTGTACTCAAAGCCTCGAATGTAGTTCACCAGCTCAAAGCCGATGCCACCTGCACCGACGACACCCAGCACTGAAGCCGCCCGAATGTTGTATTCAAACATATAGAGTGTGTAGCCCAGCGCCAGAGGTAAGACCTGGGGCAACACGCCATACTGAGCGACTTGCAGCCAGGATGCTCCTACGACCTGTAGAGCCTCGATCGGGCGTGGATCAACCGCTTCGATCGCCTGCTGATAGAACTTTGCCAGATAGCCGATGGTATAGATTCCCAATGCTAACGTGCCTGCGGGCGCACCTAAGCCAGTCGCCGCAACGAAGAACAGCCCCAGCACGATCGACGGCACAGAGCGTACCGCGTTTTGCAGCAGCGTTGCCAGCCAGCGCAGCCAGCGAGGGGCAAGATTTTGAGCCGACAAAATGGCAATGGGAACAGACAGCACAACGCCGATCGTCGTGCCCCAAAGTGACATCTGCACGGTTTCAATCAGCGCTTTGACTGCCACATCCACCACCGCCAGATCGGGGGGAAACAGCCGCGAGACAAAATCGGTCATGTAGGGCACGCTGTCTTGCAGCAGTTGCAAATCGACCTTTAGCCCCTCCAGTGCCCACCCGTAAACAAGCACGACCAGACCAACGATGCCGAACCGCACCAGCCAACTGCCGATTTTGAAACGGGATGCTTTGGAGAATGATAAGGGGGATGTCATGGCTGCATCGCTCGAATGAGCGGCGTAAAGTGAGTCGAAAGATGCTCACAGTCTCCATCGTGAACGATTTGCCCAGCATCCAGCAGCATGGCTCGATCGGCGTAGGTTTCAGCGATCGCCAGGTCATGGAGTACTGCCACGATCGTCATCCCGCGATCGCGGTGTAGTGCTGCCAGCGTTGCCATGACCTGCTGGGTTGCCGCCACATCCAGCCCAGCCGTGGGTTCATCAACTAGCAAAATTTGGGGTGATTGAATGAGTGCCCGCGCGATCGCCACTCGCTGCTGCTGCCCACCGCTAAGCTGGCTCGTTTTACGGTAGGCATGGTCGCCCAACCCCAACTGAGCCAACAAGTCCAGCGCTTGACGGCGATCGTGCCGACGAAAGCCCCCCAACGATTGCCAGGTGGTCAGCGTTCCCAAGCGCCCACAGAGGACATTTTCCAACGCAGACAGTTGACGAATCAACCCGCCGCCTTGAAACAGCATTCCCACCTGTTGGCGCACCTGTGGTAGCGATCGGGGTGTCAGAGGAATCCCATTCACCTCAACGCTGCCCTGCCGGATGGGAACCAGCCCTACCCAGCTTTTGAGCAACGTTGACTTTCCGGCTCCATTTAGCCCCAACAGCGCCACAAATTCGCCAGGACGAATGGTGCAGGTAATGTCGTTTAAAATCGGGCGACCCAACGCTGCTAGAGGAGCTGTGGTAAGCCGATGGCAGGCAAGCGCCAGAGGGTAAACCATTGGGCTATTAGACGCGCTCAAGGGTGAGGGGTCGGGCGCAGAGAAAGGTCGCACGGCGTTCATACCAATAACCAGTAAGGAGAGTGGACACTAGGGCGCAAAGCCAGCTCGTTGCAGTGCATCCCGCATGGGTTGAAGGTGCCGACCATGATCGACTTGCACCAGTTCAGTGGAGTTGTAGAGATTCTTCAGCAGCGCGTTATTGCCCGGTTGGTTGAGCTTGAGTAGCGCGTTGATAATCTGCGTCCGCTGGCGCACTGGAATGTCGTCATCGATCGCCACACCATGCGCCGGAACTCCCGTAATTGAATAGAGACGACGCAACTGGTTCCCTTCTGCGGCGGTAATGTAGGGCGGCTTCAGCGCATATTCCGACACGGCTGCCACATCTGCCTGCCGCCGCAGCACTGCCTGCAATGCCCCACTATAGTTACCTCCATAGGTCACTTGCTGAAAGAAACCATTCAGGCGATCGCGGTTAGGCACCAGTCCTTGCTGAACCAAGGCTCCTACCGGAAAAATGAATCCCGATCCAGACGTTGGCGACGTAAAGGCAATTTTTTTGCCGCGCAGTTGCTCCAGCGTTTGCTTCGCGTTGGCTTTGCTCGACAGTGGACTATCTTTCCGCACAACCATCACCGAGCTGTAGGTATAGCGCCCAGAGTAGTTAGGACGCACTTCCGCCAGATAAACTCGCGCCTTTGCCAATTGTTCTGCCTTCAACGCTGGACGACTGCTGAGAAACGCCACATCTACTCGATTGGCTCGTAGTGCCTCCACCGCCGCGGTATCATCTGACACGATCGCCTCCACAGGCGTTTTCAGCTCTTGAGACAAAAACCGGGCAACATCATTGGCTTTGCGCTGTAAGTCGGTAGAGTCAGCCCGACTGGGAAACGCAATCCTGATGGTCGATTGGGGTCTTTGCGCGAGAGTCGTCTGAAGGTTTGTCAGCGCTTGCGCGATCGGCGACTGGTTATCGGCTTGAGCCGTTTGACTCAAACTATTGAGAAAAACTCCGCTTAAAATGAGCGCACCTGCGCCCGCAACAACAGAAAGCTTTTTGCCTAGCGTCATGGAAAATCCCTTTGAAATGAGCGTTTCAGAAAATCGATACGTTAAAACGTAGAAAATGAGCAAGTTTACAGGAGCGCAGCAAAAAATCGAAGGCTTAGAAAAGATCTGCACCTGCTGCTGCCTGAAGCCAAAAGGCATCGTCTCAAAAGCCACACAAAAGTCCACGGCAGAAAGATTTGCCGCCCCGTTTGCTAAGCGCTTGCATCAAAATCAAAATGATTGTAGGGATAGTTGAGAACTTAAGTCAATAGCTGTTGCCGCAATTTAATGAGAGTTTGCGTTCTTTTGGCTAGCGGTCAGCTTAAGAGTTGTTAGTTGTTAGTTGTTGGTTGTTAGAGAAAAGGGGGAGTGGGGAGTAGGGCTGAAGGATGAAGCTTCGAGTGTTCGCTGTCCGCTAACTTCTGACTCCTGACTCGTGACTTCTGGCTCCTTCTAAAAACTAAAAACTAAAAACCAAAAACTCCCTCGACAGCCTTCTGCCCCCTCACACCTTCCCCACCAACGCCTCCAACTCAGCACACAGCGACGGTGGTGCATAGCCGAGCTTAAACGCTTTGGTACTATCTAAAGACAGGTCGGGTGGGCGGTTGGCAGCCATCGGCACATCTTCTTGGCGACAGGCGACCATGCTGGCAGTTGGGAGAGAAAGAATCGCCGCCATCAAGCAACCAAATTCGTACCGTGAGACGCGCTCTTTGCCGCCCAGGTGAAGCCGCCCTTGTGCCGTTTGTAGCGCCAGCAGTAAGCCTTTCGCGGCTGTGGTGCCACTTACAGGTGTCCGAATCTCATCCGTAAAGAGCTTGAGTTCTTTGCCCGATCGCAAGGCTTGAATAAACGGTTGAATAAAACTACTGGCAGTCGGCGGGACGGCACCAAACATCAACGGCATCCGACAGACAGCCGCTTTGGGGTAGCGATCGAGAATTTTCACCTCAGCCAGGGCTTTTTGCTCACCATAGCAATTGATGGGCGAGACGCGATCGCCTTCTCGATACGGTGCATTCAAGCCATCAAACACCATTTCGCTAGAGGCAAAGGCAAAGGGAAGATCACGATCGGCACACAGCCCAGTCAAATTCACCGCTGTGGTGACATTCAGCCGATAGGATGCTTCCGGTTGGTTCTGGCATACGTTAGGACTGGATTGTGCTGCTAAATGAACGACCGCATCCGGCTGCACATCCTCAAAGAGACGTTGCATCGCGGCAAAATCAGTCAGGTCGATCGCCACCATCGTCGTGTCAGGAATGGTGATCGACTTAGAACAGGAAGTCCCGTAGACATCCCATTTCGATGTTGCCACCTGACAAAGGTTCCAACCCAAGAAGCCGCTAGCACCAGTGACGAGAAGTTTTTGCATGACTGTGTTTGTGCTCGAAACCCGTAGTCTTTCCCGCTTGCCATACCCGACACCCCATACCCCATACCCTCTCAAAGCACACCGCACCCGATCGAATTTGCAGTATGTGTCAGTCTAGTGAGCGGCGCATGAGAACCCATTGCTACCGTTCGATGCCATTATCCTAAAGCTAGGGTGGATTGCAACCAGTACATGTCTTTGGGAAGGATGTCGTCATGCAAGATTGGTGGCAAGCCACGTTTCCGCAAGGGCGGCAAACACTCACGATTCAGGATGCCAGCGATCGCGCGGTTGCCATTGCCTATGGCGAAAAAGGCACGGGTAAGCCACTGGTCTTAGTGCATGGCGTGGCAAGCTGGAGCTACTGCTGGCACGCCAACATTGAGCCATTGGCACAGCACTTTCGCGTCATTTGCTTTGATGCCAAAGGCAGTGGGTTTTCTGACAAACCGCTTCAGTCAGAACAACCCAATCACAAGGCGATCGAGCTAGAGCGAGTGCTGCGAGTACTGTGTGATGAACCTGCCATCATTGTGGCTGAATCACTGGGAGCGCTGGTTGCCCTGGCAGCAGTGCAGGCTCATCCCGATTTATGCGATCGCCTCGTGCTGTTGAATGTACCCGTCTTCCCCAAACAGTTGCCCAATTGGGGCATGCGCCTTCTCGCCGAAATGCCGCTGGAAGTGGTCGAAATCGCCGATCAACTCCGTCTCGCCAAACTCCTTGACCCCGTGATTCGTCAACTCGTCTACGCGCTACGGGCAGAAGTCATCGCCGATCCGGCTCACGCCACCTTTGAGGACGTGTACTGGAGCACTTATCCCCAAGTCGAATTTCCCAGCACCCTCACCAAACTTGCCGAAGAATTTCAGCTTGCTGCCCGCGAAATTAAACGGCTGGAGCAGGGACAACCCAATCTCATTCGATCGGTGCAGGAAAAATTACCACAAATCACCTGCCCAACGTTGATTCTCTGGGCAGACCAGGATCGCTGGTTTCCGGTAAGTGATGGTGAACGCTTGCGCGATCGACTCCCCAACGCCAAACTCCAAATCATTCCCAACTGCGGACACTACGCCGCTGGCGGTCAACCAGAATTCGTCAACGCCGCTATTCTTTCCTTTCTGCATGATCTGATGGGCAAAAGGCAGGAGGCAGAAGGCAGGAGGCAGAGGGTGAGGGATGAGGGTGAGGGATGAGGGATGAAGGGTAAGGGGGAAAGGGTAAAGGGGGAAGGGGTTTTAGTAGTTGCCAGTGAGCAATGAAATAGTCACCAGTGGACGATCATGGCATGACTAAAGGCTGGAAACTGAGACACTGGAGACTGGAGACTGCTCCCTGCTGAGTGGAGACTGAACTCAAAACTCCTCATCCTTCTGCCCTCTGCCCTCTGCCCTCTGCCCTCTGCCTTCTCCTACACCAATTACCGGGTCTGTTGCATGAGCGCGATAGAATAAACTCAACATAATGTATCAATACAAGTACGTCGCGCAAGCAGCTTACGGGAGATCAGAGACGCATGGGCAAGGTAGTCGGCATTGACCTGGGAACAACCAACTCAGTCGTCGCTGTGATGGAAGGCGGCAAGCCAGTGGTGATTGCCAATGCCGAAGGGATGCGAACCACTCCCTCTGTTGTTGGCCTTAGCAAAGATGGTGAACGGTTGGTGGGTCAACTGGCGCGGCGGCAGGCAATTTCTGACCCGCAAAACACCTTCTACGCGGTGAAGCGCTACATCGGTCGCAAATACGCCGAACTTAGCCCAGAGTCGAAGCGCGTGCCCTACACCGTCCGCAAAGACGACCTGGGTAACATCAAGCTGAAGTGTCCTCGTCTGCAAAAAGAATTTGCCCCCGAAGAAATTGCGGCGATGGTGCTGCAGAAGCTGGTAGATGAAGCCAGTCGCTACTTGGGTTCTGCGGTTACTGATGCTGTGATTACGGTTCCCGCTTATTTCAATGACTCCCAGCGGCAGGCAACACGCGATGCAGGGCGGATTGCGGGGTTAGAAGTCAAGCGCATTCTCAACGAGCCAACAGCGGCATCTCTAGCGTATGGACTCGATCGCCGCGATAGCCAGACCATTCTCGTGTTTGACCTGGGTGGCGGCACCTTTGACGTGTCCATTCTGGATGTGGGCGATGGCGTGTTTGAAGTGAAAGCCACCAGCGGCGACACCCAACTGGGTGGCAATGATTTCGACAAGAAGATTGTAGATTGGCTGGCAGAGCAATTTTTAGAAACCGAAGGGGTGGATCTAAGGCGCGATCGGCAGGCACTCCAACGCCTCAGCGAAGCCGCCGAAAAAGCCAAGATCGAGCTATCGGGTGTGACTGTCACCGATATTAATCTGCCCTTCATCACGGCGACGGAAGAAGGTCCTAAACATCTGGAAACCCGACTGACGCGATCGCAGTTTGAAGGCTTGTGCAGCGACCTGATCAGCCGGGTACGCAATCCCGTCAAGCAAGCCATTCGGGATGCAAACCTGAGTCCCAGTCAGATTGATGAAGTGGTGCTGGTGGGTGGTTCTACCCGCATTCCCATCATTCAGGAGTTGGTGCGGAGTTTGATCGATCGCGAACCCAATCAGAACGTGAATCCTGACGAGGTGGTTGCGGTGGGTGCAGCGATCCAGGCAGGGATTCTGGCAGGCGACGTGAAAGACATCTTGCTGTTGGATGTCACCCCCCTGTCGCTGGGGCTAGAAACCGTGGGCGGCGTGATGAAAAAGCTGATTCCCCGCAACACCACGATTCCGGTGCGTCGTTCCGATATTTTCTCTACAGGAGAAGATAATCAAACCCTGGTGGAAGTCCACGTTTTGCAGGGAGAGCGGGACATCGCAGCGGGAAATAAATCGATCGGACGCTTTAAGCTCACGGGCATTCCTCCAGCACCGCGCGGTCTGCCTCAAATTCAGGTCTCGTTTGATATTGACGCAAATGGCATTTTGCAGGTTGCTGCGATGGAACGCACCACCGGACGCGAACAAAGCATTACCGTCCAGGGCGCTTCGACCTTAAGTGATGAAGAGGTCAAGCGCATGATCCGCGAGGCGCAGGAGTACGCCGATACCGATCGTCAGAAGAAGGAAAAAGTCGAAAAGCGCAACCAGGCAGAATCTCAAATCTTCCAGGCAGAGCGCCAACTGCGAGAAGCCACCCTGGACTTTGGGATGCAGTTTGTCAGCGGCTACCGCTCTAAAATCGAACGGGCGATTCAGTCCTTACGAGAAGCGCTGACCGCAAACGACGATCGCGGCATCGATCGCGCCAAAGCTGACCTGGATGATGCCCTCTACGACCTCCGCCGCGAAGTCTACGAACGCAACAAAGAAGACGAAGAAAGCGACAGCCTGTTTGGAGCCATCAAAAGCTTCTTCACCGATGACGATGACGACTATTACGACGACGATCGCCGCGACAACGATCGGTACGGTAGCGGTGGTTACGGTAGTGGCGGATATGGCAGCGGTGGGTATGGCGGCAGTAGCTACGGCAGCGGACGCAGCACCTATGGCACAGGTAGCGGCACCCGTGACGACAATCGCTACGGTGGACGAAATGACTACGGCGCTGGCTCCGGTTCCTGGAACGACAGCCGCTACAGTAGTCGGGATAGTGGCAGTCGGGATAGTGGCAGTCGGGATAGTGGCGGTCGGGATGTTGGAGCCTCTCGCAACGATCGCACCAGTAATTCAGACTGGGATGACGATCGGTCTAATACTCGCTCGAATGACCGCCCCAGCGATCGTCCTCGTTATAACGATGAGCGCGGTTATGATAGTGGACGCAACGACAGTGGATATGGCGAGAGTGGACGCAGCGACAGTGGACGTAGCGATGGTCGTAGCCAACCCTCTAGCAGACCCCGCAGCGAACCACGCGACTCCTATCAAGACAGCGGCTCTACCCGTGACGATCGACCCTCCTACGACTCCCGCCCTGCTGATCGCGATCGCAGCGATCGACGGACCTCTCGCCCCCCCAAAAACGCCCGCCCTAATCTGTATCAAGACAACTGGGATGAAGACGATGAATGGCTGTAATCCAGTTTTGAATGATGAGTTCTGAGTTTTGAGTGTCCAAAATTCAAAACTCAGAATTCAAAACTCAAAACTTAAAACTATATTCTTTCCATGCAAGACTTTCGGAACTATTACGACATTTTAGGCGTTGCCAGAGATGCAACCGTTGACGAAATCAAAAAGGCATTTCGGCGGTTGGCGCGGCAGTTTCACCCTGATCTCAATCCTGGTGACAAGCAGGCGGAAGAGAAGTTTAAAGATATCAACGAAGCCTATGAGGTGCTTTCCGATCCGACGAAGCGTGCTCAGTATGACCAGTTTGGTAAATTCTGGCAGCAGCGAGGCTTCAAGGGTGGGCAACAACCCAAAACGTCACGCGGTTGGGATGGGCGGGGCGATCGTCCCCTTGACGACAATGTAGACTTCGCGGAGTTTGCCGATTTCAACAGTTTTGTCGATCAACTGCTCAACCGACGCGCCAACAAAGACACCAGCCCTCCGCGTGCAGGCACCCGCGATTACTTTCAACCGGGCACCACGAAGACGACGTACACCGTACCCCGTGCCACCCGTCGCGATGCTGAAGCACGGCTAGCCGTACCGCTAGAGAAAGCTTATACAGGTGGGCAGGAGCGGATCCGGCTGGAAGATGGGCGATCGCTCGAAGTCAACATGCCGCCAGGAATGGTGACTGGGCAACGCATTCGGCTCAAAGGTCAGGGCGTGGCAGGGGGCGACCTATACCTCAAAATTGACGTGGCACCCCATCCCTTCTTTCGGCTCGAAGGCTCCGACATTCAGTGCTTGCTACCCATCACACCCAGCGAAGCCGTCCTGGGTGGGCAGCTTGAAGTGCCGACGCTGGATGGTCTGGTCAAAATGTCCATTCCTGCGGGTGTGCGAACCGGGCAACGGTTACGACTCGCTTCCAAAGGCTATCCCACTACTAATGGTAGGCGCGGCGATCAGATTGTCGAAATTCAAATCACGGTGCCACGCGACCCCAGCCCCCAGGAACGCGACCTCTATGAAAAGCTTCGCCAGTTGGAAACCTTCGACCCGCGTGCCGATCTCCCTGTGTGAGTAAACCTGATTGACTGCCAAAACTCCTCAAGCCCTCATTTCTGCGTAGGTTGGGTTAGCGTTAGCGTAACCCAACGCAATCGTTGTTGGTGTTGGGTTTCACGTTGCTCAACCCAACCTACAAAAAAGATTTGTCAGTCAATCAGTTAAGTAAACCATCATCTTGCATCCAGCGGGATCGTAGCATTCACCAAAGACAGCAACACGCCTGTTTGTTCTTGCCCACTCGTCGCCAGATCGCTGTGACACAAATAGATGCGTTCTCCTGCACGACCGAGCAAATCGAGCAAAATGCGGCGCAAACGGCGCTCGTTAGCATCCATCGTATCGGCGGCTGTCCAGGCACGTCCCGACCAGCCTTGCAAGAACAGCGGAGCCGCAAACAGCGAATCGACCCCACTCAACCATCGTGGCGAACCTGCATCCAGCCAAAACTGCCAGCGATGGGCACGGCGACTCGATCGATACTGAAACACATTCGTCAGCAGCACCGCATTACTCGCAGGTCCGATCGGGCGCACAGGATAGGGATTTGCCGTCACCGTGCCACTTTGCAACAGCTGAATGAAACGGCTCACTGTCATCGACGCAGGAGCATCAAAGCGCTGGCGATGTCGCAACCTGCTATCTACCTCCCAGTAGTGCTGGGCGGCTTCAATCAACTGACGCAGCGCCGACACTTGCTCAAACGGCAAGGAACCACCCCCAAACAAAAAGTGCTGAATGGCTCGATCGAGCAGCGAGACCGCATTGGGAATCAACCGTTGCTCTAACTGGCTTTGCTGAGTTTCAATCCACTCCACGATCGCCTGATACGCCTCACTCGCCTGATAGCCCAACCGATCCCACCGGGGGAACGTAGTAGCAGGCAGCAATCGAGGACGATCGGGATGGGGCACAAAGCAATAGTCTGCCAGCAAGCCAGCGCGAACAGGGTCGATCAGTGAGGGGTGAGGAGTAAGGGGTGAGGGGTAAGAGTCGATAGGAGATGCTCCCTGTCCCCTGTCCCCTGTCCGCTGTCCGCTGTCTTCTACCTCCTGCCTTCTGCCTTCTGCCTCCTGCCCCTTGCCTTCTGCCTCTCGACTCAACACCACCAGCATCTCTGCCACCGCCGTGCGATCGACCAAGCGCCCCAGACCGGGATAAACCAGAGTCAGAATCGTCAACAGTGCCCGGATCACTGGTGAACTGGTGAGAGGGCGTTGATCGTTGAGCGACTCGACTGGGATTTGGTGGTTTGCTAGCAGTTCGGACAGGCTGTAGCGAGCGATCGCATCCACGCCGGGGGCAATCACCGCAATGTCACGCGGCTGGATCTGCTGCGTCTGCACCGCTTCGATGATGATGTCTGCGGTGCGGTTTAGCAGTTGAGCACGGGAAGTCGTTTGAATGGCCTGAATTGCGTCAGGCAAAGTGGCGAAAAAAATGGGGTCTGTCACCAGGGCGACGATCTCGTCCTCAAGCGTATCGCCCAAACACGGCACCGGGCGGTTTATCAGCGTTTCTACCCGGCAGCGATCGGCTAACCCAGAGAGATAAACGGGATCAGCACCCAGACCCAACCGCACCGCGCCATCGGGGTTGTAGGTAAAGACGGCGTTAGCTCCAGCATCCAGCAAGGTTTCAAAGAGGGTCCGGGCGATCGCGGGATACTCATCCACATCATCTGCCAGCAGCAGTTGATACCGCTGTGCCAGTTGCTCTTGATAAACCGGATGGGGCAGCAAGTATTGCCAGTACAGCCCCGCAATGATGCCATAGGTCAACAGCCCCCGTTCCAGGCACCACTGCTGCCAGAGCTGCAACAGGTCGCCCACTTCGACATCCGGCAGCGGGAGTGCGTCTACCTGCCCGTTAAGCCCCTGGTCTAAGATGACGGGCACATCTGTAACTGGAATGCCTGCCAATGACGCAAGCTGCAATAAATCCAGCAGCCGTCGCACTAACCGCCCTTCTGCGATCGTCGCCTGCTGCCCGATCGCCCGATCCAACGCCGATCGCCAAAGCTGCGTTGCCAACTCTTGCTCGTTTTCGGGTGCCAGCCGCACGGGAAACTGGGCTTTCAGGTCGAGCTGCTGAATGAGCAACGACCAGAACAGCATCACCTCTTCCTGAAAAAAGCCTAACGGGGTCGTAGAGTGTAGGGACACGCGCCCCTCCGTCACGGTCGTCAGACGATCGAGCAAATCGATACGATTGTCGCCGATCGCCGCTAACACCAGCACCCCAGGGGCAAACCCACCCGTCGCTAAAGGACGCGCGATCGATCGTGCAGCCGAGGCTGTGGCGCTTCCCCTCTCAGTCTGTAGCACCACAGGACTGTTGGCAGCTCTCGTCACACCCCCAACCCCTCGCCCGCCAGACTGCATCCAGCGACGAAACTGCTCGATCAGAAACGTCGTTTTACCGCTGCGGGTTGCCCCTGTCACCCAAATTGGTTCACCACTCACTCATTGCGCTCAACTGATTTTGTTACTATGACTAAATGCTTTTAGCGGTTGCTCTAAATGTTTGGCGATCAAGTTCTAATCTCTATCCTTTCAGGCTACCAAACCTTGATCTTTAGCGTTAAAGACCTGGAAAAATTCTGCACTTATTTGTGTCATGCAAACAACAATTTGGACCCGGCTTAAGCAGTCGCTCTCGTCTGTAAGGCAGTGGTACGAACAAACACCAGAGCGAGCACTCGATCAAGCTTATGCGGCTGCCTTAATGATTAAGTCGATCGAGGATGAGCATTTTGATGGCAAACCGATTTCGGTTGACTCACAGAAATATGGCACCAACTCGGCGGCAGTCTTTCAAGCAGAGCTGAAAAAATGCCTCAAGATTGCAACGCTGCGGTTAGCCGAATTTAAAGCCAGTCGCTTTATCTTCAACACCACTGATGGGTCTGCCAATGCGCTGAAAGGAGTCACCTCACTCGCCAACAAAGAGCGATCCGCCATCATCTTAGAAAAGCTGAAGTTTATTGATGACGTACTCGCCACCTATCAACCCCAACCAGCCGAATCGCTGTCGCTTGTTCCCATCGAGCCATACGATACCCCTCGTCTATCTGAACGCGAAAAAGCCCAGCTCATGGTGCGCCCAGCCGGAGAGTTGAGCAATCAGCGCTTGAGTAATGGTCAGACGATCGAGCAACTCCAGCGATCGGACGCAGCAGTTGACGATGATGGCACGGGCATTTTTGACAAGTCTGGCGTGCTACCCCGAACCCTTGCCAGCACGATTAACCGCATCAAGCGAGATTTAGATCCAAACGCTGAACAGCAGGTAGTGAAAAGCTTCAGGAGTACCAAGGCAAAAACGCAAACGTCCATTCGCCTTCTGCTGATACTCATCATCGTGCCCTTGCTGACCGAGCAAATCTCCAAAACAGTGCTGATTAGTCCCGTTGTTGATGCCATTCGATCGCCCGCCACCGCTGAACCCTTCTTAAACTTTGAGCTACAAGAAGAAGCACTCCGCGAACTGCAAACCTTTAAAGAACGACTGGAGTTTGATTTGCTCTTGGGCAAAGCCCCCAGTCTGACAGGTGAGACTGAGAGTAGTGGCGAACCTAGCAGTGGCGAGGTAAAACCCGGCGGTGAGCATGGCGGTGGCGAGGTAAAACCTGGCGAAGGTCAACCTGGTCCTGGTGGTGCAGGCAAACCACTGACTAAAGCCGAGCAAGAAACCTTCATTGAAGACAAGCTGAAAGAAAGAGCCGAGGAAATTAGACTGGAATTTAGCCATGCCAGTGCCGACGCGATTAAAAACATCTTTGCTGATCTCTTTGCGGCGGGAGCGTTTGCGATCGTGCTGCTGCTGAAGCGCCGTGAAGTCGCGATCCTTAAATCTTTTATTGATGACACCGTTTATGGACTGAGTGATAGCGCCAAAGCCTTCATCATCATCCTGTTCACAGACATGTTTGTAGGGTTTCACTCACCCCACGGCTGGGAGGTTCTGCTGGAGGGCTTATCTAAACACTGGGGATTGCCGCCCAACCACAGCTTCATCTTTCTCTTTATCGCCACATTCCCAGTCATCTTGGATACCATCTTCAAGTACTGGATCTTCCGCTACCTCAACCGCATTTCGCCGTCGGCAGTGGCAACTTACAAAAATATGAACGAGTAACGAGCGACGCGGCAAGACGGCTATGCAGAGTGCGTAGAAAAGCCACTCAACGCTAGAAAAGGCTTCCCGCAACGGTTTCAGGCATTGTCAATCGCGCCACATCGCCACGATCGTGAGCTTTACAGACGTAAAACGCTTGCTAAGCACGCCACCTTTTAGACCAAAATTGGCTTCACAGAGGCAGAAGTTCATCGCGTTGCAGGCGGTAAGGTTGTCTCAGTTTTTGCCCTACGATTTTGTCTGGTATCGAGCCAGTAAATCTTACGCTGGGGTCGGTGTAATACGAAGACAAAGAAATTAACAATCATTGAATATGGATTTATTGCTCCATCTGCAAATAGCTGAACTATAATCACGGCACACATTTGAATCAACAATTCTAAAGGCTCATGCCATGAACAAAAGTGAATTAGTGGACGCGATCGCAGCAAAAGCATCAATCACCAAGAAAGATGCAGATGCCGTACTAAGTGCAGCCGTAGATGCCATCATCGAAGCCGTCTCTGCTGGGGATAAAGTCACCCTCGTCGGCTTTGGTACCTTTGAAGCGCGCCAACGTCAGGAGCGCGAAGGACGCAACCCCAGCACAGGTAAGCCCATCAAGATTCCAGCAACGACCGTACCCGCCTTTTCGGCAGGGAAGTTGTTTAAGGAAAAAGTAGCACCTGCAAAGGAAGAAAAAGAGGAAAAAGCCACCAAGGGGAAAGCCAAAGCGAAAAAGTAACAACTAATTCGCTTACCTGGTATGGCTGCCTGCTAGTCGATACCCCTTGCCAGCGGCATGGGGTTTTGTTTCTATTGCACGATGCCTGCCTGAGCGCTCACGAGTTTCTAAAGCGTTTTCGTGGGTTGCATCTGGGTAGGCTTGGCGATCGCTGGCGATTGCCCGCAAGGCAACGTTTAACTGATCCCTCTGCCTGAGTCTGCTTTCAGCAAAAGAACAGGTTAGCTTCCTCGTGACAAAACTTTGCAAGCATGATGATTGTGGCTGGCACAATTGCCGTTACGTCAAACGTTACGTCAAAAGGTGTTGACTACTGCCGAGCATCGCGATGCATCGCGACGTTATAGACGGCAACCGCGATCGCCAGCACCAGCAGGAGGTGAATGAGTCCACCAGCAATATGGAGAGAGAAGCCCAGTAGCCAGAAAACTGCTAAAACAACAACGATTCCCCAAAGTAATCCAAACATCGTTATTACCTTCGATTGATGGTGGCATTGTAGAAGCAGCCATTGTTCTCAGAAACCACTCCAAAAGTAGAGATTGTTTAGCTGGAAACGTGAAACAGGGGCACTAACCCTCCCAAAGCTCCAACGCTTTTTCGGGAGTACAAAGCCTTTGGTCTGAAGGATGATAATTTTTCACGGGCGGAGACGATCGCGATCTAGGGCGCGTCATCAATTGGCTTTAAAACCTTGCGGTATCAGCATTGTCGCGCCCGTTCCAACACATGAGGCTAGGGGCTGGAACCCTTGCTGCAAGCAATCAAGAAATGTGTAGTAATCATTGATGACAGCCCCTAGAGCAGACCACCGAAGGAAATATCCCTGAATTTGCTCGTAGGGTAGGACTACTTAAAAGCGCTGTCAGCCAATGGTGCTCCAGCAAAGCTCTGCCACAACTCTCAGTATTGTTGAAGATTGGTCGAGTTATGCGGATGAAAGGACTTGAACCTTCACTTCTTACGAAACTAGAACCTAAATCTAGCGCGTCTACCAATTCCGCCACATCCGCTTACCTGGCTTCACTACTATTTATTTGGCTTTACCACTCTTTGTCTGGCTTCACTACTATAGCAAAGCCTTGTAGAGAAGAGCGATCGCTGTCTCCAAGAGAAACTTTCCTCGCTGACTGTGATTTGATGAATTCCTTATCATGGCTTAAGGTGAGTCATCATGGCTTAAGGTTAGAATAACGTTTGATTTGTGGATGCGATGCGGTTAGCGCCAGAAGTTGCTCATTTCTGTCCTTGCTCTAGCGACCGTTCACTCTCACTACCGCACTGACTGTCTGAATAAATTTATTCAGGTTCATCCGTTTCGAGGAACTTCATCTATGACTGCTACTCCCGTTCGCCCGACAGAACAAAAATACGAAGTCAAAGACCTGTCCCTTGCGCCTTTGGGACGGCAGCGGATTGAATGGGCAGGGCGAGAGATGCCAGTTTTGCGGCAAATTCAGGAGCGCTTTGCCAAAGAAAAGCCCCTCGCGGGTATCCGTCTGGTGGCGTGCTGCCACATCACCACAGAAACGGCGCATCTGGCGATCGCCCTCAAAAACGGTGGTGCCGATGCCGTTCTCATTGCCAGCAACCCACTTTCTACTCAGGATGATGTAGCCGCAAGCCTGGTTGCAGACTATGGCATCCCGGTCTTTGCTCAACGCGGCGAAGATAGCGAAACCTACCTCCGTCACGTACAGATTGCCCTGGATCATCGCCCCAACATTATTGTGGATGATGGTTGCGATGTGGTGGCAACGTTGGTGCAAGAACGCCAGCAGCAGCTTCCTGAGTTGATTGGCACCACCGAAGAAACGACTACCGGGATTGTGCGCCTCCGTGCCATGTTCAAAGCGGGTGTGCTCACGTTTCCAGCCGTGAACGTGAATGATGCTGATACCAAGCACTTCTTTGATAACCGCTACGGCACCGGACAATCGACGCTGGATGGCATTATTCGAGCAACGAATATTTTGCTAGCAGGCAAGACGATCGTCGTGGCAGGTTACGGTTGGTGCGGCAAAGGCACGGCTCTCCGGGCGCGAGGCATGGGTGGCAACGTTATTGTGACTGAGGTTGATCCAGTCCGGGCGATCGAAGCGGTGATGGATGGCTTCCGCGTGGTGCCGATGGCAGAAGCCGCAAAACATGGCGATATCTTCATTACCGTTACGGGCAATAAGCATGTGATTCGTGGCGAACACTTTGAAGCCATGAAAGATGGCGCGATCGTCTGCAACTCTGGTCACTTCGACATTGAAATTGACCTCAAGGCACTTGGCGCACAAACTAGCGAAGTCAAAGATGTACGGAACTTCACGCAAGAATATCGCCTCCAGAGCGGTAGGTCGATCGTCGTGTTGGGCGAAGGTCGCCTGATTAACCTGGCGGCGGCTGAAGGGCACCCCAGCGCCGTGATGGATATGAGCTTTGCCAACCAGGCGCTTGCGTGTGAATATCTGGTGACGAACAAAGGCAAACTCGAACCGGGCATTCATTCCATTCCTGTGGAAGCCGACAAGGAAATTGCGCGGCTCAAGCTGCAAGCAATGGGCATTGCGATCGACTCGTTGACTTCAGAGCAAATCGAGTACACCAACTCCTGGACATCGGGCACTTGATGGCTGACTTACAGCAATGCTCAGATGGGTAAGCCACAGTGCGTGCGCGTAGCGAGTGCTTTGCACTCACATCTTGCTCGCGTGCGTGAGCGAGACGCTCACACTCTTTGATGTGGCTTATGCAAACGAAAACGGCTGTAAGTAGGGTGGGCACTGCCCACTCTACAAATTACTGCTCTTGCTTTCTCCGCTCCCTCCTAACAGCCAACAACTAACAACAAACTCCTGATCTACCCACTACTGCCGCGTCTTAAACAGCACTTCAGGATCTTCAAGCTCGGCATAGTCAATAAAGGTCGCAGAACGCGGTTCCGTGGTGTTGAAGCGAGCAAGCACTTCAGGATGAATCGGATCGAGGGCGATCGATCGATGACTGACGTAAAAGGTAAAGTTGATACTGCCAACCCGAATGCGATCGCCATCCTTGAGAATCCGACGCTGTTGAATCCGCTCACCGTTGACAAACGAGCCGTTCATGCTGTTGAGGTCAATCAACTGAAAGCCCACAGTCTGCATGTACAAAATTACGGCATGACGACGAGACATGGCTCGGTCTTTCAACGGAATCGCGGCTTCTCGATTGCGCCCGATCGTCCAAACCATCTGGGGTTGAGCCAGCGTTTGTGATTCGTCTGGCAAGTTGGTAATAATAAACGCCTGCTTCCCCTGCACGACACCCTGAATATATTTCAGCGGTTCGCTAGCTGTTTCAACCGCTTCGGCTTCTGGTTTGCCAGCAGGCAGATCCATCATGAACGTGGCGGCTTTAGCCAGGAATGCCTCATCCCCATCGGCGAAGGGATCAAACGGTTCCGATGGCGCTACCAAGGGGATGTCCATTAAAGGCTGCGAGGCTGCTGACTGCCGTTGATTATCAAAGGAGCTGAGGTTCGAGTTCATTCGCGCTTCTAACCAATGGGTGTGTGACGACTTCGGTTTAGATTAGAGTGCCCTGGCAGCCATCTTAGGCTAACGGCAACTGGCACCGCAGTGGACAGAAGCTCAACTGTCACGAGTGGCAGAAAGGCAGAGGGCAAGGAAGTTTTTAGTTTTTGGGTGACTACTAACTACCAACGCCACCTCAGCCCCTGCTCAGCCAAATAGCGCTGCAAGGCTGGCATGTACCGCTTGGGAATAGCGGCTGGCGTTAGCTTCGGTGGAGCTTGCGTTGTTAACCATCCGGCAGTTGCGCCTGCTGCCGCGCCAATGCTCCACTCGCTGTAATGTATTCGGGTCACAGCATCGGCGATATGGGTGACTGCCAAACTCTTCCCACCGATCAGGAGATTATCCACGCCCTGCGGGATGAGGCTTTCTAAGGGAATTTGCAGGGGACGGACATTGGACTCATGCACTGGGGCACTGGTGGCTTCATCGGAGGCTTGCCAGTTGCGGTAACGGCAGCCGTGCAGGTCGATCGCGTAGTGGGTGACCGCGATCGCGGTACGGCTAAAGTCACGCCCACCAGAAAGATCTTGACGCAAATCCTGTTCGCGGATCATAAACTCTCGTTGCCCATAGGCGCTGCGACCGACAATGCGTCGCCCTTCACGAATGTAGGGCACCATGCTTAACCCGGTCGCCGTTCCCAGCGGTGACTGAGAGCCTGCCATCAACATGAGGGGAAATGTGGGCTTGGACTGTGTTTTCATCAACCATTCGGCAAAGACGAGCGCACGTTCCTGGGCGCTTCTCAGCGCGATCGTCGCCAAGCCTCCTTTCCAGTTTTGGCGCTGTCCTGTCGCGTCAATCTGTGGCTCATTCAGCAAGAGGGGTGGATTCATCCACGTCCAGTCATTGCCGCGATTCCAGTTCACGATCGTCATGTCTCCCAGGCGAGAGGTGCCGTAAAAGGGATCGTTGCGAGTCGTACTGACGATGCGGCGGTAGTTGAAGAAATTACGCGCTCCGCGAAACATGGGATGAGGCTTGAGCGAAAATTCTCGCTGATGCTCTTGCCGTGAGTAGTCAGTCTGCAAGCGTGCTAGAGCCTTTACACTCGCTCCCTTGTCATCATGCAGCGCCAGAACGAAGGGGTAAGTAAACGCCTGAAGGCAATCTGGGTTGGCATTGACGGGCGCATTCGGCTCGCCTGTTGCTGCTTTTGCTTCGGTGCCCAGATGATGGGGAATGTCTGCCCAACCCACCAGTTCTCCTGTATCGGTGGCATCAATAACCAGCAATGGTTTACCAGGACGGGCATGAAGGCGCAGCGCTTGCTTCGTAAACACATCATCGGCTTGCCAGGAATACCAGCGCCCTAATTCTCTCGAAAACCAGCCTTCAGGCACGTAGTTCGATCGACGCGGCTGGCGACGTACCGCATGAATCGCTGTGATCACGTTGCCTGTCGCGTCAAATTCAGCGCCTTTAAAGGCAATGCTGGTGCCCCAGCGACTACCCGGTGCCTTTGCGGATGCGGCTTTGAGTAATTTCTGAGCAGCAGCAGCACCTGCCTGTGGTGAAAAGCAGAGCCGCCCGACCCAGCAGCTATTGAGGCTTTCAACCCGTGGATTCTTCCTCACAGGTACCCAGGCGGGCAATTTCACGGTTTGCTGCTGGATTAAGGTCTTGAAGCGAGACCAGCTTGGAGAAAAAGCACCGCTTTGCCATGCCAGAAGCGATTCGTCGATCGCCGACACCCCTTGAGCGCTAACTTGACCACCCAACCAGGGCGTTAACTCAATCAGGCAGGTAACGGCTCCCGCTTGCATGGCATGAGCCGCTGCTGCAACGCCACCGAGCGATCCCCCCACCACCACGACTTCACATTGCCAGTCTTCCTGCGCGTCTGGGAGGGGTGAGAGCTGCGGACGACCATTTTCCAGGAGCGGGAGCAGGACAGGTTGCTCGATGGGCTGCTGTATCAATGCCGTATCGGGCACAGGCGTGTTGACCGCGATCGACTCCCGTTGCTGCCCAGCCTCTAAAAACAGCAGCCCCGTAGAGAGGATGAATCCCAGAGCAAAGCTGATCGTTGTCAGTGGAAGCAACCGTGACCAGAGCCGCGCCGATAGTCTCCCGACCCAAAAAGGTTTGCCCCAAGGGGGATTATGCTTAAGGCGCGATCGCTGCAACGCAAACCGCTTTCGAGAAACCGACAATCGTTTCACAGTCAACCCATCACGACCACTGGGACAGGTTTTAACACACTAATCGCCAACTGCTCAAAAAAAGGCTTAAACCAGTTCATGTGCTCTGCCTGTGCTCCAAAAAGCTGTGCTCCCAAAAACGCCTCAACTTGGGCTTGACTTAAAGTTGCCTAAAATCGCATCAAGCACTTTCTTGGCATCTTCTGCTTTGGTTTTCGTCTCGTAGTATTGATTTACTGCCAAAGCAAACTTGTTCAGGGTTTTAAAGCCCGTTTTGAGTTCTTCCAGGTCTTCTGGGGAGATCGGTTCTTCAAGCTTAAACAGCGACTCAATTTTCCGAAGGACGACAAGGGATTGATCCTTAGACTCCTGGGTTTTTAATTTCAAGGTCGCCAGGGTAGATAGTACTTGAATCGCCTGCGTGATCTCTTCCTCAGCCGTCTGAGTTGGCTTTGATGCTGAGATCGTCGGCACGGGTTCGGCACGGGTTGGTGTGGGTTCATCTACAGCACGATCGCGTAGCGTGACGCTAGCGGCGGCTGGCGCTGTCACTTCAACGGCTGTCGTCCCATTTTTGGGGGTTGTCATAATGGTGGTTCCTGCTGAAGCGTTTAAGAAGAGCAAGCAAGTTTTAGTATACGTCCTGGCATGGCGAATGGAACGTCTAAATAAAACACATGTACTATTTTAGTTGGGCGGCACCCAACCTTGCATGACATTCGGTCGCGTTGCAGGTAGAGAAAACAAGGTTTGGAGCATAGATTGGCGATCGGCTTTGGGTTCAGCCGCTAACTGCCAAAGGGTTTCGTAAAAGAAGAACGAGACCCCTGTAAACTGTTGCTGGCGCACTGCCTGTACTTGCTCTCGGATTTGCCGCATGGGCACAGAACGCTTTTTTAGCCCAGTCAAGATGCCGATCGCGGTGGGAATGTGCTGCCGCGCCGCCTGAATTTCCGGTGTTTTGAGCTGTGCCGTGAAGGCGTTCAGATCATTGCCGTAAACCTGAAGCACCAGTTCTTCAATCAAGCCCTGCTGTTGCCAGGTACGCCAATCTTGCAAGGAATGGTTGTAAGAAAAATCGTAGTTATTGGGTGATAGCGTAAGCAGCACGTTATTTTTCCGCGCTTTGATGGCTCGAAAAAGCTGCGTGGTGAAACGCGTAATCTTATCGGCTCGCCAGCGTACCCAGGCAGGATCTTTGGGATTGGTCGGTGGCGCTTTACCCTGATGCTCACGCTTGTAAAGCTGCACGGTGTAGTCATCGTAGCCAAACTGGTAGGGCAACCCAAAATGGTCATCGAGCTGAATGCCGTCAATGTCGTACCTGGTGACCAGTTCCAGAATGAGGGACTGCATAAACTGCTGCACTTCCGGCTTAAAGGGGTTAAGCCACACGCGGGGATAGATGCCCTCCTGCCAAACCTGCGTCCCATCTTGCTGCTGCGTCAACCAATCGGGATGGCGGATTGCCAATGCTGAATCTTCGGGTGCCATAAAGCCAAACTCAAACCAGGGCAGGACTGCTATGCCCTTTTGACGCGCCTGCTGTACCAGTTCTGCTAACGCATCGCGTCCCTCCAGCCCGATCGGGCGTGGGTCAACCGCTGCCCCCACTGCCTGCTTTGCCACAGCGCTGGGATAGGTCGTATAACCCCAATTCCAAACCGCAGGATAAAGCGTGTTGAAATTGAGTCGCGCAAGTTGCTGCACTGCATCTTTCAGCACCGTTGGCTTAAATAAAACAGAACTATCCACATTGGTGAGCCAAACACCACGAATTTCCTGGCGAGGGGCGATCGCTTGTGGAGATCTAGGCTGCGCGGTTGTTGGAATGGTCGCACCGACTAGCACCGTCAAACTCCCCACTATCAGCACCAGTCCTAAGCTTCGTTGGAACTGCTTTATGCGAGCATATTGGAACTGCTTTATGCAGGCATATTGGAGCTGCTTTATGCAAGCACAAATGCTGTTTAGCAGAGTTTGCTTGGCATAACAAATCGATCGTCTTAATTGTTTGAATACAGGCATATTTTTGATCAAGTGTACAATTAACTTCCGATGATTAACTTCCGATGATGGTGTTATTTGAGTGCCTTGAGCACTAGACGATCCTCACTTAAGGAAACCTTTACTTTTGTAAACACTTTAGCAGGTACTTTCTCACGCTAAGCTAGCATCCCACTCACCCTTTCGGATCATACAGTGCCCTCCGCCAGACTCAAGCTGTGTGCGCGATCGTGGCGTGTTGTGCAAACGAGCTAATCACTTTTGGGATGCCCTTCCTGGAAGCCATTTTAACTAGCTGTTTCCGCCATTTTGCTCAATTAATGCCTCGCGTCAAGGTCAATCGCAATTGCAAGCCATTTGCTGGGCAGACTAATTACAGAAGCCTGAGCGGTAGAAGTAAAAGCGTCAACTCGCAACGTCAGCTTGCAACCTGGCTCACGACCAAAACTCAACGTTCTTTGCTCAGAAATGCTTCACCTCGGTCTACGTTGCTCGTCGCTGAGCCACAAGCTCAGTCACTCAAAACTAGCCATCTGTTACCCGTTGAAAGCAGCTTCACTTCTGCGTTCAATAGTCTACTTTACAAATTTTTGAGGTACTTTTATGTCTACTATTACAATTCCCGCTCTCAATGAATTGCGTACTGAGCTAGGTGATTTTAGCAGCATTATTTGTTTCAGAGCTTTAGTGGTTGGCACTGAAGAGGCGTTAGGGGAAAAAGCGGCAGCGATCGCCCTGATTGCGGCGGGACGTAGCCGGGGTAAGCAAGTTGCAGAACAGCTTGGGTTGACCGGAAAAGGGCTTGATTCTGATCAAACCGTTCCTCTCCTACAAAAAGCATTGGGCAAAGACGGTACTCGGCTCTGCATCGTAGAAAAGATTGCTCAAGACGGAGAATCGATCAAAGTTTACTGCCGGGAAACGATCTGTTCTGCTGGTGAACCTCAAGGCTCTCCTCGCAAGCTGTCCTTTACGCTGGGAGCCATTCAGGGCGTGATGGAACAAGTCACCGGAAAGCGGTTGCGAGGCAAACAAATAGAATCTGTTTTGCGCGGCAGTGCTTACGATGTGATCGAGTTTGAAACACTAGGCTAGGCAGTGTTTTAAAACCCTTTGGGTCGGTTCCTTGCCTCTTGGTGATCCCCCTAAATCCCCCTTCAAAAGGGGGACTTTGAACAATCTAGCTCCCTCCTTTTTAAGGAGGGTTGGGGAGGATCGAGGGTTTTAAAACACGCCCTAGCCTTTGGTTCGCCGTACTTATTGATTAACCTACACTTTATAGGAGCATTTCCCTGTGGCAATTAACACTGAAAAACTTGGCATTGTTCTGCAAAATTTTGTGACTGCAACCAGTGATGTTCAAGGAGCCGCACTGGTTACACCTGATGGCTTACCTCTAGCGGCAACCTTACCGGGTTCAATGGATGAAGAACGCGTTTCTGCGATGTCCGCTGCAATGCTTTCTCTGGGTGAACGCATTGGGCAGGAACTGGCGCGCGGTAGCGTCGATCGCATCTACGTTGAAGGCGATAAGGGCTTAGGTATTCTGACCAGTTGTGGAGAGGATGCTGTTTTGCTGGTGTTGGCTGACCACAAAGCAAAACAAGGCATTCTAATGCTGGAAATTAAGCGAGCGGTTGCCGAAATTAAACTGATTCTGATGTAAGCACCGAATGCGAAATCGATGTCAGTCGTAGTGCAGAGCGGTGAAACATCTCGCGGCTGACTCTGCACTACCTTTGCAAGCATTCATTGTAATGACCCTGGAACAGTCTATGGAAATTATGCGGTTAGTTGTGACAGGTCCAGTTGGGGCTGGAAAGTCCACCTTTATTAGAACGGTTAGTGAAATTGAAGTGGTAGACACCGATCGCCAAGCGACTGATGACACCGCCATGCTGAAGCCAAAAACCACAGTTGCTTTTGACTTCGGTCGGTTGCAGTTCGGTCCAGAAACCGCCTTGCACCTGTATGGGACTCCTGGTCAATCTCGGTTTGACTTTATGTGGGACATTCTCATTCAGCAAGCCCACGCCTATGTGCTACTCGTCCCTGCCCATCGTCCTGAAGAATTTCGCTACGCCCGTCGAATTGCCAATTTTATGAACCAGCGTCGGCAGGTGCCAATGATTGTTGGTATAACTCATATCGATCGCCCCAACGCTTGGCAACCAGAAAATATTGCCCTCACGTTGGGATATACTAACCCTCAAACTCGCCCTCCCTTTGTGATGGTGAACGCAACTGAACAAGCATCGGTCGCGCAAGCTATTCTCACACTGATCCAACATTCAATGCAGGCTAGTCTGGTCTAACAGAAGGTAAGTCATGGCTATCTCAGGATATCTCTCCGAATTCTCCCTGCCAGAAATCTTTCAACTACTCGAGCAGGGAAACAAAACAGGGCGGTTAAGTGTTCAAGAACGCTCTCAGAACTCATCCTCTAAAGGATTGACGTTGCACATCTGGTTTAAGCAAGGACATATTATTGCGGCAGCCGATCGCCTGGATGGACAGGGTTTAGTGACGATCATTCAACAACGAGGCTGGATCAGCAGTCGGGTTGCTGCTCGCATTGCCGAAGTATGCGCCATCAATCAACCCGCGGGGTTATGCTTAAAAGAACAGGGTTTACTGGAAGCTGAACAATTAAAGCTGCTTTTTAGCCAGCAGGTGTTGCAACAGGTTTGCAAGCTGTTCGAGTTGCAGGATGGGTACTTTCAGTTTGACCACACAATGCCGCTGCCCATCGCCGAAATGACTGGTTTAACGGCTCCTGCCAAAGAAGTCACCCTGGCAGGGTTACGAGTTTTACGTGATTGGACGATGCTTCAAAGCAAGCTGCCTCCAGCCGCTTCGGGGTTAGTTAATGCAACCGCTGGCAAGCCACAATTACGTCTGAACCAATTAGAATGGCAAGTCTGGGAATTTGCCAATGGCAATGTGCCGATTCAGGATATTGCTAAGCAATTGCAATTACCCACTCAGAAGATTCAGCAGGTCGCTTTTCGCCTAATGGTTGTGGGTTTAGTAGACGAAGTTCCATTGCTGATAGAGTCCTCAGATCAGGAACCAAATCTTGAACTGTCGATGTTACCCATGGAAGAAAAAGTGGTCGTCGCCCCCGCCTCCTTTAGCCCATCATTTTTGCAAAGCCTTGTGGGGTTCCTTAAAGGTAAGGTTTAAGGGTCATTTCTCTTCAAGAATCTACCCAATGGATGCGGTAGTGCAAGCGTCTCGCTTGGGGCGCGGGCAAGATGTCCGCACTACCTTGGGTAATTTCTTTTATGTCATGCGCTCACTCCGCAGTTTGCCAAACACGCACCGTTTTGTCGCTGCTGCCACTCACAATCGTCTTGCCATCGGTCGTGAGTGCGATCGCATTCACCGAATCGCTGTGCCCCGTGAGAACGATCACTGCGTCCGATCGCGCATCCGCTAAGCGCCATAGTTTTAGCGTGCCGTCCCAACTGGCGCTGATGAGCGTTGACCCGTCTGGTGTGAATTTAAGGGCGCTTACTGTCCACGAGTGTCCTGGTAGGGTTCGTAGCAAGCGTCCGGTCTGTGTACTCCAAAGTTTGATCGTGCGATCGTCTCCGCCTGTCGCTAACAATTGGCTGTCTAAACTAAAGGCGATCGCCTGCACAGTGCCGATGTGATCGGTAAAAGTGTAGCGCATCTGGATATTGAGGTTTGCTTCTGCCGTCCATAGGCAGACGGTGTGGTCGGCGCTGGCACTGGCAAGAAACTGTCCGTTGGGGCTGAAGGCGATCGCGGTGACGTTCAGCCGATGTCCTTTCAGGGTGCAAAGCTCTGCTTTTGTTGCAAGATTCCAGAGCTTGATGGTTTTATCGCGGCTGGCGCTGGCAAGCAGTTGACCACTGGGCGTAAAGGCGATCGACGTGACAGCCTGACCATGCTGCCCTAAAACCTCGCTCCGACCCGCAATGTCCAAGTACCATTTCCGCGTGAGGACGATGGTTCGATCTTGCCCTCCAGAGGCGATCGTTTCACCGTCGGGGCTGAAGGCGATCGTGCGAGCTGCCTGCACATGATCCAGCACAGCCGTTGCCATATGACCCGTTTGCAAATCCCAGAAGCGGATTGTTTTGTCTTCGCTGCTGCTTGCCACGATCGCACGATTGGGACTGATGGCAACCGCATTCACGCAGGCAGTGTGTCCGGTGAGGGTGTGGGTGCAGGTGGGTAGGGTGTGGGGTGTGGGGTATAGGGTATGGGGTGTGGAAAGGGTTGTTGGTTTCTGGTTGTTAGTTGTTAGTAATAAGGCATCTCTCCCTACTTCCCTTGCTTCCTCTGCTCCCCTTGCCCCCCCTACTCCCCCTTCTGCCTCCTGCCTCCTGCCTTCTGCCTTCCCGATCGCCCCCATCACTTCGTCTGCTGACTGAAAGCGTTTGCTCAAGGCATTTTGGAGTAGTCGATCGAGAATCTGTGCAAGCCGATCGCTCACGGGTTCTGCGAGATACTGCTGCCAAGCCCAACCATCATTCACCATGTCAAACAGATCAAACGGCGATAGGTTTGTGAGCAAATGAATGCAGGTAACGCCGAGGCTGTAAAGATCGCTGGCGAACAGTGCTTTCCCACGAACCTGTTCAGGGGCAACATATTCGGCACTGCCAATACTGGTTCCTGTTTTGAGGCGATCGCTCATTTGTACCAATTTCGCTGCACCAAAATCCACCAAAACCAGCCGTGAGAACTGACTATTCCTTTGCCAGATAAGATTGGCAGGTTTGATATCGCGGTGAATAACGTGGCGATCGTGAATAAATCTTAGAATAGGCAGCACTTGATCCAGCAGTTGCCAAATGGTAGCTTCGGTGAAGGCTCCTTGCTCTGCCAATACCTGCTCTAAATTCTGCCCATCGACAAACTCCTGCACCAAATAAAGCTGTCGATCGTCCTCAAATGCATCTAATAATGTTGGGATCTGTGGATGGTCGCCCAATTCTTTGAGCCGCTGAGCTTCTTTGTGAAAGAGTGCGATCGCCGTTTCCCGTTCCGTGACGGCAGGTTGCTGTGGGAAAAACTGCTTGATGACACAAGGGGTTGGCTCAGAAGAAAGCGGTTTAAGCTCTAAGGTTTGAGCGCTGAGTTGATGATCTTCCTGCTCCCTTGCCTCCCCTGCCTCCCCTACTCCCCACTCCCCACTCCCCACTCCCCCTTCTGCCTTCTGCCCTCTGCCTTCTGCCTCTGGTTGCTCATCGATCGCCAAAAACGTCCGCCCAAACCCTCCTTGCCCAAGCAGCCGCACGGCACGATAGCGATTATGTAAAAGCAATCGAAAACCGCAGGCTTGACAGCATTCTGCGCGATCAAGATTCTGCGGCTCTTTACAGTTTGGATTAAGGCAATAGCTCATAGAGCGATCAATGCGTGAATCAGGCGTTAGGCTTTTATTCTGACACCTGACTCAGCATCCTTACCGCTTGTCAGCATTGAAGATGGCTTCGATCTCAGCACCCAACGCGGGATCAAAGGGTGGTGCTTGTGGGGCAGGTGCGCCATTTGTGGGTGCGCTTTCGGGCTGTGCCTCCAGTGACTCGACTGGCTTCGCAGGGCTACCGTTGCCGTTGGTCTGCTGGTTCCACAGAATCATGGAGAGCAAGCCATCCACCAACCCATTACCATTGCCGTTTGCGCCGACGAGCACATCGGGGATGAGACGCACATGACGATCGCCAATGATCTGCATTAACTGCATGGCGGTATAGCTTTGAGACCCCAATGCCTCCACACCTGCGCGATAGGTTTCAGCACGAGCGGTACCTGTTGCGCGAATGGCATCGGCATCACCCACAGCTCGCAGTTTGGTGGCTTCGGCTTCACCGTTGGCACGCTGAATGTCGGCTCTCGCTTGCAGTTCGGCAATGTTGACGTTCTGTTCAGACTTCACCATTTCTTGCTGGATGTCTGCCAGCGCGGTTTCACGTACCAACTGCTGCCGTTGAGTTTGCGCCATCTGCTGCACTTCGTAGGTTTTGCGCTGCTCTTCGGCAATTTTGCGATCGGTCTGGGTTTGCATCAGCGTCTCAGGCGGTTGGATGTCGCCAATCAGGGTGTCGATCGCCTGCACGTCGTAGCTGCGGAGCGCCACTTTGATGTATTCTGCCGCTTCAGATTGGCGATCGCTGCGGGCGCTGAGGAAGTCCAGCACGGTGCATTCCTGCGCTGAGTTGCGGAAATAGTTGCCGATCGTCGGCTCCAGCACATGATCCACCAGGTTCTGCATGGAACCCACACGAGAGATGACTTTCGGCGCGTCCAAAGCACCCACATGGATGATTTGGGCAATTTCCAGGTCAAACGCAAAGCCATCGCGCGATCGCACCGTCAGCGATGCCAGGTTGGAGTCGTAGTTGTGGCGCTCCGTGCGTCCCGACCAGTTCAGCACAATATTGGTTGTGGGCACTAATTCAACTTTCATCACGCGGGTATTCAGTGGATGCTTACCGGGATAGAGCGGTTCTGTCCACACGCCCTTGTGTCCGGGCAGCACCAGATTGCCGTGGGTAAACGAGGCACCGCTGACATCTTCGTGTGCCTTACCCACATAGGCGATGACCACACCGACGTAGCCGATCGGAATCTCTGTCATCGGCAGTTGCTCAACCTGCACAAACCAGGGGTTCAGGTTCCACGAACCAGAGAGCAGAATTTGCTCCTGCAAGCCGCGTCGCCCACCTGCGTGGATGAATTTCTCACCGTTCTGAAAGTTGTTGTGCCCAGGCACGGTAGACCCTGCCATTTCACCGGCATCAATGGAAAGACCATCCAGCGTGGTGACAATGCCCACCTTATCGGATTGCACCGTGTAGACCCGCAGCTTCTCAGCACTCATATCGTGCTGACTGGCATTCGCAGCCGTAATCACCTTAAACAGAGAGGTGTTAATCCGATACGTGCCTGCCGTGAGAAAGCCCATCTGCCGACCTTTTTCGCCGCCATTAGTAAGGAACTTGCGAGCATCCTGGTAATTATCACAGGGTACGACCTTTGCCAGAATGCGCTCGGCTGGCACCGAAGCACCATCATTGGCAACCAGCAGCGCAATTTCGCCCTGTGGCACCACAATCATGGGCTGCTTTTGCACGCCGTACTGCCAGGGAAACAAGCCCCAATGCCAGCCAGGGGCGAGAGTGTCTGCCTGATAGCCCGCTTCGCCATTCAGAGCGATTAACCGTCCCGCAGGCAAGCGTCCACCAAATTTTTTGATGACGACTCCTACTTCCTGTTCACTGATAATGACCAACCCGGTAATCGAAGAGAAGAAAATCAAGCCCCCCACAACAACAATGCTGCCGACTATCAAAGGACCAAAAAAATCAAAGAAACCCATTTGCTGTACAACTGGGAAGGCTTTTCCTGGCTGTGTTTGGGCAAGTGGTGGCGTTGTCTGGTGCGTGGACAGGTTAAGCGTGGATGAAAGCGTCGATCGCGCCTGCTCCATGATTGCAACATCGGCACGGGCAGGCTGAAAGGTGGCGATCGTGCCTGCTGTTAACATCGAAGCGGCTACGGACGAAACCAATCGAACCGCTTTGCGGGACTGCCGTAGCGATCGCAATCCAGAAAGCAATGAATGATGCTTCATATAGATAAGGCATTGCCTTATGTGTAGAGGTCCATCCAACCTAGCACTCCCATCGATCGACCCTCGAAAGATTTAAATTCGTTGTAATCTCTGCAAGTTTGACGACTGGAATCGCTGAGTTTAGACGCTGAATAAATACATTGTGGAGCGATCGGGTTACGGAAGAAGGGGTTGGTGGGGAATAGAAGGCAGGAGGCAGAAGGCAGAAGGGGGAGCAGAGGGAGAGAGAGAGGACAGGGGACGGAGAGACACGGAGACACGGGGACAACAACTCGAATCTCACCCCCCTACACCCCACACCCCACACCCTACACCCTACCTAAGGGCACTCATCACTGAGGCACTGGCGCTGACAGAGGAGTAAGCCAAACCAATGGTTTGGATCAGTCCACACCTGGAGCGGTTGGAAGGCAAAAGTTTCCAATGTTTCAACTAAGGTTGGTAGATGGAACTTGCGCGAAATCTCGGTGTGGATGCTTTCACCTGCCTGTAAGGTGGTATCAAAGTTGAGCGTTTGAAGCGCTACGGTTTGGGTTTCTAAACTGCGAAGATGCATCTCAATTTGATGGTCTACGGAGTTGTAAAACGCATGATGCTTGAATTGATTGAGATCAAAATTGCTTTGAAACCGCCAGTTGAGATGGCTCAAAATATTGAGGTTAAACGCAGCCGTCACGCCTTGAGAATCGTTGTAGGCTGCTTCGAGAATGATCGGATCTTTTTGCAGATCAACACCGAGCAGAAAAAATTCTCCTGGTTTGAGTGCCTTCTGGACTCGATCAAGGAATCGATCGCATTCCTGCTGATTGAGGTTCCCGATCGTACTGCCTAAGAAAATCAGCATTCGGTTTTCCATTTCCGCAGGCGGCAGTTGGTCGAGCGCCTGTTCGTAGGTGCCTGCCAGCCCACAGAGCTTGAGCTTGGGATATTGACGCAGGAGTTCTAACGCAGTGGTTTTGAGGATACCAGCGCTGACATCGATCGGGCAGTATTGAAGTTGATCATTTGTTTGGCTGTAGGCTTCTAGCAACAAGCGGGTTTTGCGAGAACTGCCGCTGCCGAGTTCAACTAATTCACAAGAACCAGTGAGTTGAGCGATTTCAGTAGCGTAGGTTTCGAGAATGACTTGCTCAGTGCGGGTGGGATAGTATTCTGGCAAGTCGCAAATCTGCTCAAATAACTGGGAGCCGCGATCGTCATAAAAATATTGGCAGGGAAGGGTCTTAGGCGTTTTTTGGAGTCCTTGAATAATGGCGGCTCCTTCATCCACGGTGGCTTCTGAAGCGTTCAGCGTCACCCAACGAAGACGAGCATTTTCTTGTACAACGTTCAAAATCGGTCTCCTTTCACGATGTCTGCATTCGTCCGATAGTGTAAGTTCTGTACATGCCGCGCTATGGCATGAACGTTGGAGCAGTCTGAAGGCAAGGTCTAGGGGCTGTCATCAATTACTACTACACATTGCTTGCAGCAGGGGTTCCATCCCCTAGCCTGGTGTGTTGAGACGGTCGTGACACTGCTGATATTGCAAGGTTTCGGAGCTAATTGATGACACGCCCTAGGCTATCAGGATTAGCCACTCTGTAGAGATTAAACAGTGAACCCCCGTGCCTTTACATCCACCTTTCAGTTGAAGGGGGGATTAGTGCCAGGGAGCTATTTCATTCTGTCGAACACCGGGTTGGCAGCGGATAAAAACAGATGAAACGGATGCTCTCTGCCCGTGTAAGCGTCATTGTCGCTTGGGCAGTCGATCGCCCGCTGAGTTCTGGTTTAGAAAACGATGAGAATCGCTGTTAGGACTTACGCATTGACAAGATGCATCTCATGTGGGGGTAGCCTTCATGCCCGTCAACCGGGATGCTAAGGTGTCTCCCGCTATGGTTAGCCGCTCATGCGTACCCTCAGCAAGCCTTCCAGTGC
>JAHHHL010000047.1 GCA_019359375.1 Lyngbya sp. HA4199-MV5
GTGGGCTGCCAGATTTTTTGAATGGTCGGTTGAAACCCCTACAGCTCAAAAAATTCCTTCAGAATTGCTAGACCTTTGGTCTGACCTACTCTGCTATGCTGCGTGATTGGCTAAAGTCGAGCTTAGAGGGTGTTTGAAAAGCCGGATCGACCGTAAAAAAGCTCACACGGTTAGGCTATCAGTAGTAAATATAAGCCCCGTGAGAGCGATGGTTGAATTCTACTCAAGCAACCTGACCCGTGCCCAATTTGACTTAATCCAACCCCTGCTGCCCGCTGCCAAACCGGGTGGTTGCCCCCGCAGTACCAGTCTGTGGGCACTGCTCAATGCCATCTTTTACGTGGTCACACAAGGCTGTAAATGGCGAGACAGCCCCGGCGACTTGCCGGCGTGGCAAACGGTGTCCACCTACTGCCGCCACTGGCGTAAGGACGGCACCTGGCAAGCAATGCATGCGCGCTTACGAGCGTGGATACGGGCAGCAGTGGGACGACCAGACAGCCCTTCCGAGGTGATTCTCGATCGCCAAACGGTGCCCACAGTGGCGATGGTGCAGCAGGCAGTGGTGTTTGACCGCTTCAAAGCCACCAAAGGACGGAAACGGCATACCGCCGTGGAGACACTGGGTTTAGTGATGACTGTGCGCGTCACGGCAGCGAGCCTACCGGAACGCGAGGGCGGCAAACGGGTGCTGCAACGCCTGTCTGATCTGGGTGCGAAAGTCTGTCGCCTCTACCTGGTTTGGGTGGATGGCGGCTACACTGGGCAGCCCTTGCTGCAATGGGTGATGGATCGCTTGCGCTAGGTCGTTTACCCAGTCCTGCGCCCCGAACAGACCAAGGGCTTTGTGCTCCTGAAAAAGCGTTGGATCGTCGAACGGACGTTTGGCTGGTGGCAGTGGTCGCGGCGGCTCAATTGCGACTATGAACTGCTACTGGAAACCGCTGAAACGATGATTTATCTCGCGATGATTCGACTCATGCTCAGACGCTTGGCGTAATTTGTTACACCCCTCACCCTTCTCAAACAGCCTCTTAGTTTCCGATCAGGTGAACAACCAATTCGCGGGTATGACCGTGCTGGCGATGTTCCCAGATATAAATGCCTTGCCAGGTGCCGAGAAGGAGGCGACCATTGGCGATCGGAATTTGCTCCGATGTATGGGTCAGTGCTGTGCGAATGTGGGCAGGCATATCGTCAGGTCCTTCTGTGCTGTGGATATAGTTTTCCCACTCTGGCACCAGCTTCGCAAAAAAGTTTTCGAGATCCTGCAATACGTCCGGATCGGCATTTTCTTGAATCAGCAAACTCGCCGAGGTATGACGCAGAAAGAGCGTGCAAAGTCCCGTTTGGATCTGCGATTCGGCGACGATCGCCTGTACTTTCTGAGTGATCCTGCAAAGCGATTTGCCCGTGGTTTGAAGCTTGAGTACCTGCTGGTGTTGGCGCATGGAAGGTGAGGAGTAAGCGGTGAGGAGCAAGGGGGTAGGGAGGTAAGAGGAGAGTTTTGAGCGAGTTTCAACTGTTCACTGACCACTGCTGTAAGCAAAAAATCCCCCGCCATGACAGCGAGGGACTTTTGTTAGTGCCGTATGGCACCAGGTCTACTTGATATGCGCTAGCCAAATTTCGCGGCTGTAGCGGAGATCAAGAAGGCTGCGTAGGTAAGGATATAGCCAACCGTGAAGTGTGCTAAACCAACCACACGCGCCTGGACAATCGAGAGTGCAACGGGCTTGTCCTTCCAGCGGACCAGGTTCGCCAGTGGAGTGCGCTCGTGTGCCCAGACCAGGGTTTCGATCAGCTCTTGCCAATACCCTCTCCAGGAGATCAGGAACATGAAGCCCGTTGCCCAAATCAGGTGCCCTAAGAGGAACATCCAGGACCAGACCGACAGGTTATTCATGCCATACGGGTTGTACCCGTTAATGGTCGCACCAGAGTAGAGCCAGAGGTAATCGCGGAACCAACCCATTAGATAGGTCGAGCTTTCGTTGAACTGAGACACGTTGCCAGACCAGATGCCAAGGTGCTTCCAGTGCCAGTAGAACGTGACCCAGCCGATCGTATTCAGCATCCAGAACATCGACAGGTAGAACGAATCCCATGCTGAGATATCGCAAGTACCGCCCCGTCCAGGACCATCGCAAGGGAAAGCATAGCCGAAGTCTTTCTTGTCCGGCATCAGCTTAGAACCCCGTGCATCCAATGCACCCTTGACCAAGATCAGGGTGGTGGTATGTAGACCCAGTGCGATCGCATGGTGAACCAGGAAATCGCCAGGACCGATGGTGAGAAACAAGGAGTTTGTGCCGCTGTTGATAGCATCCAACCATCCGGGCAACCAAACGTTACCGTAGTTGGGCCAGGCGGTAGTAGCGACGCTGTCTGGGTTAGACAACAGGGTGTTCAACCCGTACAGTACTTTACCGTGAGACGCTTGAATGAACTGTGCAAACACCGGTTCAATCAAGATTTGCTTCTCAGGTGTACCAAAAGCGACGACCACATCGTTGTGCACATACAAACCCAGGGTATGGAAACCGAGGAACAGCGAAACCCAGCTCAAGTGAGAGATGATGGCTTCTTTATGCTGTAACACACGATCCAACACGTTGCCTTTATTCTGATCCGGGTCATAGTCCCGTACCCAGAAGATGGCACCGTGAGCAAACGCCCCCACCATCAGGAAGCCAGCAATGTACTGGTGATGGGTATAGAGTGCAGCCTGCGTCGTGAAGTCCTTCGCCAGGAAGGCATACGGCGGCATTGCGTACATATGCTGCGCCACCAGGGAGGTGATCACACCCAAGCAAGCCAGGTGCCAGCCCAACTGGAAGTGCAAGGAGTTGTTGTAAGTCTCGTATATCCCCTGGTGAGGCATATTAAACGGACCTTCAACGGGCTTGCCAAAGAAATCCTTGGCATCCATCATCTCCTTAATGCTGTGACCAATACCAAAGTTGGTACGGTACATGTGACCAGCAACAATAAAGAGGACAGCGATCGCCAGATGGTGATGCGCCATATCCGTCAACCAGAGCGATTCAGTCTGAGGATGGAAGCCACCCAGGAAGGTCAGAATCGCTGTACCCGCACCTTGAGCCGTGCCAAACACATGCCCAGGCGTGTCAGGGTTCTCAGCATACACGCCCCAGTTACCGCTGAAGAAGGGAGCCAGCCCAGCGGGATGCGGTGGTGTAGACAGGAAGTTATCCCAACCCACATGCTGCCCGCGCGATTCGGGAATGGCCACATGGATCAAGTGACCCGCCCACGCTAGAGAGCTAACGCCAAACAAACCAGCCAGATGGTGATTCAGTCGTGACTCAGCATTCTTAAACCAGGCAAGCGAGGGGCGGAACTTGGGTTGCAAGTGCAGCCAGCCTGCAAAGAGGAAGATAGCCGATAGGATTAAGAGAAAGATTGAACCCGCATAGAGTTCACCATTCGTCCGCATCCCCTGCGTAAACCACCACTGGTAAACACCAGAGTAGGAAATATCAACCGGGTAATTTGCGCCACCTTGAGTAAACGCATCGACCGCTGGTTGACCAAATTGAGGGTCCCAAATCGCGTGGGCGATGGGACGGATGTTCAATGGATCTTTAATCCATTGTTCAAAGTTGCCTTGCCACGCTACGTGGAATAGGAGACCAGATGTCCACAGGAAGATGATTGCCAGATGACCGAAGTGAGAGGCGAAAATCTTTTGGTAAAGATTCTCTTCTGTCATGCCGTCGTGACTTTCAAAGTCGTGGGCAGTGGCGATCCCGTACCAAATCCGACGAGTGGTCGGATCTTGAGCGAGGTCCTGGCTAAATTTGGGAAATTTAGTTGCCATTTACGTTCGTTCTCCTCGCTTATCCAAGTGCAATTGTGCGAGCCAGGAAGAATGCCCATGTTGTGGCAATTCCCCCCAGGAGATAGTGAGCTACCCCCACAGCCCGACCCTGAATAATGCTCAGTGCGCGGGGCTGAATTGCAGGACCAACTTTCAGCTTATTGTGAGCCCACACAATGGACTCAATCAATTCTTGCCAGTAGCCACGACCGCTGAACAGGAACATGAGGCTGAAGGCCCAAACAAAGTGAGCGCCCAAGAACATGAGACCGTACGCAGACAGTGACGAACCGTAAGACGTGATCACCTGAGTTGCTTGTGCCCAGAGGAAGTCGCGCAGCCAGCCATTAATGGTGATCGCACTCTGAGCAAAGTTGCCGCCCGTGATGTGAGCTACCGTACCATCTGGATTAACGGTGCCCCACACGTCTGATTGCATCTTCCAACTGAAGTGGAAAATGACGATCGACAAGGAATTGTACATCCAGAACAGACCGAGGAACACATGATCCCAACCAGAAACCTGGCAGGTACCGCCACGTCCGGGACCGTCGCACGGGAAGCGGAAGCCCAGGTTAGCTTTGTCTGGAATCAGACGGGAGCTACGGGCATACAGCACACCTTTCAGCAAGATGAGCACGGTAACGTGAATGGTGAACGCATGGATGTGATGCACCAGAAAGTCAGCCGTGCCCAGAGGAATGGCTGAAAGTGCCACCTTGCCACCCACAGCAACGACATCCCCATTGAAGACCTGACTCACAGCAGACGCTGCATTGGGAGCTGTATTTCCAGGAGCCGCCGCATGAATGCTCTGAATCCACTGGGCAAAGACGGGCTGTAGCTGAATCCCAGTATCTGAGAACATATCTTGAGGACGACCCAGCGCTCGCATTGTGTCGTTATGCACGTACAAGCCAAAGCTGTGGAAACCCAGGAAGATACAGACCCAGTTAAGGTGAGAAATGATGGCATCTCGATGACGGATGAACCGATCCAGGACGTTGTTTTGATTCACCACTGGATCGTAATCACGCACCATAAAAATGGCGGCGTGTGCAGCCGCACCCACAATCAGGAAGCCACCGATCCACATATGGTGGGTAAAGATGGATAACTGAGTGGCGTAGTCGGTCGCTAAATATGGGTAAGGAGGCATTGAGTACATGTGTTGAGCCACAATGATGCTCAAAGAACCCATGCCAGCCAGATTCCATGCCAACTGAATGTGCCAGGAAGTCATAAAGGTTTCATAAATACCCTTATGACCTTCGCCAGTGAAGGGACCCTTATGAGCCTCATAAATTTCCTTCATGCTGTGACCAATACCCCAGTTGGTGCGGTACTGATGCCCTGCAATGATAAACAGAACGGCGATCGCCAGATGGTGATGCGCGTTATCTGTTAACCACAAGCTACCCGTGACTGGATTCAAGCCACCCTTGAAGGTCAGAAAGTCAGAATATTCTGCCCAATTGAGGGTAAAGAACGGAGTCAAGCCCTTCGCAAAGCTGGGGTACAAGTCCGCCATCAGCTTCGAGTTCAAGATGAACTCGTGGGGCAAGGGAATCTCTTTCGGAGCAACCCCTGCATCCAGCAGTTTGTTAACCGGTAGTGCCACATGGATCAGGTGTCCAGCCCAACCCAGTGAACCACAACCCAGCAGACCTGCCAGGTGATGGTTCATCATCGATTCAGCGTTCTGGAACCACTCCAGTTTCGGCGCACGTTTGTGGTAGTGGAACCAGCCAGCAAACAGCATCAGAGCTGCCATGACCAGCGCACCAATAGCCGTGCAGTAAAGCTGGAAGGTATTGGTGAAGCCTTCACCTCTCCACATGTAGAACAAACCAGAGGTGATTTGGATTCCGTGGAAGCCACCACCCACATCTGCATTCAAAATTTCTTGTCCGAAGATTGGCCAAACCACCTGAGCACTGGGCTTAATACCAGTGGGGTTTGCCATCCAAGCCTCAAAATTTGAAAACTTCGCGCCATGAAAATACATGCCGCTGAGCCAGATGAACACAACGGCAAGATGACCGAAGTGAGCACTGAAAATTTTACGAGATACGTCTTCTAAGTCACTAGTATGGCTATCAAAATCATGAGCGTTGGCGTGAAGATTCCAAATCCATGTGGTGGTTTTGGGACCTCTAGCCAGGGTGCGATCGAAATGACCAGGCTGCGACCATCTCTCAAAAGAAGTCGGTACCGGATCTTTGTCAACCGTAACCTTGACTTTCGCTTCGCGCTCCCGTGGAGTAATTGTCATTGAGACTCTCCTCTCTCTAGACAAGGAACGAGGAATCCCCCCTGCCAGACGCTGCTCCCATTGAAAACAGCCCCTTGCCGCAAGACATCCTTGCGCTCAGATGAGCAACCATCAGCGCCGATCGGAAACCAGAGTCTGAATTCCAATGTGGGGAGAGGGTAAAAAGATGCCAACAGCGATCGCAGCTCAAAAAACGGAACAAAAATTGCCATCAGAACCGGAAAGGTTCGCTCAGACAATACAACTAGCCTGGTAGGAGTTCTCATCGTGTCATTATAGGACTCGTGTTACGCCGAACCTGGACGCAATTAACAATAATTCAAACTCTTTTGAGGGCGGACGTAGACGAGCTTGTGAATCCAAGCCATGTGAAAAAGTCAAGCAAACTAGCCATCATATTTACAAAACTAGATATTTTGATAACTAGAGACATAATCCCTGGGATCACCCCACAGAAGCTGGTTAAGGATTGATTTATTTCTATTCATCCAGCATTAATACTCTATATATTCAAGAACATTGCGCCATGACAAACGTTTGCTTTAACTACTTTTGTGCTGTTTCGTTTGAAACATGGCATAGCATCTTTCTACAAAAGCTTGGCTGTATCTTAGGTGCCCAAAAGATAGGTGTCCAAAAGATAGATGCCCAAAAGATGCCCAGAGACTTTACGTCAGTTCTTAGCGGCTGTGCTGAAGTCCCGTTTTGTATGGCTAAAGACAGGTCGCTTCGCATGAGCGACGAAACTTTGCACGGGTGGCTGGGTCTTTTCCGCTATAGTTCCCTATGGGCAGCTTTTAGGAGTGGGTTCTGTGGTGGGAATGATGCGCTGGCAGGCGATCGCTAAATTGATCGTGACATTGGTTGCCATCCTTGTAACGGCGAGCGGGGGAGGGATGGGTGATGCCGCACATGCTGCTTTTTGGGGGCGATCGGGGGTAGCCGATTCAAAGCAGGCAACGGTGAAAAAGGCAGGAAAAATCGTAGAAGCCTCGCCACCGATCGCCCTTCAAGAGCTGCGACAGACGCTTGATGACTATCAGCCCCAGGTCACGATTCTCAGCCCTCGCAAAAACGATGTGTTGTCAGATGCCACTGTATCGGTTCGTTTTCTGGTGAAAGATCTGCCCCTCTTTAGAGATGAAACGTTCGGTTTGGGGCCTCACCTGCACGTTCTGCTGGATAATCGCGGCTACCAGGCAGTCTACGATACGAGCCAGCCATTGGTTTTCGACAATCTGGAACCGGGAACCCATACCATCCGAGCCTTCGCCTCGCGTCCCTGGCACGAAAGCTTCAAAAACGATGGAGCCTTTGCTCAGACAACCTTTCACGTACTAACAAAAACTCAGGACAACAATCCAGATCCTGAACTGCCCTTGCTGACCTACAGTCGCCCTCAGGGAACCTACGGCGCAGAGCCAATTTTGCTAGATTTCTATTTGACCAATGCTCCGCTTCATCTTGTGGCGCAGGCAGATGCAACGGATGATATTGCCGACTGGCGCATTCGCTGCACAGTGAATGGTGACAGCTTTTTGATCGATCGCTGGCAACCGCTGTATCTCAAAGGCTTTAAACCGGGTAAAAACTGGGTGCAGCTTGAGTATCTCGATGACAAAGGCAACCCGGTACAGAATGTCTTTAACAACACCGTGCGTCTGGTGGAATACCAGCCTAACGGCGACGACACCTTGTCTAAACTAACGCGGGGAGAGTTAACGGCTGCGGATATGCGCGGCATTGTCGATCCTGACTACGTGCCGCCAGCACCAGAACCAACACCAGAAACAACGCCAGAGACAAGTCCTGAACCAAGCCCAGAACCAAGCCCAGAATCTGTTCCAGAAACGCCTCTGGAGAAACCAACCCCTTCTCTAGAAACGCCCCAGGCGCAACCGACACCAGACGTGGAAGCGCCTGATCGCCCCAGTCCAATCGCCCCACCCTCGATCGTGCGCCCTGAACTGTCCCCGACTCCTAGCCCAGAGCCATCACCTTCTGTTTCGGAAACCGTCATTCCAGCAGCACCGGAAACGCCAGCAACGCCGACCCTACCAGCAGCACCGATCGTCGTTGAGCCGCAACCGAGCAAGCCTAAGGTTAAGCCAGTCTCACCAGACGGAATCACGCCAACCAGCAAAAAGGCAGCGAGTGGGCAAGAACGGTTACGCCAGTTGGGGCAAAAACTTGGTCAATATCAATCGCAGCAGCGTCAAGGCACAAAACCTTCGAGGGCGATACCACCAACAGACCGCGATCGTTCCTCTCCAGAGCCGAACGCCACGACCAACCCCATACCGAGTGCCTCTATTCCAGACCCGTTGCCTCCAACCTTGCCAGAAATTATTGACACTGCCCCGGTAGAAGCTCCAGCCTCAAGCGCACCAGCACCATCTGCGATCGAGAAACCTGAAGCTCACTAAACGATCGTTTCAAAAAAGCGTTTACACGCTGCGATCGGGCAAGGCTGCGAACGTTATGGATTCTGCATCGAACCTATTCGTCAGACACTCGACGGCAGATATAGTATAGTACTAATGCACTGAATCAATCGTTGGAAATGGGTGTACTCTAATCGCACCCCGTCTTTTAGTGAACGTGTAGATGAAATGATTTGCGGTAGTGTGAGAAATAAAGCGTGTGAGAAACAAAGCGGTCATTCAGCAGGGAGTTTGAGTTCATGGGGGAGTTTGAGTTCATGCGCTGCACGATCGCTATCACCTTTTTGCTGCACCCGCGACCCGCCTTAGCTCTCACCAGTACTCCCAAAGGATCACCTTGTCTCAGCTACTCTTCCGAGGGCAACAGCGCCGCCACCTGGTCGATAAACGCCTGGTAATCCACGACAGGCTTAGAAATATAGCCATCGGCACCACTTTGCTGGAGCGACGTTTCTTTATCGCCAATCATGGCGCGGGCTGTAACCAAAATGATGGGCAAGGAAGCCGTGCTGGGGTCGCTTTTCAGCAATTGCGCCAGTTTAATGCCATCTACCGCTTTGCCCTGATACAAACTGTGAGACAGCGAGACATCCATCAAAATCAAGTCCGCCTGCCCAGCCCTGGCAATTTGCATTACTTCTTCGGCATCTTCCGTATGTTTCACCGCCAGACCACCCAGTCGGGTCAAGTAGCGCGAAAAGACTCGTACATTAGCCAGGTCATCCTCGACCAGCAACACAGTTTTCGTCATGGGTTCCTAACCTGTCGGCAGCAATGCCATAACCTGATCAACAAACGCCTGATGATCCACTACAGGCTTAGAAATGTAAGCGTCCGCTCCACTTTGCTTCAAAAAGTTCTCGCGATCGCCCTCCATCGCATGGGCCGTCACCAAAATGATTGGCAGCGTCGCCGTCTGCGGGTCGGCTTTCAACATCTGCGTAATCTTAATCCCATCAACCGCTTTGCCCAGATAGACACTACGGGACAGCGACACATCCATCAAAATAACATCGGCTTCATGGGCGTGAGCAATCTGCATCACCTCTTCCACGTCTTCAGTATGCTTGACTGCCAGCCCGCCTCGTTTCGTCAGGATCTTAGAAAATACCCGTGCATTAATCAGATCGTCCTCGACAATCAGAACGGTTTTCATTGTGCTTTCCTCGAAACGTGACCCAGATGAAGCAGCCGTCTTACCATCCGCCTCAACGTTACTGTGAAAGAGAAACAGGTACGCTCAGACTTGTTCCCATCGTAAACGTCGCTTGCTGCAAACGCTACAACCCTGTGATGAAATCACCGTTTAAACAATCAATGTGTAAGGACCAACGCTCATGGCTGTAATTACTACTGCTCTGCATACAGAAATGCAGCAGTCTTATCTAGAATATGCCATGAGCGTCATCGTAGGGCGCGCCCTGCCGGATGTGCGCGATGGGCTGAAACCAGTACACCGACGTATTCTCTACGCGATGCATGAGTTGGGCTTAACCCCCGATCGCCCCTATCGTAAATGCGCTCGCGTGGTTGGGGATGTGCTGGGTAAGTACCATCCCCACGGCGATCAGGCTGTTTATGATGCCCTTGTGCGGCTGGTGCAGGATTTTTCCAGCCGCTACCCGTTGCTGGGGGGGCATGGCAACTTCGGTTCAGTCGATAACGATCCCCCAGCAGCGATGCGGTACACCGAAACCCGACTGGCACCGCTGGGTAACGAAACGCTGCTCACTGAGATTGGCGAGGCAACGGTTGATTTTGTCGGCAACTTCGACAATTCGCAGCAGGAGCCAACGGTCTTACCCGCACAATTGCCGATTCTTCTGCTCAACGGCAGTTCGGGGATTGCGGTCGGTATGGCGACCAACATTCCACCCCACAACCTGGGCGAAATTGTGGATGGGCTAGTGGCGCTAATCGACAATCCCAACCTGCCCGATGCCAGACTGTTTGAACTCATTCCAGGTCCCGACTTTCCCACAGGTGGCGAAATCATTGGCACCGAGGGCATCCAGGAAGCCTACGTGACAGGCAAAGGCAGCATTCCCGTGCGGGGCATTGCTCAGGTTGAGGAACTGCAAATTGGGCGTGGTCGGCATCGACGCACAGCGTTAGTGGTCACCGAACTGCCCTATCAGGTCAACAAAGCCGCCTGGATTGAAAAGATGGCAGAACTGGTCAACCAGGGGCGCTTAGAGGGCATTGCGGATTTGCGGGATGAAAGCGATCGCGATGGCATTCGAGTGGTTATTGAACTCCGTCGGGATATCAATCCCCAAAAAATTCTCAGCAGCCTGTATCGCCAGACCGCCCTACAGTCGAACTTTGGCACGATTATGCTGGCACTTGCGGATGGGCAACCGCGCCAGATGCCGCTGCGAGAATTGCTTCAGCAGTTTTTGGCGTTTCGAGAAGACACGCTCACCCGTCGCTATCGTCACGAGTTAAATCAAGCCGAAACGCGCACTCATATCGTTGAAGGGCTGCTGCTGGCGTTGACCAACCTCGATCTGGTCATTGACATTTTGCGCCATGCCCCGGATGGCAGCACAGCTAAGATGCAGTTTCAGGAGCGGTTAGACCTGAGCGATCGTCAGGCTGATGCCATTCTCTCGATGCCGCTGCGACGGCTGATCACCACCGAACGCCAAAGCCTCCAAACCGAGTTTGATGCGTTAACCGCACAAATGCAAGAACTGCAACGACTGCTGGGCGATCGGCGCGAACTGCTCAAAGTGCTCAAAAAAGATCTCCGGGCACTGAAGAAGAAGTATGCCGACCCGCGACGAACGAAGATTGTTGAAGAGAGGAGTCAGGAGTCAGGGGTCAGGAGGCAGCAGTTGGAAATTGGCGAACAGCTTACGCTCGGTCAGTCGCCGCTGATAACCAACTACCAACCACTAACCACTAACTACCAACCACTAACAACCCCAACACACGAGGCGGAAGTTGAAGAAACCGTCGTCGAACTCACCCAGCGGGGCTATATCCGTCGGCTTACCACCAAAGCCTTTCAGCGTAACCAAAGTAAAGCAGCTGATAAACCCATGCAGGCGCTGGAAGACAGTGATGACTTTGTGGTGCAGACAGAATTTGCAACGACAGCACAAACCTTAGTGGTCTTCACTCGTAGTGGCAAAGCTTATCCATTGGACGTGAAAGAGGTGCCACAGGTGACAGGAAAGTCTCGCGGTACGCCGTTAGTCACTCTGCTACCACCATCCGCGCAGAACGATCCGGCTTCGGTGGTGGGTTGTTTTGTACTGACGGACGATCGCGACGACACCGATCTTCTGCTTGTCACGCAGCAGGGGCGCATCAAACGGCTACCGCTGGTAGAGTTGGGCGATTTGACGGGTCGAGGCTTAACCGTCCTGAAGTTAAAACCAGAGGATCAGCTTGCGTTTGTCAGCTTGACGGAAGTGGGCGATCAGCTTGTGTTGGCAACAGCAGGCGGACGTTTGCTGCGATTGGTGATCAACGATGAGCAACTGCCAGCGCTGAGTCGAGTGGCACAGGGCAGTGTGGCGATTCGACTACGAAAACAAGAAAAATTGGTGGGCTATACGCTGATTTACCAGGGTGACGATCTTCTCTTGCTCTCTGAACAGGGTGATGTCAAACGCTTATCGATCGACACCCTCCGCCTTTCTACAGCAGGAGACCTCGGCACTCAATCGTTTAAATTTGCAGGCAAAACCGATGCCCTTGCGGGTATGGTGGCAGCCACGCCCGATACTCTCGTTACCGTGCTAACCAGCAACAACCGCATGACGCGCTTGACCAGTGGTGAAATGCCCCTCAAAGGTCGAGATGAGTTGGGCGATCGCACCCTCCCGCTTGAACCAGACGAACGCATTACGGTCGTCATCATTCCCAAACTGCCCCTACCTGAACTGGAAGAAGCGGCGATCGATCCCTAGCCCGGTAAAAACAGCTTACCCCTGCCGCTGTAGCAGCGTTTGGAGTTGTTGCGTTTGCAGTAGCGCCTGAAAGTGGGCATCGCCTTTAGCCAGCGCGCGATAGAGGGGAGGATTGAGTTTAATCGCTCGTTGTAGATAGTTAAGTGCCAGTTGAGTGTCTCCCTGAAGGGCATAGCACCGGGCTTTGCTATACCAGGCATCCGGATTATTTGGCTTGTTTTGAAGGGATTTGTCGAAGCTGGCGATCGCGCCCTCGTAGTCGCCCTGCTGAGTTAACAGGGTGCCTTGATAGTTCCAGGCGTAGTAGCACAGCGGATTAATGGACAGAGTGCGATCGAGACTCGCAAGCGCCAGATCAGTTTTGCCGAGGCTGGCAAGCACCTTACTACGGCTATACCAGGCTTTGTAGTCATCGGGATTCGCTTCAATGACGCGATCAAAACAGGCAAGTGCTTCCTCATCGCGGTGCAGATGCGCCAACGCCTTGCCCTGGTTGTAACGCGCCTTCAAGTCGTTGGGATTTAACCGCAGCGTTTTTTGAAGGCAGACCAGTGCGTCTTTGTAGTGACCCAACTTGGCAAGTACGATGCCTTTGCCATGCCACGCTAAAGCAAACTCGGGATGAATGCGCAACGCCTGGTCAAAGCTGGCAAGGGCTTCTTGAAAGCGGCTTAGATTTTCGAGCGCGTAACCACGGTTGTTCCACACCTCATAAAGGTCAGACTGTGTGGCTAAAACTCTGTCATAGCCCGCGATCGCCCCTTCATAGTGTCCCAACCCATACAAGATATTGCCGTGACTATACCAGGCAGCAGAGTTCAGATCATGCTCCATAACCTACCCTAAGCCCCAAGAACTCCTGTTCCTAGAGTGACCAAAAACGAGCAAAATTCTCTCACGATCGTCTAGTTTCCGTAAATTTACGCCGATATTAATAGAACCAAGGTGATTTCTCTTAAAGAATCTACCCAATGGATGCCGTAGTGTAAGCGTCTGGCTGGCGACGCGGGCACGATGCCTGCACTACGTCCGCACCATATTGGATCATTGTTTTTGTGGAAAACGCCTAAGCAGAAATTCCGAAGCCGTGCCCAGCCATGACGTGTACACTCACCCATTGAGATGAAAATTTATTTGACCCATTGTTCCGCTGAAAAAGAGAGCACCTTAAAGGGAACAGGTATCGCAACGACTCCCGCGAAGCTCTATACAAATCCTGAGCTGCAAGCGTTTATGCAACGTTGCCAAAACAAAGGTGTTGCGTGGGCAATTCTGTCCGATCGCTACGGCGTGTGGCTCCCCAACATCACGCACGAATGGTACGAGAAACACCCTTCAACCGTGACTGAAGAGGAATTTCGCCAGCTTGTGGCACAGTGCGATCGCACGTTGCAAGCCTACGATGAAATCTATTTTTTCGTCCGACCCGCCACGTTCCATCCCTTCTACCAAAAGGTTTTAACGACAATCAGGTTGGCTTCACGCGTCACTCAGTTTCGTGACATGCAGATGATTGAGTAAAACTGACCCAATAGTTTCCCAAGACCTCCAAGGTTTTCACCCTAGATCTAAGTGTTGACAAATCTAAGTGTTGACAAAGCATTACGTCAGGTGCGGGAACGATCGCAAGGGGTTCTCTGTTCCCTGCGTGCGATCAAAGGATGCTGTCTCGTCCAAGCGTTCAACGGCAATGCGACCTTCGCTGGCATCCTCGCGAGGAAAGGCTTGCAGCGACTGATTGCGATCGAGCGCCAGGGCACGACGGCTCTGCGCATCGGGAAAATTGGGCTTAATTTCCAGGGCTTTATCGTAGCTGGCAACAGCAGAGGCATAATCGCCCAAATGCCCTAGCGCCGAGCCACGGCTGTACCAGGCTGGGTGAAATTCGGGGTTGATGCTAATAGCGCGATCGTAGCTGTCGATCGCGGCTTCGTTTTGCCCCAAATGCCCCAACGCAATGCCACGACAGTACCAGGCTTCGGGCATCTCTGGCTGAAACTGCACGGCTTTGTCGTAGCTGGCGATCGCTTCAGCGTAGAGACCTAGCTTACGAAAGGCAGACCCACGACTAAACCAGGCTTTGGCAAACCCTGGATTCAGCTTCAGTGCATGATCATACCGGGCGATCGCCTCACGGTAAGAGCCAGACTTATACAGGGCACTGCCCCAGTTGTACCAGGCTTCACGCAGGTTTGGCTTGAGGTCAAGCGCCTTACGGTAGCTCGCGATCGCCTCATCATACTGACCAAGGGCATCAAACGCATTGCCCCGGTTGTACCAAGCTTCGTAGAGGGTGGCATTGATTGCCAAGGCTTTTTTATAGCTGTAAATGGCTTCTTCGTGCCGGTGTAGCTTGTGCAGCACGTTGCCCCGGTTATACCAGGCTCCATACCACTCTGGCTTAATGGTCAGCACGCGATCGTAGCTACTAAGGGCTTCCCGATAGTGTCCAAGCTGGTGCAGCGTGTTGGCACGGTTATACCAGGCATGAGAGTAGTGCGGTCGATACTTAATTGCCTGGTCGTAGCTTTCGATCGCACCTTGGTAGCGCCCTAGCTTGTATAAAATAATGCCCCGGTTGTACCAGGATTTAGAGTAATCTGGCTCATACTCCAGAGCTTTGTCGTAGCTCTTGAGTGCTTCTTCGTAGCAGCCCGATTTGTCAAGGGCATTGCCCCGGTTGTGCCAAGCCTGGTGAAAGGTTGTCCGCAGCTTAATTGCTTTGTCGTAGCTGGCGATCGCTTCTTCGTAGCTACGCAGGTTGTAAAGTGCAATGCCGCGACTATTCAACGCTTCAGGGTAGTTGGGTTCCAGGTCGATCGCCTGATTAAAGCTCGCTACTGCCTCTTCATAGTGACTCAGTTCAGAGAGCGTCACGCCGCGAGTATGCCAAACGTGATGCCAGTCTGGGCGAAACTGTAAAACGCGGTCAAAGCTGAGTAGCGCGTCTTCAAACGCTCCAGCGCGGCTGAGTTGCAACGCTTGCTGCAAGAAGAATTCTGCTTCTGAATCCAAATGCTGAGACATATTAAACGCTCAACAAGGAACGAACCTTGGACACAAAAAATAGTGATGCCATTACACCAGCTTAACAGGAACAAGAAAAGAGCGTAAATAAAGCGTTAAAGCTAGATGAATCGAGCCAGATGAATCCTTACTTATTACAGCTAATCATCCTATTGACCAGCACCAAACCAGCACCAGGTGAAATAACGATGAGCCAAGCTGTGAGAATTGATCGGCGATCGAGTAGAGAGTGCAACAGAGCTTCTCCTCCAAGATCAGCCCAACCAATGCCAGGAATGATTGACCAACTCCATACGTATGCTGATTGTAACTTGAGTTTGCCGAGAGATTCAGTATCGCTGCCCTAGGGCGTGTCATCAATTAGCTCCGAAACCTTGCAATATCAGCAGTGTCACGCCCGTCCCAACACACCAGGCTAGGGGCTGGAACCTTTACTGCAAGCAATGTGTAGAGTAATTGATGACAGCCCCTAGAGATGGCAAAAGATCAGCTTCACAAAAGGTCAGCTTCACAAAAGGCTTTTCGCCCCTTTTACCAATTTGAGAGCAGGCAATTTGAGAGCAGGGTCAGCCGTGAGTTTGTCTTAATGCGGCTTGAATGTTGCCACCTGGTGCCAGAACAGCCCGTTCTGCAAATTTCTCACGATCGCGGAAACGTTTGATAAAAAAAGCTCATCTATAGCAGCAAGCCCGATTAAGCTAACTCGAAAATTAAGCAAAAACCCGCGATTGTGTCAGCGATGAACTATAAAGAAATATGTATCTCCCCAGGAGGATGTGGCTGAAACGGATATTCCCGTATCAACTAATAGGGTCTTTGTGTTCACGTTCTTTTACAGAGGCATCGGCATGGCTAAGCACTTATCATAAAACTGATAAGTTCAGCTTATTATTTTCGTGTGTCTTGATGGGAGAGAATCATTGCAACAGTGATAGTCCTAAGCAAGACATAACGTATGCGGCAGCCGATTCATTCATCGCTGTTTAATGCTTTGAGCGCTGGAGCTAACGAGCAATTGCGCTGATTAAGTCATTAATCTCTTAAAGAGATGCTGTATGTTCCTGTTTCCAGGTTTGTGCATAGAAGAGATTTTAAATATTCATGGTTAACTCAAAAATGGCTCGATCGCCGCGTTTGGCTTGGTTAGAGGGCATCCGCATTTTAGCGGCGGTTTTGCTGTTGCTCTATCATGCCCAACTGCTGTTTACAGGCTACGCCTACACCCCACAGCCCACTGGGCTAGCAACGAATCTGAAGCAACTGGTCACTCCGGTAGACGGCGGGGTTGATCCTGGCATGTTTCTCCGCTTTTTGGGGATTCCAGCCTGGTTCGGCTTTCAGTTTGTCGATGTATTTGTCTTGCTGAGTGGCTTTAGCCTGGTGCTGTCGCTGCGAGGCAAGCCGATCGCCGTGGGTAGCTTTCTAAAGCGACGAGTGCTACGAATTTTGTGGCCCTATTGGACGGTTGCGTGGCTCTCTTATCCAGCCTTGTGGGCGATCGGGGTGGCAACTCACAGCTACATCCCCAGCTTGTGGCATATCTTTGCGGGAGTCACCTTTCCACTGTTGTTTGACTATAGCGGCGAGCTATTGCTGGCAACCAGTGGACCGTGGTGGTTTGTGCCGCTTATCCTTAGCTTTGCGCTGATTTTTCCTTTTCTCTGGCATCTCTTACAGCGTTGGGGCAGTGCGAACCTGTTGTTGATCAGTACATTGCTAACAGTGGCATACCGTGCCCTGGCAATCTACAAGTTTGACGGTCATCCGACCTACGTGATTTTAGATACCCCCACTGATTGGCACCCCTTTTTAATTTTTCTATCCAAGCTGAGCACGTTTGTGTTGGGTATGGTGGTGGCACAGCTTTATGCCCAAGGAAAGGGACCCATTTTCTGGAACGCTCAGCGTGCCCTATTGCTGGGGATACCGCTATATGCGCTGGGATTTGTTTGCCAGTTTTATCGAGCAGGTTGGGTGTTTGTCGATTTGCTCTTACCTGTTGGGCTGACGCTGTGCTGCATGGTGCTGTTTCGGGCGCTGGCTCAGTTAAGACCGATCGCACCCGTGCTCGTTTGGTTGGGTGCCCATAGCTATAGCTTTTTCTTGATCCACAATTTTGTGGTTGATCGCACGATCAGGTTAGTCGTGCAGGATGATCTCGCGCTCTATTACTGGCTGCTCCCGGTCATGGTGGTAGGGACGCTCATTCTAGCGGTACTGGCAGATTATGCGAGTCCATTGCTTCAGCGCTTGGTGGGGGCATTGTTGCGCGATTTAGACTATGTGCTAACGCCAACCACCGTGCGACAACGACGAAGCTGGAGTCCGCGTGTGGGTGAAGCGGTGGTGTACCAAAGCAGAGCGGGTTGGACGGTGTTGAAAGTGGAAAAACTATTGGATGAACGGGAGTTCTTTTTGTGTCAAATCAGCGATGGGCATCGATCGCTCTGGGTGAATGAAGATGATCTAGACCCTGCCGTAAAGTTGTCTCAACCTGGGGAAGTCAGTAAAAACTCTGCCTTTTTCTGAGCGAGCACGATTCAGTTGCTGACCCAACGTTGACACCCCTAACCCTAATGATTGGAGGATGGCTAAAGTGAGGAATTGGACGGGCGATATACCGAAGCTAATTTATACCCATGTGTTGCTGATTGGGGTTCCAACCATTTTTTATTACTGCCTGCGCGTCGGTGGCATGCCCTTGATCAGAATTCACGTCGCGATCGCCACCTTTTTTCTCTTAAGTTCCCTCGTTATTTTTTTGGAAGCCACGAATGCGCTGTTTCGACGCTTTGCTGTAAAGCGCAAACGCCCAGAGATTGGACATCTCGCTCAGCTTAAGCAATCCACCAAGTCTGCGTTGGGAGTGAGCGGCAGCCAGCGTCCCCCCGCTACCAATCCGCTACCGCGTTGCTCGTTTCTGGTAGCAGCCTATTTACCCAATGAGAAAGACATCATTCTAGACACGCTGAAACATATTTTGCACAAGGTGCAGCGATCGTCAGACGGGCTAGAAGTCATCCTGGCTTATAATACGCCTGTTGATTTACCCATCGAAGATGATTTGCGTCGCTTGACTCTGATTCACCCAGAGTTGCGCCTGCTGCGGGTAGAAGGGAGCCACTCTAAAGCCGAGAATTTGAATGCTGCCCTTCATGTGGTGACAGGCGAGATCACCTGCATTCTGGATGCAGACCACCACCCCGCACCCGACTGTTTTGTAAGAGCATGGCGCTGGCTGGAGCATGACTACGATGTGGTGCAGGGGCGCAACATTATTCGCAACCACGGTCATAGCCTGCTGACGCTGAATGTGGCGATCGAGTTTGAAACGCTGTATGGGGTCAGCCATGCCGCAAAGTCGTTTCTCACCGATTCCACCATTTTTGGTGGCTCGAACGGCTACTGGCGGACAGAGGTTTTGCAGCAGATCCGCTTTAATCCGGCAATGCTGACCGAAGATATTGATGCTTCTATGAGGACTCTGTTAAGCGGCTATCGCATCCTTCACGATCGCAGTATTATTACGACCGAGCTTGCTCCGGCGGACTTCAATTCCTTTTGGTTTCAGCGCAAGCGATGGGCACAGGGTTGGCTTGAGGTTAGCTTTAAGTACCAGCGTCGAGTCTGGAAGTCCAACCACTTTAGCCTCTGGCAAAAAGTTTACTGGACATACCTGCTCTACTTCTGTGTACTCTATTCACTGATCGCACTCCAGATCTTGCCGCTCATCTTAAGCCTCTTCCTCTATCAGGGCGATCTGCCACCCTCCGATAACCCCTTCCTCTGGTTCAGCACAGTCGTTACGTTTTCGAGCGGTGTTTACCAAACGCTGGTCACCATGAAGGTCGCTGCCGTTCGGTATCCGATCTTCTATTTTTTGCAACATGCGGTCATCATCTTCCTATACACCATCCTGAAAAACATGATTGCGGTGGTCGGGCTATACGATCATCTGCATGGGGTCAACAAATGGGTGGTTACACCGCGTGGCATCAAGCAAAAGCGTCCGCTACCAGTCCGTAAAACGCCTGTACTTGCTCCTACCGCCGCCGGGATCAGCTCTGCTAAATAGCACTCGTACATCAGGCTCACGTACTGCCAGAGAAGGGTAGCAGGTTGGGTCGCAAACGCCAAAATTTGAGCGCGGTCTGGTCAAGGTGAGATCAGCCTGGGGTGTGTCGTGCTTTTGAAGTCGTCGGGCATTCTAAATGAACTTAGAGTGCGGTGACATGAAAAAACCACAAAGGACTATGCCATTGACACGCAGACGGTTTACGCACTTAACAATGTCAGGCGTTGCTTTTTGGATGGCGTTGAGTGTTGATCGCCTACAGGCAATGACACGCCCTGACTTGGGACTTCGAGCAATGGGGTTAAAGCGACCCTCTAACCTGGGCACTACATTCAGCCAGCTTCAATGTCACTATATGGGGTTGGATTACCAGGAAGCCTTTCGTCAAGTTTGCTCTCTGGGCTTTAACCGCATTCGCCTCTGTAGCTACTGGCATGAAATTGAGCCAGCCGAACAGCAGTTCGATTTCACCGCTTTAGACTGGCTACTGGAAGAGAGTCATCGACATGGCATTGAGGTGGTGCTCACAGTCGGCATGAAAGCACCGCGCTGGCCCGAGTTTCATTTCCCCGATTGGCTGCGTGCGCGTCTAGATACTACGAACCGGGCAGCGGTAGATCTAAATCCTGAAATCGCCGATCGCGCTTTGCGGTTCACTCAGGCGGTGGTCAACCATACCCGTGACGCACCAAACCTCAAATACTGGCAGATTGAAAACGAGCCGTTTACTCGCCTGGATATTACGGCTGGACGCTATCTGAGCTATGAATACGTGCGCCGGGAAGCCGAGCTGGTGCGATCGCTGGCGCTGCCCCACCAGAAGCTCTTGATGACAACAGCCATTAGCTTACCTGCGGCTGACCTGGCAGAGGACGATCGCGCCTTTCAGGAAAGTATGCAAATGGCAGATAGCGTGGGCATTAATGTCTACACGAAAGTACCGGCTGGAAATTCAGCCTTTTACCTCCAGCCGCAACCACCCTACTGGCACAAACTTAAGGAGTGGCAAACTAGCCTGGTCAACAGCAACAAAGAAGATTGGATTGCTGAAGCGCAGGCAGAACCGTGGGAACCCAATCAACTGGTGGCAATGGCAAAGGCAGAATATCCCAGTTGCACGCCAAAGCGCACCAGTAACCTGGTCAACTCGCTGACCGATTTGGGCTACAACACCGTGATGTTGTGGGGCTGCGAATACTGGTACTGGCAGAAGAAAAACGATCGCAACCTCTGGTGGTGGACGATGCAGCAAATTGTCTCAGCCTAGGGGCTGTCATCAATTACGACTACACATGGCTTGCTGCCAAGGTTCCAGCCCCTAGCCTTTGTATTGGGACGGGCGCGACAATGCTAATACCAAAGGTTTCGGAGCTGAATTGATGACGCGCCCTAGAGCGTCTGCGATCGTTCCGCGTTGATCAGGGAACGGGTTGATCAGGGAACGGGTTGATCAGGGCGAGGTAACCACTCCTGGGGTTGTTACCGTCGTTTGGACTCCGACTGCACCCGTCGTCACGTTTGTGGTTACTTGCGACACAGGTGCTGGACGGGGCGCTGCGCTACTTGCAGGCGTAGCAGGTGTGGCAGGCGTTGCAGGCGTTGCAGGCGTTGCGGGTGTGGCAGGAGTCGCAGGTGTGGCAGGGGTTGGCGCAGGAGATGTCGTTGGTGGTGATATGGGTGTCGTAGGTGCTGGAGCGGGGGATGGTGTCGGTGTTACTGGAATGGATGGCTGCACAGGTGTGGTTGGCGTTGGAGCGGGAGATGGGGTTGGTGTCGCTGGAATAGATGGCTGCACAGGTGTTGTAGTGCCTGGAGTGATCGTTGGTGCGGGTGTCACTGGTGCAGGCGTGACAGGTGCGGGTGTGGTTGTGGGCGGCGGCTGCACAACTGTTCCAGTACCTGGGTTTGGAGCAGCAGGTGGTGCTGGTACGGGTGGGATCGCTGTCTGAACAGGTGTTGAAACGCTTGGCGTTGTCGGCGGTACCGCAGATGGAGCGGGAGGAATAGAGGGTGAGGTGTTTGGGCGGGTCTCTGATGGTGATGGCTGGGACGAGTTAATGGTCTGTCGCGCTGTTCCTCGATCGAAGCCAGAAGGAATCGGTGTCGCCGCACCTAAAGGATTGGGAGTGACGGCTGCTTGAGCACCAGGAGTGGGCGTGAGGCTAACAAAGGCAGGATTTTCAGCCACCTGACCAGTCATAGGTGCCTGTTCCTTGACGGCTTGAGAAGTTTCTGCCTGTACCGCAGCAATCCCTGGATCGGCGTTTGGTGTGGCTTTGCTGAGGGGTAAATCTAAATCTTTGACCAGTTCGCTAGTTTGGTAAAACGTGTTCAGATCGAAGTTATAGATCCGAATAACCTGGTTTTGAATGATGACTGCCATCTGCCCTGCTTTGAGGGTCTGTGCCTGAGGATTATCGCCATTGGACACCTCAATGCGGCTATTCGTCAGCGCTCCCACGATCGTAGTGTTGGTATCTTCGTTGTAGCGCACAAACAGCGCTGAACCACGAATCCCTGCTGCCGCATTAGGGGTTCGCACATTCGTCCGTCCTTGCCCAGGCGGAATGAGCAAGAGGGCTGTACCGTTGCCCAGATAGAAGTTACGCGTGTTGGGGACAAACTGGAACAGTGCCCGTTCACCAATGCGTGCCACAGATTTGTCGTTGAAGCGTAGCTCTGCGAAGGCTTGTCGAGCGGTTGCCAGAGAATCTCCAGGGGTCATCGTATCGGCATTGCGAGCAGCACGAGTGACGCGGTTTTTGAAGATGAGCTGGACTTGATTGCGAAGTGCCTGAACAGTGGCTTTGGTGAGTGGGGTTTCGGCACTGGCTGGCTGCTGTAGAAGCAGATTTCCAGCACTAAACAGACTCAATGTGACGATCAGGAAGAATTTGCGAGACATAGTGACTCCAAGCGTTCAAGACCACTCAGCGATCGCACCCTTGCTACGCTGCCTGAAAAGCTGGCTGATCCCATTCCCTGACTTGCACTTCAAAGCCTGTGGCATGTAGTCTGAACGACTATTTAGTGCCGACAGCTTTAATGCACTTGCGCTCGACATCGATCGCGTCAGGAAGAGTCTCAGGGCAAAGATTTTCAGGATTTAGACGAGGTTAGGTGTTTCCTCTTACGTGTATAACCGCACTTTAATTAAAGCAGATATGAAGCCTCTTACTCATAAGCTTACTTTTATCAAATCTAAATGTCACCTAAAACGCGAACAATCCCTAATTTGAGCGATGGCATTACATTTGTTTGAGTTGCCTAATGGCATAGGCTAGAAGAGGTAATTTTTCCAAAGCTATCAAAGCTGTTGTGTTCCCTGGCGCAGTTCCTAGCGTTTGCAGTATAAAACTCAGTAGTTCCACGGTTCCTGACTTGCAGACTCGTCACTCATCGATTCACTTTGGGCTTCATCTACCCCTCCGGTTAAACCTCTGGCAGCAGATTTTGCTTTGGAGCAGCGTCTGGTTTAGCAGCTTCGCCGGGTCTATGCCCAAGACCCTTGCACTCCCTAGTGCTGAGGCTGCCTCTCAATCGATCGCACCTCCAATCACCACCACTGTGGCTCCGGCACCTCGCCCGCCAAAGCCGTTGACGACTCCCCAACGACAACGCTATCGTGCGGCTGCTCTCTTGCCTCTGCAACCGCTGCAAGCGACGATCGCCCCTACAAAGGCTGACGCTGCTTCATCCAATCCGTTTACAGATCCCGCGATCGCCGAGACGATCGCACAGAATGCTGCACCTGCTTCTAGCCAGACTGATCGTTCTAACCAGCCTGACAGCAAGCCTCAGCCTAGTGATGGCGATCCCGAATTGGGCGTTCTCCGGCTGCAAGCTCCTCCCAGAGCACCCGCTGGAACAGCAGACGACGCGATCGGGCAAGGCGCTACAGACCCACAACAGGCTCCCTGTGCGTCAGGAGTTCAGCCCGATCCAGAGCTAGGTTGTTTGCCCCTGCAACCGTTGCCGCCACCGCCACCGCCGCGCCAGCCCGCTGTCTTTCTTCTGGTGCATGTTGACTACTTTCGCAGCAGCAACGTATTCTCAGCGGTCGATCCTGTGGATGACGGGTTAGTCAGACCGGGGTTAACGCTGTTTACAGCGCCAGCCATCGGACGCAATACTTACTTTGTTGGCTCGATCGATGGCAACTTGATTCGCTACAACACGCAGTCGCAAATTGACTACAACGAGCTGCGGTTTCGAGCAGGCATTTTTCAGCGGCTGTCGCCCACCATGTTTGGTGAGATTGGCTGGAGCAACCAACAGCTATTTATTGCGGGGAGCAAAATCCCAGGGTTGCCTGTAGGCACTCGCTTTTTGAATGATCACGCGCTCCGTTTTGAGCTAAGTCGTCGAGATCAACTAAACAAGCGGCTATCGCTGAATACGTTTTACCAGTTACGACTGAGTTTTGCTGACCCTGATATCCGATCGCGGTTGCTGAATTCATTCATTGCGTCCTTTAGCTACGACTTCCAGCCCAACCTTCAGGTGGGACTCGACTATCAGTTTGCGCTGGCAAACTTTACCGCGATTAAACGGGATGATCAGTACCACCAGTTGGCAGCTCGTCTGACCTACACCGCATTTCGGAATACTCAATTCAACGTCTTTGTGGGCTATAGCTTTGGCAACTCGTCTGATTCTACGATCGACTTCAGTGGTCTGATTCTGGGCGTGAGTATGACAATTAATCTGGGGCTTTTCTAAATGTCCGCGAGTCTTAAATGCACTTTACAGCGGTTGTCACATGGGTTAGCCACAGTGCGAGCATCTTGCTCGCGTCCGTGAGCGAGACGCTCACACTCTTTGGTGTGGCTTATTCAAACGAAAGTTGCCGTAGAAGCCCTCGATCGCAGGCACTTTTCGGCGCTCAACCGTGTCTATCGTGGAAGCCGCTGTCATGGTTGCCTCACCGTTCTTTAGGGTGCCTTGCTGGAGGACAACCGTTGAAGCTACATAAATTCCACCCAAAACTCTCTGGAATAGCGCTGCATCCCTGAGTAGAGAGAGGCAGGAGCCGTTTGATTTATGGAGCAATCGCAGTAAGGGCGAGCGGCTGTTCGCCCTTACGAAATGATTCTCACGCCCAAAATGGGATTACTAGCTACGCGCATCTTCGATCATCAGGGGAGTCTACCTTACGTTCACGCAATGGTACTGGTAGTGCTCTGGAGTCACTTTTATGTTGACGATTTCTCAATGGCTTCCCACCAGCGGTCGGTTGAATCGCCTGCTGCTGTTTTTCTGTGCGTTGTGCCTTGTGCTGGCGACCCGATCGCCGCTCATGGCTCAAACGCCGTCCATTAACCAAGCCAAAATTACGCAGGTTTTAGACGGCTCTCAAGTGTTTATTCAAAATCGGCAAGCCAGGGTCAACGACGCAGCCAATAAAGGACAGCGTGTTCGTACAGGAAAAGCCAGGGCACAGTTGACCTTTAACACAGGCGCGATCGGTCGGCTAGCCCACAACTCGGTGTTGACCGTTGGTCAATGTGCGCGCTTGCGGCAGGGAACGCTTCTTGTGAACGGGGCAATGAATGGCTGTACATCATCCGTTGTGGCAGGCGTGCGCGGCACCACGTATGTGCTGGAAGCAACCGAAGCGGGAGAAACAGCCATTAAAGTCCTGGAGGGCGAAGTGATTGTCACCCGCCAGCAGTCTCCTAACAGCGACGAAGACCCCGCTCCTGGCAGCAAGCAATTCTCGATCCCTTCGATCGTGCCATCACTGCCTATTCCCAGGGCAGAACCAACTCCCACGCCATCATCCGATCCAGCGGAAGGCTCCAGTGCGCCGATCGCCACCCCTGCAACACCACCGACTGACCCAAATCAGGTGGTGCTAAAAGGCGGTGAAAAGGTCAGTGTGAGTCCTACAGGCTCAGTAGGATTGGTCGAAAAGCTGACTCAAAGCGATTTTACCAACTTGCTTCAGGGCAGTCTGTTTAATGGCTTTACCCTGTCGCTGCCTGGAATGGCAAAGATTCAGGCAAGCTTTCAGCAGTTGTTTCCGGGTGTACCTTTCCCCATTCGGCTACCAAGCGTTTCCATTCCAGGGCTTCCCGTGCCGATTCGCTTGCCCTTTTAGACCGTGAGTACGGCAGAAGGCAGGAGGCAGAGGGCAGAGGGCAGAAGGCAGAGGGCAGAAGGCAGAGGAGGCAGGGGAAGTGGGAAAAGGATGAATGGCAAATGGTAAAGGGTAAAACTCTTCACTCTTCTCTGTTCAACTCAAAACTCTCCACTGAAGTACTTCATTTACGGACAAATTGTTGTAGGAGCGAAGGGGTGCATGACCCAACCGAACCGTCGATGGCAGGTCAGACCAGCCGCGATCGCGCCGATCTTCATTAGCTTGTTGGCAACGACCAGCACGATCGCTACGGCTGTTAATTTCCAACCCCTGTGGCAATTGGAATTACAAACGCAGGCACTCTTTTTTCGGCTGCGAGGACCCGTTGCGCCGTCTCAGCAGGTGGTGATTCTGGCGATCGACGATGATTCACTCACGCGAGGGCGCGATTCCAAGGAGTTGAAGTCGCTGGCAGCGATTCAATCCTGGCCCTGGCGGCGGACTGCCTATGCGGAGGCGATCGACAAGCTGATGGCAGCAGGCGCAAAAGCGGTTGCAGTGGATGTGTTGTGGGATTTACCGAGTGAACGACCCGATGACGATCGCCGCCTTCAGCAGACCTTACAGAAGTATGCGGGACGGGTGACGCTGGCAGCGTTACACACCTCTTCTCAAAGCAATGGTGGTGGGTTAGATCAGTTGGTCTATCCCGATCCTATGTTTCAAATCGAGCCGAAATCGATCGGCTTCATAAACTATCTCACCGAACCCGATGGGCGGTTTCGACGGTTTGCCAGTGCGTACCTCAACCGCATTGATGCCGATTTACGGCGATCGCAGCCCACCCTGATGTCGTTCGACGAAGCCAGTGTCCGAGCCTCTAGACTGCCATTCACCCCACCCAGAGGGGATTACATCTTCTTCTACGGGGGGCAAAATACGTTCCCAACGGTTTCGTTTTGGCACATGCTGTATCCCAAAAACTGGGCATTGCTCAAGCAGCAGCAGGTGTTCAAAGACAAAATTGTGCTGATTGGTCCGACCGCTGCCTTTCTCCAGGACATTCACTCCACTCCCTTCGGCGATGTTTCGGGAGTCGAAATTCACGCCAACGCGATCGCCACCCTGTTAGAGAACCGATCGCTGGCAGAAGTGGTTCCCAATCCACACTGGCAAGGTTTCTATCTTTTTATCGGTATTGCTGGCATTGGGCTTGCCATTAGTCAACTTTCTAAACGTGCTACCCAACGCTTCTTTCTGGCGATCGCCCTGGCTGGTCTGTGGTTCCTCATCGGCTATGGCAGCTTTGTCTTCGCAGGCTTGATTCTCCCTGTTGCCACACCGCTGCTGGCGATCGGTCTTAGCGGATTGTCCTTCTTAGGTACCGGAGCCGTCAGCGATCAGCTTGAAAAACTCCGCCTGCGCCGCACGCTGGAACGGTATGTAGCAACGCCGATCGTCGAAGAAATTTTGAACCAGCCAGAAGACTTTCAGGCGTTGTTGCAGGGACGCAAGCTCAAAGCTGCCGTGTTGTTTTGTGATATTCGCGGGTTCACCACGCTGTCGTACAAACTGCCGCCCGAACAGTTGGTTGCGCTGCTCAACATCTATTTGAACGCAATGGTAGAAGCGGTTGCGGCTGCCAGTGGCACGATCGACAAATTTATTGGCGACGCGGTGATGGCAGAATTCGGCTCTCCTGTTTCCTACGGGGAACAGACCGATGCGATGAACGCGATTCGTGCGGCGTTAGGGATGCGTCGATCACTTGCTGAGTTGCGATCGCAGTGGCTGCAAGAAGGTAAAACGCTGCTGTATCACGGCATTGGCATTAGCTATGGCGAAGTGATTGCTGGAAACATTGGTTCGCTGCGACGGTTGGAATATACCGTCATGGGCGATACGGTCAATGTTGCCAGTCGTGTAGAAGGGCTGACCAAAAACTTCTGGACGGATATTTTAATCACGGACTCGCTGTATCAACTGGTGCAAGACCAGGTTGACGTAGTGTTTGTCGGCGAACATCTGCTGCGGGGACGGGAAGAAAGCCCCACGAATCTCTACAGCCTGGTGGGGCTAAAAGGAGAACCACCCACGCTCTACCATCAGGTTCACGAGGAACTAAGGCGTTATTTGGGGTACAAGGAGCCAACGACATAATGGGTGTGGGGTGTAGGATGCGTTAGTGGGGTAGGATGCGTTAGTGCGAACGTAACGCATCAGTCCTTGAACAGCATGGGTTACGCTTCGCTAACCCATTCTACTAAGCCTCTAGGTGTTCGGTTGCAAAGACCTGCGCGATCGTCCGATCAAGCGCCCCCAATTGATGCGAATAGAGCCGATCGCTACCGCTGAACGTCGATATCTCTGCATACACATCCTGTTGCAACACCAACAGCAGAATGGTTTGCCGTTGCGGATCGACCACCCAATATTCGGGAATGCCACGATCCTGATATTGCATCCGTTTCGCTGTGTAGTCTCTGTCGCGCTGCAACTCGCCGGGGCTGACAATTTCAATCACAAGGTCAGGCGGAGCCATCGAGAGCCGAAGCGTATTGCGCCGCTGCAACTGCTCAAGGTGTTCTGCACGAATGATGGTCAGATCCGGGTAACGATTGCGTGGTTCGCCTCTCACTTCAAGCTCTAACCCGTGCCCTCGGAGCCTTCGATGTCCGACGATCGGCAGGAAGATAGCAAAGAGGAGGTTGGCAATCTCAACATTCAGTCCCGATTCTGGTGGCACTTCGATCAACTCTCCATTAAAAAGCTCGTACAGGTTCTCTGTGCCATCGTTGTAGGACAGATACTCGTCAAAGCTAAGAAAGCGCGGCTTCGTCTGGATCATGGTGCTGAGCGGAACGGCACGATCGCTTCTATCCTAACCAGAAACCGATCCTTGTGCTAAAACCTCGGAGGTTCGTGTCTGGTTAAACCCTCCGAGGTTTGTGTAAGCCCGTTCTACCTGCTTCCTTACTGATGCCCTATATTCCTGCACTCCGCTTACTTTCAACAACACCTGAAGGTTGCACTTGACTTTGAGCAGTTTGACTATTTCCTGGAATGGGATGCGGTGTAACTGCGAAGTTGCTCAATGACAATCGCGTAGTGCATCGAAGCATTGCAAATGTAACGCGATCGATCCCGAATGGATTAAAACCTCGGAGGTTTCAATCAAGCGCTGAACATGCCATCAACGTGATGGTCTAAACCTCCGAGGTTTGGCTCGTTCTGATAGATGCTACGTTGGTTGCAGGAATTTTTGCATCCGAGGAAATAAACATGGCGGATAGCGCTGTTTTCATCTCCAGTTCCAGCCGCGATCGCGTAGATCATGATGTGTTCATTTCTTACTCGCGGCGCGATAGTGAGTTTGCGCGTCAGCTTCTAACGCGACTCAAAGGCGAAAACCGGGATGCGTGGGTCGATTGGCAATCGATTGAGGCAGCAGAAGACTTTTGGCGGGCGATCGAAATTGGCATTGAAGCCGCCAATACGTTTGTCTTCATCCTCAGTCCCGATTCGGTGGCATCCCAATACTGCCAGCAAGAAATTGACCATGCGGTAAAGCACAACAAGCGCCTGATTCCAGTGGTGTGTCGCACGGTAGACGCATCCACTGTTCATGCCGCACTGCGTCCCCTTAATTGGATTGCCTTTCAAGCATGGAACGATGACGTTGCCTTTGCTCAACTGGTACGTGCCATCGACACCGATTTACCCTACGTGCGAATGCACACGCGCTTACAGGTAAAGGCGATCGAGTGGAACAAGCGCGGACGCGATGACAGCTTCCTGCTGCGAAAGATGGATTTAGCCGATGCCGAAACTTGGTTGGCTGGCAGCAACGGCAAAGAACCCACACCAACTGCACTGCAACAGGAATACATCACTGCCAGCCGCATCTTTGAGGATGAATATAATCAACTGCTGGCTGAGGGTGAGAAAGCAAGAAAACGGGTGAGGGTGGCGGCGATCGTGGTGTTTTGTCTAGTGGCGATTGCGGCGGGTGCAGGAGTATTTGCCTTCTTCAAGACTCGAGAGGCGATCGTTGCAGTTCAAAACGCGAAGGATTCAGAAACGAGAGTGAAGCTTGCAGATCAAAGCGCGATCGATGCCAATCAGAAGGCGAAACATGCAGATAAAAACGCGACAAATGCAGAAGCAAAGCGTAAGAGTGCAGATCAACAGCAGAAACTTGCAGAAGAAAAGCTGAACGGTACAAAAGAAAAGCTAACAACTACAGAAGCAAAGCGTAAGGATGCGGAACTAAAGGCAAACCAGGCAATACAGGTGCAACAGCAAGTACAAGCAAAACTTGAACAACAGAAGGCAAAGCTCAACAAGGTCAGCGAAAACTTAGAGCAGAAGAAGCAAAATCTTCGGGACGTATGGCAGTTTAGTGATGCTATGGCTGAGCGCAGTAAGGGGAATAACGAAAATGCACTCAAAATTCTGGAAGCTGCGCTGAAAAAACGTCCCCAGAACACGCTTGCAATGATGGGACAGGGATACGTTTATATAGCAATGACGGATTACCCCAAAGCTGAGAGGGTGTTCAGACAGGCAACACACGTAGACTATGATGACCCGATTGCATGGTTTAATTTGGGCTTTGCGCTGCAAGGTCAACACAAAATCTATGAGGCAGTTGTTGCGTATCGCAAAGTGATCGAGCTTGACCCTGAAAATACATTAGCTTACAACAATCTAGGCGCTTTGCTGAAAGACCAAAACAAATTCGACGAGGCGATCGCTGCCTACCACAAAGCGATTAAGCTTGACCCTGAAGATACATTAGCTTACTACAATCTAGGCAATATACTGTTAAACAAGAACAAGCTGAAAGAGGCAATTGCCGCCTATAGCCGAGCGATTGAAATTGATGCCACTCTTGGGATCGTCTACGCAGCTAGAGGCATCGCATATATCAGGCAAAACCGCTACTCAGAAGCATTTAAAGATCTTGAGAGAGCGATCGAGCTTGGCTACAAGGAAGATTGGGTCTTGCAGTTGCGAGAGCAGGTAAGAGAAAGGCTAAAGGCTAAAGGATGAGGGATGAAGAGAGATGAGGGGCGATGAGGGGCGATCGCGCCTGGGTGAAGCGTTAGACTAAATTCAAATCATTCTGGACGTTTGTATGAGAACGATCGAGACCACAGCAACGATTACTAAAGATGGGCAACTTACCCTGCAAGTGCCGCCTGATCTTTCGCCTGGTCAGCACCGCGTTGTTGTTGTTATTGATGAGCAGCTTGAATTATCACTGCCTCAGGCTCAAACTGATCCTTTGATTGGTCTCTTTTCCGGTACTCCTGAGCTTGGCACACAGTCAGAAGCGATTCTACAGTCCGAGATTACAGCTAACACTGGTTGGACGTGGAAACAATTACCGCTGTAGCAGACACAGGCTTTGTCGTTGCCTTACTTAATCGATCGGATGCAAGTCATGCAGCCGCAGTCAGTGTATATCTCCAACAGCAAAGCATCCTGCTACCACAAACGACCTTAACTGAAGTTGCTTACTTGGTCGGGCGTGATGCTGGCACTGCAACCACGGTCGCTTTCTTACAAGGACTCTCTGCCAGTCGTTTTCACTTAACAGCTCTAATTGCACAGGATTTGATTCGAGTCGCAGCGATTCTTGACCAGTACGCAGATAGTCGGATTGATTTTGTTGATGCCACTGTAATGGCTATCGCTGAACGCTACCGTAGCCAAACCATTTTGACCCTAGATCAACGAGACTTTCGCATCCTCCGTCCCCAACACTGTGAGAGCTTTATCTTGCTGCCCTAAAGATTCGGCGATCGAGCTTGACTACAAGAAAGAGTGGGTGTTGCAGTTGCGGGAGCAGGTAAAGGAAAGGATGAGGGATGGGGGATGAGGGATGAAGAGAGATGAAGGGCGATCGCGCTATTCTCAATCTACTAAGGTATGAAGCATGAAAGCAACGACAGTCTACTTATCTGAAGAAGCAGCGTTAGCGCTAGAGCAACTGGCACAGCAGCTAAATCGTCCTGCTTCCGAGTTAATTCAAGACGCAATCGATCGCTATCTTTCCAGTAGCCATACATTACTTCCTCCTTCTATTGGGTTGGGTGCAAGTGGCAGAGGCGATCTTTCAGAGCGAGACGAAGTACTGCTGTGGCAAGAATCGATGTCCTAGCGGATACCAGCGGTCTTATTGCCTTGCTCGATCGAGATGATCGTCATTATCAAGCAGCGATCGACGTTGCCAGGGCAAATACGCTTACGGTGCCTTCAACCGTCTTACCCGAAGTTGATTATCTCGTCAGCAAGTATTTGGGTGAGGCTGTGGCACAAGCGTTTATCCAAGATCTCGCAGACGGTTATTTCAACTACCTCACCGTAGAGCTTGAGGACATCAGAAGCGCATTAGACGTTATGACTCGCTACAAAGGCGTTCCTCTGGGATTAGTCGATGCGAGTCTGGTTGCACTGGCAGAACGCTATCATCTGCCAAGCATACTGACGCTCGATCGACGGCACTTCAGCCTGATTAAACCGAGAGGATTAGAATATCTGGAGTTATTGCCGTGACGTAACAAGCAGTTGCGGGAGCAGGTGAGAGAAAAGCTAAAGAATAAAAGGCTAAAAGATGAGGGATGAGGGATGAAGCGGGAGGGATGAGGGATGAAGGGTATGAGGTGTGGGGCGTAGGGGAAGCGATGAGAGACTTGAGCGATGACTGTAACTGCTACAAAAACAGCCACTACACTGTAAGAATCATCCTCTCGCTGTGAATTATGAGTATTGTTTTGAAACCCGAACACGAGCAACTGGTTCAAGCACAGTTAGCCACAGGCAAATACGCCACCGCCGATGACGTGATTATTGCCGCTCTCAAGCTGCTAGAACGAGAGCAGCAATTGGAAGCACTGCGACAGAAAATTGCAATAGGGACAGACCAAATTCAGCGAGGACAAGTGGTAGACGGAGAAACAGTCTTTGCCCAACTTCAAGCAAAAATTACTCAGATGTCAAAGCAAGCAGAAACATGAATAGCTACTCATTTTCAGAGGAAGCTGTTCGCGACTTAGATGAGCTTTGTGAGTATGTTGCTCAACGTAACGCCAGTGCCGCCAGTCGCTTGTTTGAAGCAATTCGTCAGAAGTGTAAGCAAGTCGCTAATTTTCCAAAGATGGGAAAACGTTACGAAGCACTAGCTCCCAATCTACGCGGCTTTGCAGTGCAGGATTACATTGTCTTCTACTACCCCAGACCAGACGGCATTAATATTGTTCGTGTTGTTAGTGGTTATCGCGATCTTGAATCCCTTTTCACCGAGTCAAACTAAAACCAAAAGTCGATCGAGCTTGGCGACAAGGAAGAGTGGGTGTTGCAGTTGCGGGAGCGGGTGAGGAGGGAGATGAAATAGTTATGAGTTTTGAGTTAAGAGTTTTGAGTTGGGAGGTAGGGGAAAGAATGAGGGGTGGCGAGTAACAGCATTACAGATGAGCAGCTTCAGCAGATTGGCAAGATTGTCAGTCGCTACACAAACTTTGAGTGTGTTCAGTGTGCCGAGGCAATCAAGCGTTACTTGATTACGCAAACCATTTCAGGTCAGCACATCAAACTGTACACAGGAGCCAGCACAGGTTTAGACAGTTACATCTACGATGACAGTGTGCCAGGGAGCGCGATTTCTGAAAATGGTCGGCACGAAGGCATTGCCGTTACGATCGAAGATACAGAAATCATTTTTGATAACCATCATCCTCGTGGCACCCCCAGAAAAACCTGGTTAGCGAATCTTCAGTTCCACAACAAAGCGTTTCGTGGTCAGCCGTTCCAGGTTACGGAAACAACCTTTTGAGAGGTCATCATGCAAGAAGCGATTCAGTACCCAGCCGCGCACCAGGCGGAATATCTCTATCCGCTGCTGCATCGAATCCAGGCAAGACCGGGTATGTATCTGGGGCGACCCTCTCTCACACGGCTCAAAATGCTACTACTGGGCTACAGCTTGGCGCGGCGAGAACTGAATCTGCCTTTGACTGAGCAGGAAAAAAGCTTCGATGGGTTTCAAGACTGGATACAACATCGCTTTCAAATCCAGTCCTCCCAGTCGTGGGACAGCATTATTGTCTTCCACTCAACCGACGAGCAAGAGGCTCTGACAAGATTCTTCCAGCTCTTTGAGGAGTTTTGCGAAGGGTGAAAAGAAGGATGACGGATGAAGAGAGATGAGAGGCGATCGCGCTATTCTCAATCTGCTAAGGTATGAAGCATGAAAGCAACGACAGTCTACTTATCTGAAGAAGCGACGTTAGCGCTAGAGAAATTGGCTCAGCAGCTAAATCGTCCTGCTTCCGAGTTAATTCAAGACGCGATCGAGCGCTATCTTTCCAGTAGCCAGACATCGCTTCCTCGTTCTGTTGGTTTAGGAGCTAGTGGCAGAGGCGATCTTTCAGAGCGAGACGAAGAACTGCTGTGGCAAGAATCGATGTCCTAGCGGATACCAGCGGCATTATTGCCTTAGCAAGCTACACGGCAAAGCACTATGTTAAGAATCAGCATTGAAGAAGCCGCTAGTAATCTCAAAGCCCTTTTACAACAAGTTGCTCAAGGAGAAGAGATTGTGCTGGTTGAGGACGAGAAAGCGGTTGCTCGTTTAGTGCCGCTACAAACCAGAGAGCAATGGTTTGCTGATACAAAGCGGTTTCGAGACTCGTTACAAGCTAAGGGAGAGCCTTTGAGTGCAACCGTGATCAAAGCACGTCAGGGAGAACGCGATTGATCTATTTGGAGACAAGCGTTGTCGCACCGTTTTATTGGGAGAAGCGCTGAGTGATGCGATCGAGGCATTACTTCGGAACGAATCTGAGCCAGCCGTCAGTCAACTCGTAGAGGTGGAGATCATTTCAGCCTTAGCTCGCCGCGTCAGAATGTCAGAAATCTCGCTGGAAGACGCACAGGCGATCGTCGATCGGTTTCAAACAGACCTTGATAGCGGTTTCTATACTCGGTTAGCGCTGGAACCCGCTCACTACGACATGGCGCGAGATTGGCTAAGCCGCTTTGAAACCTCCCTTCGTACACTCGATGCTCTACATTTGGCAGTGGCAGCGTCTAACTCTATTCCGTTAATCACAGCCAATGAAGGCTTAGCAGAGAGCACACAAGCCTTTAGAATTGACGTGCAAATTTTGCGCCCTTTAACTTAAAGCTAGTCGCGCCTGGGTGAAGCGTTAGACTAAATCCAAAGCATTCTGGACGTTGGCATGAGAACGATCGAGACTACAGCAACGATTACCGCAGATGGGCAACTCACCTTACAAGTACCGCCCGATCTTTCGCCTGGGCAGCATCGCGTTGTTTTGGTCATTGATGAGCAGCTTGAATCATCACTATCCCAGCCTCAGCCCGACCCGCTAATTGGACTATTTTCTGGTTCTCCTCAACTGAGTGAACAGTCAGAAGCAATCCTACAGTCTGAGATTACAGCCAATACCGGATGGACGTGGAAACAATCACCGCTGTAGCAGACACAGGTTTTGTCGTTGCCTTGCTCAACCGGACTGATCAAAGCCATGCCGCCGCCGTCAGTGTCTACCTCCAACAGCAAAGCATCCTGCTACCGCAAACGACCTTAACTGAAGTTGCGTATCTGGTAGGGCGTGATGCTGGCACCGCAATTACTGTTGCTTTCCTGCAAGGACTTTCTGCCAGCCGCTTTCGCTTAACGGCTCTCACAGAGCAAGATTTGGTTCGAGTCGCAGCGATTCTCGCTCAGTACACCGATAGTCGGATTGATTTTGTCGATGCCACCGTCATGGCGATCGCTGAGCGCTACCGTAGCCAAACCATTTTGACTCTAGATCAATGAGACTTCCGCCTCTTCCGTCCTCAATATTGTGACAGCCTTATCCTGCTGCCATAAAATTCGGCGATCGAGCTTGGCTACAAGGAAGAGTAGGTGTTGCGGTTGCGGGAGCAGGTAAGAGAAAGGAGAAAGGATAAAAGCTAAAGGATGAGGGATGAAAGGGGAGGGATGAGGGATGAGGGGTGAAGCGTTAGACTCAATTCAAAGCATTCTGGACAGCGGCATGAGAACGATCGAAACCACAGCGACGATCACCGCAGATGGGCAGCTCACGCTACAAGTGCCGCCCGATCTTTTGCCTGGGCAGCATCGCGTTGTTTTGGTCATTGATGAGCCATCTGTTCCTACTCCCCAGCGATCGCCCTTCCAGATTTCAGCCTACCCGGTTGGGTTAGCCTCTCCCGCTCTCACCTTCCGTCGAGAAGATCTCTATGGCGACTCATAGCGTTAGTTTAGAGTCGGAGAAAGCGCACTATCAGTGGACTATCCGAGCGGTTATTCAGCATTCGTTATGGTTACTCAGCTCAATATCAACGAATCTCTGCTCCAAGAGGCATTAGCACTCAATGACCAGGCAACCATTGATGCCCTGGTAGAAATGGGTTCTGCGCGAATACATTCAACGCCGTAAGCGGCTTCAAGTGCTAGACCTGCTTGGGACGATCGACTATGACGAAGAATACGATTACAAACAGCAACGCAGCAGGCATGAGCGTCATTGTTGATACGTCCGTCTGGTCACTCGCATTGCGCCGGAGAACACCACCTGCGTCTTCTCCGATCGTTGCTACGCTACAAGACTTAATTGCCACTGATCAGGTCGCAATCTTAGGTGCGATTCGTCAAGAGATTCTCTTAGGCATCCGTAGTGCTGACCAGTTTACTCATTTACGCAGCTACCTGAGTTTCTCCCAGAGTGATTGACCAGTATGAAGACTTGTTAGAAATGACAGATGGACTCTGGTTCGATGGGGCAAAGTGGTTGAGCGATCGCGTTCTTTGCCAAAGCCAATTTCTTCAATTTTGTGAGCGATCGCAGCACGCTAACATCCGTCAAACGATTGTCCTCAAGATTCAATTCTTGGAGTTTGTTCAGTGAGCTTAACGGCTTCAGGTCAGTAACATCGTTGCGGCGCAGGTTAAGTTGGGTCAACTGACGGAGAGGCTGCAACGGGCTGAGATCATCGATCTGGTTATCGCTCAGATTTAGTTCTGACAGGTTGGTGAACGATCGCAACGCTTCCAAATCAGTAATGTCATTCTCACCAAGATTTAATTCAATTAATCTGGTGAGTTCACGAAGCGGCTTGAGATCGCTGACGCGGTTGCGACGTAGACCGAGAATCACCAGGTATCGCAAGGGTTCTAATGGGCTAAGATCATCGATCCGATTGTCGCTGAGCAGAAGGATTGTCAGGCTGGTCAGCGATCGCAACGGGCTAATGTCATCAATGCGATTGCCAATCAAAAACAGATCGCTAAGGTCGGTTAGCGGTTGGAGTGGTTCGAGGTTGGTGACGCGATTTTTGATGAGGAAGAGGGCAGTCAGGTTGGTGAGCGATCGCAGGGGACTGAGATCCCTGACTCGATTTTCACTTAGGTAGAGTGCGGTCAGGTTGGTAAGGGTACTCAACGGACTGAGATCCACGATTTGGTTCTGATCCAGTCTTAAAACGGTAAGGCGCGTGAACGATCGCAGAGGGCTGAGATCAACCAGGTGACGATCCGTAAGTTCTAGCGTAGTGAGGCGTGAAAGCGTCTGGTTTGCCTGGAGGCAGCTAGAGGTTTGCGCTTGTTGCAACAACACGTCGATCGTGTGTTTGGTCTCAGCAAAAAGGCTCGATCGCTGCAAGCAAAGATCGGTGAACGTGGGAGGTTGTGCAGGTAAGGGCTGTGCCAGGGCGACAGGTGCGATCCAGACAAAACAGAGGCAGAGAATGCTACTGAGGGCGATCGTGGCACGTCTGCGGAAAGGCATTCCAATCATCATCCTCTTTGCTCTCTCACCCACTGACAAAACGCTCGTCATGATTTTCCACCAGGGTTCCCTGACAGATGCTAACGGACGATCGACCAGGGGAACACTAGCGATGGTTATCCTTTGCTCTGTGTCATGACATCTCTGCTCTATCCTTTGCTGCTGGTTGTTCTCATCTACGCCTTTCCCTACTTCATCGTCTACCTGCGGACGCGTCAAACGACGTTTCCCTATGCCCGGTTTCAGCGGCAAGACATCGAAGCCGTCCCCGATCACCTCAAAGAAACGTTGCAACCTGCGATCGTGGCGTTAGAAACTCTGGGCTTTCAGTTTTGCGATTACTATCAAACCGAGCGCACCGAGGGTAATCACGTTTGGCATGTGTTGCTGCGGCATGAGGCGTGTCAGACCTATGCCGGGGTTGAAGTACAACAGCCCTACAATACCGCTGCTCCATTCAACTTTGGCTTTTCGACCTTCTTTGCCGATGGCACCCGATTCATGACGGGCAACAACAAGCTCTACGGGTTTTTTAGCGACAATCCTCAAGATATCCTACAGGCGATCGAAGATGCTTCCTTAGAAACGCTCTGGCAGGCGCACAAAGACAAACTGGCGGCGCTGAGCCAAACCAAAACACCGCTCAATCTAACGCCTGACGGGTTTGTTGAAACGTTTGAGGCACATGAGAGGGAGAACATTAACCGCTTAGCGAAGGCTGGAGAAGTCCATTTAGTTGAAGACGATCGTGGTTATCGTCTCACAAACTGGGTGGCGTTCACTGCTGTGCTGAAAGTGGCACGCGGACGGTATAAAAGGTCGAGTAAAAAGCAGGCTGGGCAGCAGGACGCGGGCGCAACGCTGACAACCGATGCCGCGATCGCCCTCGACCTGGCAGAATTTCAGCGGTTGGAAGGACAACCTAAAGGGCTATTCTCCCGCAAAGCAAAGGTGTGGCTCTTGCTGGGCAGCCTTGCCCTGTTTGCAGTGAGCTACACACAGTTGTTTAACTGGGAGACACTGCTCATCCTCCTTGGCGCGATTTTGTTCCACGAAGGAGGACATCTGGTTGCCATGAAGCTGTCGGGCTACCAGGATACGACCGTCTTCTTTGTGCCATTCTTGGGTGCGCTGGCAACCGCTCGGAACGATGATGCCACGCTGACGCAAAAATTCTGGGTGTCGCTGGCAGGTCCACTACCGGGATTGGTGCTGGGCATTGGGTTAGCGATTCTGATCGGTGATCATGCTCTCTCTGGCTCAGATGCCAATGCCTATCCAGACTGGGTGCATACCACCAGCATGATCCTGATTTCCTTGAATCTATTCAACCTGCTGCCTGTTTACCCGTTGGATGGTGGGCAAATTGCAAACCTGCTGCTGTTTTCTCGCCATCCATACCTGGCAGTGGTGTTTCAAAGTATCGGCGTGCTGCTGCTCATGCTGTTGGGATTAGGGCAACCCCCATTCCTGGTGTTTGCAGCCTTAATTGCGCTGACGATTCCCACCAGCTTTCGGGTTGCCAAGCTGCGAAAGCAACTGGCTTCTGTGCCCGTGGGCGATCGCGACCAGCTTCTACACGCTATTTTTGCTCTGCTTCAGCAAAATGACTTTGGCGCGAAACCCTTTGCCAAACGCTATGGTCTGGCATTGAGCCTGGTCGAAAGCCACCGGGAAACCAAAGCCAAACGTCGCACCAGAGCGGGATTAGCGGGTCTGTATCTGCTCACCTTACTGGGAGGAATCATTGGCACGCTGTATGCGTTCATTCCTAACTTCACTGCACTGGTGAGTATGGCTAGCTATTATGTGCAAAACCCCAGACAAGCGCATCAACAGAGGCTCAAGCAAGACATTGAGCGTGCAGACAAAGCTCTGAGCGTCAATCCAAAAGATGTTGATGCCTATCTGCAACGGGGCAAAGCACACTGGCGCTTAGACGAGAAAGCAGCAGCCACGCAGGACTATGATCAGGCAGTGAGGTTGGATTCCAAAAACACTCAGGCTCACCTGGAACGTGCCAGATTCCGAGTGCATCTCGATGATTACCAGGGCGCGATCGCAGATTACACTGAGGTTTTGCGTCTCGATTCTCACAATAGCGAGGTCTATTTTAGTCGAGCCGGTGTCTATCTTGCGCTCAAAAACCAGCAAAAAGCGCTTCAAGATTACGACCAGGTTTTGCGCTTAGATCCACAAAACATTCGTGCTTACCTCAGCCGAGGGTATGCACATCAAGCAGTGAAAAACTATCGAAGCGCGATCGCCGATTTCAATCAAATTTTGCGGTTGGATCCTCAGAACTTATCAGCATACTTTGCACGCGCAGATGCACTTTATGAGTTGAAAGACTACAAAGGCGCGATCGCCGATGCCAATCAAATCATTCAGCAAGATCCTAACTTTTCAGAAGCTTACCAACTTCGCGGCAAGATTCGATCAAAAATGGGAGACTCGCAAGGGGCGATCGCCGATCGACAAAAGGCAAAAGCGATCGAAGACACACAGTTAGACTAACGCCTGTTTTTGCCCGAAACGTCCGATCTTTCAGTGTAGAACTGTTGTGTAAGACCCTCTATTAACCACGGCGACTACGAACCTCATGCTGAAATCATCTGTGCGCGTTCTCTTTTGTGCTGCACTGCTTCTGTTGGCGCTCTGGGTGCCCCGCACTCTGGCTATTGAAACGCCGTCTGCGATCGAACCCTTTTTAATTGCGGGCAAGTTTGCCGAGGGTGAAGCGGCAATGCTGGCACGGTTGAAAGAGAAGCCAGAGGATGATCAGGCACGGTTCAGTTTGGGTGTGACACAGTTGATGAGCGGCGTTGAGCGTTTGGCGCAATCGTTGTATCGGTACGGGTTACGCCACAACTCGGTGACGGGTGTGCTGCCATTTCTACGCCTGCCGATTCCAGAAAACCCCAACCCACAAGTGATTCGGTACGATGACACGCGGCAGATTCTTCAAACCTTCTTGAATGATCTGGCAACGGTACGCACCACGCTAGCACCCATCAAAGATCCTGCTATCAAATTGCCGCTGCGACTGGGACTCATTCGGCTGGATTTAAACGGGGACGGCAAGATTGAATCCACAGAGTCGCTGTGGCGCATTTTTGCCACCATTAATCGGATACGGACAACGGAACAGCAGGCGAAAGGGTTCACGATCGCCTTCGATGCCGGGGATGCCGTCTGGTTGCAGGGCTACACTAATCTGCTGGGCGCGATCGGCGAATTTGCCCTGGCGCATGATGGAAAGGAATTTTTCGATGCGTTGGCGCATGTGATTTTCACGAAACCAGAAACACCCTACAAGTTTCTAGTCGATGGTCGTCCTGAACAAAATCCCTACAGCTTTGGCGGCATCGATTTTGTGGATATTGTGGCGTTTGTGCATCTGCTACGCTTTCCGGTCGCTGAACCACAACGGATGACCACTGCCTTGCAGTATTTGCAGACCACGACAGCGCTAAGCCGCCAGTCCTGGAAGCTCATTGCAGCAGAGAAGGATAACGATCGTGAATGGCTGCCCAACCCTAAACAGAAAGGTGTGATTCCGAATGCACGCGTGACGCAACCCATGATTGATGGCTGGCTAGCCTTTCTAGACGAAGCAGACGGGTTGCTGGCAGGGAAGACCCTTGTACCATTCTGGCGGGCACGCGAAATCAGGGGAGTCAATCTTCGCAAAGCCTTTCTAGAGCCGCGCACAATGGATGTCGTGCTATGGCTACAAGGAACAGCGGCAGCACCGTATTTAGAAGTGGGTAAGATGACCGATCGGAATGTGTGGACACAGCTTGCCCAGGTCTTTGGCGGTCAGTTTTTTGGTTTTGCTGTCTGGTTCAATTAATTCAATCATTCAATCAAAGTAATTTCCGAAAAAAGTTACCGTCTGGTATGGGCAGGTTTTGCCAGCGTCTTTGCATCTAGCTCATCGCTTTAATGACAAACCTGCCTCTACGAACAGTTTTACAATGTTGCTTGAAGCTGACCTAGCAATCCTTCCACGTACTTCAAAGCGGCGTGAATTGTGACCGGGTTTTCTAGATCGACATCGACATATTTCCGTAAAGCCTCTACCTGATCCATGCTGCCGCCTGCTGCGAGTAGTTCCATATAACCAGGGATGAAGTCTTTGCCAACTTGCAGATATTTCTGATAGCAAGCGAGACTGACGATGTTGGAAGCGGTGTATTGATAGCAGTAGAACGGCTTGAAGTAGATGTGTCCAATCCGTGCCCAATCGTACTGGTGTTCGGATAAAACGTCCACCGCATCGCCACAAAGTTCTTGATACAGCGATCGCCATTGCTCATTGACAAACGTTTGATCAAAGCTGCCTTGTTTGGCGCGATCGTGGACTGCCAATTCCAATCGACTGATCGTGCTTTGACGGAACAGTAAATTCAATTGATCTTCAAGTTGCCGAGTAATTAAACTCTTCTTTAATGCAGGATTATCAGTCGCTTGTTTCAGCAAATAATCCAGCAGCAATAATTCATTAAAGGTAGAGGCGATTTCTGCCAGCACCATCGGCGGGTTGCTGTTGAAATAGGACTGGCGATCGTCAATCCAGGCGAAGTGTAATCCGTGCCCCATTTCATGCGCCAGGGTAAACAGCGAATTGTAATCGTCCGTATACGACAGCAGCAGGTAGCTGTGTTTGCCGTGGCTGTACCAACAAAACGCCCCACCCCGCTTACCGGGACGCACTTTTGCATCTACCCAATTATTGATAAAAAATTCTTCGGCACGACGGGCATAGTTGGTGTCAAACTGTTCCAGCGCTGCCAGTAAGGTTTCTACACCTGCTTTGTAGGGCAAGGTTTCCACCGCTTCACTGCCCCACGGCGCATAGACATCACAGGTGCGAATGGGTTGCCCTAACGCCTGACCTTTTAGCGTGTAATAGCGCTGCCACAGGTCAAAGCGATCGCGGGTGCCGTCCATAATGGCGCGAAACACAGGCTCAGACACTTCATCGGCAAGGAGTTGCTTATGCAGAGTGGACTCATACCCGCGCATCTGATTTTCCAGCTTGTGATCTTGCGCTACGGTGCTGAGAATGTAGCCGTACAGCGAGTTGTGCTGCTGCATCACCTTGCGTACCGACGCATAGGCGTTATAGCGCACCTCCCGATCGGGATGGAAGAGCAACGCACTCAGTTCGGCATCGGTGCTGGCGCTTTTGCCATCGGGAGTGGTGACGGGTTCGTATTCTTGCTCGCCCAAATGCACCGATCGCAGTTGAATAAACGCCTGCCGTCCAGTAAGGCTGTCCTGGTTCCGCGTCTGCTCTACGTCTTCTGAAAGCGTGTAGGGACGGAACTTGGCAATGTTGTAGAAGTAATGACGATAGGGTTGCAAAACGGGCGTGGCTTCCAGTGCTGCAAACGTCGCATCGTCCAGCTTTTTCAGTTCCAGATCAAAGAACAAAAGCTGATTCTCAATGCCCGTGATGGCTTCCAGCACTTTATCCTGCATCTGCTTGGCTTCAGCATTGCGCGTGTCTGCCGAGAAGACCAGTGCAGGAAAGGCATAGAGATAGCCCGATGTTTGCGCGATCGCCTCCAGTTCTTTCAAGCAAGTGGCGATCGCGTCTGGCTGCAACTCGCTTACCTTTCCTCGATAATTCTGCCGAAACGCTGCCGCCTGTGCTTCCAGATCTGCCAAATCCTGCGCCAAACGTGGATCGTCAAACCCCTGATACAGGTCAGACAAATTCCATTCCTGGGGATTGTCTAGTGGGGTAACGGTATCAGAAGCAGCTTGTATCATAAGAGTCCTTTGGTTTAATAGCAGGGCAATGTCGGGGCGATCGCAGCAATTCGAGAACACTCGAAGCCCTGCTTCTTCAATCTTAGACAAACTTCAACAAAGCAAGCAGTTTGGCAAAGCGCTGATAAATGTTTGCTTGATGCCGCTCAATTTCTGCATTCAGTCATGTGACGCTTGAATCTGTTAAAAGAACGCGCTATGTGGGCACACTTCAGCTTGAGCGAAAATTTCCTGTTGACAGCAAATTAAAGCGAAAACAGCTTAAAACCTCGCACTAACGATCCGTCGATCGTCGCGACCGTTTCCGCTTCATCAGTTTTCTTCACCGACCTATCGACTCTAGGACTGAGACATTATGGGAGCCTTGATTTTTCTCGTTGTACTGATACTGGTTGTTGGCTTCATCTTGTTAGATGGCTACAACGGTCTTGTTACGCTTCGCAACCGCTACAAAAATGCCTACAGCCAAATTGATGTGCAGCTACAGCGGCGCTACGACTTGATTCCCAACCTGGTGGAAACCGCAAAAGGCTACATGAAGCACGAGCGGGAAACGCTGGAAGCCGTGATTGCTGCCCGGAATGCTGCCCTATCTGCCAACAGCCGCGCCGCTAGGAATCCCGGCGATCCGAGTGCAATGCAGCAGTTGGGTGACGCAGAAGGTTTGCTGACAGGTGCTTTAGGACGTTTGATGGTTGTCTCTGAAGCCTACCCCGATTTGAAGGCAGACCAGACGATGACCCGCGTGATGGAAGAACTGTCGTCCACCGAAAACAAAGTCGCCTTTGCCCGTCAAGCGTTCAATGATGCAGTGACGCTCTACAACACCAAGCGCGAAGTGTTCCCCAGCAATCTAGTCGCCAATGGCTTTAACTTTGCCGCAGCAGAATTGCTCGAAGAAGCCGCTCCAGAAGTGAAAGTAGCACCACGAGTTTCGTTTAGTTAGAGGAAGGCAGAAGGCAGGAGGCAGAAGGCAGAAGGCTAAAGGCTAAAGAGCTAGCTGCCCGCTGAGTGCTGACCGCTCTTCCAACTCAAAACTCTCTAGCTTGTCAGCGCAAGACGCTACTCAAAACTCAAAACTCTCCTTTCCCAGGCTGACCGCCGATCGCTAACTACCATTCACCCCATTCATCTTTGGAGGATATACGGTTCTGCCGAATCCTCCTGACGGAGCATCATGAACTTTTTTGAGCATCAGGATCAGGCACGGAACAATACGCGCAAGCTAATCCTGCTTTTTGGGCTATCGCTGTTGTTTATCATCGTCACGGTTTATTTGGCGGCGGTAGTTACGCTGTCCAGTTCGTTTAAGGGATCGAAGTCACGATCGTCTCGTTATGTGGCGATTGACTGCCCCCAATCGCGCACGTATTCTACCGATCCAGGCGTTCGCCCCAATATGAACGATCCGGCTGAGCGCTTTAGACCGCGTGATCCCAATAGTGTTTCTCCCAGTCCCACGTCGCTTAGCTCTACACGGGTGCCCTGTACACCTGTTGTAAAAAAGGCAGCCTTTAGCTGGTGGGATCCGTCGCTGTTTTTCACCATTGGCACGGGTACGATCGTGCTGGTGGGTTTGGGGAGTCTGTATAAAATTCAAACGTTGAAAGCAGGCGGGAGCGTCATTGCTCAGGAGATGGGCGGACGGTTGCTGTTGTCAGAAATGGCGCATCCTGAAGAGCGGCAGTTGTTGAATGTCGTCGAGGAAATGGCGATCGCCGCTGGCATCCCGGTTCCTGCCGTCTATGTGATGGATGGCGAACAGGGGATTAATGCCTTTGCAGCGGGCTTCACGCCCAAGGATGCGGTCATTGGAGTGACACGCGGTACGTTAGAGCAACTGTCCCGCGACGAGCTACAGGGCGTGATTGGGCACGAATTCAGCCATATCTTGAACGGCGACATGCGGCTCAACATTCGGCTCATTGGTGTGCTGCATGGGCTGTTGCTAATTTACATTACGGGGCGCATTGTCATCGATTGGCGATCGCGCGATGAAAAAGGTAATGCGATGCTGGCATTTGGCATTGCACTCATGGTTGTGGGGAGTTTGGGACTGCTCTGTGGTCGGCTCATTAAAAGTGCCATTTCCCGTCAGCGCGAATTTCTCGCTGATGCGTCTGCGGTGCAGTTTACGCGCAACCCCGCAGGCATCGCAGGGGCACTTGCTAAAATCGCCAGTCATCATGACAGTTCCTTCGTTCGCACACCAACTGCCGAGAGCAACAGCCACATGTTTTTTGGCAGCGCGTTGCGCTTTGGTTTTTTTGAAGACTTGTTCGCAACCCATCCCCCACTGGCACAACGCATTCGTCGTCTGGATGCCTCCAAGCGTCAGTACGCAGGACAAACGCCCAGGTTTGCATCGAGTAGTTTAGACGGGCAAGAATCGCTGACGATGGGGTTCGCAAGTGGCGGATCAGCCTCACAGCCATCTCATATTCAGGCAAATCCGGCTCAGGTGATTGAACAAATTGGCACAGTAACACCCGAACACTATGCCTATGCAAAAGCGCTACTAGGGCAATTGCCAGAATCCCTTCAATCAGGTATTCGAGAACCCCAGGGCGCGATCGCGATCGTCTACGGTCTCTTGCTCGACACCCAAAATCCACAGGTGCGCACCAAACAACTGGAGTGGTTGAAGCAAGTTGAACCCGCCGATGTCATTGAAAAAACGCTGGCATTGAGTACTGACATTGACGCGCTTGACCCGCGATCGCGCCTGCCACTGGTCGATCTCACCGTTCCCATTCTGCGTCAGCGCGATACCGATCAGCATCAGCGGCTCTTCAAGTGCATTCAGGGCTTGGCAAATGCAGATGGTCGCTGGTCACTGTCGGAGTTTGTGCTGTATGCCGTGTTGCGCCATCGCTTGCAGCCGTTTAATGCAAAGAATACTCAAACGACCGAGTTCACGATGATCGGGCAAATCTGGTCAGATTGTTTGCTCTTGCTATCCAGCCTTGCACAGGTAGGACAAACGGGTGCGGATGCCATCGCCTATGCGTTTCGTTCCGGTGTGTATCGGTTGCCAGGAGCAGGACAGGAAACGGTTCCCGACGTGCCGCCCACTAGCAACATGAAAACCTTGAAGCACAGCCTCGATCGCCTGAACCTGGCAACCCCAAAACTCAAACAAGCGATCGTTGATGCCTGTGCTCATACCGTGCTGTTGGACAATAAAGTGACCGTACAGGAAGCGGAATTATTGTGGGCGATCGTCATTTTGCTCGACTGCCCCATGCCACCCTTCTTAACCACTGGCAGTAAGATGTTGGCGAAAGGGCTTTAACCGACTCAAAAAACCGCTTTCTCAAGCCCTTGCGTACTAGGGGCTGTCATCCTTCATCCCTCGTCCTTCCCCTCACGTCTCCATCCACAGCGGCACATGATAACGAGCATCTCGCAAGCTTGCATCAAGCTGCTGATAGTTCGGCTCGTAGTGCGCGACCAGCGCCCAAAACGCCGCTGAGTGGTTCAGATGCACGGTGTGGCATAGCTCATGAATCAGCACATAGCGTACCAATTCACTGGGCAGAAAGAGTAACTTGCAGTTGAGGCTGATGGTCTTGCGGCTCGAACAACTCCCCCAACGGGTTTTTTGCCCCCGTACCGACGCGGTTTCAAACGGTAGCTCCAATTCCTGACTTACGGTTCGCAACCAGGGAAGCAGATGCTTTCGAGCTTTGCCAAGCACCCATTGTCTGAGCGCTTCGCTACAAGCATGTTGGTCAAGTGTTTGCCCAAACAGCGTCAGTGACAGATCAGCTTGCTCGATCGCCCGAATGCCCGGTAACTGAGTGGGGCAGTATTCGATTTGCCACGCTTGTTCGATCGCTCGCAGGCATAGCTGTGCGGGCAATTTGTCAGCAGGTTCGCTTCCAATTAAGGCATGGCGCGTCTCAACTTGCTGCGTAACTCGATTGATCCAGCGTTGCTTGCGTTGCAAAATCGCCGGAATCGCCGTCTGATCGTACCCTTGAGGCACCACGACCTCTAGGCTGCCTGCAACTGAAACCTTGAGAGAGACGTGCTTTGCCTTGTGGCTTTCTCGCACGGTATAGCTCGGCAGCATAGCAACATCAATTCGCTGTCTTTTTTGACATTTCTATTAACGCACTCTCTTGTGAAAGTGTCACCCCTCTTGCTAAAGAGACTTTATGCAGAGAGACTTGGTGCGTTTTTTGATGGAGCAAACCACAGCTTTGTCAAGGCGGGTATAGGGAACAGGGGATAGGGGATGAGGTGTGGTGAGTATGACTGAAAACGGCTTCAGCAATTGGTTTACAGGGGGTGAACGAAAAAAAGCGCGGGGGACAGAAAAGGCGTAGTTTCAGAATAGAAAAGCATTCGAGGGACTACGCCCATGAAACTAGAAACCATTATCGCTGAACGAGTGAGCCAGCTAAAGTTATTCG